>NZ_CP082292.1:2649070-3311338 GCF_019880205.1 Pantoea alfalfae
CGCGCGATGAAAGAATTTTGTTGCCGTTGTTGTAATAGATCAGCGAATAGTTGGCGATGTTCACCATAATGCCGTTGTGCATATCGTCCGGCAGCAGACGCAGGCGCTGAATATTCAGCGCCAGCAGAGAAGCACGCATCTGCGGAGAGACGTTAAGCCACTGCCGTGTTCTGGCACCGATAGCGCCATCGCCATCCAGTCCCTGCCAATGCTGGAAACGCTTCACACCGGCCACCAGCGTCTCGTCATAGACATTGGCGGTATTCCCTTCCAGCGTCTGACCCTGGACATTACCCGGTGACTGCGGTGATGGCGTAAGCAGATTAGTGACTGGCGTAGCGGAAGGACTCACCGCGACAGGCTGGTCGCTGTGCGTCACCGGCGACGGCGCGACAGGCACCGCATCGTCATCCGGTGCGGGCGCGTTAACCTGTGCCGTTAACATGCCGCTGCGCTGCAAAATTTCACGCAGGGCTGGAACGTCATCACTGACCTGGCCGGGACGCAGGGTTTCACTGCTTTTCAGTTGTGGCCAGGGCTGCTTATCGCTGAGCAACGTTTTCAGCGCGGCGTGCATAGGCTGATACTGTGGGTGCTGCGGCTGTAATGAGGCAATAAACGTGTTATCAGAACCCGCATTGACCGCGTTCTGCCACTGATTCACGACCGCGATCGACGGCTGTGTCAGCCTGTAAGGAACGTTGCTGTAGAGCCACGTTTCACCCTGTGTCGGCACATTTGAAACAAACTGCAGATAACCCAGCATTGCATCGGAGAGCGCGACATCGCGGGCAAAGCCGGTAATAGCCGGATTCGTCAGACGCTCAATCCAGCGCGTGAACTGTGGCTGAACACCTGAAAGCGCCACTTCAGCCAGCTGCTGCTGAAATTTTTGCACCGCCTGAGCATCCTGCCAGAGCGGCTGCATATGGCGGGATGCATAGAGCGTCGCCAGCGGTGCCAGATAAAACGGCTGATCGGCGCTGGAAAACGCCTGCCGGATGCGTTGCTGACTTTCGGAAACGGAGATAGCCGCCTGCGTTGTCCCGGGCAAAGCGGCGATGACAGCGGCCTGCGGTAGCGTAAATGGAACAACGGTTAGCGCCAGCGCTAACAATGATAGAACGCGATGATGATTTAATTTTTTTACCAGCAACATCCCTGCCCCCTTGTTTTTCAACTTCGCAGTGTTCCCTGTATCCACTGCGACCGCGCCGTGACTCATCATGTGAGTATACAAACAAAAACGGCATTTGCCTCATGCGACAAATGCCGTAACCAGATTAACGAATGGTTCAGTTTTTGACTACGTTTCCGCCTGCGAATTTTCAGCGGTTAAATCGGGCAGCGCATCTGCGTCACTTCCCGCACGCACCGGCGAAGGATCGGCAGCAAAACCCCGCAGACCGACCACATGCACATGCTCGGTGTTATTAAACACCTTACGTACCAGTTTGTAGGTCGTGCCTTTCTCCGGGCTGATATTCTCCGGCGCGGCAATCACTAACTGCATCTCCAGTCGCTCACAGAGTTCAAACAGTGTGGCGATGGAGCGTGCATCCAGACGTGCTGCTTCATCAAGGAACAGCAGTCGGCATGGCGAAATATCTTTGCCGCGCAGACGACGGGACTCCTCTTCCCAGCTCTGTACCACCATCACCAGAATGGACATACCGGTACCGATCGCCTCACCCGTTGAGAGCGCACCGCTTTCTGCACGCAGCCAGCCATCGGAACCCCGGTTCACTTCCACTTCCATCTCCAGATAGTTGCGGTAGTCGAGCAGCTCCTCACCGATGGTCTGCGGCGTCCGCTGACCCATGTCGATATGCGGGTTAAGTCGCTGATAGAGCTTCGCCAGTGCCTCAGAGAAGGTCAGGCGGTTGCTGTTGAACAGATCCTGATGCTGCTCATGCTCTTCTGACAGCGTATCCAGCAGCATAGCGTGGGTTTCACGGACGTTCACGTTAAGCCGCACGCTGCGGACCTGACCAAAGCTGACAGTCTGCAACCCCTGGTTGAGCTGGCGGATGCGGTTCTGTTCACGCTGGATCGTCTTGCGGATGATGTTCGCCGCACTGCGTGAACTGATCGCCAGCATCTGCTCACGCGCGGTCAGCTCTTCGGTCAGACGGTTCAGTTCGATTTCCATCTGCTCAATCGCTTCGACCGGATCGTCGGTACGAATAATATCCTGACGGATACGCTCGCGCAGATGCTGATAGACCGCAATAAAGAACTGAATCTTACGCTCAGGACGTTTTGGATCTTCCGACAGCCGCAGTACGTCGCGCAGATGTTCGTTGTCCGACACCGCCAGACGCAATGCACCCAGCGCTTTATCCGACATCGAGCGCAGCTCATCGCCGCTCAGGTAAGCCAGTTCACGACGATGCAGGCGACGCTCAACGCCATTCTCTTTCACCAGACGCAGGACGGTACACCAGCCCGCTTTTGCACTGACCACCTGCTCACGCATCTGATGATACTGACGCTCCAGCTGACGCAGGCGCTTCTGCAGATTATCCATCTCCGCTTCACAGAAGGTAAGCTGTTTCTCCAGCTGATTGCGGCGGGCGCGATTGTGGCTCAGTGCCGTGTAGAGCTCATCGCGGCGAACGCGCGCGCGTTCTTCTGCGCTGCTGTCAGCCTGGACGCCAATGTCCTGCATCTCCTGCTGCAACTCTTTCAGCATGTCGCGCTTGGCGTCATAAGCGCTTTTCAGCGAAGCCAGCACCTGCGCATATTGCGTCAGTTGCGCCTGATGTTCACGCAGGCGATCGCGGCTGCGGCTGCGTTCACCCTCAGCCTGCTCAAGACGCTGACGCAGCTTATCGCTAAGGTCATTGTTGCCGTTGAGCATGCTGGCGGAGTCGTCATAACTGAAGTGGGCGCGACGCTGCACCACCTCTGTCAGCGCAAAGGCCTGCTGACGCGCGTTGCGCTGCTGCTGCTGCGCCTGCTGATAATCTGCCTGTAACTGCTCGTGCTGTTCCGGATCGCTCTGCAATACGGCGAGGATCGGTTCCAGTTTCGCCAGCTTCGCGCCATGCTGATGCAGGAAGCGCGCCGCGTCCTGAGCCGCATCGACCTGCTCACGGATCTCTTCGCAGCGATCGCCCAGCGTGTCATCCAGCAGCAGGTTGACGCGTGGCAGCAGTCGGTTTAACTGCGATACGCCCTCTTTCGCCAGCTCATACTGCTGACGCTGCTGCTGATTATTGCTCTCATGCTGATTCAGCGCCCGCTCCAGTTCACCCCGACGCGCGCCCAGCTGACGGATCTGCGCTTCCGGGTCGGCGTCAAAGGCAACGGCCAGATGCGTGCCGATAAAGCGGCTGAATGACTGATGCAGACGCTGCGTTTTCTGCACATCGAACGACAACGTGGCGTAACGCTCAGCCAGTTTGTCGCGCTCAAGGTGCAGCAGCTCCAGCTGATTTTCGCGCGCTGCGCGGCCAAACAGCGGGATTTTCGGGAAGCGGGAGTAGCGCCACTGACGCTCTGCCACTTTCACCACAACGGCATTCTGCAGCTCATCAACGCTGAAGACACTGTCATCGAATGACTGCGGGTCACCCTCGATCAGGTAGAGATCTTCCGGGCACTCCTCCAGACCATCCAGCATCTCACGCACGCGGGAGAGATCCGGCACCACGATTGCATGACGTGACGGACCATAGAGCGCCGAGAAGTACGGCGCATCATCCAGGGTCACATCATCATAAATCTCAGAGAGTAATACGCCGCCAAAGCGTTCCGCCAGCTGGGTCAGGCGCGCATCTTCCGCCCCGCCCGGCTGACTGAGCCGCTCAATCTGCTGCTCGATATCACGTTTGCGTGCCGCCACTTCGTCGCGCTCGACGGTGGTTTCACGCTCACGCTCCAGCAGTTGCTGCATAAATTCGGTAACGTCCTGGCTGCTGTTCAGCGCCTGACCGGTCTGTTCACTGAGCTGCGTCAGGATCTCCTGTGCCGCCAGCCAGTGTGGCGCACGGGCTGTCAGGCTGGTGATGCGTTCGCGCAGCTGTTCCAGCTCCTGACGCATCATCATGCGCTGCTCACCGGCGTCCGAGACGCTGCTGTTCAGCTGTTCGATCTGCGCTTCAAGCTCCTGCTGCAGGCCAGCCAGCGCATCGGCTTCGTAATGCTGTCCCTGACGCTTGCAGAATTCGGCCAGCAGTCGCTCCGCCTCATGCTGCTCACGCAGACGCTGTTCCAGCTCATTGAGCCGCAGACGCAGCGACGAGAGCTGTTCGGCGTGATGACGCTGATTGCTGGCATCACGCAACAGTTCGCGGCCGGTCTGCCAGGCATCCTGACGGGTCACATCACCGGCAATGCTGGTCACCAGCGCCAGCGCCTGTTCAAACTGGCTGTGCGCGGCTTCGGCCACGCTCAGCTTCTGCTCCAGGCGCAGCAGGCGTTCTGTCGCTTCTTCCTCTTTAGCCTGGAAGCTCTCCTGCCATTCTGCCGCGTTATCGATAGTCAGATCGGGCAGCTGGCACAGCGTGCGGGCGCGTTCCAGCGCCTGCAAGGCCTGCTGATACTGGATGGCGCGCGTTTGCTGAACGTCGAGTGCCTGCTGGAAATCGGCCAGCTGACTTTTCAGTTCATCCACTTCCAGCTCAGCCGCTTCAGCACGCGCTTCATTCTCTTCCTGAATTTCGCGCGCTTCGGCAACCACTTCGGTCTGCTCTTCCAGCCGCAGCGTCAGATCTTCGATATCCGCATCGTAGCGCTCAATCTTCTCCTGCTGCCGCATCGCCGTCTGCACCAGGTTCAGGTGATCGCTGGCGGCCTGATAATCGACTTCAAGATCGTTTTCTGCACCACTGTGCTCTGACAGCTCGCGCGCCATCTCCACGTGACGATACTGCTCGGTGGCGAGTTGCTTACGACTGCTGAACAGCTCATTGCGCAGCTGTAATGCGCTGTCGAGATGTCCACGGCGCTCGTTGGCGTGACGCATATAATCAGCCGACACGTAGCTGGTCGCCTCGGAGATGAGATGCTTAAAGAGGTCGCGGTCGGACTGGGTAACGCGGATTGCCTCCAGCGTCATGCGGTTCTCGCGCAGCGCAGCTTCCATATCCTGGAACGCTTTACGCACGCCGCTGTTTTCAGGCAGCAGGTAATCACGCAGCGATCGGGTGATGGCGCTGGAGATACCGCCATAGAGCGAGGCTTCAATCAGGCGATAGAACTTGCTGCGATCGCTGGCAGAGCGCAGACGACGCGGCACCACGCCCAGATCAAACAGCATAGCGTGATAATCCGTCACCGAGTTATAAGCGCGGAACTGCACGCCTTCCTGTGCCTCAACCCGTTCTTTTACCTCATTCAGCGGTAAGACGCGTGCCTGACGGCTGTTAAGCACTTCCGTCAGCATATCGGTCGGATTTGTGTCGGTTGGCAGACCGTGGATACTGAACGGCTTGATATCGACTTTTTTGTCGCGTCCGGCCACCTGTTGCAGACGGACACCGACCACCACACGCTGATGGCGTGAGTTCACTACGTCCAGCATTGAGTAGCAGACGCCGGCCCGCAATTTACCGTGCAGACCCTTATCACGGGATCCCGACGTCGCGCCCGCTTCTGTGGTGTTACGGAAGTGCAGCAGTGTTAAATCGGGGATCAGTGCGGTGACAAATGCCGCCATGGTGGTGGACTTACCCGCACCGTTACCGCCTGACAGTGTGGTCACTAGTTCATCAAGATCAAAGGTACGGGCAAAAAAACCGTTCCAGTTGATCAGCGTAAGCGAACGAAACTTTCCGCGCTCAATCATGCCTGTTCTTCCTCTGCGTTCTCACTGTCGCCTTCCTGCCCTTCACTTTCATCTGTGTCGATCGGTGCAGTCGCATTTTCCAGTAGCATGGCTTCGCCATCACGAATCAGGCGAAGCTGCGCTTCACGGGCATCATCACCGCCACGCACGTCGGCACCAAAGCGGAACACCGATTCCGTGATACGGAATTTGCTGCTGTCATTGCCGAAGAACCACACCATCCCAAGACGGCGCAGGCGGCTCAGAGAGGCGCGCACTTTCTCCTGCAGCTTGGTGCGATCCAGATCCGAACCGGTTGAACGCTGATTAACCAGCTTCAGCAGACGGTTCTCGTCGGCCAGCGAGAGCAGTTCGTCATACAGCTCCTGCTGGGTGAAGATTCCCTCATTAGCCAGGCGTTCCGGGCTGAGATAGAGGTAGCAGAGAATTTTCCCAACCATCATGTCCAGCTCAGAGAGCACAGAACGCGGAATCAGCGTGGTTGAACGCGGACGCAGATAGAAAAAGCCTTCCGGCGCACGAATTAACTCAACGTTATAGCGGGTGTAAAACTCTTCGAGAAATGACTGGTAGTCCATCAGAAAAGCGTGGTTATCCAGCTCTTCAATTCCGATATGGCGTCCGGCGCGTAACTGGCTGTCCAGCGCGGGAAAAATCGGGTTGGCCAGTGCCTGTGCCAGCTTAACCGGCATCACTTGTTCAATATTTGTCGATGACATGTGCCTGCACCTTGGCTCCGTAATCATTGATGGCTTGCCATTCCACAGGCAAACCGGCTAAATCAGCTTCCGCTACGCCAAGGCGTACCGCCTGGTCCACCACAATGCGCGCCAGGTCGAAATGGCGGGCACGTGGATACTGGGCCAGGTAGTCACGCATCACTGACGCGAGGTTGAGCGGTTTTTGTTGCGATTTGTAGACCTGCAGCGCTTCTTCAATCATCGCTGCCAGCTGTTCGCGAATTTCATTAATCTCTTCGTATTCCATCTCTGGCGGCAGTTCGCCCATCACTTCGTCATTCCGCAGCGTCAGCGCCTCATCGCGCATGTCATACAGGCGGTCGGCATTGGCGTAGGTCAGCGCCCAGGGCGCGTCGAAGTAGTTCTGTACCGATACCCGCAGGCGCTGGGCAAAGACGCGATTTTTATCCATGTCGATGGCGGTACGAATAAATTTATGAACGTGCCGGTCATAGCCGATCCACAGGTCAATCGCCTGCTGACCCCAACTGGTAATACGGTCGAGCTTGCTTTGCAGGTCAAACACCAGTTTATCGACGAAGCCCAGGTCTGGGCTGTCCAGCGTGGCATCCTGAATACGCAGCAGGTTTTCCTGAAGTTTGTCGCCCGCCGCTTCCAGCGTATCCTGCAGTTCACGCAGTGTCCCGGAGGTTTCAGAGAGCAGCATTTCACAGCTGGAGATCGCCGCGCGCCAGTCTTTATTCAGCAGTTCAGCGATATCGTTTTTCACCGCCTGCTGCTGTTCATCCATCAGACGCTGGGTCATATCGATGCTGTCGAAGATCTCCGCCACCGAATATTTCAGCGGCGCGAAAACATTGCGATGCCAGTGAAACTCATCACCGTTTTCCTGCGCGGCATCGGCTGCCCGCTTGAGCTCGCTGGCCACAATTGACAGCTGCATCGACAGGCGCAGCGTTGAAAACTCACGCTGACGGATGTAGTAGTCGGTGATGCCGATCGCCAGCGGCGTCAGGCGATAGATAGCGTTGCCTTCGGTGAGTTCACTGGTAAAGCGGTTGAGCAGACGCTGACGCACCATGTCGTTGATGGCGTTGTTGGCACGAACCAACACGGTTTCATGGGTTTGTTCAAAAGCTTTACTGACATGACGGAAAGCGTCAATCAGATCGCCTTCGCTCATTTCGCCATCCATCCGCTCACCGTTGAGGGTGGCGATAGCCAGCAAAAAGGCCAGACGTTCCACTGGCAGCGCAAGGGAAAAGTCATTTTTGCGCGCCCAGGAGACCAGTTCAGGTACCGTCTGGGAAAATTCACTCATAATTCGTCCTTCTGCCCCGGTTTACGCGCGGTCACATGGATGTAGCGCCCTAAGCTTAAAAAGGGTTCCTGACGGCAGTAACGCCGCTCCATCTCAATAATTTCGTCGTCGCTTTTTGGCTCGCCTTTCGGCGGTTTCATGTAGTCACTGAATACCCGGATCCCGGCACGCTGCTCAATCACAAAGCCACACGCCTCCAGCCAGCGATAGACCTGCTCTGGGTCGCGCGGATAGTCAGGCGACAGGGTTCGCTTTTTGCGTTTAGTCAGGTTGGTGCGCAGATAGCCGAAGTTACCCAGCGTTAAGGTGCGCAATGTCAGGCCGTGCAGATTGTAAAACATCAGCGACATGACGCCCCCCGGACGCAGCAGATCGAACAGCGCTTTGAGCACCTTCTCCGGTTCAGCGACCCACTCAAGCACAGCGTGGAACAATACCAGATCCACCGGCTTATCCAAATGTTCGCCCACCTGCTGCGCGCTAATTTGTCTGAATTGCATGTTGTGGCTCACACCCTGTGCCGCCGCATTTTCGGCGGCCCGGCGCAGCATCTCAGCAGAGAGGTCGCACAGCAGAACCTGATGGCCCTGTGCAGCCAGCTCGCTGGAGACCTGGCCGACACCGCCGCCAGCATCCAGCACCGATAGCGGGTGCGGTGACAGGCCGGGCACTATCTTCTCCAGCTCATCCCGGAGGATGGCCTGGCGTATCTTCCCTTTGGTGGTGCCGTAAATATTTTGCGAAAATTTATCCGCGAGATCGTCAAAGTTACGATCCTGCATGGCATGCGCTCCGGTATGCTGCGGTGAGACTTGTGCTATTTTGTCACAGGCATCAGAAGAATGAACCTTTCATCCCCATCTTCCCTTCCGGGTGCTCTATTTTCGGACAACAGGACGCGTTTTCGATGTTATTTACCCTGAAAAAAGTGATTGGCGGGCTGCTTTTACCCTTGCCGTTTCTGCTTTTGCTGATGGCGCTGGGCATTTTACTGCTTTGGTTTACTGACTGGCAAAAAAGCGGCAAAACCGTGATCTCTGTCAGCTGGCTGTTATTGCTGCTGCTGAGCCTGCAACCGCTGGCCGATCGGCTGCTTTTGCCGCTGGATAACCGCTATCCGACCTGGAACGGTGCAGAGAAGGTGGACTACATTGTGGTGCTGGGCGGAGGCTATACCTTCAACCCGGCATGGGCACCCAGCTCAAACCTGCTGAATAACAGTCTGCCACGCGTGGCGGAAGGTATTCGTCAATGGCAACGCAATCCACAGTCGACCCTGATTTTTACCGGCGCTGCCGGTGGCACCAATCCGAAGAGCAGCGCCTGGGTAGCCGCTCAGGTGGCAGAAAGTCTGGGCGTACCGCGCGAACACATTCAGATTCTTGACCAGCCTCGTGATACCGCGGATGAAGCGCAGGCGGTCAAAACGGTAGTAGGCGATCGCACGTTGCTGCTGGTCACCTCAGCGAATCATATGCCGCGGGCGATACGCTTTTTCCACGCGGTCGGTCTGAAGCCGATTGCTGCCCCTGCCAATCAGCTGGCGATTACCTCGCCGCTGAATGGCTGGGAACGCGCGATACCTTCATCGATCTGGCTGAGCCACAGCGAACGGGCAGTGTATGAAACGCTGGGCACGTTACTGCAGCGGCTTAAAGGTGAGAAACCCGACTCAGCCGAGCCAGGGAAGTAGTTGCGCACGGGCATGGTCAAAACGCGGGCGGTTGAACGTGCCGGTCTGCACGAGATGTTCGATGCAGTCCCACAGCTGATAAATCCACCGGCGCCAGACAAAGCCTTCAGAGACGGGTGCCCGTTGCAGGTAGTCGTGCAGCAGCGCTGTCTCAGCAGGTGAGGTATCCAGATGGATCAGGTCATATTCACGGGGCGCCCAGAGAATCGTGCCCGGCTGTGTCATCGCGACTAACTGGTCACTGCGGCTGTTTTTCAGCATGCTCTGCAGCCGCACGTTGCCGTGAACCATCACGCAGGGATCATCGAAGTCGCGGAAAAGATGCGCCAGACGTGACCGGCAGCGGAACAGAATCTGGCGATCTTCCAGCGTGAAGCCGGGTGGGCGCAGATAGCTGAGTGTCGACCACAATACCTCAACCCGTTGTGCATACCAGGCCGGCCAGCAATTCTGCTGCGTGCTGTCTACCGTTCCGACCAGACCGTGGCTGTCGAGCCGGTGCCAGGCCAGCAGACCCTCGACTGCCTGCTCGCAAAACTGTTGCCATCGCTGAGCATCCCGCGCAGGCGCCTCCGCCGTCACGCCATTCAGTCTCGCCATCAGAAGCGTTTCATGCACCGGCGGCTGCTGGCTCAGCACCAGACCATAGACCGCTGGCACAGGGATCAATCCGGCCTGCCCCAGTAATGCCAGCTTTCTGGCTTCCAGCGCTGCCCGCCCCTGATGACGAAAATATTTTGCCACCATCGGCATGGGGTGCCCCTGCCTATCGTACAGGGCATAGAGTCGGGTGGGCGGATGTTCACTGATTAATTCGAGGCGGCTGATGCTTTCACCCAGCGCCAGCGTGAGTTCTGATTTAAGCTGTTCCATGCGGCATCCTCCTCAGATGAGTATCATAATATCCTGAAGGAAGTACTGGCGATAAGTTTAGCGGCGGATCAATAACGTTGCGCTGAAACGGGGAGACTGACTCCCCGTATATCAGGCCTGCATGGCATTGCGGACGCGTTGCAAATCGTCTGGCGTATCCACACCCACGCTGGGAATGGTTTTTGCTACGGCGACATGAATTTTTTCGCCGTACCATAAAACACGCAGTTGCTCGAGCAGCTCAATCTGTTCAAGAGGACAAGGTGCCCAGGCAACATAGCGGCGAATAAAACCGGCACGGTAGGCATAGATACCAATGTGACGAAGTAGCGTATCGCCAATCTGCTCGCGTGAGGCAGCATAGCGTTCCCGATCCCAGGGAATGGTGGCCCGTGAGAAATAGAGCGCATAGCCATTCGCATCCATGACCACCTTCACCGCGTTCGGATTAAAGGCTTCTTCCACATCGGTTATTGGCACCGCCAGCGTTGCCATCCCGGCCGCTGAGCCCGCCAGATTGGTCGCCACCTGGCGCACAATCTCTGCCGGGATCATCGGCTCATCACCCTGCACATTGACGATGATTTCGTCATCTGCAAACTGATATTTTTCGATCACTTCCGCCAGCCGCTCCGTGCCGGACTGGTGATCGACGCGGGTCATGCAGACTTCACCGCCTGCCGCCTCCACTGCTCTGGCGACGTCAGGATGATCGGTAGCAACAATGACCCGACTGGCACCCGATTCACGGGCGCGTTCCATCACATGCACCACCATCGGTTTACCGTGAATATCGAGCAGCGGCTTGCCGGGTAACCGGGTTGACGCATAGCGCGCAGGAATGATGGCAGTGAAACTCATGGATGAATCTCTTCAACTGACAGAGTACGGGCTTCGGTTTCCAGCAGCACCGGAATACCATCCCGAACCGGGAAGGCCAGGCCATCAGGCTTGCAGATCAGCTCCTGCTGAGCATTGTTGAAGTAAAGTTTGCCATTGCACACCGGGCAGGCAACGATTTCGAGTAAACGATGATCCATATGTCCTCCATCAGGAACCGAATGCTTAAGGCATCAAGCATACCATAGCGCAGCGCAGGCGGGATGGGGTAAAACGCCTTCCCGCAGCGGCTGCCGCAAAATTGATTAATCCAGCCGCCACTGGGCTGGCCAGTGATCGTTGAGTGCATCGGGTGCCTGCAGAATAGCGACGCTTTCTGCTCCCTGCCAGACCGCGAAGCGCTCAATTGCACGCCGGATATCCACCACAAAGCGCGCCGTGATGCGGGTCGTCTCTTCCAGCCAGAGTTTTTTAATCTCCAGCTGTTTTGCCTGACGCAGCATACGGGCATCGAGCCGTCCTTTTATCTGACCACGATGAAGGATGGGCAAAACGAAATAGCCAAATTTACGCTTCTCCTCGGGGGTGTAACACTCGATACGATAGTCAAAACTGAACAGCTCCCGCGCACGCTTGCGATCCCAGACTACCGGATCAAACGGGGACAGCAGCGCGCTGTGCGTCGCCTGCAGCGGTGTCTCCAGTAATGGCAGGTAGTCACGATGCAGCCACATCTCACCCAGCCCCTCTGTATCGACGGCGACCAGATCGCCCGCGGCCTGGGCATCAGCGATAAAGTCGTTCAGGGGTGCCCGTTTAAGGCGATAGTAGTCCGGCAGCCAGGCCGCGCGGAAAATCCCTAAGCTACGGGCGCTGTTCATCAGCATCTGTCGGGTGGCCTCGGCTTCGCTGATGCCATGCACCGCATCCTGCCAGTCGGGCATGACGCGGCTGCGCAGATCATAGACACGCTGAAAGTTACGGCGTTCCGCGACCATCAGCTCACCGGCGCTAAACAGATTTTCCAGATGGCGTTTGTGTGGTTTCCATGCCCACCAGCCCGACTTCGGGTTATCGGCATGGGTGAAATCGGCGGCGCGCACCGGGCCGTTTTGCTGAATCAGCTGCAGTAATTCGGTAATCGCCTGCTGGTGGTCAGCAACCCATTGCGCATTGTATTTCCAGCCCAGACGTTCAGGAGAGAGCATGCGATGACGAAGCAGTCTGTAATCGGCGCGGGGAATAAAGCAGGCTTCGTGCGCCCAGTACTCGAAGAGTTCGCCCTGGGCCAGCGCCTGTTCCAGCCATGCCTGAGGATAGTTCCCCAGGCGACTGAACAGCACCAGATAAGGACTGCGTGCCACCACATGAATGGTATCAATTTGCAGCAGTGACATGCGGGAGATGCAGCTAATCAGATCCTGATAAACCGCGCGTTTTGCCGGAGGGCGCAGCAGGCCCTGCGCGGCGAGATGAAGATGACGTGCTTGCTGTAACGAAAGTGAATGCGGGGTGTTCATCCTCTTCCTTATCAGGCTTCACCTGAATGGGTGCGGCTATCAGAGCCGGCGACGGCAGCGTTGTTCAATATCGTCCAGTAACGGCGTTACGGCTTTACCGGTTAAATGGGCGTCCACCGGCAGATACCACCAGTCAGGCTGCGCAAAGTGACGGCATTTCACTGCGTCCTTTTCAGTCATTAATAGCTGCTGACCCGGCTGTAATAATCGTGTCAGCTCATCTTCACTGTAGGCGTGATGATCGGCAAAGGCGATCTCTGCAACCGGCGTAATACCCTGCTGTTTCAGCGTGGTGAAAAAGCGCGGAGGATGACCAATACCGGCCATGGCAACCACTGCGCCCAGTTGCTCAGGTGCGCGGGTTTCCCCGGTCAGCAGATTGGTGGCGAGTCCGGGCTGAAGTTGCATCGCAATCTCGTCACCCAGGGCCTTACCGCCATTAATGATGACGGCATCCACCTGCCGCAGACGATCGGCACGTTCACGCATCGGACCGGCAGGCAACCACCAGCCATTACCAAAGCGACGGACCCCATCAACCACCACGATTTCGCGATCGCGCTGCAGGGCGTAATGTTGCAGGCCATCATCCGTGATGATCACATCCAGCGGCCCCTGCTTCAGTAACGCTTCAATCGCCTGTCGCCTTTTGGGAGCAACCGCAACCGGCGCTCCGGTGCGCTGGGCGATCAGTACCGGTTCATCACCGGCCTGTTGCGTGGGGGTCTGCGCCGTGACCAGCAAAGGATAGTGGTCCGCCTTGCCGCCATACCCTCTGGAGACGACGCCAGCGCGCAGGCCACGTTGCTGCAACGCCTCAACCAGCCAGATCACGACTGGTGTCTTACCATTTCCGCCGGCAGTCAGGTTACCCACCACCACGACCGGCAGAGGCGCACGCCAGCTTTTACGCCAGCCGCGCCTGTAACTGAAGCGTATCAGGGCCGTGATCGCGCCATACAGCAGGCTGAATGGCCATAGCAGTAGCCATAGCGGTGAACGACCACTCCAGATACGTTCAATCATTGGCCGAACTGCATTTTATGCAGCTGTGCATAGGCGCCGCGTTCTGCTAACAGCACCTGATGCGTTCCGCGTTCAACAATCTGGCCATCTTCAATTACCACGATTTCATCCGCTTTCTCAATGGTAGAAAGGCGGTGCGCAATTACCAGCGAGGTACGGTTCTTCTGCAACTCATCCAGTGCAGACTGAATCGCGCGTTCTGACTCGGTATCCAGCGCCGAGGTCGCTTCATCCAGGATCAGAATCGGACAATCACGCAGCAACGCACGGGCAATGGCGATACGCTGACGCTGACCGCCAGATAACAGCACGCCATTCTCGCCAATCATCGTATCCAGACCCTTATCCATTTTATTGATAAAGTCCATGGCATGCGCCATGGTGGCCGCCTGCTCGATCTCTTCACGACTGTATTGCTCACTGCGGGCATACGCGATGTTATTGGCAATCGTGTCGTTGAAGAGGTGCACATTCTGTGACACCAGCGCCACCTGATTACGCAATGAGCGCAGGCTGTACTCACGCAGATCATGACCGTCCAGCAGGATTTCGCCCTGCTGGATGTCATAAAAGCGGGTCAGCAGACTCGCCATCGTAGACTTACCGGAACCGGAACGGCCCACCAGCGCCACCGTTTTTCCTGCCGGCAGCGACAGATTGATATTGCGCAGGGCCGGAATTTCACGACCAGGGTAGGTAAAGGTCACATCACGGAATTCAATATCCCCTTTAGCACGGGTGATTTCGCGCGTACCGTTATCCACTTCCTGCTCACTATCCAGAATAGAGAACAGTGTCTGACAGGCCGCCATCCCACGCTGGAACTGGGCGTTGACGTTGGTCAGAGACTTAAGCGGGCGCATCAGGGCAATCATCGAGGAGAAAACCACGGTGATGGTACCGGCTGTCAGGGTATCCATGACGCTGGGGAAGCTGGCAGCATAGAGCACAAAAGCCAGTGCCAGCGACGCGATCAGCTGAATAATCGGATCGGAAATGGAGGAGGCTGAAACGAGTTTCATTCCCTGCTGACGCATCCGGTTACTGACGCGGGAAAAGCGCTCCGATTCAATGTCCTGTCCGCCAAAAATCAGCACTTCTTTGTGCCCTTTCAGCATCTGCTCGGCGCTGGTTGTCACCTGCCCCATAGTGTTCTGCATACTTTTGCTGATGGTGCGGAAGCGCTTAGAGACGGTGCGGATAGCAAAGGAGACGATAGGTGCCAGTACAATCAGGATCAGCGACAGTTGCCAGCTGTAGTAGAACATCATGATAAACAGGCCAATAATGGAAGCCCCTTCACGCACTACGGTGACCAGCGCGCCCGAAGAAGAGGAGGCGACCTGCTCAGAATCGTAAGTAATGCGTGACAACAGGGTGCCGGTTGACTGCTGGTCGAAAAACGAAACCGGCATGCCCATCATATGGCTGAACAGACGACGGCGGATGTTCATCACGACGTTGCCAGAGACCCAGGAGATGCAGTAGCTGGAGATATAACTGGTGACTCCGCGTACCAGCATCAGGCCAATAACCACTAACGGCAGCCACAGCATCACCGATCTGTCAGCTTTACCAAAACCATCATCCAGTAACGGTTTCAACAGTGAGAGCATTAAGGCGTCGCCCGCAGCATTAATAATCAGGGCGACTGAGGCCGCAATTAATCCCGCTTTATTAGGCGCGATCATCGGCCAGAGTCGGCGAAACGTCTGCCACGTAGAGAGATCTTTATCTTGATGCATTATTTATTCACGCTGTTGGAAATAGCCGGCCATTCTACCTGGATTCGCGTTTGACGCCAAACCACTGATGATACCAACGGGGCATTAATTGATCCCGCAAGGTCGAAACCTGCGCTCTGCCCTGCGCTATCCTGATACTGATTTGTCCTGACTGGCCCGTATCCAGCCACTGAAAACCGGCCGTTCGATAGTTTTCCAGCACATTTTTCGCGGGCATACGCCATGCATTGTAGCGTGCCAGCGAGGCGATAGCGGTGTGGCCTGCGGCTTTACGCAGCAGCAATGAGGTCGACGAAGTACGGCTGCCGTGGTGCGGGACCTGCAGAATATCGACCTTCAGCCCCTGCTTCTCCAGCGCCACCAGTTGGCGTTCCGCTTTCGCTTCAATGTCACCGGTTAACATCAGACGAACCTGACCATCATCGACGATCACCACACAGGAGTCATTATTTCCGCCCGGCAGGGGGGCCGTCAGCGGCCAGACCACCCGAAAGTGGAGCTGCCGCCAGCGCCACTGCGTGCCCCGTACGCAGGGTAAGTGTGCCTCATCAGCCAGCGCACTTCTGACGTCAACCGCTGGCCAGCGTTGCGTAATCGCCTCCAGCCCGCCAGTATGATCCAGATGCTTATGACTCAGGATGACCTGTTTTAACCGTAACTGCCTGCGCTCCAGCCACGGAATGATCACCCGACTCCCCGCATTATCGTTCTGCCAGCGCGGGCCGGTGTCATACATTACGGCCTCGTCGCCCTGGCTGATCACCAGACTCAGACCGTGCCCGATATCCAGCATATCGATGCGCCAGCCCTGCTCCTGATTTGGCTGGCGACTCAGTATCATCGCCAGCGCTAACGCGCAGCTGCTTAGTGGCAGAGAGAAGAAGAGCTGCGCACGCCAGAGAATCAGGCCACCCCATACCATGACCGTAAACCAGGTTGTGCCACTCAGCGGCCACCAGCCTGGTGGCAGCAACGTCAGGCAATGAAACAGTGCGCGTAAAGAGAGATCGGCCGCTCCCCAGAAGAAGCCAGATAAATGCGCCACCGGTAGCAGCAGGGCGAGCGTCACCAGAGGCATGGTAATAAACGAGACGACCGGAATCGCGACAACATTCGCCACCAGCGCAGTCAGGCTGATGCCGTTGAAAATCGCCACCTGCAACGGCACCATTAAAATCATCATGCCCGCCTGCAAATGCAGTAGCTGTACCGGAATCCAGCGCCATTGATGGCGGAACTGTGCAGGCAGCGGGAACCAGTGATACCAGACCAGCAACATGCCGACAGCCAGTACCGAAAGCCAGAAGCTGTCAGACAGCACGGTCAGTGGATCCATCACCAGCAGCAACGCAATACAGAACGTCCAGATCTGCCAGCTGTTCAGCTGAACACCCGCAAGCCGTGTTATCGTCCATAGCGTCAGGGCGAGCAGAGAACGGGCTGCAGGAGGCTGCGCCCCTGAAAGCCAGGTATAGATTGCTGCAAACAGCCAGCTCACGATGAGGGGAAAAAGATAGCCGATAAAGCGGGCTGGCAATATAAACTGCACGCCTCGCGCAAGCACCCAGCCAGTGCTGGCTGCCAGGGCAATATGCATGCCCGATATCGCCATCAGGTGCGCCGTGCCGGTATCACGCAGTAGCTGGCGCGTCTGCGGGCTCATTTCCTCCCGGATACCAAATGCCAGCGCCTCCAGCGTGCCACGCGAAGGCATTTCACGGGTCCTGTCACGGTGCCCTACAATAAATCGCCAGCGGCCATCACAGCGATCGCTGATAGCATCCTGTTTAAGGATCCGCCCCTGAAGCGGCGTATTATTCGCGAGTGCAAAACGCTGTGCATCAAAGTCGCCTTCATTAAGGCGGGCATGGACCGGTCGCAGACGGAGGTGCATGGTCCAGCGCTGGCCCGGACAGTAAATCTCTGGATCAGTATCGAAAAAGAGCCAGGCAAAGCGAGGCGGAAATATCATCCTGCCCTGTTCTTCAAGCAGACGAACCCGGATTTGCTTCCGCTCTTTTCGCAGTTCACTGATCTGAAGGGTGTAGGTGGCAGGACGCGCCGAGAACTTTTCGATATCCCGCACCATCAGACGCGCGTCGTTACAGGCCCATGCCAGAAACAGCAGAGTAAGACCGGCCAGACGGACAGGTTGGTAAGGGCAATGCAGCAGAGCCAGTCCTGTGAGGAGGAAGCCCCACATCACCTCACCGGAAGGCAGCCGCGCCATCAGCAGTAGCGGTAACGTTGCAACGATCGCCAGTCGCGCCAGAATGGTCCATGTCAGCATAATCATATCCATTGATTCAGTTCGATTATTCTGGGCAATTGGGGAGAAATTAACAGTGGACAATGAGTGAGGCTGGAGCCGTTTCGCAAGGAGAGCGCGGCATTGCAGTGTGGATGACCGTAATCTGGATGTCAGGTCTCAACCTGGATAGCAGGCAAAAAAAACGACATCCGGAGATGTCGTTTATCTGGTTCGGTATCGGCTTAGCCGTAGATATTTGCGCGATCGCGCAGTTCTTTGCCTGGCTTAAAGTGGGGAACGTATTTACCTTCCAGATCCACTTTGTCACCCGTTTTCGGGTTACGTCCAGTACGCGGAGCGCGATAGTGCAAAGAAAAGCTGCCGAATCCCCGGATTTCGATGCGTTCGCCTTGTGCCAGCGTAGTGGCCATATGCTCAAGCATCTCTTTTACTGCATCCTCAACGACTTTCGCCGGTATATGAGTATGCTGTCCCGCCAGTCTTTCGATCAGTTCTGACTTGGTCATGTAACCTCCGGTTTATCCCTGTAGGAATGTATGACAGCTTTTACCGAAACCGGGTGGTTGCCCACCCGGTGCTTCAGGTCGATTACTCGCCTTTAGCCGCTTTGAACGCTTCAGCCATAGCGCTAGAGAAATTGCCTTCTTCCTGTTTGGTGTTAACAGTATTGATAGCTTCTTTCTCATCAGCCTGGTCTTTCGCACGGACAGACAGGCTTACGACACGGTTTTTACGATCAACGCCGGTGAACTTAGCTTCAACGTCGTCGCCAACGTTCAGAACCAGAGTTGCATCTTCAATGCGGTCCAGTGAAGCTTCAGAAGCGCGCAGGTAACCCTCAACGCCGTCTGCTAATTCAACTGTAGCACCTTTAGCATCAACTGCAGTCACTTTACCGGTGACGATGGCACCTTTCTTGTTCAGAGTGATGTAGTTGTTGAACGGATCTTCTGCCAGCTGTTTAACGCCCAGAGAGATACGCTCGCGCTCTGCATCAACCTGCAGTACAACGGCAGCGATTTCATCGCCTTTTTTGTACTCACGAACGGCTTCTTCGCCGGTCGCGTTCCAGGAGATGTCAGACAGGTGAACCAGACCGTCGATGCCGCCGTCCAGGCCGATGAAGATACCGAAGTCAGTGATTGACTTGATTTTACCTTCAACACGATCGCCTTTGTTGTGCGTCTCAGCGAACAGCTGCCATGGGTTAGATTTACACTGTTTCAGACCCAGGGAGATACGACGACGCTCTTCGTCAATGTCCAGAACCATAACTTCAACAACATCGCCTACGTTAACAACTTTAGACGGATGGATGTTTTTGTTGGTCCAGTCCATTTCAGACACGTGTACCAGACCTTCAACGCCTTCTTCGATTTCCACGAAGCAGCCATAATCAGTCAGGTTGGTAACACGACCGGTCAGGCGGGTGCCTTCCGGATAGCGTTTAGCGATAGCAACCCATGGATCTTCGCCCAGCTGCTTCAGACCCAGAGAAACACGGGTACGCTCGCGGTCGAACTTCAGCACCTTAACGGTGATTTCGTCGCCAACGTTAACGATTTCGCTTGGATGCTTAACGCGTTTCCATGCCATATCAGTGATGTGCAGCAGGCCATCAACGCCGCCCAGATCAACGAATGCACCGTAGTCAGTGAGGTTCTTAACGATACCTTTAACTTCCATGCCTTCCTGCAGGTTTTCCAGCAGCTGATCGCGCTCTGCGCTGTTTTCGGATTCGATAACCGCACGACGTGAAACCACGACGTTATTGCGTTTCTGATCCAGCTTGATGACTTTGAACTCAAGCTCTTTGCCTTCCAGGTGCAGCGTATCGCGCACCGGACGCACATCTACCAGTGAACCTGGCAGGAACGCACGGATACCGTTGAGCTCAACTGTGAAGCCGCCTTTAACTTTGCCGTTGATAACACCGGTAACAGTTTCAGCGTCTTCGTAAGCTTTTTCCAGCGTGATCCATGCTTCATGGCGCTTAGCTTTCTCACGGGACAGCAGGGTTTCACCGAAGCCGTCTTCCACTGCATCCAGAGCAACATCAACTTCGTCGCCTACCTGGATTTCCAGTTCGCCGGCTGCGTTCTTGAACTGCTCTGCAGGAATTGCAGATTCAGATTTCAGACCCGCATCAACCAGAACGACATCTTTGTCGATAGAAACGACGATGCCACGAACGATAGAACCCGGGCGGGTTTCGATTGTTTTTAAGGATTCTTCAAATAGTTGAGCAAAAGATTCAGTCATATTGATAATCTTCAGGATTCTTCAATTTAACGTCCATCTGACTTCATGTCGGATGGGGTTGTTTCACATGCCCGGCACCGGATCCGTGGTACAGGGTGATAAATTCAGTTAAGCCGGAATGCCCAGCTTCTCGCGGGCATAGTGTAGCGCTTTTTCAATGACCTGGTCGATAGACATCTCTGTAGAGTCCAGAACCAGTGCATCGGCAGCAGCGACTAAAGGCGCAATTGCGCGGTTACGATCGCGGTCGTCGCGTTCTTTTATCTCGGCTAAAAGGCGGTCAAAGTTAACATTAAAGCCATTTCCCTGCAACTGTAGCATACGTCGCTGAGCACGCTCTTCCGGGCTGGCATCAAGGAAAATCTTTACTGGCGCATCCGGGAAAACCACGGTGCCCATATCGCGGCCATCAGCGATCAGGCCCGGCATCTCACGGAAACCGCGCTGACGGCGCAATAACGCTTCGCGCACCCGCGGAAAGGCAGCGACACGTGAGGCGGTGTTGCTGACCTCCTGAGTGCGGATTTCACCGGTAACATCTTCACCTTCAAGTATGACCTGCATTTCACCATTCTGTGACAAAAAGCGCACATCAAGATGTGCAGCAATCGGCACCAGCGCTTCTTCAGATTCAATGTCCACTTGATGATGCAATGCCGCTAACGCCAGCACGCGATAAATAGCACCGGAGTCCAGCAGATGCCACTGCAGCGATTCTGCCATCGCTTTGCACAGGGTTCCCTTTCCCGCTCCACTTGGCCCATCAATAGTTATGACCGGGGCAGTTACTGTCATTATTCCCTCCTGTTGCTGCGTGCATTATGACCTTCAGGTCACCCTTAATGCTTAGCATTATACGCTGCATAGCAAGGCTTGGTTACCCTTTCGCACTGACCGGGTTCGAAATGTTAGTCAATTCAGAGGATATCGGTCAGGTTACAGCCAGATTAAATCAGGGGGAGACCCGGTGCGGAACCGCACCGGAAAGGCGATATCAGGCGTGCTGGCTGATTTTAGCCAGCTGAACAAAATAGTCCGGGAAGGTTTTCGCTGTACAGCCAGGATCGAGAATAGTTACTGGTGTATCGGAAAGGGCAACCAGCGAAAAACACATTGCCATGCGGTGATCGTTGTAGGTACCAATATCAGCATGAATCAGCGATGCTGGCGGTGTAATACGGATATAGTCATGGCCCTCTTCAACTTCAGCCCCCACTTTACGCAGCTCTGTAGCCATTGCGCTCAGTCGATCAGTCTCTTTTACCCGCCAGTTATAAATATTACGTAACTGGGTCGTGCCGTCGGCAAACAGCGCGGTGGTCGCGATGGTCATGGCAGCATCCGGGATATGGTTCATGTCCATATCAATGGCCTGCAGTTTTCCGGCCGTGCAGGCAATGAAATCATCGCCCCACTCAATTACCGCACCCATCCTTTCCAGCACATCAGCGAAACGGATATCGCCCTGCACACTCTGGCGTCCGATACCGGTGACGCGAACCGTGCCACCTTTTATTGCGCCGGCAGCCAGGAAATAGGAGGCGGAAGAGGCATCGCCTTCAACCAGGTAATCGCCCGGTGACTGATACTGTTGCTGTCCCTTAATCAGGAAGCGTTGATAGTTCTGATTCTCAACCCCGACGCCAAAGCACTGCATCAGATTGAGTGTGATATCAATATAAGGTTTGGAAACCAAATCGCCTTTGATAGTGATGCAGGTATCCTGCTGTGCCAGCGGCGCGGTCATCAGCAGTGCTGTCAGGAACTGACTGGAGACGCTGCCATCTACACTGACTTCCCCCCCGGTGAAACCACCGCGTAAACGCAGCGGCGGATAGTTTTCGTTTTCCAGGTACTCAATACTTGCTCCCCCCTGACGAAGTGCATCAACCAGATGCCCGATTGGACGCTCTTTCATGCGGGGTTCGCCGGTCAGCTCAATATCGTGCTCGCCCAAACAGAGTGCAGCGGCCAGAGGACGCATTGCGGTTCCGGCATTGCCCAGAAACAGCGACAACGGTTGAGAGGAGTGCAGCGGCCCGGCATTTCCCGTCACTTCACACACGGTGCGATCGCTGGAGAGCGTATAGCTTACGCCCAGCGCGGTCAGCGCATTCAGCATATGCTTAACATCATCGCTGTCGAGCAGGTTGGTGAGACGGGTGGTACCTTCAGCCAGCGCAGCCAGCAGCAATGCGCGATTGGAAACGCTTTTTGAGCCGGGCAGATTTACGGTGCCATCGACACGCGCGATCGGTTGGAGAGTCAGGGAGTCCTGCATGTGAAACGAAATCCTCAAAAAATACAGAGACCTCGCCCTATGACGAGGTCTGGCATCAGCATCAACGCTGATATCTTAATAATCAGCCGTGACGGCGTTCAAAGTCGACCATGAAATCGGTCAGCGCCTTCACACCTTCCAGCGGCATCGCATTATAAATAGAGGCGCGCATACCGCCTACTACACGATGGCCTTTAAGCGCATGCAATCCTGCCTTAAATGACTCTTCCAGGAACAGTGCATCAAGCGACGCATCCGCCAGCTGGAAAGGAATATTCATGCGCGAGCGATTTTCTTTAGCCACATCGTTACGGTAGAAGCCACTGTGATCGATAACGCCATAAAGCAGGTCAGATTTTGCCTGATTGATACGATCAATTTCGGCCACACCGCCCTTCTCTTTCAGCCATTTAAACACCAGGCCTGAGAGATACCATGCAAATGTTGGCGGGGTATTAAACATCGAATCATTATCGGCCAGCACTTTGTAATCAAGAATTGAAGGTACAGAGGCGTGCGCCTGACCCAGCAGATCGTCGCGAACGATAACCAGCGTTAACCCGGCCGGACCGACATTTTTTTGCGCACCCGCATAAATCACGCCATAGCGGCTCACATCGATCGGACGTGACAAAATGGTAGATGAGAAGTCAGCGACAACAGTTTTATTGCCGAAATCGGGCTGTTCATCAATGGCGATGCCATCGATAGTTTCATTCGGGCAGAAATGCAGATAAGCAGACGATTCACTCACCTGCCATTCGCTCATCGGCAGAATGGCACGTTTACCATCGCGAGTGGTTTTCACATCCAGCGTACGCGGAGAACAATACTTTTCCGCTTCTTTAATTGCACTGTGTGCCCAGTAGCCGCCATCGACATAGTCGGCGCTGGTCGCTTGCCCGAGCAGATTACCCGGTACTGCAGCGAACTGCGCACGCGCGCCGCCATGACAGAATAAAACTTTGTAATTAGCCGGTATTTTTAGCAGATCACGGAAGTCCTGCTCCGCTTCCTCAGCCACCTGAATAAACTCTTTACTGCGGTGACTGATCTCCATTACAGAGGTACCCAGACCGCGCCAGTTCGTCAGCTCCTGTTCTGCACGACGAAGGACTTCAACCGGTAGCATCGCCGGGCCAGAGCTAAAATTATAAACTTGCGTCATTTCCCCTCACCACTGTCATATCGAACGGTTATGAATAACCATCCGGTTTTATCACTGCATTCTGATAGCTGCAATCATAAATCAGGGTGCGGTCACATTTTCTGAATCCGGCTCGCCGGAGGTTATGTTACCAATGCAAATCTGAACGGAATTTTGTGAGGCTTTATCCAGCGCCATCAATTTGCGTTTGGCCAGAGTGCCGCTGTGATGAAAACTACGTCGGTAAACTAAGCCGGTAAAAATGTCCCGCCCTGATAGCGGTCAGTTAGCAAAATCCGTATCATGGCGCGCTTTACGCACCCTATGACAACAGAGAGAGCGGCACTATGACGCAAACATTTATCCCGGGCAAAGATGCCGCACTGGAAGACTCCATCGCGCGTTTCCAGAACAAGCTGCAGGATCTTGGCTTTAACATTGAAGAAGCCTCCTGGCTGAATCCTGTCCCCCATGTCTGGTCAGTGCATATCCGCGACCGCGATTGCCCGCTCTGTTTTACCAATGGTAAAGGCGCCAGTAAAAAAGCGGCACTGGCCTCTGCACTGGGTGAGTATTTCGAGCGTCTCTCTACTAACTATTTTTTTGCTGACTTCTGGCTGGGGAAAAAGATCGCTGACGGTGATTTTGTTCACTATCCCAATGAAAAATGGTTTGCGTTACCAGAGGATGATTCCTTACCTGAAGGCATTCTGGATGCGCGCCTGCACGCGTTTTACGATGCCGACAATGCTCTGACGGCTTCCGGCCTCATTGATTTGCAATCCGGCAATGCTGAGCGTGGTATATGCACTCTGCCCTTTACCCGCCAGTCCGATCAGCACACTGTCTATATTCCGATGAACATTATCGGCAACCTCTATGTTTCAAATGGCATGTCTGCAGGTAACACCGCAAATGAAGCCCGTGTTCAGGGGCTTTCAGAAGTGTTTGAGCGCTACATTAAAAACCGCATTATTGCGGAAGCAATCAGCCTGCCAGCGATTCCTGATGAGGTGATGCAGCGCTATCCTGACGTCATTGAAGCGATTGCGCGCCTTGAAGCAGAAGGCTTCCCGATTTTCGCTTATGACGCCTCGCTGGGTGGCAAATATCCGGTTATTTGTGTGGTACTGTTTAACCCGACCAACGGCACCTGCTTTGCCTCATTTGGTGCGCATCCTGATTTCGGTGTGGCGCTGGAGCGTACCGTCACCGAGTTGCTGCAGGGTCGCAGCCTCAAAGATCTGGATGTGTTTACACCACCGACCTTTGATGACGAAGAAGTGGCTGAACATGCCAACCTCGAAACACACTTCATCGATTCAAGCGGTCTTATCTCCTGGGATCTGTTTAAAGAGACGGCGGATTATCCCTTTGTCGACTGGTCTTTCGCAGGCAGCACCGAGCAGGAATTTGCTACGCTGATGGCGATCTTCGCTTCAGAAGATCAGGAAGTCTATATCGCTGACTACGAGCACCTGGGTGTTTATGCCTGCCGCATTATCGTACCTGGCATGTCTGATATCTACCCGGCGGAAGATTTGTTCCTGGCGAATAACAGCATGGGTGCTGGCATCCGTGCAACCCTGCTTGCCCTGCCTGACAGCAACTGGAATCCGGAAGAGTATCTGGATCTGATTGGACAGCTGGATGATGAAGGTTTTGACGACTTCACCCGTGTTCGCGAGCTGCTGGGTCTGGCAACCGGTAAAGACAACGGCTGGTACACGCTGCGTATTGGCGAACTAAAAGCGATGCTGGCGCTGGCGGGCGGCGATCTGGATCAGGCATTGATCTGGACAGAATGGACAATGGAGTTTAACAGCTCAATCTTTACGCCAGAGCGGGCTAATTACTATCGTTGCCTGCAGACCCTGCTGTTACTGGCAATGGAAGATGAGCGCGATCCGCTGCAATATCATCACGCCTTCCTGCGTATGTATGGTGAGAACGCAATGGAAGCGGCTTCCGCCGCTATCAGTGGTGAGAATCCGTTTAATGGGCTTCAGGCTGTGGATGAAGAGTTGCAGGCATTTCCGGCTCATCAATCCCTGCTTGCTGCATACGAAAAACTGCAAGCTGCCAAACGTCATTACTGGAAAAAAGCGTAAGGCATAACGCCTGACGCTGGAAACAGATAGCTCAACATGGCACTGGATTTATCTGGTGCCATAATTTTCCTCTATCTCAATGAAACATTAGCTGTAATAAAAATACCTTCCGCCACATTCCATTATTTTACTTAACATATAAGATATTAATTTATAACACCGCTTGAATTAAAAACGCGCGCAATCGCCTGTCATTAAAATATATTTGTATTTTTAAAATTTATTTAATACTTTATTTTCAGTAAGTTACGAAATTATTTTTCCATTTAAACGCGATAGCCTGGCTACCATTTCGTCAAACATGATCCACATCAATTACTGACCTATACTCCTTTGTTAGTATTTTTTCAGACAACTTCAGGAGTAAGTTAGTGTGAAAACTGACAACCCTTTTAATCTTTTATTACCCGCCGCAATGGCGAAAGTGGCCGAAGACGCCGGTATCTATAAAGCAACCAAACATCCCTTTACTACCTTCTTTCTGGCCATAAACGCTGGCGTATTCATCTCAATCGCATTCGTTTTTTATATTACAGCGACTACCGGCAGTGGCGCGATGCCTTATGGTATAGCCAAACTGATTGGCGGTATCTGCTTCTCTCTCGGTTTGATGCTGGTCGTGGTGTGTGGCGCCGACCTTTTTACCTCGACGGTACTAATCGTCGTGGCTAAAGCCAGTGGTCGCATCAGCTGGGGTCAACTGGCCCGCAACTGGATTAACGTCTACGCCGGTAACCTGGCCGGTGCACTCTTCTTTGTCGCCCTGATGTGGTTTGCCGGACAGCATATGGTTGCGAATGGTGCATGGGGGTTGAATGTCCTGGAAACCGCCGATCACAAGATGCATCACACCTTTATAGAAGCAGTCTGTCTGGGTACATTAGCTAATCTGCTGGTCTGCCTCGCCGTCTGGATGAGCTATTCCGGTCGCAGCCTGACCGATAAGCTGGTCGTGATGATTCTGCCTGTTGGGATGTTTGTCGCCAGCGGTTTCGAACACAGCATCGCTAACATGTTTCTCATTCCCTATGCCATTACTATCCGCGACTTCGCAACACCTGAGTTCTGGCAGGCTGCTGGCACCACGGCTGCACAGTTTCATTCGCTGACCGTCAGTAACTTTATTCTCCATAATCTGATTCCCGTAACGATCGGTAACATCATCGGCGGTGGCGTTTTGGTTGGGCTGACTTACTGGGTTATCTATCTCCGCAAAGGTGACCAGGTACATTAAACGCATTTTTGACGGCACAGGACGTTGACTGTGCCCGACCGTAAAGTCTCTTCATATAAGGCAGGTATATTATGACCGAACTTAATGCAAAACTGGCTTCAGCATGGGAAGGATTTGCTGAAGGCGAATGGCAGAACAGCGTCAATGTGCGCGACTTCATTCAGAAAAACTACACCCCCTATGAAGGTGATGAGTCATTCCTGGCGGGCGCCACTGAAGCAACCACCAGGCTGTGGGAAAGCGTGCTGGAAGGCATCAAAATTGAGAACCGCACCCACGCGCCAGTCGACTTCGACACCGATCTCGCCTCCACAATTACCTCGCACGACGCGGGCTACATTAATAAGTCTCTGGAAAAAATTGTTGGTCTGCAGACTGAAGCACCATTAAAACGCGCCATCATTCCTTATGGCGGCATCAAAATGGTCGAAGGTTCATGCAAAGTGTATGGCCGTGAACTCGACCCTTCTCTGAAAAAAATCTTCACCGAATACCGCAAAACACACAACCAGGGTGTCTTCGATGTTTATACCCCGGACATTCTGCGCTGCCGCAAATCAGGTATTCTGACCGGTCTTCCTGATGCTTATGGTCGTGGTCGTATTATCGGTGACTATCGTCGTGTGGCGTTGTACGGCATCGATTTCCTGATGGCGGATAAATTCTCTCAGTTCGCATCACTGCAGGAAGATTTAGAGAACGGTGTGAATCTCGAGGCGACCATTCGTCTGCGTGAAGAGATCTCCGATCAGCATCATGCGCTGGCCCAGATCAAAGAGATGGCCGCAAAATATGGTCATGACATTTCCGGTCCGGCCACCAACGCGATAGAAGCTGTGCAGTGGACTTACTATGGTTACCTGGCTGCCGTTAAATCACAAAACGGTGCTGCCATGTCCTTTGGCCGCGTCTCAACCTTCCTGGATGTTTACATTGAGCGTGATCTTAAAGCCGGTAAGCTGACGGAAGAACAGGCTCAGGAACTGATTGACCATCTGGTCATGAAACTGCGCATGGTTCGCTTCCTGCGTACCCCAGAATATGATGAGCTGTTCTCTGGTGACCCAATCTGGGCAACCGAATCACTGGCAGGTATGGGCGTTGATGGTCGTACACTGGTATCCAAAAGCACTTTCCGCTTCCTGAATACCCTTTACACCATGGGTCCTTCACCTGAGCCAAACATGACCATTCTGTGGTCAGAAAAACTGCCCATTAATTTCAAGAAATACGCCGCTAAAGTCTCTATCGATACCTCATCTTTGCAGTATGAGAACGATGACCTCATGCGTCCTGATTTCAACAATGACGACTACGCCATCGCCTGCTGCGTGAGCCCGATGATTGTCGGCAAACAAATGCAGTTCTTTGGCGCACGTGCCAACCTGGCGAAAACGCTGCTTTACGCAATCAACGGCGGCGTGGATGAAAAACTGAAAATGCAGGTCGGACCGAAAGGCGACAAAATCAGCGACGACGTGCTGGATTTCGACACCGTCATGGAGCGTATGGATCACTTCATGGACTGGCTGGCGAAGCAGTATGTGACTTCGCTGAACATCATCCATTACATGCATGATAAGTACAGCTATGAAGCGGCACTGATGGCCCTGCATGACCGGGATGTCTATCGCACCATGGCCTGTGGTATCGCCGGTCTTTCTGTTGCTGCGGATTCACTTTCAGCAATTAAATACGCCAAAGTGAAACCGATTCGTGACGAAGATGGTCTGGCGATCGACTTCGATATCGAAGGTGAATATCCACAGTTCGGTAACAACGATGCCCGCGTTGATGACCTGGCCTGCGATCTGGTTGAACGCTTCATGAAGAAAATTCAACAGCTGACTACCTATCGCAATGCCGTGCCGACGCAGTCTGTCCTGACTATCACTTCGAACGTGGTGTATGGTAAGAAAACCGGTAACACGCCGGATGGACGTCGCGCTGGCGCACCGTTTGGACCCGGTGCTAACCCGATGCATGGTCGTGACCAGAAAGGTGCTGTGGCTTCACTGACTTCTGTCGCTAAACTGCCGTTTGCCTATGCGAAAGATGGTATCTCCTATACCTTCTCAATCGTGCCAAACGCGTTGGGTAAAGATGATAATGTGCGCAAAACCAACCTTGCCGGTCTGATGGATGGTTATTTCCATCACGAAGCCAGCATCGAAGGCGGCCAGCACCTTAACGTCAACGTCATGAACCGTGAAATGCTGCTGGACGCGATGGAGCATCCGGAGAAGTATCCGCAGCTGACAATTCGCGTTTCTGGTTACGCTGTACGCTTTAACTCATTGACTAAAGAGCAGCAGCAGGATGTGATTACCCGTACCTTCACACAGTCACTGTAATCACGGCTAAACCCGATAAAAAGGCTCCTCGCGGAGCCTTTTCCTTAAAAAGTCTGTTCTGATGGTCATCTTCATCAAGGTTCCTCTCAGAATCGATTTCCTGCCCTGAGCGCAACAGAGATTGCGCCGTCTGTCCCGGCAGACTCACTGGAGAAACATCGCAATGTCAGTTAACGGTCGTATCCACTCATTTGAATCCTGCGGGACCGTCGACGGTCCCGGCATCCGTTTCATCACCTTCTTCCAGGGCTGCCTGATGCGCTGTCTCTACTGTCACAACCGTGACACCTGGGATACTCACGGCGGAAAAGAGATCAGCGTCGAGGCGCTGATGGCGGATGTGCTCTCCTATCGCCACTTTATGAATGCGTCTGGTGGCGGTGTTACTGCGTCAGGGGGTGAAGCGATTCTTCAGGCTGAATTTGTGCGTGACTGGTTCCGCGCCTGCAAGGCCGAAGGCATCCATACCTGTCTCGACACCAACGGTTTCGTACGCCGCTACGATCCAGTGATCGACGAACTGCTCGACGTGACTGACTTAGTGATGCTCGATCTCAAACAGATGAATGATGACGTGCATCAGATTCTGGTGGGTGTATCCAATCATCGTACGCTGGATTTTGCCCGCTATCTGCAGAAAAAAGGCAAGCGGACCTGGATCCGATTTGTCGTGGTACCTGGCTATTCTGACGATGATGACACCGCGCATCGGCTGGGTGAATTCACACGTGACATGAAGAACGTCGAGAAGATTGAATTACTGCCCTATCACGAGCTGGGTAAGCATAAATGGATTGCGATGGGTGAAGAGTACAAGCTGGATGGGGTGAAACCACCGGGGAAAGAGACGATGGAACGCGTTAAAAACATTCTCGCCAGCTACGGTCACGAAGTGATGTACTGAATAATCGGTCATAAAAAAGGGAGCTTAACGCTCCCTTTTTACTGTTCAGCGATCAGGCATGTGCCACTGGCGTCGCCTGCTGATCCACTTTACGCAGCAGCATCAGCAGATAGATCAGCGCCACTGCGGCGATCATCACAAACAGCAGCCGGTCAGAATAATTCTGCATCAGAACAGAGGTCATTGCGGGTCCAGCCAGACTGCCAACGGTATAACTCATCAGCAGCGCCTGATTCATCGCAACCAGTTCATGATGTGCGACTGTCTCGCAAGCCCAGGACATCGCCACCGGATAGAGTGTGAAGCCTGCCAGTCCCAGAACAAACAGCGCTGGCGCCATTGCGGCATTGGTTAACATGGCCATCGCCCCCAGGATAACGACAAAGACCTGCACCCGCAGCACCAGCAAGCGGCCGAAACGATCGGCAAGACGACCAACTGGCCACTGCCCGACAATCCCTGCGCTAACCAGTAACGCCATCCAGTAGCCGACATTGGCATCACTCATTCCCTGATGCGACAGGTAAAGCGGCATCAGGCCATAAAGCGAGCCTAAAACGATACCGGAGATAATGCACCCATTGATGCCGAGACGTGAACTGCGGCGACGAAGCATCGGCCAGATGCGAGCCGGTGCCGCTTCAGCCGCTTCACCGGTGGCTGATACCCGTGTGAAGACCAGCGGCAGTACCGCGCAGAACACCAGCGAAGTGACCCAGGGTACTACGCTCAGTAATTCTGTTGAGAGTGTGCTGACCAGTAACTGACCGGTTACAGTGCCGAGATAATAAACGATCATATAGGCAGCCAGTAGCTGTCCACGATTGCGGACGGTTCCGCTACAGAGAAGTGCGCTTTCAACCACGACCCACATCAGTGCACAGCCTACGCCCGCGACAAAACGAAGCGAACTCCATGCCCAGAAACCTTCCATCGCTACCAGGCAAATCGTTGCCACGGCAAAGAGTCCTGTTGCCAGATAATAACTGCGATTAAACCCGTAATGCCTGATTAACCAGCCTGCCAGCAATGTACCTGCCAGATTGCCGGTGTAATAAGAGGAACTTACGATACCTACCTGCCAGGTTGTCAGTAAGTCATGCGTCAGCCACAGCGGAACAAGCGTATTCAGCACGGCAATGGCGACAGTCATTAACATCAGGCCGCAAAGCAGCAATATCACGGGGCGTGACCAGGTTGACATAGGGGATAAAAACCAGAGCAAAATGAAGGAAATTGCGCGCAGTTTGCCACTGGCTTTTTTAAAGTCAATGGGCCGAATTTGACAGCAGCACATTTTGCTGCGGGACAATTTAATCTACTAATCTTCAGTGGGTTACAATTGTATTATGCGGCACGCTGCTGAACGCTATCTCTATGAAAAATTAGCTTTTTAAGCGTTCCGGCGCACCTGGTATCGATAACGTTTATTTGTGAATAAATTCCGTCTCAATAAATCCTTTTTTTCAAAAATCAGGCATAAAAAAACCCGGCCATAGCCGGGTTTAAGAGATTGTGAATCGCTTAGCCGATGATATCAACGCCATTCATGTAGGGGCGTAAAACTTCAGGTACGGTGATGCGGCCATCTTCCTGCTGATAGTTCTCCAGCACCGCGACCAAAGTACGGCCTACGGCCAGACCTGAGCCATTCAGGGTATGAACCAGACGCGGTTTCTTTTCCTGTTTGTTGCGATAACGCGCCTGCATACGACGCGCCTGGAAATCACCCATGTTGGAACAGGATGAAATCTCACGATAGGTATTCTGCGCTGGCAGCCAGACTTCCAGATCGTAGGTTTTGGTCGATCCAAAGCCCATATCGCCAGTACAGAGTAAAACCTTACGATACGGCAGATTCAGCAGCTGCAGCACTTTCTCTGCATGACCAGTCAGCTCTTCCAACGCATCCATTGACTGTTCCGGAGTGACAATCTGCACCATTTCAACTTTGTCGAACTGGTGCATACGGATCAGGCCGCGCGTGTCACGACCGTAAGAACCCGCTTCAGAACGGAAGCATGGCGTATGCGCGGTCAGTTTAACCGGCAGGCTATCCTCTTCCACGATCTCGTCGCGCATCAGGTTGGTCAGCGGCACTTCCGCGGTAGGAATCAACGCATAGTTGCTGCTGTCTGACTGCTCTTCCAGCGGACGGGTATGGAACAGGTCTTCGCCAAACTTAGGCAGCTGTCCGGTACCATAAAGCGTTTCGTGGTTAACGAGGTAAGGCACGTAGGTTTCAAGGTAGCCATGCTGCTCAGTGTGCAGGTCAATCATAAACTGACTCAGTGCACGGTGCAGGCGGGCAATCTGCCCCTGCATGACCACAAAGCGCGAACCGGTCAGTTTAACGGCAGCCGCAAAATCCAGACCTTTCGCCGCTTCACCCAGCTCAACGTGATCTTTAACCTGGAAGCTGAATTCGCGCGGTGTACCCCATCGGCTCACTTCCTGGTTTTCGCTGTCATCTTTGCCCAGCGGCACTTCATCTGCCGGAATGTTCGGCAGCGCCAGCGCAAAGTCACGGATTTGATTCTGCAGTTCATCCAGTTCTGCTTTTGCGGCATCCAGGCGTTCGCCCAGCGCGTTCACTTCCTGACGCAGCGGCTCGATGTCTTCCCCACGTGCTTTGGCCTGACCGATGGATTTGGATCGGGAATTACGCTCTGCCTGCAGATTTTCAGTTTCCACCTGCAGTACTTTGCGACGCTCTTCAAGCGAACGCAGCGTTTCCACATCCAGTTTGTATCCCCGGCGTGCCAGTTTTTCTGCGACTGCGTCTGGCTCGTTACGCAGCAGATTGGGATCGAGCATGCTTATCCTGTGTATAAAAAGTTGGTTGAAAGAAGGGACGCATTCCTGCGGAATGCGTTGAAAACATTGCCCACATTACCGTAACGTCTGTTTCAGCGGTAGCGTTTTGTCGGGCTATTTTGATCCTGCTCAGCGAGCCAGCTTAGCTTTTCACCAATCTTACCCTCAAGCCCGCGCTGGGTTGGAGTGTAATAGCGTGCGCTGGCCAGTTCCTGCGGAAAATAGACTTCACCGGCGGCATAAGCGTTGGTTTCGTCATGGGCATAACGATACTCTTTGCCCAGGCCCATCTCTTTCATCAGCTTAGTCGGCGCATTGCGCAGATGCTCAGGTACATCGTAATCGGGATGGTCGCGCGCATCACGCATTGCAGCCTTAAACGCGTTATAGACCGCATTACTTTTAGGCGCGCAGGCCAGATAGACAATTGCCTGCGCAATAGCACGCTCCCCTTCTGCCGGCCCGACACGCGTAAAGCAATCCCAGGCCGCAATTGCCACCTGCATACCGCGTGGGTCGGCATTGCCGACATCTTCTGAGGCGATAGCCAGCAACCGGCGTGCCACATAGAGCGGATCGCCACCTGCGGTAATAATGCGTGCATACCAGTAAAGCGCCGCATCGGGTGCCGAACCGCGCACAGATTTGTGCAGAGCCGAAATCAGATCGTAAAAGCGGTCGCCTTTGTTATCAAAACGCGCGGATCGCTCACCCGAGACTTCGTTGAGCAACTGCGGCGTCAGTTCACGCTGACCCGAGGCGGTGATTTCGGCCATATCCGCCATCATCTCCAGCGTGTTCAGCGCCCGGCGTGCATCGCCATTAACCAGCTCAGCAATCATCCTGCGCGTGTTGTCCGGCAGCACAATATCACTGTCGCCATACCCGCGTGTTTTGTCCTGCATCGCCTGATCCAGCACCTGCTCAATATCTTTCAGAGTCAGCGATTTCAGCAGATAGACGCGGGCGCGGGAGAGCAACGCGGAGTTAAGTTCAAAAGAGGGGTTTTCGGTGGTCGCGCCAATAAAGGTAATCGTGCCATCTTCGATATGCGGCAGAAAAGCATCCTGCTGGCTCTTGTTAAACCGATGGACCTCATCCACAAACAGGATGGTGCGCCGCCCGGCATGTTTATTCTGGCGGGCACGCTCAATTGCCTCACGAATCTCTTTCACACCCGAAGTGACAGCTGAGATACGCTCCACATCGGCGTTACCATAATGCGCAATGATTTCAGCGAGTGTCGTCTTGCCGGTCCCGGGTGGTCCCCACAGGATCATCGAGTGCAGGTGCCCTGCTTCAATCGCGCGCGGCAGTGGTTTGCCCGCACCCAGCAGATGTTGCTGACCAATGTACTGTTTCAATGTTTCTGGCCGCATACGCGCGGCCAGAGGTTTGAAATTTTCGGTGGAAAAATCCAGAGACAGGTTACTCACCGTGACCTCACTGACGTTGGTCGTCCACCGTCACGCCTTTAGGCGGTGTGAACGTGAATTTATCCGGGCTGATAGCGCCATTCTGCTGGCTTTTCAGCTGGTAATCACTGCGCTGGCCATCCTGTTCGATAGCGCTGAAGCGGTTAATGGTGCCGCTGGAGGTCACCTGAATGGTGAACTGTTTCAGGTTGCCATCACTGTTTTTCGGTGTCAGCTCGAAATTGTCACCCTGCTGTTTGATGTTGTACTGCTTCCAGTCGTTCGACTGGTTGCGGGCAATCAGCATAAACGGCGTATTGCTGGTCGCATTCTGCAGCAGACTTACAGTCGCCTGCTCAACAAATGGATTGTAGAACCACAGCGATTTACCGTCAGAGATAATGATGCTTTCGTCCGGCGCGGTCATGTGCCAGTTAAACAGGCTGGGACGTTTAACCCACAATTCGCCTTCGCCATCCTGCACATTGGCACCGCTGCTGTCGGTCACTTTTTGCGTGAAGCTGGCGTGGAAGCTGCTGACCTTGTTCAGGCGCTGTTGCAGATCACTGGAAGCATCAGCCAGAACGCTGGCTGAAGAAAAAGTGGCCAACAGGCCAAGAGCGATTACGCGTAATTTCATCTGCTTCGATTCCTTATTTAAACGTTCCCATCGATAACTGCATTAAGCCTGGTCGCCGTTCCGCCATCAGAACAGAGGAAAAAGCCGAAAGCTGATCCAGATATGGGGGTTAACCGTATAAAAACAATGAGCCAGTCGAAACTGGCTCATTAAGTAGTGTTTCAAAACATTTAACCGCTACATATCGTGAGGCGGTGGCGACAGCACTTCACGGTTACCATTGTGGCCTGGTGCAGAGACGATACCCTGCGCTTCCATCTGCTCAATAATACGTGCAGCACGGTTATAGCCGATGCGGAACTGACGCTGAACGCCTGAAATCGAGGCTCGGCGCTTATCGACCACAAAGCCGACAGCCTGATCGAAGAGTGGATCGAGTTCTTCATCGCTATCGATGCCACCAGCACTTTCGCTCTCTTCGCCTGCCGTAATACTGTCGATATATTGCGGACGACCACGTGCTTTCCAGTCCTGAACCACCGCATGCACTTCCTGATCACGCACAAAGGCACCGTGAACACGAACTGGCAGTGAGGAGTTTGGCGGCATGTAAAGCATGTCACCCATACCCAGCAGTGACTCCGCGCCGCCCTGATCGAGAATGGTACGTGAGTCTATCTTGCTTGAAACGGTAAAGGCGATACGTGTCGGGATATTCGCTTTGATCAGGCCAGTAATGACATCTACGGATGGACGCTGTGTTGCCAGCACCAGATGGATACCCGCAGCACGGGCTTTTTGTGCCAGGCGCGCAATCAGCTCTTCAACCTTTTTCCCCACCGCCATGATCAGGTCAGCAAACTCATCGACCATCACCACGATATAAGGCAGTTTCTCCAGAACCGGCGGGGTCATATCCATGCTGTCGCCCGGTTTCCAGAACGGATCAGGAATCGGACGGCCCATCGCTTCGGCTTGCTCCACTTTTTCGTTGTAACCCGCCAGGTTACGAACGCCCAGCGCCGACATCAGCTTGTAACGTCGCTCCATTTCACCGACGCTCCAGCGCAGCGCATTCGCGGCATCCTTCATGTCGGTGACAACTTCGGTCAGCAGATGCGGAATGCCTTCGTAGACCGACAACTCCAGCATTTTCGGGTCGATCATAATGAAGCGAACTTCTTCCGGTGTCGCCTTGTAGAGCATGCTGATGATCATGGCGTTCACGCCCACAGACTTACCGGAACCGGTAGTACCGGCAACCAGCAAGTGTGGCATTTTCGCCAGGTCGGCCACGACCGGCTGACCGGCAATGTCCTTACCCAACACGACGGCCAGTGGCGACGGATTGTCGCGGAATTTAGGGCAATCCAGTACTTCACGCAGATAGACGGTCTGACGATGTTTGTTTGGCAGTTCCAGGCCCACATAAGGTTTGCCAGGGATCACTTCCACCACGCGAACTGCGACAGTCGAGAGTGATCGTGCCAGGTCGCGCGACAGGTTAGAAATACGTGCGGCCTTCACACCCGGTGCCAGGTCAAGCTCGAAACGGGTGATAACCGGGCCAGGCGAGATGCCAACTACTTCGGCTTTGACGCGGTAATCGCCTAAGCGTGACTCCACCAGACGGGCAGTCTGCTCCAGCGAGAACATATCAACCGGCTCTTCCTCTTCAGGTGGCGCCGTCAGGAGATCCAGCGAAGGCAGTGGCGTGGACGGTTTCTCCAGCGGCTGCTCATGGCGCATCAGGAACGGATGGATCAGGCTGTCATGCAGTGAAGGTTTCGCTTCTTCAACTGGCTGAACCGGCTCAGCGGCTGGCGCGCTATAAGACGGCGCGCCATAAGCCGGGGCCTGAGGCGCCGTTGGTGCAGCATACACAGGCGCAGACGGAGCGGCATAATCCGCTTCAGGCTCTGCTGGCGTACCATAAGCAGGTGCAGAATAAGCCGGGACCTGAGCTGCCTCTGGTGCATGATAAACAGGCTCTGCGGGTACCGCAGGCGTCGCTGGCGCACTATAGGCAGGTTCTGCCGGTGCAAAACGGGCAGGTGCAGGCACCTGAGCCGGTGCCTGAGGGCTTGAGACCTCACTCACCTGCTGCCACGGTTCGTGTGAAGCCGCAGGTGCTTCCGGCTCCGGCGTCGCGGCAATCGTAAACAGCGGTTCAGACGGGCCGTCATCCACCAGATCTTTCATCGGTGAAAAATCGAACGCTGAGGCAGTATCAATATTTAATACCGGCTCTTTTCTCACTTCAGGTTCATAGCGCTGCTGTTGCTGCTCGGCGAACTGACGTGCCAGTGCATCCTGCTGCTGCGCATCCTGCTCATCTTGTTCGTCCTGCTGCCAGCTGGTGCCGTAACGTTGCTGCTGCTCAGACTGGAAGGCCTGACGCAGTTCAGCCTGCTGCAGTGCCTCTTCTGCATCAGATGCAGTGGAAACCGACGTAACCGGGGCCGTTTCGCTCTCTTCCGCTTTGGCTTTCTCTTCAGCCATGCGCTGAGAAGGTAACTTAATGCCATAAGAGGCCAGTTCACGACGTGTAGGCAGTTTTACCGGATTAGGACGCGGCAGCGCCGGTCCGATACCCTGCTTAACCTGCGGATTCAGATTGGTTTCAGGTGCCAGGTCAAAAACAGGTGCAGTACGTGTGGCCGCCGTTGCGGCAGCGGCAGTGGCAGTGGCGGCTGTAGCGGCCGCAGGGATCGCTGATGTGTCACGCCAGTTACCCATTTTAGGTTCGTCATCGTCGTAAGCATTGAACGACGGCGCAGCCGGGGCTTCGTCTGGCATTTCAAAGTGGTAAAGCGGTGGTGAGGCCGCGGGTGCAGGAGCATTCTGCGCCGGAGACGGGGCCATCGTTGTACCATAGGATGCAGGGGTGCTCTGTGCAGATGCTGGAGCAGGTTGTGCCGTTGGCGATGCGGGCATTGCTGCTGATGCGGCAGGCGCCGATGCAGTAAAGGCCGCTGCAGCAGGTGCCGCGTTAACCGGCGCTGCGGGAGCGATGGTCACTTCTGCAGCTTCCGCAGTGGCGGCTACTGCCGCACTGGTTGCGGCTGCCGCTTTCGCCAGTAGCGGATCCGGCTGTGTCGGCACAGGCTGAGGGGCAGCGCGTGGCGCGGAAAGCAGCACATCATCTTTCTGATCGGCAGCACGCGGCGCAGACAGCAGCACGTCATCATCCTGGTCGGCGACATGCAATGCAGGGACATCCGCATAATCTTGCGCGTCCCGCTCGTCATCCTCTTCCTGCCAGGGCTCATCGTGACGTGAGCGGTTGCTGGCAAACGTCAGCACGCCCATGACGACGCCGCCAATTCTTTCTGCAATGGTGAGCCATGACCAGCCGGTATACAGGGTTATCCCCGCTGCCCAGACGCAGAGCAGCATCAGCGTGCCGCCAGCCGGACTGAACCAGGGGGCAATAGCATTACTGACCAGGCTGCCAATCACGCCGCCCGAGGCAAAGTACCAGATATCATCGGCGTTCAGCGCCGCCATACCACAGGTCGTCACCACCAGCGCGAGGACGCCAATTAAGCGTAACCCGACGGCAAAGTAGTCAAAGTAGTCCTGGCTGTCGCGCTGACGGAAAGCAATCCAGCACAGACCCAGGATGACGGGCGGAATGGCGTACGCCATCACACCAAAGATGAAGAGTAAGGTGTCAGCCAGCCAGGCACCGACGCTGCCGCCGATATTATGGATAGGTTCATGCCAGGCCGTTTGCGACCAGCTCGGATCGGAAGGGTTAAAACTGACCAGTGAAACCATCAGGTAGATAGCAAACAGCGCCACCAGAATCAGCAACGCTTCCAGCAGACGACGTCCACTGCTCAGCGATTGTAACGAAACGTCTTTATCTTCTGTATATTCCTGGCTCAAGAGGACTCTCCAGGTGCCTGTAAAGTAAGAAGCAACAGCGTCGGGCAAGCCCGACGCTGATCCTGTATGAATGCACAGGAGTGTACCGAAATCTCACAGGTTTTGCACCTGCCCCGCATCAGCGAGTTTTGATAACCAGTCGATTGCTCTGTTTGACCTCTTCCATCACCACATAAGTTCGCGTGTCGTTTACGCCCGGCAGGCGCAACAGGGTTTCACCCAGCAGCTTACGATAGGCAGACATATCAGGTACGCGCGTTTTCAGCAGGTAGTCGAAATCACCAGAAACGAGGTGACACTCTTGAGTTTCCTCAAGTTTTTGCACAGCGGCGTTAAATTGCTCAAACACATCCGGCGCACCACGATTCAGAGTAATCTCAACGAATACCAGCAGAGAGGCATCCAGATAGTGCGGGTTTAACTGCGCGGTGTAACCAAGAATAAATCCCTGGCGTTCGAGACGGCGTACACGCTCAAGACATGGCGTAGGCGATAAGCCTACGCGTTTGGAAAGCTCTACGTTTGAAATGCGACCATCTTTCTGAAGTTCATTCAGAATGTTCCTGTCAATTCTGTCGAGGTCTTTCCCGGGGCGTTTCTTATTGTCTACCATTATTATTGTCTCTCTTAATTCCTTCCCTTTACCTGCCACGCCCTGAAAACGCTCAATGTTCGGGGCATTTCTGAAGTGAGCTAACAGAGCCTGTGATCTGACACCTATCGATATGACGCATGTTGTCTGTCCACATCATGCGTCATTATCCATATCAGGCTGCTTTTATTCGGCGTTACACGCAAAACAGGCGACGAAAACCTGTTTTGTTCCGATAAATGTTATTCGCTTCTGATAATGTTTTCGCAAAAGCGCAGGCGATTGTCAAAGTAAAATCACCAAATTCAGGACAAGATGCCAGACAGACCGCTGGGTATCTGTTTTTAAATGAGTATTTTTCCACTTTTGCACCTCTCAAAGCCGATTTTTGCCCCATTCTGGCGCATTGACCAGGCAAAACCGCCGCTCATCGTCTACGCCACTTGCAGCTATCGTTAACAAAATTGGCTAAGTCTTGTTATTGTCGCCGGATATTCCCTACAATCGCAGGCTATGTCAGCCGAATGAAACTGAGGAACGCATGAGTACGGCCAAACACAGTAAGTTACTCATTCTGGGCTCCGGCCCAGCGGGTTATACCGCAGCCGTTTATGCTGCACGCGCCAACCTGAATCCGGTACTGATCACCGGTCTGGAAAAGGGCGGACAGCTGACCACCACCACTGAAGTGGAGAACTGGCCGGGCGACCCGCACGATCTGACAGGTCCATCGCTGATGGAGCGCATGCACGAGCATGCTGAAAAATTTAATACTGAGATCATTTTCGATCACATCCACACCGTTGATCTGCAGAACCGTCCGTTCACCCTCACTGGCGATAGCGGCGTATATACGGCAGATGCGCTGATCATCGCCACCGGTGCGTCAGCGCGCTACCTGGGTCTGCCCTCTGAAGAGGCGTTCAAAGGCAAAGGCGTTTCCGCCTGCGCAACCTGTGACGGTTTCTTCTATCGCAACCAGAAAGTCGCAGTGATTGGCGGGGGTAACACGGCCGTTGAAGAGGCGCTCTATCTGGCGAACATCGCGGCTGAAGTGCATCTGATCCACCGTCGTGACAGTTTCCGCGCAGAGAAGATCCTGATCGACCGGCTAATGGAAAAAGTGCGCAATGGCAATATCGTGCTGCACACCCATCGTACGCTGGAAGAAGTCACAGGCGATCAGATGGGTGTGACGGGTCTGACACTGCGTTCTACCCAGAACAGTGATGAAACAGAAGCGCTGCAAGTCGCGGGTCTGTTTGTTGCTATCGGACACAGCCCGAATACGGCTATCTTCGAAGGTCAGCTGGCGCTGGAAAACGGTTACATCAAAGTTCAGTCGGGTCTGCACGGTAACGCCACTCAGACCAGCATTCCTGGCGTCTTTGCGGCAGGGGATGTGATGGACCATATCTATCGTCAGGCGATTACCTCTGCGGGCACCGGCTGCATGGCCGCGTTAGATGCTGAGCGTTTTCTTGACGGGCTGGTTAAAAACGATCGGTAAGTTGTTAACCCTCTGATCTCAAATATTCCAGGCGACGGTTTTTCCGTCGCCTTTTTTATAGCTCTCATGCTAGATTCTGGCGCCTGAAGAGATGGAAATGTCTTTCCATTTTCCCCTGTCACCGACATTTAGTATGGTCTCGCATGGACAAATCGCGGCAGCAGCATCTTACCCGCTGGCTTCGTCAGCAACGTCGTTTCGCCGGTCGCTGGTTGCGGCTCAACACGCTGCTGGGCATGGTAAGTGCCCTGCTGATCATTGCCCAGTCTGGTTTACTGGCCTCGCTGCTGCAGGCGCTGATCGTTGACCAGCAACCGCGTGAAGCACTGACGGTCAGTATCCTGCTGTTACTGCTTTGCTTCGTACTGCGCGCCCTGATTAACTATGCCCGTGAACTGACCGGCTATCGTGCCGGGCAGGCTATCCGTCAGGCGTTACGTCAGCAGGTCTTAGACCGGTTGTCTGCGCTGGGCCCGGCGTGGATACAGGGGAAACCAGCCGGGAGCTGGGCGACTCTGCTGCTGGAGCAGATCGAAGAGATGCAGGAGTATTACGCCCGCTATCTGCCGCAGATGACGCTGGCGGTGCTCATCCCCTGCTGCATTCTGCTGACTGTTTTTCCGCTGAACTGGACCGCGGGTCTGATCCTGTTTGCCACTGCGCCGTTGATTCCGCTGTTTATGGCGCTGGTCGGCATGGGTGCGGCCGAGGCCAATCGCCGCAACTTCCTGGTGCTGGCCCGCCTGAGCGGTAACTTTCTCGACCGTCTGCGCGGCAGAGAAACGCTGCGGCTGTTTCATCGTGGTGAAGCAGAGCAGCAGGCGGTTGCCGACGCCACCACCGATTTTCGCCAGCGCACCATGGATGTGCTGCGTTTAGCGTTTCTCTCCTCCGCCGTGCTGGAGTTTTTTGCCTCGTTAGCCATTGCTGTGGTAGCCGTCTATTTTGGCTTCTCCTATCTGGGCGAATTGCATTTCGGTGATTATGGCCACGGCGTGACGCTGTTTGCCGGGTTCCTGGTTTTGATCCTCGCCCCGGAATTTTTCCAGCCACTGCGCGATCTCGGCGCGTTCTATCATGCCAAAGCCCAGGCGGTCGGCGGTGCCGATGCACTTGAAGCCTTTATGCAGGCGACGCCCGACGTTATCCGGCAGGATGGCCCGCAGCCTTTCACTGCCGAGCGCGCAATCTCACTTGTCGCCGATGATCTGCGAGTCTGCGCGCCCGATGGCCAGGTGCTGTGCGGCCCGCTCACCTTTACCATCGCTGCGGGTGAGCAGATTGCGCTGGTCGGTCAAAGCGGGGCCGGTAAAACGGCCCTGATGAACGCCCTGCTCGGTTTCCTGCCTTATCAGGGCTCGCTGAAGGCGAATGGCGTTGAACTGCGTGATATACGACGGAGTGACTGGCATCAGCAGCTTAGCTGGGTAGGACAGAACCCGCAGTTACCGGCAAGCACCTTGCGCGACAATATCGTAATGAATGCTGCCTGGGACGGCGAGCGCTTTGCAACGCTGCTGGAATCGTGCGGCATTAATGAGTTCCTGCCTCGTCTGCCCAGGGGCATTGAAACCCAGCCCGGCGATGGTGGTCATCAGCTGTCGGTGGGTCAGGCACAGCGAGTGGCGGTCGCACGCGCGCTCTATAAATCCTCACATTTATTGCTGCTTGATGAACCGGCAGCCAGCCTGGATGCACTCAGCGAACGTCATGTCATGGTGGCCCTGAACCAGGCGGCTGCCCGCCAGACCACGCTGATGATTACTCATCAGATTGATACGCTGAGTCGCTGGCAGACCCTCTGGGTGATGGAGGCGGGTAAGCTGGTGCAACAGGGTAACTGGCAGCAGCTGTCGCAACAGCCTGGTCCCTTCAGTGAGATGCTGAAGCATCGTCAACAGGAGATTCGCTGATGTCAGCCTTGCGTCCTTTTCTTCGTCTCTGGCTGCGCCACCCTTTCCGTCTTGCGCTGGGCATTGTGCTGGCGATTGTTACCCTGCTGGCCAGCATCAGCCTGCTGACCCTGTCAGGCTGGTTTCTTGCCGCATCGTCAGTGGCAGGCGTAGCAGGCCTCTATACCTTCAATTATATGCTGCCCGCGGCAGGCGTCCGTGGTGCAGCGATCATCCGCACTGCCGCACGCTATGCTGAACGTCTGGTCAGCCATGATGCGACATTCAGAGTGCTTCAGCATCTGCGTGTCCACACCTTCAGCCGCCTTATGGCGCTTTCGCCAGAGCAGCTGTTGCAGTTCCGCCAGGCGGACCTGCTCAACCGTTTTGTGGCCGATGTTGATACGCTGGATCATCTCTATCTGCGCGTCATTTCGCCGCTGCTTGGCGCATTTTTGGTGATAGTGGTAGTCACCGTCGGGATGAGTTTTATTAATATTCCGCTGGCACTGACGCTGGGCGGTATCATGCTGAGTACGCTGATTCTGATGCCGTCGCTATTTTATCGTCTGGGCTCACCGGCAGGCATCGCGATTGCCCACGGACGCGCCCGCTGGCGCTTGCAGCTGATGCAGTGGCTGGCGGCGCAGGCTGAACTTACGTTATATGGGGCCTCGCAGGGCTGGCGTCAGCAACTTGACGAAGATGAACGGCGCTGGCAGCAGGCACAGAGCCAGCAACAGCGTTTACAGGCCGCCGCCCAGAGCCTGCTGCTGCTGATCAGCGGCATAACCGTAACCCTGCTGCTCTGGCTTGGTGCTGCGACAATCAGAGAACAGCAGTTACCCGGCTCGCTGATTGCGCTGGTCGTGTTCTGCGCTCTTGCCGCCTTTGAGGCGCTGGCACCGGTTGCAGGGGCTTTTCTGCCTATGTCGCAGGTGACAACTGCCGCGCATCGGGTTAATGACATTATCGATCAGTCACCCGCTATCACCTTCCCGGCAAGGTCAGACGCCCGGTCAGGACCGCTCTGCATCAATATTGATCGGCTCGACTTTAGCTACCCCGACCGTCCGGATAAGGTACTCAACAGCTGTACCCTGCAGGTGGCCGCGGGTGAACATATTGCGCTACTGGGACCGACCGGCTGCGGAAAATCGACGCTACTGGCGCTGCTGACCCGCGCTCGTGAGAGCCAGCACGGTGTCATCAGCCTGAATGATCTGCCGATTACCGCCTGGTCAGAGTCCGCGTTGCGCCAGCGTATCAGCGTGGTGACGCAGCGGGTTCACCTCTTCAGCCAGAGCCTGCGCGATAATCTGCTGCTGGCCTGCCCCGATGCCACTGATAAGCAGCTATGCCGCGTTCTGAACGACGTTGGCCTGCAACGCCTGCTTGAGAATCAGGAAGGATTAAACGCCTGGATGGGCGAAGGGGGTCGCCCGCTTTCCGGCGGCGAACTGCGTCGGCTGGCGCTGGCGCGTGCGTTACTGCACGACGGCGATCTCTGGCTGCTGGATGAGCCCACCGAAGGGCTGGATGCCACCACCGAGCAACATATTCTTGCCCTGCTGCAACGGCTGACTGCCGGAAAAACCATGCTTATGGTCACTCACCGGCTGAGTGGCCTGGAACAGATGGATCGCATCTGCGTGATGGATAATGGCGCGATTGTTGAGCAGGGCAGTCATGCGGAATTAATCTCAAAAGCAGGGCGCTACTGGCGTTTCCGGCAGCGTATTGCGTTATAGTCTTAGCGAAATGCCGATGAGTAACATAACGCGATGAGACTGGTACAACTGTCACGGGAATCTCTGATCTTTCCCCCGCCGGAGATGGCGCTGCGTGAGCCAAATGGCCTGCTGGCCATGGGCGGTGATCTCTCCCCTGCCCGATTACTTAACGCTTATCAGCACGGTATCTTTCCGTGGTTTTCGCCCGGCGATCCCATTCTCTGGTGGTCGCCCGATCCCCGGGCCGTCCTGCTGCCTGAGCAGTTTCATCTCAGTCGTAGCATGAAGCGTTTTCACAGTCGTTCACCTTATCGGGTAACAATGAACGAGTCCTTTGCCGAGGTCCTTGAGGGCTGCGCAAGCGGTCGCGAGGAAGGCACCTGGATTACCTTTGAGATGAAGCGTGCCTGGTTACGACTGTATGAACTGGGCCACGCGCACTCGATCGAGGTGTGGGATGAACATCAGCTGGTGGGTGGCATGTACGGGCTGGCGATGGGGCAAATCTTCTGCGGTGAATCGATGTTCAGCCGTCAGCAGAATGCATCAAAAACAGCACTTTGGGTCTTTTGTCAGCATTTCGTCCGACATCAGGGCCGACTGGTGGATTGTCAGGTACTTAATCCCCATACCGCCTCGCTGGGTGCGCAGGAGATCCCGCGCGCGGATTATCTGCAATATGTGCAAAGCCTTGCTTACCAGCCGGTCAGCGATGGCTGCTGGCAGACACAAACGCTTTTTTAGCCCTGCAGAGATGTTTTGCACACATAAAGGCGCATAAGTGGTATATTAGTCGGGTTTGGTATGTCGTCCGCGCTTCGCAATATCGAGCCGGAATTGCCAGGCTGGGAATCTCAACGCACTCTCGGAACTGTTTTCAATCGTGCGCATGTAACCGGTTGATTCAGATTCTTAGCCCGCTAATCCCCTGCAGACGTCACCTTAAACACCCTAATTTTACCGGATGCGCGCAACTTACGTGCACCCCGGCAAAGCGTTGGCAAAATCGCCGACGGTTCTTTACATAAATCGTTGAATTGGGCATTATCTTGCCGGTTCAACTGAAAGGTAGTACACCCAGAGGATTCGATGGCCAAAGAAGACAATATTGAAATGCAAGGTACCGTACTGGATACGTTACCTAACACCATGTTCCGCGTAGAACTTGAAAACGGACACGTGGTCACTGCTCATATCTCCGGTAAAATGCGCAAAAACTACATCCGTATCCTGACGGGTGACAAAGTGACCGTTGAGTTGACCCCGTACGACCTGAGCAAAGGCCGCATTGTCTTCCGTAGTCGCTAATTTGCAGTAATCTCATCGCTCTGCATATTGCAGCGAAAAAAAAGGCCGGATTTTAATCCGGCCTTTTTCACATCTGTAGCAGGTGATTAATGCACAGTGCCTTCGGTTTTGCGTTTTTCAGCACTCAGGAAGTGATAGGTCAGTTCACCTTTCTCACGATCCAGCGCGACTGATACTGAGCCGCCATCCACCAGCGAACCAAACAGCAGTTCATTAGCTAACGGTTTCTTCAGGCTGTCCTGTACGGTGCGCGCCATCGGACGTGCGCCCATCGCTTTGTCATAGCCCTTCTCAGCCAGCCAGTCACGCGCTTCATCACTGACTTCCAGCGATACGCCTTTCGCATCCAGCTGCGCCTGCAACTCGACAATAAACTTGTCGACCACCTGATGGATCACCGCTGGGGACAGGTGACTGAACCAGATAATGTTGTCGAGACGGTTACGAAACTCTGGCGTAAAGATCTTTTTGATCTCCTCCATCGCATCGGTGCTGTTGTCCTGATGAATCAGGCCAATCGACTTACGTTCAGTTTCACGTACACCGGCGTTGGTGGTCATGACCAGTACCACGTTGCGGAAGTCCGCTTTGCGACCATTGTTGTCGGTCAGCATACCGTTATCCATTACCTGCAGTAGCAGGTTGAAGACATCCGGGTGTGCTTTCTCAATCTCATCCAGTAACACCACCGCATGAGGATGCTTAATCACGGCATCCGTCAGCAGGCCGCCCTGATCAAAGCCGACATAACCCGGAGGCGCACCAATCAAACGGCTGACGGTGTGACGCTCCATATACTCGGACATATCAAAGCGCAGCAGCTCAATACCCAGCGCTTTCGCCAGCTGCACGGTGACTTCCGTTTTACCGACCCCAGTAGGCCCGGCAAACAGGAAGGAACCGACCGGCTTACGATCCTGACCCAGACCTGCACGGCTCATTTTGATCGCTTCCGTCAGCGCCTCAATGGCGTTGTCCTGACCAAACACCAGCATCTTCAGGCGATCGCCCAGATTTTTCAGCGTATCGCGGTCGCTTGCTGACACGCTTTGCTCAGGAATACGGGCAATACGGGCCACCACAGTTTCAATGTCAGAGACGTTGATGGTTTTCTTGCGCTTACTGGCTGGCATCAGGCGCGCACGCGCACCCGCTTCATCAATCACATCAATCGCCTTGTCAGGCAGATGACGGTCGTTGATATATTTCACCGCCAGTTCCACCGCTGCGCGCACCGCTTTCGCGGTATAGCGCACATCGTGATGCGCTTCGTACTTGGTCTTCAGGCCATTCAGGATCTGCACGGTCTCTTCAGGTGAAGGCTCCGTGATATCGATCTTCTGGAAGCGACGCGCCAGGGCACGGTCTTTTTCAAAGATGTTGCTGAATTCCTGATAGGTGGTGGAACCCATCACCCGAATCTTGCCAGAGGAAAGAAGAGGTTTGATCAGGTTCGCCGCATCGACCTGGCCGCCGGACGCGGCACCCGCACCAATGATGGTATGGATTTCATCGATAAACAGAATGCTGTGTTCGTCCTGCTCCAGCTGCTTCAGCAGCGCTTTAAAACGTTTTTCAAAGTCACCACGGTATTTGGTGCCCGCCAGCAATGAACCGATATCCAGCGAGTAGATGGTGCAGTCTTTCATCACTTCCGGTACATCGCCCTGCTCGATACGCCAGGCGAGGCCTTCTGCAATAGCGGTTTTACCCACACCCGATTCACCCACCAGCAGCGGGTTGTTTTTACGACGACGGCACAGCACCTGAATGGTACGTTCCAGCTCTTTATCGCGACCAATCAGTGGATCGATACCACCGACGCGAGCAAGCTGATTAAGATTGGTGGTGAAGTTTTCCATACGATCCTCCCCGCCTGCTTGCTCTTCGTTAACCGGATTTTCAGCGCCTGGCGCCTGGCCCGGTTCGTCTTTGCGCGTACCGTGAGAGATGAAATTCACCACATCAAGGCGGCTGACTTCATGTTTGCGTAACAGATAGGCCGCTTGCGACTCCTGCTCGCTGAAGATGGCGACCAGCACATTTGCCCCGGTGACTTCGCTGCGACCGGATGACTGGACATGGAAAACCGCACGCTGCAGGACGCGCTGGAAGCTGAGCGTCGGTTGAGTGTCACGCTCCTCTTCGCTGGCGGGCAGCACCGGTGTGGTTTGTTCGATGAAGGCTTCGAGTTCCTGCCGCAGAGCCACAATATCCACCGTACAGGCTTCCAATGCCTCTCTGGCCGACGGGTTACTGAGCAACGCCAGTAACAGATGCTCGACGGTCATAAACTCATGACGGTGCTCACGCGCTCTGGCGAAAGCCATATTTAAACTGAGTTCCAGTTCTTGATTGAGCATTAGGCACCTCCCCCAATTATCGCCCTTACCAGTTTCCTATATGGAGACGGGTTCAGGCTTTTTCCAGCGTACACAGCAACGGATGATGATTTTCCCGCGCATAGTTGTTCACCTGGGCCGCTTTTGTTTCGGCGACTTCTGCAGTAAATACACCACAGATCGCCTTGCCGTGATAGTGAACTTTCAACATCAGCTGCGTTGCACGTTCAACATCATAAGAAAAGAACTTTTGTACGACGTCAATAACAAATTCCATAGGTGTATAATCGTCATTATTCAGAATGACTTTATACATAGAAGGCGGCTTTAACCCTTCACGTACTTTGTCTTCGGCCAGATGTTCAAAGTTAAGCCAGTCGTTTGTGTTTGCCATAGTGTTCCGTTGAGATTGTGCTTTAGCCTTTTAATGACTACATGTTGAGAGTTTAACATGCCTGTCAAGCTCCTGGTCGCTGCTGAAATTTTATTCAGAAATTCCCTTGCGCGACCTGCATCACAAAATTTCCAATAGCGTTAACCACCTCAAATTTTGATGATTTTTTCCCCACCTGGCCCGGTGGTTTGCTTGACGCCGGCGGCGCTTTCTCTACATTCTACCTGCACAGGCTGATTGAGTTTTAATCAAATCAGACTCACAGCCTGTAAGACCTCACCTACTTATAAAATGTCTTGCGAGGGAAGTAAAAGCATGGAGACGGGCACAGTTAAATGGTTCAATAATTCCAAAGGCTTTGGCTTTATCTGTCCGGTTGGCGGTGGCGAAGATATTTTTGCACACTACTCCACCATTCAGATGGAAGGCTACCGCACGCTAAAGGCAGGCCAGCAGGTTCAGTTCGACGTGCATGAAGGCCCGAAAGGTAATCACGCCAGCCTCATCGTGCCGGTTGAGATACAGGCCGTGGCCTGATACTTACCCCATCTCTGAACAGTGACCCAAAAATGCCAGCCAGTGCCGCTGGCATTTTCCTGTCTGAAGCAGACTTAATCTGCCTGGCCCTGCGCCAGCCCAATCACCCGGGCAAACATCTCCCGTATTAACGGCGGGATGGCTTCCGGCCCGCGTTCCGCCGCCGATGTCGCCACAGCGATCGCCAGTTCTGGCTTGGAGCTCTGGTGAATCGCTTTGGTAATAATACGCCTGGAACTCATCGGAACGTTTAACGGCAGGTGCGCCATCTGATGATAGACATCCTGAAAACCCTGGTGATAGAGAAAATTCTCCATATCCAGTGCCGGTAACTGCGTCAGAAAACGCAGCTCAGGATCGCCGGGCTGTAACTGCGTGCGTGCCGTGCTGGCATATTTGTTACCCGCCTGATCGCCGTCTGTCAGCACATGCCAGGCGATGCCCATGCGACGGGCAAACTTCAGCAGCGGCTTTAAGCCCGACTGAGCAAACTCAATTACCTTCACCCCTTCAGCCGCAAAGTTGTAACCGCACTGCTGTGCCAGCTCATTCATAATCCAGACTTCGGTTTCCCCCTCCACCAGCAGCCAGCAACGGGCAAACAGCGCCGCAGGCCGGTTGACACGAATATGGAAGCCAATGCGCCGGCTCTCTTCGGCACTCAGCCCTTCTGGCCCGATGCGCCAGGCGGCCACGCGCGAGGGACCGCGTACCAGACGACAGACGTTCTCTACCGGCACCTGAGACAGAAGCTCAGCAGAATTGGTAGTGGCGATTTTTTGCAGCGGCAACAGCCTTAGCAGGTTCCACGCCACCGACAGCATAATCGGATGCAGCCGGGTTTCCGGATCTTCAATCAGCAGCAGCGGACGGGCATCAGCGGCCAGCGGGACGTCGCCTCGCGCCTCAATCAACAGGGTAAATATCTGCAGCAGAATCAGCTGACGGCTGCGGGAGTCGGTTCCGGCTATCAGCTGATTGAGATGATCCAACGCCCGCCATCCCTTTTCCCCGTCGCGTGTCTGCGGATCCCGTGACCTGAGTTCATTGCCCGCATCGGGCAACTGCACCAGAAAGTAGTGCTGCATCAGTTGCTGCATGGTCTTCAGCCCCTGTCGCAGCACCTCATCACTGAGCTGCTGGGGATGGTGCTCCAGATCGCGCGCCAGCGACGCCATGCCCGCCAGCACCTCAGGATGTGGAGTAGCCACAGGCGCACTGTTACGCGTCCGCTTACTAAAGCGCGCATCGCGCAGCCGCAGCACCGGATAGCGTTTCATCAACAGATCAATGGCCGCCGCGCAGTGCTGCTCTGGCAACAGCTGCGCGTTCACATCAACGAAACGCCGTCGGGTTTCGATGCCGCTGTCACGCCAGGCCGCGCTGACGCTGTAATAAAGCCGACGCTGGCCCTGAGCATCGCGCTGCCAGAATGTCGAGAGCACAGCATCCGGGTCGCTGCCATCATCGCGAAAATGAAATACGATTGACAGACGGCGCATGGGATCGGCCACATCACCTGGGGTGAAATGGAAATCAGCCTGGGTAAAAACATAAGCTGGTTCATTGGGCGAAAGTAACAGGCTCAGGGCATCCAGCAGGCTGGATTTGCCCCAGGCATTCTCACCAATCAGCAGATTAGTCCGGGTTAAAGGGAGTGAGAGCTTGTTGATGCCGCGGAAACCGCGAATATCGATATGTTCCAGAATCATAGGCGTCCGTCCTCAGGTTATAAACAGCATGGTTGCCGCCAGCGAACCGGTCAAGCTGCTATGGGGTTTACTCCGATACGCTTTTTCGCTAGCGTGTTGCCTCTTCCCCCATGGATGGCATTGATATGTACTCCGGACTTTTGATTATTCTGCTGCCGCTGATCGCCGGCTGGCTGTTGCCGTTCCGTAAAACCACTCTGCTGCGTCGGGTAAACCAGCTGTTAGGCTGGATGGTTTACGTCATTCTCTTCTTTATGGGCATCAGCCTGGCCTTTCTCGACAACCTCGGCAGTAACCTGCTGGCGATATTTCACACCGCACTCGTAGCGGCGTTCTGCATTCTGCTGTGCAACCTGCTGGCGCTGCGCGGACTGGAAAAGTATGCGCCCTGGCAGCATGCACACCGGCAGGAGAAACTGCCCTCGCGGCTGCATATGGCACTGGACTCCCTGAAGCTGTGCGGCGTCGTTGTCCTTGGTTTTCTGCTTGGCCTGAACCAGTGGCCGCTGTTGCATCACGCCTCAACCGCCAGCGAATATGCGCTGATTTTCCTGCTGTTTCTGGTGGGTATTCAGTTGCGCGGCAGTGGCATGACGCTGCGTCAGATCATCCTGAACCGTCGTGGCATGCTGGTGGCCGTTGTCGTGCTGCTCAGCGCGCTGCTCGGGGGCATGATTGCCGCGCTGGTGCTGGGCATGCCGTTAAAGACCGGTCTGGCGCTAGCCAGCGGCTTTGGCTGGTACTCCCTCTCCGGCATTCTGATGACCGAAGCCTTTGGCCCGGTCATCGGCAGTGCCGCCTTCTTCAACGACCTGGTACGTGAGCTGGTCGCCATCATGCTGATCCCGGCACTGATTGGTCGCCATCGTTCGAGTGCACTGGGTCTGTGTGGCGCCACCTCAATGGACTTTACCCTGCCGGTGCTGCAGCGGGCGGGCGGCAATGAGATTGTCCCTGCCGCCATTGTGCACGGTTTTGTCATGAGCCTGCTGGCCCCGATTCTGATCGCCCTCTTCTCTGCCTGAACCCGGTCTGATATGCGCTGAGCTCTGCCAGCGCATTTTTTCACGCCTGCTTTTCTGCCGTGTCGTCTACGCTTCTTTTTTCGGTTCTGGTCACGTCACTCCTCAGGGCGGGCCGACAAAGGAGAAGAGCATGAAACAAACCGTGGCGGCGCTGGTCGCCAAAACGCTGGAAAGCGCGGGCGTCAAACGCATCTGGGGTGTCACCGGGGACTCCCTTAACGGCCTGAGCGATAGCCTTAATCGCATGGGCACCATCGAGTGGATGCCGACACGACACGAAGAAGTCGCCGCCTTTGCGGCGGGCGCAGAAGCCCATATCAGCGGCGAACTGGCGATCTGCGCCGGTTCCTGTGGACCCGGCAATTTACATCTCATCAACGGTTTGTTCGACTGCCATCGCAATCGCGTCCCGGTTCTGGCGATTGCGGCGCATATCCCCTCGAGCGAAATCGGCAGCGGCTATTTCCAGGAAACCCATCCGCAGGAGCTGTTCCGCGAATGCAGCCACTACTGTGAGCTGGTCTCGAATCCTGAGCAGTTACCGCAGGTGCTGGGCATCGCGATGCGTAAAGCGATTCTGAATCGTGGCGTCTCGGTTGTGGTACTGCCAGGAGACGTGGCACTGAAACTGGCACCGGAAAGCGCCAGCACTGAGTGGTATCCGCCGCAGTTGCCGCAGGTCCTGCCACAGCCCGCCGAACTGGCCCGGCTGGCACAGACGCTGAACGAGGCCACTGACATTACGCTGCTGTGCGGCAGTGGCTGCGCCGGTGCACATCAGGAAGTGGTGGCGCTGGCCGAAGCGCTGAAAGCGCCGATTGTCCATGCGTTGCGTGGCAAAGAACACATCGAGTATGACAACCCTTATGATGTCGGCATGACCGGCCTGATCGGGTTCTCATCTGGTTTCCACGCCATGATGAATGCCGGGACGCTGGTGTTGCTTGGCACCCAGTTCCCCTATCGTGCCTTCTATCCGGAAAACGCTAAGATCATCCAGATCGATATCAATCCGGGTAGTCTCGGATCACACTGTCACGTTGATCAGGCCTATGTCGGTGATGTGAAAAGCACGCTGCAGGCATTGCTGCCGCAACTGACGCACAAAAGCGATCGCAGCCACCTCGACAGTGCAGTCAAGCACTACGTCGAGGCACGCAAAAGTCTGGATGAGCTGGCGCAGCCCAACGACAAGCAACCGATTCATCCGCAATATCTGGCACAGCAGATCAGCCATTACGCCAGCGACGACGCTATTTTTACCTGCGATGTCGGAACCCCGACCGTCTGGGCGGCGCGCTACCTGAAGATGAACGGCAAACGTCGCCTGCTGGGTTCGTTTAACCATGGCTCAATGGCGAACGCAATGCCACAGGCGCTGGGTGCGCAGTCGATCGATCGCAACCGTCAGGTCGTTGCGCTGTGCGGCGACGGCGGCTTCAGCATGCTGATGGGCGATTTTATCTCGCTGGCGCAGCTGAAAATGCCGGTAAAACTGGTGATCTTTAACAACAGCGTGCTGGGCTTTGTGGCGATGGAGATGAAGGCCGGGGGCTATCTCACCGACGGCACGGAGCTGGAAAATCCCGACTTTGCTGCTATCGCCCAGGCCTGCGGCATCCGTGGTATCCGGGTGGAAAAGGCGTCAGAACTGAATGGCGCGCTGGAGCAGGCATTTGCCCATGATGGTCCGGTACTGGTGGATGTTATTACGGCCAAAGAGGAGCTGGCTATGCCACCACAGATCAAAATGGAGCAGGCCAAAGGCTTCAGCCTCTACATGCTGCGCGCCATCATGAACGGTCGCGGTGATGAGGTGGTAGAACTGGCGAAAACCAACTGGCTGCGGTAAAACAGTGATTCCATCCAGGCGGGCGCGATGCCCGCCTTTTTTTTATCTTCCGCCACATTCAGGAGCATAAGGTGATCGATTTACGCAGTGATACCGTGACCCGGCCCAGCGCCGCCATGTTAAGCGCAATGATGTCAGCCGAAACCGGTGATGACGTCTACCGTGACGATCCCACCGTAAATGCGCTGGAGGCGGAAGCTGCACGGCTGAGCGGCAAAGCCGCGGCGCTGTTTTTCCCGACCGGCACCCAGGCCAACCTGGTGGCGTTGCTCAGCCACTGCGAGCGCGGCGATGAATATATCGTCGGTCAGCAGGCACACAACTACAAATATGAAGCGGGCGGTGCGGCGGTGCTGGGCAGCATTCAGCCGCAGCCGGTGCTGGCCGCCGATGATGGCACCCTGCCGCTCGATGTGGTGGCTGCGGCCATTAAGCCGGATGATATTCACTTTGCCCGCACCCGCCTGCTGAGTCTGGAGAACACCCATCACGGTAAAGTTTTGCCGCTGGCGTATCTGGAACAGGCGTGGACCTTTACCCGCGAGCATAAGCTGGCGCTGCATATTGATGGCGCGCGTATTTTCAATGCCGTGGTCGCACAGAAGATCACGCTGGCGGCGATTGCCCGCTACTGCGACTCCCTCACCCTCTGTCTCTCTAAAGGTCTGGGCACGCCCGTCGGTTCGCTGCTGTGTGGCGATACGGCGCTGATTGAGCGCGCCCGTCGCTGGCGTAAAATGACCGGCGGCGGTATGCGCCAGACCGGTATTCTGGCGGCGGCGGGTCTGTACGCGTTAGAACACAACGTGGCGCGACTGCAGGAAGATCATGACAATGCCGCCTGGCTGGGGCAGCAGCTGCATGAACTGGGCGTCAGCGTCATCGATCAGCAGACCAACATGCTGTTCGTGTCCGTGCCGGAAGCCCAGGTCAAACCATTAGGTGAGTGGATGAAGGCGCGCGGCGTGTTAATCAGCGTGGGAACACGCACCCGACTGGTCACCCATCTGGATGCTGATCGTGCGGCGCTGGAGCAGGTTGTCGCCCACTGGAAAGCGTTTCTGCAGCAGTAATCCGCTATTCCGCCGCACCATACTTCTCCAGTAGTGCGGCTGCTATCGCGGCGGTTTCGGCATCGGGCTGACCGCGATAATCCGCAGGCCGGAAATGCATCTGAAACGCGGCAATCACCTTCTGCTGCTCACGCACACTCATCCCCGCTGTCACCGCATAACCGTAGCGTTGCAGGCTTTCCATGAGTGGCTGCACGGGCACAAGGGCGTGCGGATCCTGCCCCGCTAAATAAAATTGCACCCGTCCGGCATCGGGCCAGGCACCGAGTCCCCGCTGTGCCAGCTGTTGCCAGGGGAACAGTGGACCGGGATCCTGCTTGCGCTGCGGCGCGATATCACTGTGACCAACAATGTTTTCTGGTGGGATGCCGTAACGCTGTGCAATATCCCGCACCAGCGCCTCCAGCGTGGTGATCTGCGCGGCGGTAAAGGGCTGCCATTCGAGGCCGGTCAGCGTCCGGCGATAACCCTTATTTACCAGCTCAATACCAATCGAGGTGTCATTGATGCGGATGGCTCCACGCCAGAAGCTGGGCCCTGCATGCCAGGCGAGTTGCTGCTCCGGCACCAGCTGCCAGATAACGCCTTTACCGGCACGTTGGGGCGGCTGGCGGGGAATCAGATAGTGGGCGCTGACTTCCCGATCGGTGAGGGTCGCCAGCGACGAAGAAAAATCTTCGGCGGTGTAGTGGACCACAATCACCTTCACCCGCGGCCGCGCACCCTGCGCCGGATGCCGCAGATCGGCCCAGTAGCCGTCACGGGATTCCATGCCAGAGTGACACCCCGCCAGCAGCAGTGCCAGCAGCATTAACAGCCCGCGTTTCAACGAATGATCACCGCCGTACCGCTGACGCTGACCATCAGCATGCTGCCATCTTTTCCGACCGTTTCGTAATCAATGTCGATACCGACCACTGCGTTGGCACCCAGCACTTTTGCCTGCGCTTCCAGCTCTTCAAACGCGATTTCCCGCGCTTTACGCAGCTCTTTCTCATACGCGCCGGAACGACCACCGACCACATCACGGATGCCCGCGAAAAAATCACGGAAGATGTTGGCACCCAGAATCGCTTCTCCGGTAACCACACCGCAATATTCACTGATGCTGTGACCTTCCAGCGTTGGGGTTGTTGAAAATTTCATCGCATTCTCCTTGTTGAAAACCGGGCTAAGGCTCTTTCGACTAAAAAGCACGGCTATACTCTATGCTAAAAAGGGCACCTTGCCAGAGAACCCTAAGGAAATCGAGATGAGAAACAACGCGTTTGCGCTAATGATCCCGGCGGCCCTGCTGCTCAGCGCCTGTACTACCGTTGAGCCAGTCATTAAGGATAATGGCCCGCGTACCGCCCCCTGTATTGAAGGCGGTCCTGACCAGGTAGCCCAGAAGTTTTACGACCTGCGTGTCGAACAGCCTACGCAGGGTCTGCCTGACAGCAATACCCTGGCAAAATATCGCCCTTACCTGAGTGATGCGCTTTATCACTCCCTGCAGGCGGCCAGCGGCAGCAATGCCGGTTCACAGTGGCGTAACGGCGATCTCTTCTCCAGCCTGTCACAGGGTCCGACGGCTGCCAGCGTCGCCGATGCTTCCACCATTCCGAACCGCGATGCACGCAACATCCCGCTGCGGGTCGATCTGAGCCGCGACGGCAAACAGTGGCAGGATGAAGTGCTGATGATCCACCAGGGCACCTGCTGGGTCGTTGACGACGTGCGCTACATGGCGAACCCTGCACATGCCGAAGGCGGCAGCCTGAGCCAGATGCTTGAAAAATCAAAAAAATAATTCAGATTCAACGGTTATGAGAAGCGCAGCCACCGCAGGTGACTGCGCTTTTTTATTGCCAAAGCCCGCCCTGCGGCCTTTGGCAGCAGCCAGACAGCACATGATATTGTGCTAAGCTTTTGCTGTTTACCTGCTGTTTTACAAATTTTAACCCACCTTAATTGCATAACTATTCTGGTGACGTTAAAATCCGCGACACTAATAGCTATTCAAATCTGGCGCATGAGTATTCAACTAAACGCAATAAACTGCTTCTACGGTGCTCATCAGGCGCTGTTCGACATCAACCTTGAGTGTCCGCAAGGCGAGACCCTGGTGCTGCTGGGCCCCAGCGGTGCGGGCAAGAGTTCGCTGCTGCGGGTGCTTAATCTGCTGGAGCAGCCACGTTCAGGTCAGTTGCAGATTGCCGGCAATCAGTTCGACTTCACGCAGAAACCGTCTGATGCCGCGATTCGCGAACTGCGTCAGAACGTCGGCATGGTGTTCCAGCAATATAATCTCTGGCCACATCTGACCGTGCTGCAGAATCTGATCGAAGCGCCCTGCCGGGTTCTGGGCCTCAGTAAAAGCGACGCCCGCGCCCGTGCCGATAAGCTGCTTGACCGACTGCGCCTGACGCCCTACAGCGATCGTTTTCCGCTGCACCTCTCCGGGGGGCAGCAGCAGCGTGTGGCGATTGCCCGCGCGCTGATGATGGAGCCGCAGGTGCTGCTGTTCGATGAGCCGACGGCCGCGCTGGACCCTGAAATTACCGCACAGATTGTCAGTATCATTCGCGAACTGGCGCAGACACGCATTACCCAGGTGATTGTGACCCATGAAGTGGAAGTGGCACGTAAAACGGCCAGCCGCGTTGTTTATATGGAGAACGGTCACATTGTGGAACAGGGCGATGCCAGCCGCTTTACACAGCCGCAAACCGAAGCGTTTGCTCACTATCTTTCGCACTAAGTCAGGATGCTAAAAATGAAAAAAATGGTACTTGCTGCACTGCTTGCCGGTTTTAGCCTGAGCGCTACCGCGGCACAAACGATTCGTTTTGCGACCGAAGCCTCTTATCCTCCTTTTGAGTTTGTGGATGCGGACAACAAGATTCAGGGCTTTGATGTCGATCTGGCCAACGCGCTGTGTAAAGAGATCGACGCGACCTGCACCTTCACCAATCAGGCGTTCGACAGCCTGATCCCAAGCCTGAAATTCCGTCGCTTTGATGCGGTGATGGCGGGCATGGATATCACGCCGGATCGTGAAAAACAGGTGCTGTTCACCAAGCCTTACTATGACAACTCGGCGCTATTTGTCGCCCAGAAAGGCAAAGTCGCCAGTGTAGAAGCCCTGAAAGGCAAGCGGGTTGGCGTGCAGAACGGCACCACTCACCAGAAATACCTGACGGATAAACACAGCGACATTACCATCGTGCCTTACGACAGCTATCAGAACGCGGTGCTGGATCTGAAAAACGGCCGTATTGATGCTGTCTTCGGTGACACCGCTGTGGTCAACGAGTGGCTGAAGCAGAATGCTGCGCTGGCTGCCGTCGGCGACAAAGTGACGGATAAAGCCTACTTTGGTACTGGCCTGGGCATTGCGGTACGCACCGGTAATACCGATCTGCAGACTAAATTCAATGGCGCGCTGGACAAGATCAAAGCAGACGGCACCTACAAAACCATCTACAGCAAATGGTTCCAGCAGTAATCACTGATGAATGAAATGATGACCCTCGCAAGTGCCGCCGGTATGACCGTCGGCCTTGCTGTTTGTGCCCTCATCGCTGGCCTGGTGCTGGCGATGATTTTCGCTGGCTGGGAGTCACTGCGCCTGAGACCGCTGGCGTGGATTGGCACCGGCCTGGTGACGCTGATCCGTGGCCTGCCGGAAATTCTGGTGGTGCTGTTTATCTATTTTGGCGCCTCACAGCTGCTGCTCACCCTCTCTGACGGTTTCACGCTGAACTTCGGGCTGTTTACGCTGCCGGTTCAGATGCAGATAGAGAACTTCGATGTCAGTCCGTTCCTGTGCGGTGTGATTGCGCTGGCGATGCTCTACGCCGCCTACGCCTCGCAGACACTGCGCGGCGCACTCAAAGCGGTGCCGGTAGGTCAGTGGGAGTCGGGCCAGGCGCTGGGCATGAAAAAGTCGGTCATCTTTCTCCGGCTGATTATGCCGCAGATGTGGCGTCACGCCCTGCCCGGTCTGGGTAATCAGTGGCTGGTGCTGCTGAAAGATACCGCGCTGGTTTCGCTAATCAGCGTCAATGACCTGATGCTGCAAACCAAAAGTATCGCCACCCGCACGCAGGAGCCGTTTACCTGGTTCCTGGTGGCGGCCGCGATCTACTTAGTAATTACGCTATTCAGCCAGGCGGTGTTACGTCGCATCGAACTGCGCACCACCCGCTTTGAACGGGGGAACAGCTAATGCTGGCCTATCTGCCTGAACTCCTGAAAGGGCTGCACACCAGCCTGACGCTGACGGCGGCCTCGCTGGTGGTGGCACTGCTACTCGCACTGCTCTTCACTGTGGTCCTGTCGCTCAAAACGCCAGTGCTGAATCCGCTGGTAAAAGGATTTATCACGCTGTTTACCGGTACGCCGCTGCTGGTGCAGATCTTCCTGATTTACTACGGTCCGGGACAGTTCCCCTCGATCCAGCAGATCCCCTGGCTGTGGCATTTACTGTCGCAGCCGTGGCTGTGCGCGATGCTGGCGCTCTCGCTGAACAGTGCGGCTTACACCACGCAGCTGTTTTACGGTGCGGTCCGGGCGATTCCCTCCGGACAGTGGCAATCGTGCGCGGCACTCGGCATGAGCCGCAAAGATACCCTGCGCATTCTGCTGCCTTATGCATTTAAACGCGCCCTCTCCTCCTACTCTAATGAAGTGGTGCTGGTGTTCAAAGGCACCTCGCTGGCCTACACCATCACCCTGATGGAGGTCATGGGCCACGGCCAGCTGCTTTATGGCCGCACCTACGACATCACGGTCTATGCCGCGGCGGGTCTGATTTATCTCTGCGTTAACGGTTTGCTGACGCTGATGATGCGACTGATCGAAAAGCGCGCCCTGGCCTTTGAACAGCGTAACTGATTCCCGGGCGAGGCTCCTCGCCCTTTTCGCCTGAAAAATCATACTAATTGCATAAAAATTCATTTTATGGCAGGGTATCGCCTTCTCTGGCTGACCACATCACAGGAATCATAAAATGAAAAAATGGATTATCGCTGCTGCGCTGGCTTCGCTGGCGGTGACCGCTCAGGCCGCGGAAACGATTCGCTTCGCCGCTTCAGCAACCTATCCGCCATTTGAATCTCTGGACAAAGAAAATAACCTCGTCGGATTCGATATCGATCTGGCTAAAGCGCTGTGCCAGCAGATGAAAGCAGAGTGTACCTTCACGAACAATGCCTTCGACAGCCTGATCCCCTCACTGAAGTTCCGCCGCTATGACGCTGTGATTTCTGGTATGGATATCACCACGGAACGCAGCAAGCAGGTCGATTTTACCCAGCCCTATTACGCTAATTCCGCCATTGTGATTGCGCAGAAAGGTAAGTTCAGCAGCTTCGGTGATTTGAAAGACAAACGCATAGGCGTTGAAAACGGCACTACCCACCAGAAATACCTGCAGGATAAGCATCCGGACGTGAAAGTGGTGGCGTATGACAGTTATCAGAATGCGATTCTGGATATGAAGAGTGGCCGGCTGGATGGCGTGTTTGGCGACAGCGCGGTAGTGAATCAGTGGCTGAAGACCAATCCGGATCTCGCGACGGTCGGTGAACATGTTACAGATGCAGATTACTTCGGCACCGGCCTGGGCATTGCTGTGCGTAAAGGTAATACGGCGCTGCGCGATCGGTTCAATCAGGCACTGACTGAACTGAAAGCCAACGGCAGCTGGCAGCAGCTCAATCAGAAATGGTTCCCGGAGTAACTTCGGGGATTACCGGACTCAGTGCTGACGGCGGGTTAACAGCGTCAGCACTTCAAAATGCGCGGTGTGCGGGAACATGTCGAACAGCTGTACCTTCGTGACCTCATAGTTATTCAGTTGGGCAATATCCTGCGCCATGGTCTGCGGATTACAGCTTGAATAGAGCAGATAATCCGGGGCCATCTGGCTGAGATAATCACACAGCGCCTCACCGATCCCACGGCGCGGCGGGTTCACCAGCACCAGCTGCGGCACCGCGTCACGTCCGGTCGCAAACGCCGTCGAATCCAGCGCCGCAAACTGCACGTTTTTCAGTCCCAGCATCTCAGCAGAACGCTGGGCGCATTTAATCGCCTCAGCACTGATCTCAATGCCGGTCAGCGCCATCTCCGGTGTCGCGCAGTGCAGGCCAAAACCGCCTACGCCGCAGAAGAGATCCCACATGCTGTTAACCGGCAGCGCACGCACCCAGTCGCGCGCGGTGGCATAGAGCGCGCTGGCAACCTGCGGATTGGTCTGAAAGAAGCTCTGTGGGCGGATCCACAGCGGCACGCCATTAAAGTTCTCTGCCAGCGACTGCGCAGGCGTCAGCGCAATCTCCTCCTCTCCCTCCAGAATCGCCATGTGCACCGGCTGAATGTTGGCAGAAATCACTACCAGCTGCGGTAACTGCTGTTGCAGCCACGGCAATGCCGCGCGCAGCTGTTCCAGTTTGGCGGTTGAGCGCAGGACAAAGCGCAGCATGATGCCGCCCTGCTGGCTTTCGGTAATCAGCAGGAATTTCAGTTCGCCGCGTTTGCGCGCCACGTTATAGGGCGTCAGCCCGGCACGGGCGATAAACGGTTTGAGCGCTGCAAACACCGGCTGGAAGCTGGCGGGATAGAGCGGGCAGTCGCAGAGATCGACAGGCTCACCATCACGGTGAACAAGACCCAGCACCGGACGCTCCACACTACCGCTGACCACCATTTTGGCTTTGTTACGGAATGCCTGCTGCAGTGATGTCACTGGCGGCAACCAGGACGCAACCGGCTGATCGGCGAGTAACTGTTCCAGCATCGACTGTTTGTCGCCTAGCTGAATGGGATAGGGTTTTTCCAGCCACTGACAGGAGCGGCAACGGTTAGCGTCATAAAGCGCGCAGTGCATGGTAGAGCCTTAACGATGGGGTCGGGCGGAGCGCGATTGTATCATCGCTTCCTGAAAAAAGCGCGACTGCTGGCAGGCAGAAACAGCAGCATCAGCACCACCAGATCGGGGATTTTCTGCGACAGGGTATGGTGGATAATCTGGGCGTTATTGTCGCCATCGATGCTGAAAATCTCCGGGTAAATCCCGCCCAGCGAGGCGAACAGCATATAGATCAGCACAACCCCCTGCGTGGCCACATAGCCCCAGCGGCCACGGTTACTGCCGCGCATCAGGGTAAAGGCGCAGCGCAGTTCGAACAGGAAGATCAGCTGGCTGGCGATAAAGATAAGCGTAGAGTCCCAGGACTGGGCGCTGCGGTGAACAAAGTTGGCGATTTCATTATAACCCAGCTCATTGGCCAGCATCAGTACGCTCAGGCAGCGGGTCGCAATAATGGCAATGCCCGCGACCGTCACCGGAACCGGTGCGTCTGAAAGCGTTGCACTGCTTTTGAAGATTTCTGACATAGTCCCTGACTCCACCTGATCGAAAAACGGGCCGGTTAAACCGGCCCGTTCATATAGTGGCAAAGGTTACGTATTTCAGCCACGTTTAGCTTTCTGAATATCGCTTAAACGCTGTTTTTCTTCGTGTGCCATGAATCGCCAGGCGATAAAACCGACTAAACCGACCACAAACAGGATCAGGGAAGCCAGCGCATTGATTTCCGGGTTCACGCCGCGGCGTACGGTAGCGAAGATCGCCATCGGCAGCGTGGTGGCGCCGGGCCCGGTCACAAAGCTGGCGATTACCAGATCGTCGAGTGACAGAGTAAACGCCAGCAGCCAGCCGGTGACAATTGCCGGCGCAATCATTGGCACGGTAATGACGAAAAAGACCTTCAGCGGCGTCGCGCCTAAATCCATCGCCGCCTCTTCGATTGAGCGGTCCAGTTCACGCAGACGCGAGTTAATCACCACCGCCACATAGGCGGTACAGAAGGTGACGTGCGCCAGCCAGATGGTCAGCATGCCGCGCTCACTTGGCCAGCCAAAAGCGTTGCCCATGGCCACAAACAGCAGCAGCAGCGACAGACCGGTGATCACATCGGGCATCACCAGCGGCGCCGTCAGCATAAAGGCAAAACCGTTGTGCCCACGGAAGCGACCAAAGCGCACGATGATGACCGCCGCCAGCGTGCCCAGCACCACCGCCATGGTGGCCGACAGCCCGGCAATGCTCAGACTCAGCAGCACCGCGTCAATCATCGCGCTGTCCTCAAACAGCACTTTGTACCAGTGGAATGAGAAGCTGTCCCACACCGTTACCAGCGGTGAGCTGTTGAAGGAGTAAACCACCAGCAGCAGCATCGGCGCATAAAGGAACAGGAAGCAGCAGACCAGAATGCCGGTACGCCAGGGCGAGCGAATAGTTGGCAAATTATTCATGCCTTCTCTCCCATTTCACGGTTTTGATGCTTATGGAACCAGATGATCGGCAGAATCAGGATCAGCAGAATAATCACCGCCAGCGCGGAAGCCACCGGCCAGTCGCGGTTGTTAAAAAACTCCTGCCACAGGATACGACCAATCATGATGCTGTCCGGCCCACCCAGCAGTTCAGGGATCACGTATTCCCCCACCGCCGGGATAAACACCAGCATCGACCCGGCAATAATGCCGCCTTTGGTCAGCGGCACAATCACGCTGAAAAAGGTCTTCAGCGGACGCGCACCCAGATCCAGTGAGGCTTCCACCAGCGAGTAGTCGATACGGGTCAGCGCGGTGTAGATTGGCAGCACCATGAAGGGCAGATAGCAGTAGACGATACCGATATAGACCGCGGTGTTGGTGTAAAGAATAACCAGCGGATGATCAATTACGCCCAGCCACAGCAGGAAGCGGTTCAGAATACCGTTGTTGTTCAGCAGCCCCATCCAGGCGTAGACGCGCACCAGAAACGAGGTCCACGACGGCAAAATCACCAGCAGCAGCAGGATGGTGCGCATCGAGGGTTTACTGTGCGCCACGGCCCAGGCGAGCGGATAGCCAATCAGCAGACAGATCACGGTCGAGATCGCCGCCACTTTCAGCGACTGCAGATAGGCATCGACGTAGAGCGGATCGTCGGTCAGCGTCAGGTAGTTGCCGAAGTTGAGCACGATGCTGAACTGATCATCTGCCCAGCTCACCAGTTCGGTGTAGGGCGGGATAGCCCGCGCAATGTCCGCAAAGCTGATCTTCAGTACCGTCAGAAACGGTAACAGAAACAACAGCACCAGCCAGACATAAGGCAGAGCAATGACCAGCTTGCGGCCATGCTGCATTTTTACCCGCGTGGCCCAGCGTTGCAGCGGCGTGCCGACCAGTCGGGCGGGCGCTTTGGCGCGTTGAAAAATCTGGCTCATAGCCGCTCCTTAAACCGTCAACACCACGCAACTGTCGCTTTCCCAGCAGAGACGGACTTCATCCCCCCATGTCGGCAACCCTTTGCGGTAGCGATGCGCGTTTTGCAACTGTGCGCTGATCATCTGTCCGCTGTGCAGACGGACATGGAAGATAGAGAGATCGCCGAGATAGGCGATGTGGACCACTTCACCCACCGCAAAGTTACAGCCATTGGCCGGCACCTCATCACACAACATCACTTTTTCCGGACGCAGCGCGACATGCACCGGTACGTTATCCACCACAGAGACATCGGAATCGACTTTCAGCGGATGCATCAGGCCGGGGCTGTCGATTACCAGGCCATCTGCCTGACGTTCACGCAGCAAACCTTCGAAGACGTTAACCGAACCGATAAACTCGGCGCTGTAGCGGCTGGTCGGATGCTCGTAGATCTCCTCCGGCTCGCCAATCTGCACGAACTTACCGCGATTCATAATCGCGATACGGCCCGCCATCGTCATTGCCTCTTCCTGGTCGTGCGTCACCATCACGCAGGTCGCGCCCACACGCTCCAGAATATCAACCACTTCCAGCTGCATCCTGTCGCGCAGCTTCTTATCCAGTGCGCCCATCGGCTCATCCAGCAGCAGCAGTTTTGGCCGTTTCGCCAGGCTACGTGCCAGCGCCACGCGCTGACGCTGACCACCGGAGAGCTGATGCGGTTTGCGTTTCGCAAACTCCTGCATATGCACCAGCGCCAGCATTTCGGCGACGCGGCTGGTGATCTCCCCTTTCGGCAGCCGATCCTGCTTCAGACCAAAGGCGATATTCTGCTCCACCGTCATGTGCGGGAACAGCGCGTAGGACTGGAACATCATATTGATCGGACGCTGATAGGGAGCAACGTGCGACAGATCCTGTCCATCCAGCACAATCTGGCCGCTGGTGGGCGGCTCAAAACCGGCCAGCATACGCAGCAGCGTGGATTTGCCGCAGCCCGATGCGCCCAGCAGAGCGAAGATTTCACCTTTATAAATGGTCAGACTGACATCATCCACGGCGTGCTGGCCGTCAAAGGATTTGGTCAGATTGCGGATCTCCAGCAGCGGCGTTAAGGCCTTTGCGGTTTTATGTTGAGGGCGGGGAATGGCATCGTTCACAAAGGGTTCTCTCCGGAGCCAGGCGGAACATGGCGGCAAAATCCGCCGCTAAAAATGGCACAACAGAGGCCGACACTGCGCCTCTGTTGCTGATGCGTGACAGGTCAATCCGTTAAGGACGAATTACTTACCACTTTTTACTTTAGTCCATGCGCGCGTACGCACACGATCCAGTTTCGGATCCTGGACTTTCAGCACGAACAATTTCGACATCGCTTCTGGCGTCGGGAAGATACCCGGGTTGTTGCGGACGTCGGCATTGATCAGCGGCAGCGACGCTTTGTTGCCGTTGGCGTAATTCATTTTGTTGGAGACATCAGCGATCACTTTCGGATCCATGATGTAGTTCAGCCAGGCGTAGGCACCGTCGAGGTTTTTGGCATCCTTAGGAATTGCCATCATATCGAAGAAGGCCAGCGCCCCCTCTTTCGGCACGCTGTAGCCCAGATGCACACCATTTTTCGCTGCATCGGCACGGTTTTTCGCCTGCAGAATATCGCCCGACCAGCCGATGGCGACGCAGATGTTACCGTTAGCCAAATCGTTAATGTACTGCGACGAATGGAAGTAGCGGATATTCGGACGCAGTTTCAGCAGCAGGTCGGTCGCCGCGCCGGAATACTCTTTGGCATCAGAGGTATTCGGGTCTTTGCCCAGATAGTTGAGCACGGTGGCGAAGATCTCTTCTGGCGCATCCAGGAAGGAGACGCCACAGCTTTTCAGCTTCTCCAGATTTTCCGGCTTCAGTACCAGATCCCAGCTGTTGACCGGCGCATCAGCGCCCAGTGCGGCTTTAACCTTGTCGATGTTGTAACCGATACCGGTGGTGCCCCAAAGATAAGGAATGGCATATTTGTTACCCGGGTCGTGCTGCGCCACTTTTTCCATCAGCGCCGGATCGAGATTTTTATAGTTAGGCAGTTTGCTTTTGTCCAGCGGCTGGAATACCCCGGACTGCAGCTGACGCGCCAGGAAGCTGGAGGATGGCACCACGACATCGTAGCCGGTGCTGCCCGCCATCAGTTTGCCTTCCAGCACTTCGTTGGAGTCAAACACATCGTAGACCACTTTAATGCCGGACTGCTTTTCAAAGTTTGGCACGGTATCTGGCGAAATATAATCGGACCAGTTGTAGACGTGCAGCGTTTTATCTTCCGCCATACTGGTGGCCGACGCGGCCATCAGCGCAGCAGCTACTACAGCTGACAGCCATTTCTGACGTGAGTTGAACATATTTTTCCATCCTCCTGAGCGGGTCATTTCAACGCTGCAAACCTGAGATCCCTGCATTGCGTTCTGTACAAGACGTCAGTGACACAATGAATCATTATTCAGCGGGAGTTTAATAGCAAAATCCTATAGCTGGGACGCAGTTACACGTCTGTTACAGCCCCGCAAGCATAGCCCCCCCGGTCAGGCTTCACCAGACCCCAGCGTAAAAAACGCCTGAAACCGATATTTTATGCATGTTTGAGCTATGAGGTTCGGCTTTGATGGCATAAACCACGACAAATATCTGGCGGTAAAGGGCAAAGTGCAGAATAAAAAAAGGGGGCGGCAAATCGCGGGCATAAAAAAGCCGTCTCAGGGACGGCTTAGTGGGCGACCATGTCGGGCTTAGTGCAGCACAGAATGAACGCTGGTCACCGCAACGTGCTCTTCTTCTTCACCCACAATCAGCAGATTATTGGCAAAGGCTTCCAGGATGACCATGGAGATTTGCTCTTCACTCTGTTTCATAAAGTGTGAGAACTGACCAAAGGTTAATCCGGCGGTAGTGGTCATTGACTGACAGACAATGAGCTTCGGCAGATTATCATCCTGAATGTCGATAAAGGCTTTCACCGTCAGTGAACTGGCATTAATTTGCGACAGATCGCCAACCAGTGGAATCAGCGCCGTCGGCTTCACTTCAGCCAGCGCCGAAAACAGAATGACGTTGTCGACCAGATCGATTTTGGCGTCAAACACCCCATCGAAGTTTTGCATGTGCGGCAGATGAAGTGCCTGACAGGCATCGCATTCGAACCAGGTGATATTTTGCTGATCCAGCCAGCGACGCAGCAGGTCGATATCCGGAACGACAAGAGAATCCATCGTAAAATCCCAGTGGGGTGATAAACAGGCGACTTAGCTTACGGAAAAATGCGCGGCGATGCCACGAAAACTGCTGAAAAGCGCGTGTCAGCCAGCGGTTTTAGGACGGAGCCCGGGGATGGCCTGCTGCTCAATCCGCTGAATCATCAGCGCGGCAATGTTAAGGCCGCTGCTGGTTTCGATGCCTTCCAGACCGGGCGAGGCGTTCACTTCCATCACCAGCGGACCGCGATGAGCGCGCAGAATATCGACACCGGCGACTTCCAGCCCGAGCGTGGCCGCTGCTTGCACGGCGATCTGCCGCTCCTGAGGCGTGATGACCACCGGATACGCTTTACCGCCGCGATGCAGATTAGAGCGGAAATCGCCCTCTTTCGCCACCCGCTCTATTGCTGCCACCACCTGATTGCCGATCACCAGACAGCGAATATCTCGTCCCTGTGCTTCTTTAATAAACTCCTGCACCAGAATGTGGGCGTTCAGGCCGCGAAAAGCATCGATGACGCTCTCCGCCGCCTGACGCGTTTCCGCCAGTACCACACCGATGCCCTGCGTGCCTTCCACCAGCTTAACCACCAGCGGCGCGCCGCCCACCATGGCGATCAGATCGTCAGTGTCATCGGGTGAAGAGGCAAAGCCGGTGACCGGCATGTCGATGCCTTCCCGTGCCAGCAGCTGCAGCGAGCGCAATTTATCCCGGGTGCGGGTTATGGCGGCGGACTCATTCAGCGGAAAGCTGCCGCACATCTCAAACTGTCGCAGCACTGCCGTGCCATAGAAAGTAATGGCGTTGCCGATTCGCGGAATAACGGCGTCGAAATGGCCCAGCGGTTCACCACAATAGTGAACCGCCGGTGAGGCGGGATTGATATTCATATAGCAGGAGAGCGGATCGATGATTTGCACCTCGTGGCCGCGCGCGGCGGCCTCGTCACGCAATCGTCGGCTGGAGTAGAGCGTCTCATCGCGCGACAAAATGGCTATCTTCATCGCAGCTCTCCCTTGATGGATTAACGCGTGGCCCAGCCCTGCTGATGCAGATAGTCGAGCATAAACGGACGCGTCTCTTTAACGATCAGCCGCTGAATCAGCTCGCTCCAGGTTTCGCTACGCTGGTTGCTGTCGCGCTGCTGATAATAGAGTTCTGTGCGGCTGTCGTATTCTGCCAGCACTGCCGGATCCAGTGGCTGATAGCGGTTTTCATGCACCAGCATCGCATGCGGCATACGCGGTTTGACGTCCGGCTTTGACTCCGGATGCCCCAGGCAGAAACCAAACAGCGGCAGCACAAATTTTGGCAGGCCCAGCAGCTCGGTCACTTCCGCAATGCTGTTACGAATGCCGCCGATAAAGACGCCGCCCAGATCCAGCGATTCCGCTGCGACCATCGCGTTCTGTCCCATCAGCGCGGTGTCGACGCAGCCCAGCAGCAACTGCTCGGCACGTCCCAGTTGCGCATCCGGGCAAATCTGCAGGTGGCGATTAAAATCAGCGCAGAAAACCCAGAACTCAGGCGCATCCGCGACCCACGTCTGTCCGCCCGTCAGCGTCACCAGCTTGTCACGCAGCGCTTTGTCGGTGATACGGATAATAGAAGAACACTGTAAAAAGCTGGATGTGGACGCCGATTGCGCCGCATTAATAATCGCTTCACGCTGGGCTTCGCTGACCGGCTGGTCAGTAAAGGCGCGGATTGAACGGTGGCTGCACAGTAAATCAATGGTCGGTGTCATAAAGTCTCCAGCAACATTATCTTTTTTTATCAATCTGATTAAACAGCTGTGGCGCGATAGCTTTCGCGGTGCGCCACATCAATAGCCAGGCAGCAGGCAGCATCAGCACCACGCCGGCGATGAACAGCACGGTAGCCAGCGTTCTGGCATCAGCCTTGTCTGGCAGCGGCAGCCAGTGGTTGATCAGCAGCAGCGCACCCAGAATTAACAGGCCGCCAGCCGCCTCCAGCACCAGGATAAACCGGGGTAATCTGGCCACACTCTGCATCACTTCCTCCTGCCTTTGCGGCTTACTGAGCGTCAATTATGGCCAACAACCCAAAAATTGCGCGGGTTACACGGGCTGCCGTTGTGAAAAAGCTCTTGTTTCAGACGCTTCCTGAACGGCGGCAATAGCGTGCGGGCATCAGACTAACAGGCAAATCCTGCTTTCCTTAAGCGATACGAGCGGGCATGATGGTTGCTATTCTCTGTTTGATTATGTGATACGCATCACATAATAGTCGCTGCAAGGAGTTCTCAATGATTGCTGTTATTTTTGGTCGTCCGGGCTGTCCCTACTGTGTCCGTGCCCATGAACTGGCCGACAAACTGACCGCGGAGCGCGATGACTTTAGCTATCAGTATGTTGATATTAATGCAGAAGGCATTACTAAAGCCGATCTGGAAGCCAGCGCCGGTAAACCGGTCAGTACCGTGCCACAGATTTTCGTGGACGAAAAACATATTGGTGGCTACACCGAGTTTGCGGCCTGGACCAAAGAGAATCTGGGATTTGTCGCGTAAGCGCAGATAACCGGAATGAAAAAGGCGAGGCAGGATTTTCCTGTCTCGCCTTTTTGCTCTCTGGCTGATGCCAGCCATCCGGCACCGTTTAGTTGAGCGACGCCATCACAATCTGCATTAACCGTACCAGCAACGCCCCGCAGCCTGCCCAGAACAGCGCACTGAGACTCCATGCGATGGCAAACAGTCCGCTGCTGTGAATAAACAGGCTGTTATTGAGCAGCAGTGCTGCCAGCAACGTTCCCCAGAGCCCCATCAGCAGCGTGCTTTTTAACGGGCTTTCCACCTGCATCAACGCCATCACAATACCAGGTAACATAAAGAGCAGTAATTCGGGCTGACCACGAAGCGGGCCGGGACCGACCTGCCAGAAGTGACAGGTAAAAACAAACACCAGACTGTACATCACCACGCCGCACAGGCGGGTAGTCCAGAGATAAGAACGCTGCGGCATACCACCCCACTGATTAAAAGTAACCCCGACAATAACCTGCTGATATCCCTGATGCGTTCTGGTGGAAATAAAAATAAACAGTTCGTTGTGGCAACGAATGAAAACAGCCAATGGCTGTGAAAGATATTTGTGATTAGAATAGCGCCGCGATAACGGTTCCATTTGCAGTGTTGATACAACAGCACCTCAACGGCTTGCTCACGATAGCGAAAAACAGGCCACTCTTCAACAGGTTACACGTAAACAAGAAGTTAAACAGTGAATATTAACGTCGCAGGATTGTTAAGCGGAAATGACATTTTGTTATTATTTGTCGTTTTAGCGCTCGGCCTCTGTCTGGGCAAGTTGCGTCTTGGCTCAGTTCAGCTGGGAAATTCGATTGGCGTATTAGTAGTTTCGCTCTTATTAGGGCAGCAGCACTTCGCGATCAATACCGATGCATTGAGTCTGGGCTTTATGCTGTTTATTTTTTGTGTTGGTGTTGAAGCGGGTCCCAACTTTTTTTCTATTTTCTTTCGCGACGGCAAAAACTATTTCATGCTCGCCATCGTCATGGTGGTCAGCGCGCTGTTGCTGGCACTGGGGCTGGGTAAACTCTTTGGCTGGGATATTGGTCTTACCGCCGGCATGCTGGCCGGGTCGATGACCTCAACCCCTGTGCTGGTCGGGGCGGGTGATACCCTGCGGCAAAGCATCAGCGATCCAAAGCAGCTTGGATTGATGCAGGATCAGCTGAGCCTCGGTTATGCCGTGACCTATCTGATCGGCCTGGTCAGTCTTATTTTCGGCGCACGCTACCTGCCCCGTCTGCAACATCAGGATCTGCCGACCTGTGCGCAGCAGATTGCCCGGGAACGCGGTCTTGATGCGGACAGCCAGCGTAAAGTCTTTCTGCCGGTGATCCGCGCCTATCGCGTGGGCCCGGAACTGGTGGCGTGGAGCGGCGGCAAAAACCTGCGCGAGCTGGGTATCTATCGTCAGACAGGTTGTTACATTGAGCGTATCCGCCGCAACGGTATTCTCGCCAGTCCCGATGGGGATGCGGTGCTGCAGCTTGGTGATGATATCTCGCTCGTCGGCTATCCCGATGCACATGCCCGGCTCGACCCCAGCTTCCGTAACGGCAAAGAGGTGTTTGACCGCGATCTGCTGGATATGCGCATCGTCACCGAAGAGATCGTCGTGAAGAACCATAACGCAGTAAACAAACGCCTCAGCAAGTTAAACCTTACCGATCACGGCTGCTTCCTGAACCGCGTAATACGCAGTCAGATTGAGATGCCGATCGACGACAGCATCATGCTCAACAAAGGTGATGTGCTGCAGGTCAGCGGCGAGGCGCGACGGGTAAAAAGCGTGGCAGATCGCATCGGCTTTATCGCGATTCACAGTCAGATGACCGATCTCCTGGCCTTCTGTGCCTTCTTTATCGTGGGTCTGATGATTGGTCTGATTACGTTCCAGTTCAGCAATTTCAGTTTTGGTATCGGTAACGCGGCGGGTCTGCTCTTCGCCGGTATCATGCTCGGCTTCCTGCGCGCCAACCATCCGACCTTTGGCTATATTCCGCAAGGCGCGCTTACCATGGTGAAAGAGTTTGGCCTGATGGTATTTATGGCGGGTGTAGGATTAAGCGCCGGCAGCGGGATTAATCACGGCCTGAGCAGCGACGGTGCGCTGATGCTGTTGTGCGGTCTGCTGGTGAGCCTGATTCCGGTGATCATCTGCTATCTGTTTGGTGCCTATGTGTTGCGGATGAACCGCGCTCTGCTGTTTGGGGCCATCATGGGCGCGCGAACCTGCGCACCGGCTATGGAGATCATCAGCGATACGGCACGCAGTAATATTCCGGCGCTGGGCTATGCCGGAACCTATGCGATCGCTAACGTGTTACTGACGCTGGCGGGGACGCTGATTGTGATTATCTGGCCGATACTGCCCCTATAAAATTTTTTTGCTGACGTCCAGAACTTTATTGTTAAGCGATAGTCATAATAAGTGCCACTGCTTTTCTTTGAAATCCCCAAATTGTGGAGCCCGCTGGTCTTTTTCCCGGCGGGTTTTTTTATGCCTTTTTTCGTCCCATCCCGCGCTTCCATACCGGAATCAACTCTCAAACCGTCATAAAACTTAAACAGTTGTGCAACTCATCATGAGATTAAGAGCCTTTCCATAGACGAACTGGCCGACAAAAAGCAGGATAGCGCTCTGATAAGTTAGCAAATTGTGCTGCTTGATTGGTTGGGCGCGCTGTCGCTGAACGTTTATTTGCCGCTGTTATCGAGCCTGGGTGACCGGATGTTACCTGACGCTGATGACCGGCCTGTCTGCTGAGGAATTTATCCCGAAATGGAAGAGCTGAACCACGCACTGTTTACTGCCATCAATGCCACACCGGCGTCACCCACCTGGTTGCTGCAACTGGCGACCTTTATTGCCAGAGATCTGATCGCCATTGTGCCGCTGTTAATCGTCGCGATGTGGCTCTGGGGACCGCGCGATCAGGTTTCTTCGCAGCGGGCGCTGGTACTGAAAACCGGTATGGCGCTGATCTATGCGCTGGCAATCTCCTGGTGTGTGGGTCATCTGCTGCCGCATCCCCGCCCTTTCGCCATTGGCTACGGTTATCAGTTCCTGCCTCACGCCGCCGATGACTCCTATCCCAGCGATCACGGCACAACAATATTCACCTTTGCTCTGGCATTTATTTTCTGGCATCGCCTCTGGTCAGGCGTGGTGCTGATGGTGGCGGGTTGCGCCATCGCCTGGTCGCGGGTCTACCTGGGCGTTCACTGGCCAATGGATATGCTGGGTGGATTCCTGGTGGGTCTGCTGAGTTGTCTGGCGTCACATCTGGCGTGGCAGTTCTACGGCGAGCGGATGCTGGCGGTGATCAACCCACTCTATCGGGCGCTGTTTGCCGTGCCGATTCGTAAGGGCTGGACGCAGAATTAAAATAAGTGGCTGCTCATATGCCTGAATCAGGATCTCACAGCAACGTATAAAATTAACGCGAAGGGAACACGGTCAGAAGAGGAAGCGTCCCGCGGCATGGATAAAAACGCCAGGCGTTTTTGAACAACGCAACGCGCTGGCCCGGCTACGGGCGCACCTCAGGGATGAGGTGCGTAATTGCGCGAGTCGGGTATGTCAGGGACTGACCTTAGCGTCTTTCCGATCTGACCGTGTTCCCTGAGCAGGCGCGATATGACCGCTATTTGAGAAGCATGAATCAACAACTCAGGGACACATCAGCGTCCCTGCTTACTTATGAAAACCACTTCCCGAACCAGCCGTTGAACTTCATCATCACAAAATCAATCATCCGGCTGAAGAAGCCGCCTTCCGGCACATCCTGCATCACCACCAGCGGCCGCTGCTCAATCGTCTTACCGTCTAACTGAAAGTCGATGGTGCCGACCACCTGATTCTTCTTCAGCGGGGCTTCGAGTTGTGGCGTAGTGAGTCTGAAACTCGCCTTCAGGTTCTTCATCTGCCCTTTCGGGATGGTCAGCGCGGCATCTTTCGCCACGCCCAGATTCACCTGGCTCTTATCACCAAACCAGACCCTCTGCTGCGCAAACGGCGCATCCGCTTTAATCGGCGTTACCGTTTCAAAGAAACGGAAGCCCCATGTCAGCAGCTTTTCACTTTCGCGGAAACGAATCGCGTCGCTGGCGGTGCCGAGCACCACCGAGATCAGGCGCATATCGCCCTCGGTCGCGGAAGCCACCAGGTTATTACCCGCGCCGGAGGTGTGACCGGTTTTGACGCCATCCACCTTAAGGTTGGTGCTCCACAACAGGCGGTTACGGTTAATCTGGCGAATATTGTTGAAGGTAAACTCTTTCTCTTTATTCAGTGCGTACTCTTCGGGCACATCGCGGATCAGCGCCTGGGCAATCAGCGCCATATCTCGGGCCGTGCTGTACTGGCCTTCTGCATCCAGACCATGCACCGTCATAAAGTGGGTATTTTGCAGTCCCAGCGCCTTCACATAGTTGTTCATCAGGCCGATAAAGGAATCCTGACTGCCCGCCACATAATCTGCCAGCGCAATACAGGCGTCATTGCCGGACTGGATCACAATCCCTTTGTTCAGCTCATGCACCGGAATGCGATCGCCCGGCTTGAGGAACATCAGCGAAGAGCCACGCAGCTTAGGATTACCGGTCGCCCAGGCATCCTGTCCCACCGTGACCAGGTCATCCGGTTTGATTTTGTCCGCTTTAATCGCCTGACCGACTACGTAGCTGGTCATCATCTTGGTCAGACTGGCAGGATCGAGACGCTGATCGGCGCTGGATTCGGTTAACACTTTACCGCTGGCGTAGTCGATCAGAATCCACGCTTTAGCATCAATGCCGGGCGCAGCGGGAGCCTGCTCAGCAAAAGCGCTAAGGGGGGCGATAATCAGTAATGAAGTGGCAACGAGGTGCCGCAGGCGAGATGTGAAGCAAGAGTTTGTCATGGGCTTGGCCGGATTGTCCTTGTTAAATCGAAATTCCAGGGGCAGAAAATTCTCACTCAAACGCTAACCGTTGACGGCAGTGAAAAAAACCGCCGAATCGTAAAGTTTTTTAGAGTTTAGTAGAGTAACCCTGGCATAAGGGCCGCGCGCGTGTCGCTTTTCCCCACGTCTGTCACTTTCAAAACTGCGTGAAATTCCGATTTTTCGCAGAAGCGTTAAGCCCGTCACAATTATCGGCTAACCTGAAAGCCAGTCAGCCGAGGAGACCACCCATGGACTTAGCCCTTTTTGATCTTGATGAAACACTGATTTGTGAAGACAGCACCAGCCTGTGGCTGCGCTGGCTGGTATCACAGGGATTTGCCCCCAGCGAACTGATTGATCAGGAACAGGCATTAATGAATCAGTATTATGCCGGTACGCTGTCGATTGAAGAGTATATGAATAAAACACTCTCCCCTCTGGCAGGCATGGCGACACTGACCGTTGAAGGCTGGGTGCGCCGCTTCATTCACCGTGACATCATGCCACGCGTTTATCCTGCAGCACGCGAGCGCATTGAGTGGCACCGGGCACGCGGCGACAGAGTGATGATCATCTCCGCCAGTGGCGAACATCTGGTGGTGCCGATTGCTGAGAAGCTGGGTGCCTGCGGCGCGCTGGCGATTGGCGTTGAGATCGTGGATGAGCGCTACAGCGGCAACACCTACGGTACCATGACCTACAAAGAGGGCAAAGTGACCCGCCTGGGTGACTGGAAAGCGCTGCAGCAGCAGGAGAACTTTAACCGTACCTGGGCCTACAGCGATTCCATGAACGACCTGCCACTGCTGAAGCAGGCCGATCATGCCCACGTTATCAATCCGGATGAACAGCTGCACCAGGAAGCGCTAAACCGCGGCTGGCAGGTTTATCACTGGGCGCGATAATCCAGAGCCTGTCCTGGCAGACATCGTTGTTTCAGTCAGTCGGGACACGAACTACGCGCAACAACCAGCACGTACGGATTACGTGCTGGTTGTGAGCACTGCTCTGGTCCAGACTGACAAATAAAATCGTCTGCCAGGTCTTGCTCTTAGCCGCGGGACGCGCCAGCGTCCTGCGCTAATCCCACTTTCAGCAGCTTACCATTGGCCTCATCGGTCAGCACATAGAGCCAGCCATCCGGTCCCTGCCGCACATCACGGATTCGCGCCATCTGATCGCCCAGCAGGCGCTGCTCTTCCACCACTTTTTCGCCGTTGAGACTCAGACGGATCAGGTTTTTCTCTTTCAGTGCCCCGATAAACACCGAATTCTTCCACTGCGGAAAACGGGCGCTATTATAAAATGCCATGCCACTGATGGCCGGCGAATCCTTCCAGTGATAAAGCGGCTGTTCGGTGCCTGCAGCATGGGTGCCCTTTGATTCCGGCACTTTATCGCCGTTGTAGTCAATGCCGTACGTCGCCAGCGGCCAGCCGTAGTTTTTGCCACGGCTCATGATATTCACTTCATCGCCACCGCGCGGGCCATGTTCATTTTCCCATATCGTGCCGGTCCAGGGATTAAGCGCCAGTCCCTGCGGATTACGCAGACCATAGGCCCAGATCTCTGGCCGCGCGCCGGGCTTTTTCACAAACGGATTATCGTCCGGCACGCTGCCATCGGCGTTGAGCCGCAGCAACTTGCCCTGCAGCTTATCGAGATCCTGGGCTGCGCTGCTGACAAAATTATCGCCGAACGCGATCCAGAGGTATCCCTGGGTATCAAACGCCAGCCGGGTGCCGATATTGTTGCCGCTGGAGAGCATCGGCGTCTGCCGGACTACCTCGCGGAAATCGCTGAGTTGCCGGTTATCCGGACTCAGCGTCCCGACACCCACGACGGCACCCGCTTTGCCGCTGCTGTTCGCCTCAGTGTAGCTGAGCCAGACGCGACGGCTGGTCGCAAAATCGGGTGCCAGCACCACGTCCAGCAGACCACTCTGCCGTTCTGCCCAGACCTTTGGTACACCCTGGATCGGCTGCGACAGGCCACTCTGCGGACTCCAGCTGCGCAGCGCTCCGCTACGCTCAGTAATCAGCAGCGTTTTGTTGTCGGGCAGGAAGGCAACAGACCATGGATGTTGTAACTTATCCTGCAGTACCTCGACCTTTACGTCGGCGGCAAACAGTGGTGAGGCGCAAAGCAGCGCGCCGCCGAGCACAAGAGCAGTCGAAAAACGGGACATAAGGTTCTCCTGACGGGATAGCGTGCCCTTAAGCGTAGTCATCCGCTGCGTGGTGAACCTGAGGATTTACAAAAGATTAAACAGGGCGACAAGGATGTGCCGCCCCGAAAGGTTATGGCGCGTTGAAACTGACCGTGTCATGAACCAGCGTATCAATACCCGGCTTCAGATCATCAAAGGTGACTGGCGTCGTGCTGTTACTGACCGTTTTGCCAACGGCTTTTCGCACGATCCAGATCAACGGTTTGCCGGTCACGGCATCGCTGGCTTCAATCTCCAGGAACAGTTCACTGTTCGGAAATCGGTGGACGGATGCCGCCATGGTGCTGGCGACGACTGCCGCGATCGGCACGACTTCGTAAAACTGTACGCTCTCGTTCTCTGCCGAGACGGCGGTGATCGCGGCACGCACTTTAAGAGTATGTGGCGAAGCCTGATTAACCAGCGGCAGACGGGTGGCAATCGCCCCTTTCAACTGAATATCGGTGTAACTGCGTATCTGATCCAGCGTCTGCTGACTGACACGAGCCGTAGGCCGGGCAGCCGGATAGAACACGACCGGTGTATAGAGCACATCCTGATACTGGCTGCTCTTATAGTCGGGAGAAATCCAGCGCAGAGTCGGTTCCCCGCTGGCTGACTCAGAGGGCTTCAGCTGGCTGTAATCCGCTAAGAAACCCGAATAGTGCTGCTTGTCTGCACCATGAGAAGTACATCCACTGAGCAACAGTGCGGAGACTGCCAGCAGAGCAGCAATGGACGGTATACGCATGATCAACTCGCTTGTGTCAGGAAGGTTTAAGCAAGCATAGATAAATCACGGGGAAAAGGCTGAAAATAAGCGGTGTTTTAAGGGGTTATCTGTGCGGAAGGTAGGAATATACCCGCTGCATAACGCAGCGGGTGAAAGCCATTACTCGAAGCAGGTATCAGGATTATCTGACAGGGTGATGAACTGCTTACCGCCCTGGGTCAGCGCCATGATGGTGCCGCTTTCGATATCGTAAACCCAGCCATGCAGACGCAGCTTACCGTTACGCAGGGCAACGGAGACCGACGGATGAGTCTTCATGTTGTTCAGCTGAGCGATAACGTTCTCTTTGACCATCTCGTTCAGTTTCTTCTCTGGTGAGTCATACTCACGCTGCTCGACGACCGCCTTTGCTGCATCGGCATAGCGCAGCCAGTGCTCAACTGCAGGCATGGTATCCATGCAGGCACAGGAAGCGATGGCGTTCATGGCACCGCAGTTGGAGTGACCGCAGATGATGATGTCTGAGACGCCCAGCGCGACCACAGCATATTCGATCGTAGCGGAGACACCGCCCGGCTCCGGGCCAAATGAGGGAACGATGTTGCCCGCATTGCGGATAACGAACAGCTCTCCTGGCTCCTGCTGCGTCACCAGTTCAGGCACCAGACGGCTGTCTGAACAGGAGATAAACAGCGCTTTCGGATTTTGATTTGACGCCAGGCTTTTGAAAAGATCCTTCCTTTCAGGAAACACATTCTGCTGGAAATTCAGAAATCCGTTGATGATCTCTTTCATTATTTAGCTCTCACATTATCCATTTCATTACCTGAGGGGCATAGCCCCCTCAGTGGGGTTTGCTGGTTTATTATTAATGAAAACAAGTGAATATCAACCCGCGTTTTTCAGACAACCCTGAAGCGCTGGCATCGTCAGCGTTTCGCTTATTCACCATCCAGCGTTCCTGGAGCCGATTTCTTTTTACAGCACGGGAAGTTACTGGAAAAGGCAGAGGGCGATCCACCCACTTTTTTTGTCTGCGTCCTGAACCGGCTTTTACGCGTTTTTTCACTACTTTACGTCGCAGTTTGACCGAAACCAAAGATTTCTGTTTTGCATCTGGCCTTTCAGGGCAGGAAAAGGGGAGCAGGATAACGCCCGGAGAATGAGCCGGGCGGGTTCAGGCAATGATGTCAGCCACGGTGGAGGTGGCCGGGGGAGGAGATTTAGCGCTTAACCATACTGCTGCTGATGCGCCTTCTTGCGTCGCAGGTAGTCCTCGTCTTCACGTAGTTTGTCCCAGTAACCCTTGAAAATGGCCGCTGCAGCAGCCTTTTCCTCGTTGACGCCACGCGGCAGCTCCTTGCCATCCGCGTCATATTTGCGCCCGCCTTTGTGGTTGCTGTAACGACGCGCTCGGGTGTATCCCATCTGGATAAATTTGCGCGCCATATCCATGCCGACAAAATCGTCCTGACGCCGGTAATCCTCAAACAGCGCCATGATTTTTTCAGCCGACTCTTCAGCAATGGGGACGGTGCGAAAACGCCAGTGCGGCAGAATTTCGCCTTTATAAGGCTCGACCATCAGCACACCCTGCTCACCTCGCCCGACCTGATAAAGCTCGGGATGCTGGCGGAAGTCGATCGTGCTGAAGTCCTGATCATAATCGAAAGGTTTCATCTCTTTAGTTTAGGATCAAGTGCGTCACGTAGCCCGTCGCCGAGCAAATTAAATGCCAGAACCGTGAAGAAAATCGCCAGGCTGGGAAAAATCGCCACGTGCGGGGCAATCACCATGTCGGCCCGCGCCTCATTCAGCATGGCGCCCCACTCCGGCGTTGGCGGCTGGGCGCCCAGCCCGAGAAACGACAGACTGGCGGCAGTGATAATGGAAGTCCCTACCCGCATAGTGAAATAGACCACAATCGGCGATACCGTGCCGGGCAGAATATGCCGCATCAGGATTGTCCAGTCAGACGCGCCGATGCTGCGTGCCGACTCAATATAGGTCTGATGCTTCAGCACCAGCGTGTTACCGCGTACCAGTCGGGCAAAGGCCGGGATACTGAAGATAGCGACTGCCACAATCACGTTGCTCATGCCGCTGCCCATAATGGCCACCACCGCAATCGCCAGCAGAATGCCGGGAAAGGCAAACAGCACATCACAGATGCGCATGGTGATACGGTCCCACCAGCCTTCGTAATACCCGGCCAGCAGACCAAACAGCGTGCCAATCACTGCGCCAATGACCACCGAGAAAAAGCCGGCAATGAGAGAGATACGCGTGCCGACCAGCACGCGGCTGAAGATATCGCGCCCCAGCGAATCGACGCCAAAGAAATGCATCAGCGACGGCCCGTCGTTGAGCCGGTCATAATCGAAGTAGTTCTCGGCGTCGAACGGCGCAATCCATGGGGCGATCACTGCCAGTACAATCAGTATCAGCACAAACACCCCGGCCAGCAGCGCCACCGGCTGACGCCGGAAGCGTCGCCAGAACTCACGCCACGGCGTACGCACCCGGTTCTCCGCTATCAGCGGCATCGTTTTCAGGGCCGCTTCACGTCGCCAGTTTTTCATCGCGACTCCTTGAAACGAATAGCGGGGTTAATCACCGCATAGAGCATGTCGACAAACAGATTGATCAGAATAAACTCCAGTGAAAACAGCAGTACTTCGGCCTGAATAACCGGATAGTCGCGCATCGCCACGGAGTCGACCAGCAGACGCCCCAGGCCCGGCCAGTTAAACACCACCTCGACCACAATTGAGCCACCCAGCAGAAAACCAAACTGCAGCCCCATCATCGTGACCACCGGGATCATCGCGTTGCGCAGGCCATGTTTCACCACCACCAGCGACTCGCGTACCCCTTTGGCCCGGGCGGTACGCATGTAATCTTCCTGCATCACCTCCACGAACGAGGCGCGGGTAAAGCGCGCCATGACTGCCGCGACCGCTGCACCTAAGGTGATGGAGGGCAGAATGTAATGCTTCCAGCTCTCAGCCCCGACGGTGGGCAGCCAGCCCAGCTCAACCGAGAAGACCTGCATCAGCAGCATCCCCAGCGCAAAGGCGGGAAACGAAATGCCCGACACCGCCAGCGTCATGCCGAGCCTGTCGGGCCAGCGGTTACGCCAGACAGCCGAAACGATACCGATGGTCATGCCAAAAATCACCGCCCAGATCATGCTGGCCAGTGTCAGCCACAGAGTCGGCATAAAGCGCGAGGCGATCTCATCCGCAACCGGGCGTTTGGAAACCATCGACTGACCAAAATCACCCTGCAACGCATTCAGCATAAAGTGCCAGAACTGCTGTGGCAGCGGCAGATCGAGACCCAGTTCCTGACGCACCAGCGCCACCACCGAGGCATCCGCTTCCGGCCCGGCGATCAGGCGTGCCGGGTCGCCCGGCAGCAGGTGAACAAACAGGAATACCAGCACCGCCACGATCAGGAGCGTGGGGATCAGCCCAAACAGTCGTTTGAGAAAGTAGTTAAACATGCAACATCCTGCAGTTGCGGCCAGCCACGCGGGCTGGCCGGCTCCGTTACTTCAGCGTGGCCTCATCAAAATTGAATGAGGTATCGGGCATCACATAAAAACCAGTCAGGTTTTTGCTGTTGGCAGAAACCAGTTGCTCAACCACCAGCGGGATCCAGGGATGGTCCTGCCAGATGGTGTCCTGCGCCTCTTTGTAGAGACGCGCTTTTTCAGCACGGTCAGTGGTTTTCAGCGCATCGGCCAGATCTTTATCGACCTTCGGATTGCTGTAAAACGCGGTGTTGAAGATTGCCGGTGGCCAGGCAGCGGTGGCAAACAGTGGCGTCAGCGCCCAGTCGGCCTCACCGGTTGAGGCAGACCAGCCAGTATAGAACATACGCACGCCGCTCTCTTTCTGGCCTTTACCTTCGACTTCAGCAGCACGCTGACCCGCATCCATCGCCGTAACTTTTACCTTCACGCCAATCTGCGCCAGCTGCTGCTGCGTGAACTGCAGCACCTTCTGCGCGGTGCTGTGGTTGTGCGACGACCAGAGCGTGGTTTCAAATCCGTTCGGGTAGCCCGCCTCTTTCAGCAGCGCTTTGGCTTTAGCGGGATCGTAGCTGATAGCCGGATAGGTCTGCGCAAAGTCGATAGCGGGCGGCACGATGCCGGTCGCAGGCGTGGCGTAACCGGCGAAGGCCACCTTCGCCAGCGCCTGACGGTTGATGGCATATTCCAGCGCTTCACGCACCTTCGGATTGTCGAACGGCTTCTGCGTCACGTTAAGGCTGATGTAACGCTGCATAATCGAAGGCGTGGTTACCACATTGAGCTTGCTGTTCTTCTCCAGCAGTTTTGCCTGCTCATAAGGCACCGGGAACGCAAGGTTCGCTTCGCCGGTCTGCAGCATGGCCGCGCGGGTATTGTTATCCACTACCGGTCGCCAGGTAATGCTATCCAGCTTCGGATAGCCCGGTTTCCAGTAGCCGTCCCACTTCTTCACCTTCACAAAGTCGGTCTGATTCCAGGTTTCAAACACAAACGGACCGGTTCCCACCGGATGGAAACCGATCTCTTTGCCATATTTTTTCAGCGCGGCAGGCGAAATCATCGCCGCCGCCGGATGGGCCAGGATGTTGATAAAGGCGGAGAACGGCTCTTTCAGCGTGACTTTCACCGTAGTTGGATCCACCACTTCGGTGCTGGCGATATGTTTAAACAGGTTGTAGCGCTTGAGATGGTTATCCGGGTTGCTGGCACGATCGAGGTTGACCTTTACCGCGTCCGCATTGAAGTCCGTGCCATCCTGGAATTTAACCCCGGAACGCAGCTTGATGGTGTAGGTCAGGCCGTCGGCGCTGGCCTGATAGCTCTCCGCCAGCACATTGGTGAGCTTCATCTCTTTATCAAAGCCAAACAGCCCCTGATAGAACGATTTCGCGACCGCCTGCGACAGCGTGTCGTTGGCGTCATAGGGATCGAGCGTGGTGAAGTTGGACGCGACGGCAATCACCGCATCCTGTGCTGCCCAGGCGGGCAATGCCATTGCGCTGCTTAACACGCCAGCCGCCAGTAACCCTTTACGCATCGTACTCTGCATTTTGTTCTCCTGTAATCCCTGTTGGGTTGGTCGCCGGGGCGACATCGTCACTGTTCAGGTCGCGCTGATAACGTGGCGGGCGACGAAATGGCCCGGAGCCACCTCTATCAGCGGTGCCACTTCAGGTTCATCCCCTAACGCATGAATCGGGCTGGGGATCTCATCGACCAGTAAGGCGCGTTCACGAGGCCGGTGTGCCGGATCGGCTACCGGCACCGCGGCCATGAGTTTTCGGGTATAGGGGTGTTGCGGCTGTTCAAACACTGCCTGACGCGGCCCTATCTCAACAATCTGACCGAGATACATTACCGCCACGCGGTGGCTGATACGCTCCACCACCGCCATATCGTGAGAAATAAACAGAAAGGCGATGCCAAACTCGCGCTGCAGGTCGAGCATAAGATTAATAATCTGCGCCTGAATCGACACATCCAGCGCGGAGACAGACTCATCGGCGATGACCACCTTCGGATTCAGCGCCAGCGCGCGGGCAATACAGATGCGCTGGCGCTGCCCGCCGGAAAATTCATGTGGATAGCGCTGAGCATGCTCCGGCAGCAGACCGACTTTATCCAGCAGCCAGGCAACGCGCTGCTCCGCCTCGCGCCGCGGCATCGCCTTGTGAACCAGCAGCGGCTCCATAATCGAGAAGCCGACCGTCAGCCGGGGATCCAGCGAGGCGTAGGGATCCTGGAAGATAAACTGAATGTCGCGTCGCAGATGGGCGAGCGCAGCACCTGAGAGATGGTCGATGCGCTGTCCGTCAAAGGTCAGCGTGCCGCCCTGGCTGGCAACCAGCTTCAGTAGCGAGCGTCCGGTGGTCGATTTACCACAGCCCGACTCCCCCACCAGCGCCAAAGTCTCTCCGGCATAGAGATCAAAACTCACTTTTTCGACAGCATGGACCCGGCTTTTGACGCGATTCAGCAGGCCGCCGCGAATATCGAAGCGGGTGACCAGATCGCGCACCTGCAGAATGGGTGGCTGCAGGCGGCGTACCGTATCCTGCGGCACGTCATCAACCGCATCGCTATTCAGAAGCGAAAATTTGGCCGGCAGCGGCTGGCCCTGCATCGAGCCGAGTCTGGGCACCGCGGCCAGCAGCGCCTGGGTGTAGGGCTGCTGCGGTGCGCTGAACAGTTCGGCGACGGGCGCATTCTCCACCACATCGCCGCGATACATGACCTGAACGCGATCGGCCATTTCAGCGACCACGCCCATATCGTGCGTGATAAAAATCACCCCCATCTGCATCTCTTTTTGCAGCACGCGGATGAGTTGCAGAATCTGCGCCTGAATAGTGACGTCAAGTGCGGTGGTCGGCTCATCGGCAATCAGCAGCGCCGGTTTGCAGCAGAGCGCCATCGCAATCATCACGCGCTGACGCATTCCGCCTGAGAGCTGATGCGGAAAACGAGACAGGACATTGTGCGCATCGGGAATGCGTACCAGATCAAGCATCCGGCGCGCCTCTGCCAGTGCCGCTGCGTGGCTCAGCCCCTGATGAAGACGGATGGATTCAGCAATCTGCTCGCCCACGGAGAAGACCGGATTCAGCGAGGTCATTGGCTCCTGAAAGATCATTGCCATATCCGCGCCGCGCACCCGACGCATCTGACTTTTTGAGGCGCGCATCAGATCCAGCACCTCGCCGTTGCGACGACGTAATTGCACCTCGCCGCTCACCCTGCCGCCAGCCTGCTCAATCAGTCGCATCAGCGCCAGCGAGGTGACCGATTTTCCTGAACCTGACTCGCCTACCAGCGCCAGCGTTTCGCCGCGAAACAGATCGAGTGACAAATGACGCACCGCGTCTGTGACGGTGGCTTCGTGCTGAAAACGCACACTGAGATCGCGCACCGCCAGCACCTGATCAGGGGCCAGCGGCGGTAGCGTTTGCCTGTCGCTCATTTCTGCATCCTTAACTTTCGCGATAGATAGCGACGTCAGCCGCCTCGCCGACCCGCGCAACGCCCCGGTACATACCTTCGCTGTTGAACGGCAGCGCCACGTTGCCTGCGCGATCGACGGCGATTAAGCCGCCACTGCCGCCCAGTTCCAGCACGCTGTCATGAATGACGTTAACACTCGCCTGCTGCAACGAGCGTCCGGCGTAGCGCATCTGCGCGGCCACATCGTAGGCCGCCAGCGTCCGCATAAAGACTTCACCGGTGCCGGTACAGGAGACCGCCACGCTGTCGTTGCTGGCATAGCAGCCCGCGCCCGGCAGCGGCGAGTCGCCGACGCGTCCGGCCTGCTTATTGGTCATCCCGCCGGTTGACGTGGCCGCAGCGAGGTTGCCCGCCAGATCCAGCGCGACCGCCCCGACCGTGCCGAACTTACGGTCCGGGTCGAGCGGGTCGTCACTGAGTGCAGCACCATCATGGTCCAGCACCGCGGTATCGCTGTTGAGCGCGCGCTGTAACTGTTCCCAGCGTTCCGGCGTAGAGAAGAAATCAGGCTCGACCGTTTCCAGCCCCTGCGCCACGGCAAACTGCTCTGCGCCTTCCCCGATAAACAGCACATGCTCGCTTTTTTCCAGCACGGCACGTGCCGCCAGGACCGGATTACGTAATCGCGTTACGCCTGCGACCGCGCCCACTTCCAGCGAACGGCCATCCATGATGCAGGCATCGAGTTCATGGGTGCCCTGATGGGTGAAGACCGCGCCTTTGCCCGCGTTAAACAGCGGACACTCTTCCAGCAGTCGCACCGCCTCGGTCACTGCATCGAGTGCACTGCCGCCCTGCGCCAGTATCTGCTGACCCTGTGTGACAATATCGTGGAGCGCCTGACGGTAGCGTTGTTCCTTTTCAGCGCTCATTGCTGCGCGCGAAATCGCACCTGCGCCGCCGTGAATGGCGATCACTGCATTGACCATAACGCTCTACCCTGTGATTGCATCAGGACGAAAAACACTGATTTAAAATGGTTTTCACCCATTTTTGGTGATTTTTGACTATAGAAAGCCTGCTAAGTGTTGTAAAGCGGAAACTGTTCCTGTGGTTATAACCTTTTCTTACCGTCATATTTCACTTTGGTCGCAATGACCGGCAGGTCAGGCCGACGCCGATGTGACTCAGCGACCAAATCCCACCATAATAGGCAGCATCTGACATAACCAGGCTGGACTGTTCATGGAAAGTTTTACTGCAGGTTTGATCTCCCTTGAGGAGGCACAACAAAAAATGCTGTCACAGCTGACGCCCGTCACCGACTCGCTGAGTGTGCCGCTGGCCGAGGCGGTCGGGCGCATCACCGCAACCGCAGTCACCTCACCGATTGCCGTGCCGCCCTTTGATAACTCCGCGATGGATGGCTACGCCGTCAGGCTGGCCGATGTCAGCAACGGACAGCCGCTGCCGGTGGCGGGTAAAGCCTTTGCCGGCGCGCCGTTCAGCGGTGAATGGCCGCAGGGCAGCGTGATTCGCATCATGACCGGTGCGCCGGTGCCCACTGGCTGTGAAGCGGTAGTGATGCAGGAGCAGACCGAAACGCAGTGCGAGGAGATTGTGATTACCGCGCCGGTGCGTCAGGGACAGAATATCCGCCTGACCGGTGATGATATTCAGCCGGGCCATGTGGTGCTGGAAGCGGGTACGCGTCTGGGTGCCGCCGAGCTGCCGCTGCTCGCCTCGCTGGGTATCGCTCAGGTCAGCGTACTGCGAAAACTGCGGGTCGCTATCTTCTCAACCGGTGATGAACTCCAGCCAGTTGGTGAGCCGCTGGCAGACGGCCAGATTTATGACACCAACCGCTTTGCGGTCTCGCTGATGCTGCATAAGCTGGGTTGCGAAGTCATCGACCTTGGCATCATCAAAGATGATCCGTCCGCACTGCGTGCTGCTTTCACCGAGGCCGATCGGCAGGCGGATGTCGTGATTACTACCGGCGGCGTCTCGGTGGGCGAAGCGGACTTCACCAAAACGATGCTGGAAGAGCTTGGTGCCATCAGCTTCTGGAAGCTGGCGATCAAGCCGGGCAAGCCATTTGCCTTTGGCCGCCTTAACAGCAGCTGGTTCTGCGGCCTGCCGGGCAATCCGGTCTCCGCCGCCGTCACTTTCTATCAACTGGTGCAGCCGCTGCTTGCCACCCTCACCGGCCAGCAAAAATCAGCATTGCCGCCACGTCAGAAAGTGCGCTGCGCCTCGCGGCTGAAAAAGTCACCAGGCCGGCTCGATTTCCAGCGCGGCATCCTGCGACAGAACGCCCAGGGTGAACTGGAGGTAGAGACCACCGGGATGCAGGGCTCACACGTCTTCAGCTCTTTTGCCCAGGCGAACTGCTTTATTGTGCTGGAACGGGAACGCGGCAACGTGGAACCGGGCGAATGGGTCGAGGTGGAACCGTTCAACGCCCTGCTGGAGGCGTAAATGCTGCCTGAATTAAGTGATGAGGAGATGCTGCGCTACAACCGGCAGATCGTCCTGCGCGGCTTTGATTTTGACGGTCAGGAGCGGCTGAAAGCCAGTCGCGCGCTGGTCGTCGGGCTGGGCGGGCTGGGCTGCGCGGCTGCGCCCTACCTGGCTTCTGCCGGCGTCGGCAGCCTGACGCTGCTCGACTTCGATACCGTGTCGCACTCTAACCTGCAGCGGCAGATCCTGCACCATGACGCGGATATTGGCCGCGCCAAAGTGGACTCAGCCGCACACAGCCTGGCCGCCATCAATCCGCACTGCCAGTTGCATCCGGTCAACGGACAGCTTGACGATGCGGCGCTGCTGGCGCTGATCGCCCAACAGCAGGTGGTGCTGGACTGCACCGATAATGTCGCGGTGCGTGAGCAGCTTAACAGGCTCTGTCGACAGCAGCGGATACCACTGGTCTCCGGCGCTGCGATTCGGATGGAAGGTCAGATCAGCGTATTTAACTGGCAGCCCGGCACGCCCTGTTATCGCTGCATCAGCCGCCTGTTTGGCGAACAGACCCTGAGTTGCGTGGAAGCGGGTGTCATGGCTCCGCTGGTTGGCGTGATGGGTGCGATGCAGGCGATGGAAGCGATTAAAGTGCTGACGGCATTTGGCACGCCCGCCACCAGCCGGTTGCTGATGTACGATGCGATGAGCGCGGAGTTCCGCAGCATGAAGGTGGCGCAGGATGCGCACTGTGAAGTGTGTGGTGGAGGGGCTTAACCCTCTGCGGACATCCTTTTACAGACAGCTCAAAACTCAAGACGTATGCTCCTTGAGCCCTCACAGCTTTGCAGTGTTACCTGCTTAGGGAACATGGTCAGATCGGAAAGTCGCTTAAACCCTCCCAGGCGCTCGTCCCGCGCCATCCAGGGCGCGGGACGCTTTCCTCCTCTGACCATGTTCCCTGCGCCTTGAGCACATGCGTTGCTGCCAGATAATCCCTGAGCCTATGCTGAACGACAGAACCAGCCAAACCACCGGCATCAAAAATAACAAAACCAATCATCAGCACCAAAAAAAACGGGGTGGCCTGCGCCACCCCGTTTTTATCAGACGATACCCTGACTACGCAGGTAATCTTCGTAATTACCGGTGAAGTCCACCACCTTGTCTGCTTTCAACTCAATCACACGGGTTGCCAGCGAGCTGACAAATTCGCGGTCATGCGAAACAAACACCAGTGTGCCTTCATACATCTCCAGCGCCATATTGAGCGATTCAATCGACTCCATATCAAGGTGGTTGGTCGGCTCATCCATAATCAGGATGTTCGGTTTTTCCATCATCAGCTTACCGAACAGCATACGTCCCTTCTCACCACCGGAAAGGACTTTGGCTGGCTTCTTAATATCATCCTGCGAAAACAGCAGACGACCGAGAATACCGCGAATGGTCTGCTCATCATCGCCCGGCTGTTTCCACTGACTCATCCAGTCAAATACCGTCAGGTCATTGGCAAAATCATCGGCGTGATCCTGAGCGTAATAACCAATACGCGCATTCTCTGACCATTTAACCGTGCCATTATCAGGCGTAAGCTGACCCACCAGCGATTTCAACAGCGTCGATTTACCAATACCATTGGCACCAATTACCGCCAGCTTCTCACCCACTTCCAGCAGCAGATTTAAATTCTTAAACAGCGGACCGTTATCAAAACCTTTCGTTAAACCTTCCACTTCCAGCGCATTACGGAACAGTTTCTTGTCCTGCTCAAAGCGGATAAACGGGTTCTGGCGACTGGAAGCTTTCACTTCATCCAGTTTAATTTTATCCATCTGCTTAGCACGTGAAGTCGCCTGACGTGATTTAGAGGCGTTGGCGCTAAAACGACTGACGAATGATTGTAAGTCAGCAATCTGCGCTTTCTTCTTGGCATTATCAGATAACAGACGTTCACGTGCCTGCGTTGCCGCGGTCATATATTCGTCATAATTACCGGAATAAACCCGCAGCTCGCCATAATCCAAATCGGCCATGTGGGTGCAAACCATATTCAGGAAGTGACGGTCATGCGAAATGATAATCATGGTGCTGTCACGCTCGTTCAGAACCTGTTCCAGCCAGCGAATCGTATCAATGTCCAGGTTGTTCGTCGGTTCGTCGAGTAACAAAATATCCGGATTAGAAAACAGCGCCTGCGCCAGTAGTACACGTAATTTAAAGCCAGGGGCGATTTCACTCATCGGGCCATAATGCTGCTCAACCGGAATGCCGACACCGAGTAATAATTCACCGGCACGCGACTCGGCGCTATAGCCATCCATCTCACCGTAAAGCGCTTCAAGATCGCCGACTTTATACCCCTCTTCTTCGCTCATTTCTGGCAAAGAATAAATGCGGTCGCGCTCCTGCTTTACTTCCCATAATTCATGGTGACCCATGATAACGGTGTCCAGCACGCTGAATTGTTCAAAGGCGAACTGATCCTGACGCAACTTACCAATGCGCTCGTTGGGATCGTAAGAGACGTTGCCGCCTGAAGGCACCAGATCGCCACCCAAAATCTTCATGAAGGTGGATTTTCCGCTGCCGTTCGCACCGATTAAACCGTAACGATTACCGCCGCCAAATTTAACGGAGATATTTTCGAACAGTGGCTTGCTGCCAAACTGCATGGTGATATTGCTGCTAACTAACACGGCATTGACCTTTGTGAAGAGAATGGATGAAAAAACGGCGGCTATTATGCCAGATGTGACGCAGCGCACGCCAGCGTCAGGCGTGGATTCCTGGCGGGGTGATTGATATCCCGACAGAAATAAAAAAGCCGGAGGACCATAATGGCCCCCCGGCTCCCACTTACAAGGATTGTGTTGATCAATCGATCAGGAAACTGTCCAGGCTTTTACCGGAATCCAGCGCTTTTTTAATCGCTGCCGGGGTGCGGCCCTGACCTGTCCATGATTTCTGCTCACCGTTTTCGTCGGTGTAAGAATATTTAGCCGGACGCGGCGCACGCTTGGTACGTTTTTTTCCGCTTTCCAGCGCACCTAATAATTCATTAGGATCGATGCCGTCAGCCAGCAGCATTTCGCGATATTTAGACAGCTTTTCTTCTTTTTCGCGATTCTGCGTCTCTTCCGCTTCTGCTTCTTCGCGGCGCTCAGTAACAACAACGGTTAATTTTTCCAGGATCTCTTCAAGATCGGTCAGTGGCAGTTCACGAGCCTGGGCACGTAATGTGCGAATATTGTTCAGTACTTTAAATGCGTCACTCATCACAATGTCCTTGTTTAAGGGGGGTTAATAAAACTGTAGCGCCAAGATTACCTAATTCAAATAAAAAAATAAATTATTTTTACGCCCCAGATAATTCTTAAGTATTAATTCAGACAAAACAGCACTATTAAAATCGGCAGTGCCTGACGTTTTATTAACGCTGAATTAACAACAAATCGTGCTCAGGTTGCATTGTTGAAAACGATTTCAGAGGCTTTATAGCGAAAGCTGGCAGTTTATCTTATCCACTAAAGTGGGTTTTCATAGCATCATTATTTACGGTTGCGCACCTGGCAATAGCTGATTAAAAACGTGCTCTGAACGCGATCTCAGTCACACCAGCTTACAGATTATGTTTAAAAATCCCCCTCCGGGCCGTTAAAGAGCCCAAAATAATTACCGCCCTGATGAATTTTTAATATTGCCCGTTGCCATCTGTTAACTTTTTTTTGCCGCTGCGATTTGCAGCAGAGTCAGATTATTCGCAGTTCCCTCAGCTACGCAATAACAGTTCTGGCTGAAGCAGGCGGAGGAATAGTTGCACCCGGCTTACGAGCCTGGTCATGAGGCAACTTAAAAAATCCGTCCGGAGAATAAACTCAGAAAGGTGATGGAGTTCAAAAAGCTGACTCAGAATAGACCAGCAACATAAAAATAACGTCGCTTCGCGGCTGCTGATAATAACCCTGTGCTTATCACGCGTTTATTTTCTGCTGCCAGTGTCGGGAACAGAGGCGGTGAGATACCTGGTTATTCAACAGGTTAGATAATTATCAATAGCCGTGAGAGGCTGTCAGCATCTGATGCAATGCTGACAGGAAGAACGATTAAGGGCGGTTACTGCACAGAGGCAGCGACCGCCAGAGGGCTAATTTGCCTGGGTTGCGGGGCCAAATACCGGATATTGCGGCATCTCAACGTTCTGATAGGTTTCCCAGCCGCCGCCCAGCGCTTTATAGAGGGCGACTAAATCGAGCGCACTCTGCATCCGCGCCTGTGTCGCCTGCTCCTGCGCCTGTGCCAGCTGACGCTGTGCATCCAGCACCTCGAGGAAGGTTGAAAGCCCCTGCCGGTAACTGTCGCTGGCGAGATCAAAGGCGCGCTGAAGGGCACCGGTCGTTTCATCCAGCGCGGTAACACGCTGCTGATCGGCGCGATAGCTGACCAGCGCATTCTCCACATCCTGCAACGCCGTCAGCACCGTCTGACGATAATCCAGCGCGGCGCTGGCCTGCTGTGCCCGGGCGAGTTTGACGCTCGACACCAGCTGTCCACCCTGGAAGATCGGAATCGACAGCGACGGACCATAACTGTAGAAATGGCTGCTCCAGTTATCCAGATAGCTGACGTCGGTATTGCGCACGCCCAGCTGACCCGTCAGTGACAGGCTTGGGAAAAGCTGCGCCACTGACACGCCAATCTCTGCGGTTTGAGCATGAAGCGTCGCTTCAGCCTGACGAATATCAGGACGACGACGTGCCAGCGTGGAGGGAATACCCACCGGGACAAACTGCGGTAGCGTCGGTAACGCTTTTGGCGTACTGAGTTCAGCATCCAGCGCACCCGGCGTTTTACCAAGCAGCACCGCCAGCCCATTCATCGCCTGTCGCGCCTGAGACTGATACTGCGGCAGTTGGGCCTGCAGCGTACTGAGCTGGGCTCGGGCATTTTCCACATCGGTCAGCGGAGCCAGACCATTCCGCTGCTGGCTCTGCGTCAGCTCTGTAGTCTGCTGCGCCACCTCAATCTGCTGCTGCAGCGTCTGAATGGTGCTCTGCGCGCCACGCAGCTGCAGCCAGGCTCGCGCCACTTCGGCTTCCAGTGAGACCAGCGCATCGTTGCGCTGCTCTATCGCGGCCTGCTGCTGGGCATTGGCGGCCTCAACCTGACGGCGCACTTTGCCCCACAGGTCCAGCTCCCAGCTGGCATCGAAGCTGCCCTGATAGAGGTTAACCGGCTGGGTCAATCCATTGAGCTGGCTGGCCACGTTGCTGTCGAGCTGATCGGTTGCGCCATTGGATTTCAGCAAGCCTTCCAGCCCGAGCTGCTGACGCGTCACTTTGGCTGAACCTCCCAGGGTGGGGAACAGACTGCCCTGCGCCTGCGTCAGCTGTTCACGTGCACCGGCAATGCGCAGCACCGTCTGCTGCAGGCTCAGGTTGCCCGCAATTGCCCGCTCAATCAGACTGTCGAGCTGCGGATCATTGAAGCTGCGCCACCAGCGTGAATTAATCGCGGCATTTTGTGGCTTTGACGCCTCCTGCGAATCCAGGGTGTTGTAACCACCCGGCACGGCAGGTTTCGGCGCCTGATAGTCAGGTCCGACGGCACAGCCCGCCAGTCCGAAGGCCAGCAGTAAACTCAGGGGTTTCAGGCGATGAGAGAAATAAACCTTCATGTTAGTGTGCTCCTGCACTGCCTTCGCTCTTAATCGGCGACAGCAGCCAACAAAATGGAATCAAAATCAGGGCGACAATACTCAGGCCTGAGAAGACATCGATGTAAGCGAGGATACGCGACTGCGCAATCATCTCCTGATAGAGCTGACCGGTTGCCAGCGTGACGGGATCGCCCACCGCCGAGGTAAAGTCACGTATCGCCTGTGCCCAGTGCTGAAGCGTAATGTTGAACGGCTCATTCAGCGGCGTCATGTTATGCACCATGTGCGCTGACCGTACCTGTTCGCGCTCGGTAATGGCCGCGGTCGAGAGTGAAATCCCAATCGATCCGGCCACGTTACGGAACATGGTAAAGAGCGCCGAGGCGTCAGCATTAAGCCGCTGCGGAATGGTGACAAAGGCGATAGTCGTCAGCGGGACAAACAGGAAACCCAGCCCGATCGACTGCGCGCTGCGCATCAACACCAGCGTTTTAAAATCGACATTGGGTGTTAAAGTCGAGGAGTAGAGAAACGCCACGGCCAGACAGCTGAAGCCAAAGGCGATGATGTAGCGCGTCTGAACGATCGGCATCAGTTTCAGCACCAGCGGAATCGTCAGCACGATTAGTACCGCGCCAGGCGACAACACCAGACCTGACCAGGTGGCGGTGTACCCCAGATCCTGCTGCGCCAGCTGTGGTAACACTACGGAACTGCCATAGAGAATCATCGCCATCCCCGCCATCAACAGCCCGGCGACCCAGAAGTTGCGGTCTTTCATCACCAGAATATCGACCACTGGCTTACGGGCATACATCAGCCAGTAGATGGCCCCGACGATGCCAATCAGCGCCAGAATGGCGAACAGCACGATAAAGTGCGAGGCAAACCAGTCCTCATCCTCTCCGCGATCCAGCATCACCTGCAGACAACCCAGTCCTAAGGTAATCAGGCTGATGCCGATATAGTCGATCTTTAGCTTACCTTTGGCCCACTTACGCTCCCATGGTGGATCTTCCAGCAGCTGATAGATCGCCAGCACGGTAAGCACGCCGACCGGAATGTTGATAAAGAAGACCCAGCGCCAGCTGTAGTTGTCGGTAATCCAGCCACCTAATGTCGGGCCAATCACCGGCGCGACAATAATGGCAATAGAAGAGAGTCCAAATGCCTTGCCGCGATCTTCTGCCTTGAAGTAGTCCAGCAGCACAGACTGCTGAACCGGCTGCAATCCCCCACCAAAAAAGCCCTGCAGCACGCGGAACAGAATGATTTGCCACAGTTCGGTAGCGATGCCGCACAGGAAAGAGCAGATGGTAAACATCACGATGCAGATCAGGAAAAACTGTTTACGGCCAAACAGCCGGCTGAAGAACGCAGAGATAGGCAGCACAATGCCGTTCGCCACCAGATAGGAGGTCAGCACCCAGGTTGACTCATCGTAACTGGAGGAGAGCGAACCGGCGATATGCGGCAGCGCCACGTTAACAATGGTGGTGTCGAGGATCTCCATAAACACTGCCAGCGTGACCGTGATCGCCACTAACCACGGATTACTGGCGGGTTTCCAGCTCTGCGCCGTACTCATTCCACCGTTACCTTCGGTTCAACCGAGAGACCCAGCGGCAGCGGATGGTTTGGATCAAGTCCCTTATCGACCACGATTTTCACCGGCACGCGCTGAACGATTTTCACATAGTTGCCGGTGGCGTTCTCTGACGGGAAGGTTGAGAAGCGCGAACCAGAGCCCATCTGAATACTGTCGACATGCCCTTCCAGCTTCATATCCGGCCAGGCATCGACGCTGATTTCCACTTTGTCGCCCGGATTCATACGTTGCAGCTGAGACTCTTTGAAATTCGCCGTGACCCAGATCTCAGGTGAGACCAGCGAGAACAATGAGGAACCGGCCTGCACCAGGGTGCCCAGCTGAACGTTACGCTTGGTGATAAACCCGTCATAAGGCGCACGAACCTGGGTATAGGAGAGATTCAGATCGGCCGTGCTTAACTGTGCTTTCGCCTGCTCAACCTGTTGCTGACGCGCTTCAACATTGGTCTCCTGCTGACGAATCTGCAGGGCAACCTGTGACGCCACTTCAACCTGTGCTTTCGCACTTTGTAACTGCGCCTGCGCCGAACGTAACTGCGCGGACGCGCTGTCGATATTACGCTGACTGGTTGCACGCGGATCAACGCCACGCTGGCGACGATAATCCGCCTGCGCATTCAGCAGGTTCGCTTCAGCCTTAGCCTGGTCCGCCAGCGCCTGATCGCGCTGTGCCGGATACTGTACTTTTGACAGCGCCAGCTGTGCCTGCGCCTGATGCAGCTGTGCGACCGCTAAACCGAGCTGCGCATTAGCCTGTTCGCGCTGAGCACGATTGTCGCTGGGATCGATTTCCACCAGCAGATCGCCCTTCTTCACCCGCTGGTTATCTTTTACCAGCAGCTTCACGACATAGCCGGACGCTTTAGGCGCAATGGTAACGGCATCGCCTTCGGTAAAGGCATCATCGGTGGTTTCAATGTTGCGGGTAGAGAACCAGAACCAGAAGCCGACAATCAGCATAATCACCACCACCACCGCCAGAATAATCAGCGGCTTTTTACCGGGGCGTTTGCGCTCAGGCTGCTGGTCGTTGTCCTGATTTTCCTCTGGCTGACGGCTTTTATCCGTCGCGTTTTCTGCGTCCTGCTGGTGTTGATCGCGTTGATTATTCTCGCTCATAGTTCCCATCACTGGCTAAGGCCCTGATTCCGGGCATAAAGGTCCTGTTAACCTTATCTCGGAAATTGACAAAATCCAGTGCAACTTTACGAAACTTGAGGAATGGCGCACATCCTGCCACTTGATGGGCGTAGCAGGATGCGTCCGGGCTAATGGAGTAACTGCAACAGCAGCCAGCCGCTGGCCATTGACCAGGCCAGCAGAGGAAGGGAAAAGAGATGGAATTGCCACCAGACAGCTTTGTCTTTCGCCATGCGCAGTGCAATCAGGTTAGCAAGCGATCCCGGCAGCAGACCGAACCCGCCAATGTTGACGGCCCAGGCCAGCACATCCGTGGGCGGAACTTTTTGCAGCAGCAGAATTGTCGCCGGGACGTTGCTGATCACCTGAGACAGACCAATTGCCAGCAGATAGAGCGGTCCCTGGCCGAAATGCGTCACCGCATCGAAGTGCGCCTGCATCACCGGCAGACGTGTCAGCAGGAAGACGTCAATAAACATGGCGATGAACACCGCCAGCAGGCTCCAGTCAATGCGCAGCAGCACCGGGCGTGCCATCACCAGGAAAATAGCGAGGATCAGCAGCAGTATCCAGCCGGTGATCTCCAGCTCAAGACCGGCGATAAACAGCAGGTACAACACGACGCTGACGATAAACAGCGGCTTCTGCCACTGCGGCTGTTCCGGGTTGTCATGCTTATCAATCGACCGCTTTGAAAAACTGAACCAGGTTAACGCCACCAGACTCAGCAGCAGCCAGGCGGCCAGCGGCAGCATCTGCACGATAAACGCCACCACGCTCAGCTTGCCGTGACTCCACAACAGAATGTTTTGCGGATTGCCAACCGGTGTCAGCAGCGATCCGGCATTAACCGCCAGCGCCTCAAAAATAATCAGTCGCGAGATAGGTAAACGGGAGAACTTACGCAGCGTCAGCGTCAGCGGAACCAGAATGAACAGCGCCACATCGTTGGTCAGAAACGTAGAGAGCAGCGCCGCTGCCAGCACCATAAAGAGTGCAAGCGCGCGTTCATGCCGGAAACGCGCAATCAGCCGTCCTCCCAGCACGTCAAAGTAGCCGCTGGTTTCCAGCCCTTTGGTCAGGATTAACAACCCGGTGAGCGTGATAATGGTATGCCAGTCTACGGCACCGGGCAGATCGGCCCAGCGGAAATCCGCCAGAAATGCCAGAACTACGCCAATCACGATTAATAAATGCAAAATAGAGTCATGCAAAAAAGATCGAAGCAGTTGAGGCATAGTGAGGGTACGCCTTAGCGTTAACGGGTTTCGGAGAACTTCTTAAATACAGCCAGCGTTTCATCACTGACGTGATGCTCAATACCTTCTGAATCGCGTCGGGCCGTTTCGGGACTGATGCCTAACGCCAGCAGAAAACTTTCAACGATATGATGACGGGCGCGGCTCTCCTCTGCCAGCTTCTCACCTTCACCGGTAAGGAAAACACCGCGATAAGGCACCTGCTCAACCAGCCCGGCACTGCCAAGCCGCTTCAGCATTTTCGCCACGGTAGGTTGCGAAACGCCCAGACGGGCCGCCATATCGACCTGACGCGCTTCGCCAAATTCACCAATCAAATCAGAGATTAACTCAACGTAGTCATCAATTAATTCCCGACGATGCGCTTCACGCACCTGCCGAAAACCTTCGACATGCTCTTCAATATCTTTCAGTGGTCCTTTTGGCGCAGAAACCACGCTTTTAGCACGACGACTCATTCAGCTTCCTCATTATTATTTCCCGTACTGACACTGCTATACGGATTTAGCTGCGCTCATTGTAAACCAGCCGCAAAGAAGCTCAAATTTTTCGTCATTAGGCTTGGCTAAACAATATAGCCAGTGCTATATTTGTTGATAATGTAAGCAGCAAAAAAGTGGGATCCTGGTTGATCCTCTGTTGCGCCGGTGTGATGACATTTCTCACCGCAGGCTGCTGACTACCGCGTCGACAATGATTGGGAGGTGATTCTATGAGCACCCTGAAATGTTGCTTAGATTGCAGCAAATGCTTCCAGGCTGAAAAGAAAACAACCACGGAGATGAAATCCTGGCTGTGCCTGCTGACGCGTTCCCCGTTCACACTGCGTCTGATGTTGATTGAGAAGCTCCTGGGCCATAAGCCTGCCGATCGTCGCTGCCAGCATCTGATCTGGCGCGGCTAATTCTGATTCAGCGCCTTTCAGCCAGCGGCTGAGAGGCTTACTTCCCTCTTTCCGCATCCCTTTTTCTTATTTGTCCACGAAATCTTTATGCCTTACGGCATTAACGACGATGGCTGGTTATCGGCAGTGGATAGCAGGAGTCATCAGAGAGCGATTCGCGGTGTAAGGCGGGATGGTAAAATCAGCACAATAAAAAACGGCCCACAAGGGGCCGTTTTTTTGCAGGTCAGCTAAGCTAAACTTAGAAGCTGTAACCTACGCCAGCAATCCAGGTGCCAACGTCAACGTTACGGATACGGCTCTGCTCGTAACCAACGTCCAGCGCGACGTCCTGAATTGGGTTAAACTGCAGACCTGCACCGTAAGAGAAGCCTACGTCGCTTGAATCAGTTTTAGCGCGTGATGCAGTATCGTTCTGCTGGAATTTACCATAGCCGATACCCACAACACCGTAGATGCTAGCCCAGTCGTTCAGACGGAAAGCTGGACCACCGGTCACACCGTAGTACTGGCCTTTATTATAGATGCCAGCTTCGGTACGATCTTTTTCAGTGTAGGTGAATGAACCGATCCAACCCAGTGGGTTAGAACCGTCTTCGTAGCGGTATTTCAGGTTGAAGCCGTTAGCTTTGTTAGCCACGCCCTGATAGTCGCTCTGAGCATAGCCACCAGTTACGGTGCTCTGTGCCATTGCTGAACCTGCAGATACTGCCAGTACACAGGCTAATGCTGAAAGACATGCAATTTTTTTCATAACCACCTCAAATGTGAAAATACTTCTCTCCTGACAACGCTGAAAATATAACAAAAAATAGCGAGAAACTCTGCCCGGATTTTGTTGTCTAACAGAAAGTTTGGTGTAACAGGAAGTTAATGCGACATCCTATGTCATTCATTTTTCTTATAAAATCCGTCATCTTTCTGCAATAATCATTTTGTGCTCATTTCGTTCTTTAAGTTAAATCCTAAAAAATCCTGACATTTCTTTACCTAAATGGCCCTGATTCTGGCCAAAATTTGCTCAGTTAAGTCAAATTTAAAACGCGATTCCGTGATTCTTTGCCCGCTATTTCCTTTACACTGGCTGACTCATTACGTTAATGACCAGGAAAAGTACACAGGATGTCTGCCTCTCCCGCTTCCAAAAATCTCGCCCCGATAGTCATGCCGATTGCCGTGCTACTGATTGCGATGTTGTCGCTGCAGGGCGGCGCTTCACTGGCAAAAAGCCTGTTTCCTTCTGTGGGTGCCACCGGGATTACCGCACTGCGCCTGGGCTTTGGTACCCTGATACTCTGTGTCATTTTCAAGCCCTGGCGTTTACGCTTCAGCCGGGAGCAGCGTCTGCCTCTCCTGATGTATGGACTGGCTCTGGGCACCATGAATTTTACGTTCTATCTGGCGATTCGTACCGTGCCACTGGGCGTGGCGGTGGGACTGGAATTTACCGGCCCGCTGGCGCTGGCGCTGTTTGGATCGCGTCGGCCGCTGGATTTTGTCTGGGTGTTGCTGGCGGTAATTGGCCTGTGGTTCCTGCTGCCGTTTGGTACAGAGATGACCGCGATTGATCCGCTGGGCGCAGCGCTGGCAGTGGGTGCAGGTGCCTGCTGGGCGATCTATATCCTGGCGGGACAACGGGCAGGTGCAGAGCATGGCCCCGCAACCGTCGCCATCGGTTCGCTGATTGCCTCAGTCATTTTTGTGCCACTCGGGCTGACGTTCGCCGAAAGCGGCATCTGGACATGGGCGGTTATGCCAATCGCGTTGCTGGTCGCACTGCTTTCCAGCGCCATTCCCTATTCCCTTGAGATGATCGCCCTTACCCGCTTACCGGCGCGCATTTTCGGTACACTGATGAGTCTTGAACCCGCCATGGCCGCCTTTTCCGGCATGCTGTTTCTGGGGGAAACCCTGACCGGGCTTCAGTGGCTGGCGTTGCTGGCCATCATCATCGCCTCAGCAGGCTCAACACTGACTATGCGCCCGAAAAAGAGTCAGTTAAGCAGCGTTGAATTATCAGACGATAGGCATTAATAAGCGATTTCAGCCCGTACGCTGGCGGGCGAAATAACAATCATGCTCAGCATGAGAATTATTCTTAAACGCTGCGATTTACGGTTCATCCTATTTTGAAACAGTCACTTACCTGCTATTTACAATTTAGTATAACTTTATGATTTAGATGGCTATTTAATAATATTTATATTTTAACATAGCTTTAACCTTACCCGCACAGCCCTGCTTTTAAAAAAGACTGACACTATTTCATCCATCGTCAAAGTCGTTTCTGCAAAGCTGAAAAGCGCTGCTATACTTATCCCGTACTTGATTAGGACAACCATCAAAGAGAGGACTGAAACGATGAGTACCGCTAAATTGGTTAAAACGAAATCTTCTGACCTGATTTATACCCGCAACGACGTGGCCGAAGATGAGAAGAAAGCCACCATCGCGGTGTTGAACCGTCTGGTAGTCGAGTTTATTGACCTGTCATTGATCACTAAGCAGGCGCACTGGAACATGCGCGGTGCTAACTTCATTGGTGTGCATGAGATGCTGGATGGCTTCCGCACCACGATTACTGACCATCAGGATACCATTGCCGAGCGTGTGGTTCAGTTGGGCGGCGTGGCGCTGGGCACCACGCAGGTTGTAAATGACACGACTCCGCTGAAAAGCTATCCGCTGAATATTCACAGCGTGCAGGATCATCTTAAAGCACTGGCCGATCGTTACAGCGTTGTGGCGAATGATACCCGTAAAGCCATTTCAGAAGTTAAAGACGAAGATACCGCTGACATCTTTACTGCGGCATCGCGCGATCTGGACAAGTTCCTGTGGTTCATCGAAGCCAACATTGAATAACACGCAATGCACGCAATCAGGCGGGGAAACCCGCCTTTTTTACGTCTGTGTTAGTACAATTTTATGACCCTGTTAACAGTTCTTCCCTCCTCCGCTTCACAGCCTTAACATCTGAGGCACACTACCGATTGCACCAAAATAGCCACCTGCACCAAAGTTGAGCACCAATAGGGTGCAATGGCAGAATTAACTGCAAAATCGTGTCAGCTGTGTTATTTAACTTTCTGATTTCGCGGATTTTGCAAAGTTGGCATAATTCTTTCATATGACAAGCCGCAAACGCAGGCCCTGCCGCCTGGTAGTAAAAAAAGGAAAAATGATGAAGTCACTGTTAAAAGTTTCTGTGGCCGCGCTGGCGCTGGCCTTCTCCCTCTCCTCCACCGCAGCAGAAAAGAAGCTGGTCGTCGCTACTGATACCGCCTTTGTTCCGTTTGAATTCAAACAGGGTGACAAGTATGTCGGCTTTGATGTGGATCTATGGGATGCCATTGCGAAAGAGCTGAAGCTCGATTACACCCTGAAGCCAATGGACTTCAGCGGCATTATCCCTGCACTGCAAACGCGCAATGTCGATCTGGCACTGGCGGGCATCACCATTACCGAAGAACGTAAAAAAGCGATCGAGTTCTCTGATGGCTATTACAAAAGCGGTCTGCAGGTGATGGTGCGTAACAATGAAAACGACATCAAAGGCATCAGCGATCTGAACGGTAAAGTCGTCGCAGTAAAAAGCGGCACCGGCTCTGTGGAATATGCCAAAGCCAACATCAAATCGAAAGATCTGCGTCAGTTCCCGAACATCGACAGCGCCTACATGGAGCTGGGCACCAACCGTGCGGATGCCGTGCTGCATGACACGCCAAACATCCTTTACTTCATCCACACCGCCGGTAAAGGCCGCTTTAAAGCGGTAGGCGATTCAATTGAAGCGCAGCAGTATGGTATCGCCTTCCCGAAAGGCAGCGACGATTTACGTGAGAAGGTAAACGGCGCACTGAAAACCCTGAAAGAGAACGGCACCTACAACACGCTTTATAAAAAATGGTTCGGCACCGAACCTAAATAATAATTTGCCCGTTATCTGATTTCAGCAGGGAAACTTTTTCCCTGCTTTTTTCCATCGCAACATATCTGGAGTGACACTATGGAGTTTGACTGGAGCGTCATCTGGCCCGCCATGCCAGCGCTGCTCGAAGGCGCCAAACTGACCTTAATTATCTCAATCATTGGCCTGGTTGGCGGCCTGTTTATCGGGCTGGTGGCCGGTTTTGCCCGCGCTTACGGTGGCTGGATCACCAATAACATCGCACTGGTGTTTATCGAAATCATCCGCGGCACCCCTATCGTGGTGCAGGTGATGTTTATTTACTTTGCGCTGCCGATGGCATTTCCTGACCTGCGTATTGATCCTTTCACCGCCGCAGTGGTGACCATCATGATTAACTCTGGTGCTTATATTGCCGAGATCACCCGTGGTGCCGTGCTGTCGATCAACAAGGGATTTCGTGAAGCCGGACTGGCACTTGGCCTGTCGAGCCGCGAGACGCTGCGCTACGTGATTATGCCGCTGGCACTGCGTCGTATGCTGCCGCCGCTGGGCAACCAGTGGATTGTCAGCATCAAAGATACCTCACTATTTATCGTTATCGGCGTGGCTGAACTGACACGTCAGGGTCAGGAGATTATTGCCGGTAACTTCCGCGCTCTGGAAATCTGGAGCGCCGTCGCGATCATCTATCTGGTGATTACGCTGGTGTTGAGCTTTGTGCTACGCCGCATTGAGAAAAGGGTGAAAATCCTGTGATTGAGTTTAAAGATGTCTCCAAGCATTTTGGCCAGACCCAGGTGCTGCACAATATCGATCTGAAGATTAACCAGGGTGAAGTGGTGGTGATTATCGGCCCATCCGGTTCCGGTAAATCGACGCTGCTGCGCTGCATTAACAAGCTGGAAGAGATCACCAGCGGCGAGCTGATTGTTGATGGCCTGCGCGTTAACGATCCGAAAGTCGATGACCGCCTGATCCGTCAGGAAGCCGGTATGGTGTTTCAGCAGTTTCATCTGTTCCCACAGATGAGTGCGCTGGACAACGTCGCCTTTGGTCCCATCCGGGTGCGCGGTGCCAGCAAAGAGGCCGCACGCCAGCTGGCGAGAGAGCTGCTGGGCAAAGTAGGCCTGGCAGAGCGTGCACACCACTTCCCGTCTGAGCTGTCTGGCGGCCAGCAACAGCGTGTGGCGATCGCCCGCGCGTTGGCGGTGAAGCCGAAGATGATGCTGTTTGATGAGCCAACCTCTGCGCTGGACCCGGAGCTGCGTCACGAAGTCCTGAAAGTGATGCAGGATCTGGCGGAAGAAGGTATGACGATGGTGATTGTGACGCACGAAGTAGGCTTCGCACAAAAGGTCGCATCGCGTCTGATCTTTATCGACAAAGGCCGGATTGCGGAAGATGGCGATCCCGACAGCCTGATCAGCAATCCCCCCAGTGAACGTCTGCGCGAATTCCTGCAGCACGTCTCCTGATCAAAACGGGCCGCATCGCGGCCCGTTTTGATTGTTGGCAAAGTCTGCCCTGCCCAGCTGTGAGACCGAGGCTGCGAAGGAAACATGGGCAGATCGGAAAGTCGCTTAAACCATCCCTGGTCCCTCGGCCCGCGCGATTACGCACCTCATCCCTGAGGTGCGCCCGTAAACGGGCCAACGCGTTGCGTTGTTCAAAAAACGCCTGCCGTTTTTGTCCCAGGCGCGGGACGCTTTCCTCCTCTGCCCGTGTTCCCTGCGTTATTAGCTAATATGTTGCTGCCAGAGCAACCCTGATTGGGTTTGTCAGCAGTCTGAAACGGCCGTATCGCAGCCCGTCCTTTTTTCTCCGCAGATAGATTCCAGTTATGCGCGAAAAGAGATGCCTTAGCTTCCCAGGCGACTCAGCAGCTTGCTGCGCTGGGCGGCAGGCATAAAACTCCACGCCAGGAAGCGGCTCTGCTTCTGCCCCTGCGCCATATTCACCACCCGCAGCTCTGCGACGTCGAGCGCCTGCAGCTGTTTTTCCAGCGCCGGTAAATTCTCTTTGCGCGACACCAGTGAGGTAAACCAGCCAATCTGGCGACCAAACGCCACGCTCTCGGCGATCATCTTGCCGATGAACGCCTTTTCTCCACCGGGATACCACAGCTCATTGTGTTGCCCGCCAAAGTTAAGCGGCGCACTCTTATCCAGCCCAAGATTACGCACCTTACGCTGTGAACCCGAAACCGCCTCTTCCGCCGACGCGTGGAATGGCGGGTTACACATCACCGCACTGAAAAATTCATTTTTGCTGACCACACCCGCCAGCACCGCATCGCTGTTTTTCTGACGACGCAGACGGATCTGACGCGTCAGGCGCGGATTGGCTGCGACAATGCGATTAGCGGCTTTGATGGCGGCTTCATCAATTTCGGTACCGGTAAAGCGCCAGCCATATTCCGCCGCACCAATCAGCGGATAGATACAGTTTGCGCCGCAGCCAATATCCAGCACGTCCGCGGCCGGGATCGCGCCGTTGTTATCCAGTGCCAGCAGATCGGCCAGGTAGTGCAGATAATCGGCACGTCCTGGCACAGGCGGGCAGAGTGAGCCGGGCGTCAGTTGCCAGTCGATGTCATAAAAGAGTTTGATGAGCGCTTGGTTCAGCAGCATCACCGCCTCCGGGTCCGCGAAATCCACGGACTGCACGCCATAACCGTTAGGCCGGACTTTCGCCGCCAGCGGCGGATGGGCAGCGGTTAGCGCGGCAAAATCGTATTCGCCCTGATGGCGATTGCGGGCGTGGAAGGGCGACGTGCTGGCTGACTTTTTCATACGTTCTCTCAATTATTCAGGCGCGCGTACAATACGCTGTAGAGGGCGGAAAATAAACCCGCACCATCCGCTTACCTCATTCCGGTTCCGTCGGGCGATGCTGTCGGGCTAAGATAGATAAAATCATCTGCCGGAGACGTTATGAGCCATAAACGCTATTCTTATCAGCCCCGTGCGGGCCACGGTCTGCCACACGATCCGCTGAACGCCATTATCGGGCCGCGCCCGATCGGCTGGATTAGCTCTGTCAGCACCAGCGGCCAGCGCAATCTTGCGCCTTACAGCTTTTTTAACTGCTTCAACTATCATCCGCCGATTATCGGTTTCGCCAGCAGCGGCTGGAAAGACAGCGTCCGGAATATTGCAGAGACTAAAGAGTTTGTCTGGAATCTGGCGACCCGTCCGCTGGCCGAAGCGATGAATGAAAGTTCCGCATCGCTCCCTGCCGATCAGGACGAGTTTGCCTTTGCCGGATTAACCTCGCTGGCGGCTTCCCAGGTCAGCGCCAGCCTGGTGGCGGAAAGCCCGGTCAACTTCGAGTGCCGCCTGACGCAGCTGATCCAGTTGCAGGATGCCAGCGGCACCCTGCTCGACAGCTGGCTGGTGATGGGCGAAGCGGTGGCGATTCACATCGATGAATCGCTGCTTGAGGAGGGCATTTATCAGACCGCCAAAGCTGAGCCAATCCTGCGTGCAGGCGGCCCCAGCGCCTATTACGGCATCAGCGAAGCTCAGCGCTTTGATTTAGTCCGTCCGGACGCCCGCCGCAGGTAATCTCACTCCACAAGCGCATCGGCCCGGTGCGCTTTGATCTGCGCCAACGCGCGGGCGATGTCGGGGGCCAGCCAGCGATCCTGCTGCCAGCGATCAACCACCTGCCTTGACAGTAGCCAGGCGCGGCCAGGACGGGATTCGGCAAGCAGAAAGGCGCGGTTCGACAGCAACGTCAGCAGCAGGTAACAGGCTCCGCCCACCAGGTAAAAGGAGAAGTAGTCACGGGTCGAACCGGCCGCTATCTGGCTGGCCCGCATTAGCCCGACAATGCCGGTCACCGACACCAGCGCCGAATCTTTCAGGCTCATCTGCCAGACGTTTGACAAGCCGGGCAGCGCATAGCGCGCCACCTGCGGCAGCAGAATGCGTTGGCGGATGCGCCAGCGCGGCATGCCAATCGCGACAGCGGCTTCAATCTCCCCTTTCGCCAGGGCCAGCCGCGTGGCGCGATAGACTTCCGCCTGATAAGAGCCGGAGATAAGCCCGATAGCCAGCGCCCCGATCAGAAATGGTGGCGCTTCGATAAAGCCGTCCGCGCCAGACAGGCAGCGCTCCCCTGCACCCGATTAGCGCAGCGATGCACCAGGGCGGCGCATCGCTGATTTATTGCGGCCTGGCCTGCGCCAGCATGGTATGGATCATCGCCTTCAACACTTTTTGTAGCTCTGCGGCACGCGCCTGCTGCCAGGCATAAGGCGGGGTTTCATCCATGTAGTTCAGCTGCGCCAGCTCCAGCTGAACCGCCTCGATCTGCTGCTGTGGCTGGCCATAAGCGCGGGTGATGTAACCGCCTTTAAAGCGTCCGTTGAGCACCCAGCTGTAGTCGTGCTGGGCGGCGCACACCGCCTCTATGGCCGCGCTCATTTCAGGCGTGCAGCTCGCGCCGTCGTTGGTGCCGATGTTGATATCGGGCAGACGCCCCTCAAACAGGCGGGGAATTTCACTGGCAATGGAGTGGGCGTCAAACAGCAGCGCATAGCCGTGCTGCGCTTTGAGCCGCGCCAGCTCCTGCTGAATCTGCTGATGGTAAGGCTGCCAGATTTGATCGATGTAGCCCTGACGCGCCGTGACATCGGGCGTTTTGCCTGGTGCAAAGGTCGGCGTGCCGTCGAACAGGGTTTCCGGGAACAGACCGGTGGTGGCGGTGGTGTAAAGCGGCTGGTTGTCGGGCGGACGATTAAGATCGACTACAAAACGGGAATAGCGGCCAATTAACACACTGGCCCCGAGGTCACGCACAAAATCATACAGCAGCGGGATATGCCAGTCGGTGTCGGGCAGGCCGCGCGCGGCCGCGCTCAATCCGGCGTCCACCTCAGGCGTCAGTTCAGTACCGGCATGGGGAATGCTGACCAGCAGCGGCAGGCTGCCCTGGGAAAAATAGAAAGGGTTCATTGCGGTTCTCCACGATAGATAACGGTACAGGGCAGTTCACCACCCAGCCAGTAAACCAGTTCTGCCGGACGAGACAGCGGCCAGTGGACGAAGTTTGCCACTTTACCCGCCTCCAGCGAGCCGTGACTCTCCGCCAGCCCCAGCGCTTTAGCTCCCCACAGCGTGACGCCCGCCAGCGCCTCCTCCGGCGTCATGCCAAACAGCGTGCAGCCCATGTTGAGCATCAGACGCAGCGACAGCGCAGGTGAGGTGCCAGGATTGGCATCGCTGGCCAGCGCCATCGGCACACCGTGGCGACGGAAGAGATCCACCGGCGGACGCTGAGTTTCGCGTAGCAGATAAAACGCACCGGGCAGCAGCACCGCCACGGTGCCATGCTGCGCCATCGCCCTGGCATCCTCTTCGGTGGCATATTCAAGATGGTCAGCTGAAAGCGCACCATAGCGGGCGGCCAGTGCGGCACCGCCCAGCGCTGAAAGCTGTTCCGCATGCAGTTTCACCGGCATATCCAGCGCCACCGCCCGGTCAAATACCCGCGCCACCTGCTCCGGGGAAAAGGCGAGATGCTCGCAGAAAGCATCTACAGCATCCGCCAGCCCCTGCGCCTGCGCCTGCGGCAGAAGACGGTCGCAGATGATATCGATCCAGCCATCCGGGTCATGCTTAAACTCCGGCGGAAAGGCATGCGCTGCCAGACAGGTGGCGTGGACATCGGCGGCCACGCTCTCTCCCAGCCGGCGAATCGCCCGTAGCATCCGCAGTTCGCTCTCTTCATCCAGACCATAGCCGGACTTAATCTCTACGGTGGTGACACCCTCTGCCAGCAGGCGATTAAGTCGCCAGCGGGCCGAAGCCACCAGTTCCTCTTCCGTCGCCGCGCGGGTGGCGCGCACGGTAGAGAGAATGCCCCCGCCCTGCGCGGCAATCTCTGCGTAGCTGACGCCATTCAGACGCTGTTCAAACTCCTGACTGCGGTCGCCGCCAAACACCAGATGGGTGTGACAATCCACCAGCCCCGGCGTCACGATACCGCCAGGCAGACGATGATGCTGATCGGCGACGAACGCGGGCATCTCCGCTTCAGGCCCGACCCACACCAGCCTGCCCGCCCGCACCACCAGTGCGCCCTGAGGTATCAGATGGTACTTTCCGTCACGCATGGTGACCAGGTCGGCCCCCGTCCACACCGCCTCTACGCGCATCTCTTCTGTCATCGCTGCCTCATGCCTCCGCCGTTTACACTGTGCTTCAAAGTATGTATATGTATATACAACCACATCCGATGAGGATCAACCATGGCGACTTTTTTTGCCCCACGCGCACTGCTGGCGGAGGGCTGGCAGCAGCAGGTCCGTATCACGGTCAATCAGGCCGGTTTTATCGACTCCCTTACCCCGGAAAGCCACGCGGATCAGGCTATCCGCCTCAACGGCGAGGTGATCCCGGCGATCGCCAACCTGCACTCGCACGCCTTCCAGCGGGCGATGGCGGGTCTGGCGGAAGTGGCAGGCGATCCACAGGACAGCTTCTGGACCTGGCGGGATCTGATGTACCGCATGGTGCAGCGTCTGACGCCAAAGCAGGTGGGTGATATTGCCGCTCTGCTCTATATCGAGATGCTGAAAGGCGGCTACACCCAGGTTGCAGAGTTTCATTATCTCCATCACGACCCCAGCGGCGCGCCCTATAGCGATGACACGATGCTGCAACAGCTGATTGAAGCAGCAGAGATCGCCGGTATCGGCCAGACCCTGCTGCCGGTGCTCTACAGCTACAGCGGCTTTGGCAGTCAGCCCGCGGCGGCGGGTCAGAAGCGTTTTATTCAGCAGACCGAACACTACCTGCAACAGCAGGCGCGGCTGGATGCGTGGCAGCAGCAGCGGCCCCTGCTGAACCGTGGTCTCTGTTTCCATTCGCTGCGGGCAGTAAGCGAAAGCCAGATGCACGAGGTGCTGGCGGCCAGCGATCCGGCGCTGCCGGTGCATATTCATGTGGCTGAACAGCAGAAAGAGGTCAATGACTCGCTGGCGTGGAGCGGCGAGCGCCCGGTAGCCTGGCTGCTGAACCGCTTTGCGGTAGATACGCGCTGGTGCCTGATCCACGCCACCCATCTGGATGAGAGCGAACTGTCGCGCCTCGCACAAAGCGGCGCGGTAGCGGGTCTCTGTCCGACCACCGAAGCCAACCTCGGCGACGGCATTTTCCCGGCGGTGGAGTATATCGCGCAGGGCGGACGCTGGGGCATCGGCTCCGACAGCCATGTCTCGCTGAGCGCTCAGGAAGAGCTGCGCTGGCTGGAGTATGCGCAGCGGCTGCGCGACCAGCGTCGTAACCGGATTACCCTGCCCGGCCAGCCGTCGGTGGGCGACCTGCTATGGCAACAGGCGGCAGCGGGTGGCGCTCAGGCGTGCGGCATTCAGCAGGGCACGCTGGCGGTGGGACAACGCGCCGACTGGCTGGTGCTGCGGGATGAGGCGTGGCTTGGCAGCGTGGGTTCACATGCGGTGCTGAACCGCTGGCTGTTTGCCGGACAGCGCGATCAGATTCGTGACGTTTACGTGGCCGGTAAAGCCGTGATTGAAGATGGGGTACATCCGCAGCAGGCTGCATGTGCCGCACGCTTTGCTCAGGCGATGGCGGCGCTGCGATGATCACCCTGTTCACTTACGAGGCGCTGGCGGTCAGCCGCTGGCGCAATGGTGGCGGCGAAACCCGCGAGATCATCAGCTTCCCGCCCGGCGCAGATCGCTTCGGCTGGCGCGCCAGTATTGCGACCCTGGCACAGGATGGTCCCTTCTCTGCTTTTCCGGAGATCGATCGGGTGATTACCCTGCTGCATGGCGATCCGGTGTTATTAACCGCGCCTGACGTGCAGCATCTGCTGACGCCGCAAAAGCCCTGGGCATTTGCCGGAGAACTCGCCTTAACGGCGCAACTGCAGGGCAGCGTCAGCGAAGATTTTAATATCATGACGCGGCGCGGTGAATGGCAGGCCACGGTTGAAGTGGTTGCCGCGCCGGTCAGTAGTCTGCATGGCGTCGCCTGGGTGCTGGCAGGCGCATGGCAGACCGCGGACGGAGAAAGGCTGAGTGCGCAACAGGGCGCGTGGTGGGTCGATGTAGAAACAGTACTCAGCCCGTGCGAGCCGGATGCGCGGCTGCTGTTTACCCGACTTAGCGCCTATCCCGGCACGCGTAATGGTTGCAGGTAGTCTGGACACGGACAGCGCGGAACAAGCAGGCGTACACGTAGTACGTGAGGATGACTCGCTGCGCTCGCCTCTTCAGGGCCGCACTTCAGGGCGTTCAGGTTGCTAAAGCAGCCTGTGTGAGCACTGCCCAGGTGCAGACTGACAAATAAAATAGCCTGATGGGCTCGGCTCTTAACCGTGTCCTCTGAAGCGGCCCATTAGTTTGTAACGTGAGCCGGGATAGAGCAGTCGCGCATAGGTGACGATTTTCGTGTCGCTCCAGGTCTGACGGCGAATCAGCAGGCAGGGTTCATGTTCATCCAGCGACAAATGTTTACGCTGACGCGCATCGGGGAGCACCGCTTCAACAATGTGCTCACCTGCCGTTAGCGGCGCGACCCGCATCAGATAGGTATAGGGCGTCATCTGCTGATAATCCTGCGTCAGGTAGTCGGGCGCGACCAGCGGATTGACCAGACGGTCCTCAAGCTGCACCGGCAGATCATTTTCGTAATGCACAATCAGCGAATGGTAAAGCGTCTGTCCTGTGGTGAGCCCCAGCACGGCTGCCTGCTCAGGATCGGCTTTGTCCTGGCCGATGGCGAGAATTTTACAGCTATGCTGATGGCCGCGCTGAGCGATCTCATCAGCGATGTTATGCACCTCCAGCATAGCGGTGTAACCTTTCATCTCCGCCACGAAGGTGCCGACGCCCTGCATCCGCACCAGAAAACCTTCGCTGGTCAGTTCGCGCAGCGCCCGATTAATGGTCATGCGGCTGACGCCCAGCTCATTCACCAGTTCACTTTCTGAAGGCACACGCTGATTCGCTTTCCACAGCCCTTCACGGATCTGGCTGACGATGGCCTGCTTCACCCGCTGATAAATCGGGGCGGGCTCATCGCTCATTGCCGCCGCCAGTTGTGCCAGTGCCGTATGCTCGACCATTTGCTGTTCCTTATGCTGAAAGTCCCTTAAGTTTACTGTCTCACTGCGTGAATGTATATACATCCAGTAGCGCGCGCCGTGCCCCACTGGTGCAGTCTGCGCATCCTGATGGTGCACTCTCTCAGTCGCGTTTAACCCGCGACCCGCGCCGGGCGGACATTCGATTTTTGTGATCGGTCTGGCACGGCACTTGCTTAGTATGCTTGATTGTATAGACAAGCATAGACAAGAATTAACGCTTATGTTTCACTCGCATTATTCCGCTGGTTCAGGGCAAGGAAAGCAGCTTAGCCACGCCAGCACACTTGTATAGACAGGAGTAGACTATGTCAGGTTCGTTTCAGGCATTGCGCCTGGTGCCCGGCGAGGTGGACCTCGCCACATTACGCGCTATCTATCAGGGTAACGTCACGCTGAGTCTTGACGACAGTGCGCGTCAGGCGATTGCGGCGGCGCAGCAGACCGTGGAGACGATTGTCGCCTCCGGCAACGTGGTGTATGGCATTAATACTGGCTTTGGCAAGCTGGCGCAGACGCAAATACCGGCCAGCCGGCTGGCGGATCTGCAGCGCAATCTGGTGCTGTCACACAGCGTTGGTCTGGGCGATCTGCTGCCCGACAATGTCACCCGTCTGGTCGTCGCCACCAAAATCATCAGCCTGGCGCGCGGTCACTCTGGTGTGCGTATCGAACTGGTTGAGGCACTGCTGGCGCTGTTCAACGCCGGCGTGATGCCCTGTATTCCGGAAAAAGGCTCGGTCGGCGCCTCCGGCGATCTGGCACCGCTGGCGCACATGTCGCTGATGCTGCTGGGCGAAGGTCAGGTGCGGGTCAATGGCACGCTGATCCCGGCAACAGAGGGACTGGCAAGCGTGGGCCTGTCGCCATTTGTGCTCGGTCCGAAAGAGGGTCTGGCGCTGCTCAACGGCACCCAGGTTTCGACTGCACTGGCGCTGCGCGGCCTGTTCGAGTGTGAAAACCTGTTTGCCGCCGGTCTGATGGCGGGTGCGCTGTCGCTGGAAGCGATCAAAGGCTCGCTGAAACCGTTCGATGCCCGCATCCACAAGGCGCGCGGCCAGCAGGGCCAGATTGCGGTCGCAGCGGCCGTCAGCACCCTGATTGAAGGCAGTGAAATTCTGCAGTCGCATACCCATTGCGGCCGCGTTCAGGATCCCTACTCCATCCGCTGCGTGCCCCAGGTAATGGGTGCCTGCCTGGACAACGTCAGCCACGCGGCGCGGATTCTGGAAATCGAAGCGAACGCCGCCTCGGACAACCCGCTGGTATTCAGCGACAGCGGCGATGTGATCTCCGGCGGCAACTTCCATGCTGAGCCGGTGGCCTTTGCTGCTGACATTCTGGCGCTGGCGATTGCCGAAGTCGGCGCCATCTCTGAACGGCGACTGGCGCTGCTGCTGGACAGCGGCTTATCCGGCCTGCCCCCCTTCCTGGTGCGTGACGGCGGCGTAAACTCCGGCTTTATGATCGCTCAGGTCACCGCCGCCGCGCTGGCTTCTGAGAACAAATCGCTGGCCCATCCGGGTAGCGTCGACAGTCTGCCCACCTCTGCGAATCAGGAAGATCACGTCTCAATGGCGACCTACGCCGCGCGCCGTCTCGGCAGCATGTGCTTTAACAGCGCCGCCGTGGTGGGTATCGAGGCGATGGCTGCCGCGCAGGGTATTGAATTTAACCGGCCGCTCAAAAGCTCCTCGCTGATTGAGCAGGCCATCGACACCATCCGCGAGCAGGTCGCCTTCCTTGAAGACGATCGTCTGCTGGCGCCCGATATCGAGGCAATGCGTCAGTGGGCAAGTCGCGCTGACTGGCCTCAGGCATTGACCGCGCTGCTGCCGAGCATGCGCCCAACTTCTTGAATTAAGGAATCCTTCATGAGCGAAACTCTTTCTCAGGCTGTGGCACGTGAGATTCGTGCACCACACGGCACTACGCTGCACTGCGCCAACTGGCTGATTGAAGCGGCTTACCGCATGATTCAGAACAACCTCGACCCCGATGTCGCCGAACGTCCGGAAGATCTGGTGGTGTACGGCGGCATTGGTAAAGCGGCACGCAACTGGGAGTGCTTCGAGCAGATCCTGCGTTCGCTCCGGGCGCTGCAGCCGGATGAGACGCTGCTGATCCAGAGCGGCAAGCCGGTCGGCATCTTCCGCACACACGCGGATGCGCCGCGCGTGCTGCTGGCGAACTCCAACCTGGTGCCGCACTGGGCGACCTGGGCTCACTTCCATGAGCTGGATAAAGCGGGTCTGATGATGTACGGCCAGATGACCGCCGGTTCCTGGATCTACATCGGTGCGCAGGGCATCGTGCAGGGCACCTATGAAACCTTTGTGGAAGCGGGCCGTCAGCACTACAACAACGACCTGAGCGGACGCTGGATCCTCACCGCCGGACTGGGCGGCATGGGCGGCGCACAACCGCTGGCGGGTGTACTGGCCGGAGCCTGTGTGCTGGCAATTGAGTGCCAGGAGTCACGCATCGATTTCCGTCTGCGTACCCGTTACGTGGACTACAAAGCCACCACGCTGGATGAAGCGCTGGCGTTAATCAGCGAAGCCACCGCCGCCAAAAAAGCGATTTCGGTCGGCCTGCTGGGTAATGCCGCCGAAATCCTGCCGGAGCTGGTGAAACGCGCTCAGGCGGGCGGACCAAAGCCGGACATCGTGACCGACCAGACGTCGGCGCACGACCCGATTAATGGCTATCTGCCGATTGGCTGGGATCTGGCGCGCTGGCAGCAGGAGCGCGTCTCACAGCCGAAGGCGGTAGAAAAAGCGGCGCGCGCCTCAATGGCGGTTCATGTCCAGGCGATGCTCGACTTCTGTCATATGGGCATCCCGACTGTGGATTACGGCAACAACATTCGTCAGGTCGCGCTGGATGAGGGTGTCAGCAACGCGTTTGATTTCCCTGGCTTTGTGCCAGCCTATATCCGTCCGCTGTTCTGCGAAGGCAAAGGCCCGTTCCGCTGGGTCGCGCTCTCGGGCGATCCGGAAGATATCTACAAGACCGACGCGAAACTCAAAGAGCTGTTCCCGCACCATAAAACGCTGCATCGCTGGCTGGATATGGCGCAGGAGCGCATCGCCTTCCAGGGCCTGCCTGCCCGCATCTGCTGGCTGGGACTGGGTGAACGGCATCTTGCCGGTCTGGCATTCAACGAAATGGTCCGCAACGGCGAGCTGAAAGCGCCGGTGGTCATTGGCCGCGACCATCTCGACTGCGGCTCGGTCGCCTCTCCTAACCGTGAGACCGAAGCGATGAAAGATGGCTCAGATGCGGTATCAGACTGGCCGCTGCTCAACGCCCTGCTGAATACCGCAGGCGGCGCAACCTGGGTCAGCCTGCATCATGGCGGCGGTGTCGGCATGGGCTTCTCACAGCACTCCGGCGTGGTGATTGTCTGTGACGGCAGCAAAGAGGCCGATGCCCGTCTGGGTCGCGTATTATGGAACGACCCGGCCACCGGTGTGATGCGTCACGCCGACGCAGGGTATGAACTGGCGCAGCAGTGCGCGGCTGAACATGGCCTGAACCTGCCCATGCAGAAGTAATCCGTTGACTGGGGCGAGCAGCAGCTTGCCCCCTTTCTCGCCCGCTATTTCCTTCTTACCCCCTGGCATAAACATCACTTCCTTATTACTTATTCCATTTTGATTTAGCCTATAGCCAGATTTAGTCCTGACGGCGATAGACGCCGCATCACCCGACCACTAAAGTGAAATCTTCTCATTCTGTATGGAGCGCGACTCTGCATGACCCTTTCCCCTGCCCTGCTTGAAGATGCCCTGCGCTGGCGCCGTGAGTTTCATCGCCACCCCGAATTAGGTTACCAGGAACAGCAAACCAGCCAGTTTATTGCGGAAGAGTTAGCGCGGGCGGGTTTACAGGTGTTCCGTGGCCTGGCGGGCACCGGCGTCATCGGCACACTGGAAAACGGTCCCGGCCCGGTTATCGGGCTGCGTGCAGATATGGATGCGCTGCCGATTACGGAAAAAGGTGATGCTGAGTGGCGTTCTGCGACGCCAGGCGTGATGCACGCCTGTGGCCACGACGGTCATAGCGTCATTCTGCTGGCTGCCGCCCGCCAGCTGGCCGCCACACGTCAGTTCAGCGGCACGGTGCATTTCATCTTTCAGCCTGCCGAAGAGAATCTGGGCGGGGCACGCAGAATGGTGGAAGAGGGACTGTTCCAGCGCTTTCCGATGGATGCGATCTACGCCATGCATAACTGGCCGGGACTGCCGCTCGGCTCACTGGCGGTGAACCCTGGCGCGATGATGGCGTCGCTGGATTCGTTTGAAATTACGCTGCACGGCAAAAGCTGCCACGCGGCGATGCCGGAAAGCGGTGCCGACCCGATGGTGGTAGCAGCCGAGCTGATTCTGGCGCTGCAGACCATTCCGTCTCGCCGGCTCTCGCCGCTGGCGTCAGCCGTGGTCAGCGTGACGCAGATTCACGGTGGTGAAGCGATTAACGTCATCCCGGAGCAGATTGTTTTACGCGGCACGGTGCGCTGCCTGCAGACCAGCGTGCGCGAAAAAGTGCGCGGGCTGATTGATGAGTTTGTCGCGACCCTGCCGCGTCCGTTTGGCGTGAGTGGTGAGATTGACTGGCTGCCGGGCTATCCGGTCACCGCCAACCATGTGGCACCGGCTGAGCAGGTGCGCGAGGTAGCGCTCTCAACACTGGGTGCTGAACAGGTTCACTGGCAGGTTAATCCGTCAATGGCGTCAGAAGATTTTGCCTGCATGATGGAAGCCTGTCCCGGCGCGTATTTCTGGCTTGGCGCGGACGGCGAAACGCCCTCCGCGCCGCTGCACAACGCCCGCTATGACTTCAACGACGCGCTGCTGCCAATTGGCATCCGTTTCTGGCAGGACCTGGTTGAACAGGCGCTGCCGGTAGCCTGAGTTAATACCCGGCGGCGAGGATCTGCTGCTCCGCCGCCGCCAGCGAGTCACACCGGCCGCTGGCGCGCAGGCAGCAGGCGAGCTGCAGTCGCAGTGACGCAGGCACCGGACGCTGCTGATTCAGCACCTCTTCGATCCAGCGCGCAGTGACTTCTGCCGTCTTGTCTGTCGGCAGTTCAACGGCCACTTCTGGCTGACGCTCAACCCACACTTCCGCTTCCGCGCCCGCCCCCTTAATCATACTGATCGCCGGGCAGCGCTGGGGATTCGCATAGACTTCCCCTTCAGTGCCATTGAGCAGTATCGCAGGCGCATCGATGTCGCTGAAGAATTTCGCCACACGCGGTACATACTCAGGATGCGAGACGCTGGACAACCGCAGCGCCGCCCGCTCCGCAAACGGCGTGGCCAGTTTTGCCAGCGTGTGCGCGCTGTTACGCACCCCCATCCGCCAGCGCAGCGAGAGCTGTTTCGCCATTGGCGGGCAGAGATGATCGATGGTGATAAATGCCAGGCCCTGATCGAGTTTCGCCTGCGCCGCCTCTGCGGTGGTGACGGGCGCAATGCCCAGCGCGGCAAACACCGCTTCACTGGTGATGCGTGTCGCGTCGTCGCTGACGCCGTGTACCAGCACCGGGAAGCCGACTTTCACCAGCAGCAGCGCCAGCAACGGCGTCAGATTCCCCTGGCGGCGTGCGCCGTTGTAGCTGGGGATCACCACAGGCATCGGACGATTTTCCGGCGCACGCAACTGCATCATCTGCGCCTGCATCGCCTGATAAAAGCCGCGCATTTCGGCTTCACCTTCGCCTTTAATGCGCAGCGCTATCAGAATAGCGCCCAGCTCCAGATCCGGTACTTCACCCGCCAGCATCGCGCCATAGAGCGCCACGGCAGTATCAAAGTCGATATCGCGGGCATGATTTTTACCGCGACCCACCTCTTTAATGATTTTATTCAGTTCCATCACTCGCTTCCGGTTAAGTGCGCGGCTCAGCGCCGCGTGGGACGGCGTTTACGCACGGTATGCTTTGGCACCACGATGGCCGGTATCGCTGCCGGCTCTGGCGTTTCCGGCTGCTCAATCGGGAAGATCGGCAGTGCGGCTAACAAGCGGCTGCCGTAGGCTTTGCTCAGCAGACGGCGGTCGTAAATCACGATTTCGCCATAGCATTGATGGCTGCGAATCAGGCGTCCGACCTGTTGAATCAGGGTAAATGAGGCGCTGGGTAAACTCTGCACCTCAAACGGATAGCGCTTCAGGCTTTTCAGCCATTCGCCTTCGGTCAAAATTACCGGACTGTCCACCGGGGGAAAAGCGATTTTGTGGATATGCACCTGACTCAGCAGATCGCCTTTGAGATCCAGCCCCTCAGCAAACGACTGCAGGCCAATCAGAATGCTGGTGTCACCTTTGGTAACGCGCTGACGGTGCAAATCCACCAGGCGGCTGCGCGGCTGATCGCCCTGCACCAGCATCGAGAGCCGCAGGTCTGGCAGACAGGCGACAAACTGCTGCATCGCCCGGTTGCTGGCAAACAGCACCAGCACGCCTTTATGCTTTTTCTCCGCCATCTGCTGACGGAAGAAACCGGCCATCTCGGCGATGTGCTCCGCTTCGTGCGCCATCAGCGGCTCAAGTCGCATCTGCGGGATCACCAGCTTGCCCTGCTCCACATGGTTAAACGGTGAGTCGAGCGCCACAAAGCGGTCGCCCGCTTTTTCGCTAAGCCCTGACATCTCCTGCAGGCGGTTAAAACTGTTGAGCGATCGCAGCGTGGCGGAGGTGACCACCACATGCGGAATTTTGCGCCACAGCATTTTCTCCAGCTGGTCGCTGACGCGGATGCCGGCGCAGTGGAACAGCAGATGCGCCTGACCTTCGCGCAGCTCGCGGGTAATCCACTTCGATACCGGCGCGCCAGAGGCTTTTTCCATTGCCGCCAGCCGCCAGAGTTTGCTGATTGATTCGAACCAGCCAAACTGACGATTGAGCTGGAGCAGGTTGCGATGCAGCCGCACCATATCGACCTTGCCGGTCTGCTCACTCAGCGCATTAATCAGGCCTTCACTCAGTCCCCGCAGGGCATCGCTGAGTTTGAACAGCCGGGCGCAGAGATCCAGCAGCTCCTGCGGCAGCGCACCCAGCACAAAGCGGTATTCGCCCGGCTGGTTATTCGGCGGCAGCAGCGGATTCAGCGCCTGCGCGGTGATGGTCAGCAGTTCGCGCAGCTCATCACAGTGTGCTTTCAGTCGCTCAGGATTAGCCAGCGGCGGCGGCGACTTCGGCCGCATCTGCGTCATGATGCTCTCAACCAGCTTGATAAACAGGTCAAGCTGCAGGCTGCTCCAGCCCGGCGTGATGTCGGCGCTCATCTCCAGCGCATCGCGGGCCACTTCCGGCAGGTGATGTCCTTCATCCAGTACCAGCATCAGGTTTTTAGCGGGCGGCAACACTGACTCATTCTCCATCGCCGCCATCACCAGCGCATGGTTCGCCACCACCACATCCACCTGCTCGATTTCACGCCGCGCCACAAAGAACGGACATTCACGATACCAGTGGCAATGCGAACCCAGACAGCTCGCTTTGTCGGTGGAGAGGCGCTGCCAGAGGCTGTCGCTGACGTTCTCCTCGCTGTGATCGCGCAGGCCATCCCACTGGTAGCGATCCAGTGACTTCTGTAAGCGACCACACTGCGTCTGTTCTTCTTTGGTACTACTGACGGCGTCATCATCCAGATAAAGCAGCAGATCGCCCTGCTGATCGTCATCGGCCGCCATCGCCGCCAGATTGCGCGGACAGACATAGCGCCCGCGGCCAAACGCGGCGGTAAAAGTGAGATCGGGGATGATTTTCTTCAGCAGCGGCAGATCTTTCGTGAAGATTTGATCCTGCAGCGCCACGTTGGCGGTGCTGATCACCAGCTGCTTTTCCTGAGCGCGGCTGGCTGCGATGCCCGGAATCAGATAAGAGAGGGTTTTGCCCACGCCAGTCGGTGCTTCGACCGCCAGATGGCGCGCGTCGTCACCCGCCAGGCATTTCGCTACTTCAGCGATCATCTGGCGCTGCGGCGCACGTGGAATGAAATCAGGCACCTGCTGCTGAAGCGCTTTATACCACTGCGCTATCTGGCTTTTTACTGCGGCTGTCAGGGCCATGATTTGCGTTACCACACCGAAAAAATGGCCTGTATTTTTACACAGTATCCTGGCGGCGTCAGCTTTCGCGCCGAATTTTTCGTGACCCGCCGTAAAATCAGCGGTTGTCCGACAGCGGTGTTTTACGCCAGCACTTTGTACATATAGGTGGTGGCATCCAGCACGCCTGCGATGGATTCGGCATAACAGGGAATCGACCCCGCCACCTGCCAGCCCAGCGAGCGATAGAGATCGCTGGCGACATCGCCGCTGCGCGTATCCAGCACCAGCAGGGTTTTGCCCTGTGCGCGTGCCCGCTGCTCAGCGCGCTGCATCAGTTCACGGGCGATGCCCTGACGGCGCGCCTGCGGGTGCACCAGCAGTTTGCTGATCTCTGCGCGGTGGCGGCCATTAGGCATGCCGCTGCGGCTGATGATGACCGTTGCCACGATGCGCCCGCGCTGACGCGCGACCAGTAATTCGCTGTCGCCGCTGGTGATGCTGGCACTCCGCTGCTGCCAGAATCGCACCATCACCTCATCATCTTCAGCATCAATAAAACCGACGCTGGCACCGTCTGCCACGCAGCTCTGCAAAACGTCGGTCAGTTCACCCAGCAGCTGTTGCGCCTGGGCCGCGCTGAGAGTTGCGTAATCCGTCATGGTTTCGCCACCACCAGTAAGTAACGCGCGCCGTCAGTCAGGTGCGCCTCAAAAGCCGATTTACCGACCAGATGAAACCGCAGGCAGTCGCCGGGCTGTAGCGTCCACGCCTGAGACCCCATCGTGACGGTAAGACCGCCCTCGCGCAGCCAGATATGCTGCTCCAGCCCCTGAATGGGTGGCACATCATAATCGATTCGCGCACCAGGCCGTAACCTGCCCTCCACGAGTTCACATCTAAAATGAAGTGCAGGTGGTGAAATATTCCGACGGATAAAACCGCTGGCGTCATCCTGCCACACCGGCTGCTGATCCTCTTTGACCAGCTGACTGGACTCTTCTTCCACTTCACTGAGCAGGCGCGACATCGTTAAGCCGTATGCAACACACAAACGATTAAGCAGTGCCGCCGTGGGACTGGTCTCGCTTCGCTCAATGCGCGATAATGTCGCGCGGCTGATGCCGGTAGCGACAGAAAGTTCATCAAGTGACCAGCCGCGTTGCAGGCGTAATTCTGCCAGCCGCACCGCCAGTCGTTGCTCCGTATTCAGCTCCGGCATGGTGTTCTCTCATTTTTGGGAATAATTCTCTTATTTGAGATATAGCCTGGAAAAGCCGTATCAGTCAAGTTGTACATTGAGAAATGTATTGTACAACTTAATTTGCTTCGTTATGGTAATCGTACTCAGACCAATCGAAAGAGGAATTTATGACCTTATACAGTATCGGTGACGTCGCCGAGCGCTGTGGCATAAACCCAGTCACCCTGCGCGCCTGGCAGCGTCGTTATGGCTTACTGAAGCCGCAACGTACCGAAGGCGGACATCGTCAGTTTGACGAAGAAGATGTGCAGCGCATCGAAGAGATTATGCGCTGGATTGAAAGTGGCGTGCCGGTCGGTAAAGTGAAGGCACTGCTGGAAGGTGGCGATGTTGATGCACACGATGGCTGGACCACACTGCAGGATGAACTGATTAGCGTACTGCGCCACGTCAGGCCTGCTAAACTTCGTAATAAAATTGCCGCGATTGGTCGCGAACATCCGATTGATGCGCTGATTGATCACGTTTTTATGCCAGTGCGCCAGAAGCTGAGTCTGGATCAGAACACGGCCCGCACCATGTGCAGTCTGCTTGATGGTCTGCTGATCGACTATGTTGCATTTTGTCTGACCGCCAGTCGCAAAAAATCGGGTAAAGATGCGCTGATTATTGGCTGGGGCATCGACGATCGGACCCGTATCTGGCTGGAAGGCTGGCGTCTTTCGCAGCATGGCTGGCGGATTGATGTACTGGCAGAACCCCTGGATGTTCCCCGTCCTGAACTCTTTCCCGGCATGAATATGTTTGTCTTTACCGGTAAAAAACTGACCCGTCGTCAGCAGGAGCAGCTGTCACACTGGCAGGAACAGGGCTATGCCGTGCGGTTACATGAACCTACCTGATAACAAAAACGCACGCCGGGCACTTTGCCTCCTGCCTTGCGCGCGCTATTATCCCCGCCTCACTGTTAACAAGCTCAGGTTTCACCCATGAATGTCAAAAAAGCCTTTTTCGCCACGCTGTTTTTCATTATGGCTCTCGGCGGCACCAGCGGTCTGATGCTGGTGGGATATTCTCTTATTGTCCACTCACGCTAAGCCAGCGCTGCAGGCGTTCAAACAGGCGATCGCTCACTATTGCCAGCAGCGCCACCAGTAATGCTCCCTGAATCACATAGGCTGTATTAAATCCGCTCAGGCCGATAATCACCGGCGATCCCAGACTTTTTGCGCCCACCGTTGAGGCAATAGCCGCGGTGCCGATGTTGATGATTACCGACGTGCGTATCCCGGCGATAATCACCGGTGCAGCCAGCGCCAGTTCAATCTGCCACAACCGCTGCCAGCTACTCATGCCGACCCCGATGGCAATTTCCCGGCTGCTGGCGGGTATGCTATCAATGCCCGCCAGCGTACCCTGTAAAATCGGCAGCAATCCGTACAGCAGCAGCGCCACCACCGCCGGCCACGCGCCAAAGCCCATTACCGGCACCGCAATCGCCAGCACCGCCACCGGCGGTATCGTCTGCCCCGCCGCTACGATAGTTTCCATCAGCGGCCGGAAAGCGCGTCCCGCTCGCCGGGTCACCAGCACGCCACTGCCAATGCCGATCACGATGGCCAGCAGGCTGGCGGTGATCACCAGGAACAGATGCGCCAGCGTCAGCTGCCAGAAGCTCTCCTGCTGATAGAGTGGTCGCGCCAGTTCCGGAAACCAGCGGTGAAACAGCGGCCCGCTGTAAGGCATCAGAGTCAGCAGCGCGCCGTAGAACAGCACCAGCCACAGCAACGGATCCCTTAGCCTGCGCATGTGAAGCCCTCGCGCAGTTGCAGCAGGTCGCCAAAGTGGAGCACGCCCATTGGCTGCTGCTGATCGTCAACGACCGGCAGTTTATCGGTGCGCCGGGCGATAAACTGCGACAGCGCGTCCCGCAGCGTCAGCGCCGCAGCAATCGGTTCGCCCGCCAGCCACTCGCCGCGCCGGACGGCGTTACCGACCTGTTCCAGCGACAGCAGCCGGACGCCCATTTCACTGCGGCCAAAGAAGTCGCGCACAAAATCATTTTTCGGCTGGGTCAGCAGCTCTGCCGACCTGCCCTGCTGAACAATCTTACCGTTATCCATCAGCACAATGCGATCCGCCAGCGTCAGCGCTTCGTCAATGTCATGCGTCACCAGCACGATAGTGCGGCCAGACAGCCGATGAATACGCAGCATCTCCTGTTGCAACACGCCGCGCGTCACCGGATCGAGCGCGCCGAACGGCTCATCCATCAGCAGAACTTCCGGGTCCGCCGCCAGCGCCCGCGCCACGCCCACCCGCTGCTGCTGCCCACCGGAGAGCTGATGCGGATAGCGATTCAGCAGCTGCGCGTCAAGGTTCAGCAGCGCCAGCAGCGCCGCGATGCGCTCATCGATCTGCGCTCTGGACCAGCCCAGCAGGACCGGCACTGTGGCGATATTCTTCCGCACCGTCCAGTGCGGAAACAGGCCAATCGACTGAATGGCATAGCCCATGCGTCGGCGTAATATGCGGGCATCCAGCTGGCGAATCGACTCACCGGCAAAGCGGATCTCACCGCTATCAAACTCCACCAGCCGGTTGATCATTTTCAGCGTGGTTGATTTGCCGGAGCCGGAGGTGCCGAGCAGTACACAGAACTCCCCTTTGGCCACCTGTAGCGACAGATCTTTTACCGCCGCTTTGCCGTTAAAGGCGCGGGAAACGCCATCAAACTCAATCATCTTTTCTCTCCAGCAGTGAGATCAGCAGGCGGAACAGCGCATCAATGACGACCGCCAGCGCAATCACCGGGATGACGCCCAGCAACACCAAATCCAGCGCACTGCTTAACAGCCCCTGGAAAATAATCGCGCCAAAACCGCCCGCGCCAATCAGCGCCGCCACCACTGCCATACCCAGCGTCTGCACCAAGACGACACGCAGGCCCGCGAGCCAGACCGGCAGCGCCAGCGGCACATCCACCGCGATAAACTGCTGCCAGCCGCTCATGCCCGTGCCGCGCGCACTTTCGCGCACCTCATGCGGCACCTGTTGCAGCCCCACCACCACGCTGCGCACCAGCGGCAACAGCGCATAAAGCACCAGGGCGATCAGCGCCGGGGCCATACCAATGCCGCTGATACCCCAGTCACCGAGCCACGGAAAATGCTGAGCCAGACCGGCCAGCGGCGCAATCAGCAGACCGAACAGCGCCACCGACGGCACCGTCTGAATCACATTCAGTACACCAAACACGCTACCCTGCCAGCCGGGCCGCCGGAACAGCATGACGCCCAGCGGCAGCGCAATCATCAACGCAGGCAAGACTGTACCGGCCAGCAGCGTGAGATGACGGCTCAGCGCCGCATCAAACACCGCATGACGGTTGGCATACTCTTTCAGCAGGGAGAGATCGGCGAGCTGGCCACTGAACAGCAGCAACAGCGGCAGCAGCCAGACCTGCAGATTAAGCAGCAGCTGTGCCAGCCGATGCGGGGTCAGCTGCCGCACCTGATCGGTTATCAGCAGCAGGATCAGCGCACCGCTGCACCACAGGCCACTGGCAAAGCTGGTGCGTGCCAGACGGCTGCCCTGCTGACTCAGCAACGTCGCCTGATGACCGCTGAGCCAGATGATCGCCGCCAGCATCAGCTGAGCCGTCAGCAGCGCTACAATCAGCGTGACGCGCCCGGGCGGACGCCACAGCAGCAGCCAAAGCGTCACTAATGGCAGCAGTAATAGCCCGAAGCGGTTTATCTGCCAGCCCATCAATGGTTCACCCGCCACCAGACGGTTCGGGGCGAAGTTAAGAAACGGCAAGGCCACCAGCGCGAGGCTCAGCAGCGTCAGCAGCAGCAATGCCACCGGCTGCTGAGCCGGACGGCGTATCGCGTCCCGCGATATCTGCATCGGTTACAGCAGCTTTTTCTGCTGCAGCCACTCGGTCGCTACACTGCTGGCATCCTGACCGTCGACCGCGATTTTGGCGTTGAGTTGCTGCAGCGTCTTCTCATCAAGCGCGCTGAACACCGGCTTCAGCCAGTCGGCAATCTGCGGATAGGCTTTGAGGACCGATTCGCGGATTACCGGCGTCGGCGCGTAAATCGGCTGAACGCCTTTGGGATCGCTGAGCGTCTGCAGACCCAGTGCTGCTACCGGGCCGTCGGTGCCGTAGGCCATCGCCGCGTTAACGCCGGAGGTCTGTTGCGCTGCTGCGCTGATGGTCACAGCAGTATCGCCGCCCGCCAGCGACAGCAGCTGATCCTGCTTGAGGTCAAAGCCATAGGCTTTTTCAAAGGCCGGTAAAGCATCGCTGCGTTCGATAAATTCGGCTGAGGCGGCCAGCTTGAAGGTTCCGCCCTTTTTCAGAAAGGCGCTGAGATCGGTCAGCGAAGTGAGCTGGTTCTTCTCAGCCAGATCTTTACGCACGGCAATGGTCCAGGTGTTGTTGGCCGGAGCCGGTGTCAGCCACACCAGATGGTTTTTCTCCGCATCCAGCTTCTTCACCTTTTCATAGCCTTCAGCGGCATTCTTCCAGGCACTGTCTTTTTCATCGTTGAAGAAGAACGCGCCGTTGCCGGTATATTCGGGGTAGATATCGAGCTCGCCCGCCGTGATGGCACCGCGTACCACCTGCGTTGTGCCAAGCTGGATTTTATTGACGGTTTTTACGCCGTGCTTTTCAAGCACCTGAAGGATTACGTTGCCCAGCAGTGATCCTTCGGTATCAATTTTGGAGCCGACCCGCACCGGCTCCGCCGCCTGTACCATCCCCATACTGAGCAGCAACGCGCTGACTCCCACCCAACCCCGAACTCTGACCATGGCCTTTTCCTTATCGCAGTCTGTTGTTTTTACATGATGTTTTCGTGTGATGACGCGCAAGGCGCGGGACGCCTTAGCGTTGAGCCTGCTCGCCTGCTCGCCTGCCGCTGAAAGGGAGACTGGCAAGGCGTGCAGCGGAAATTATCTGCCTTAAAAGCGTAGCCTGGCGCAGCGGCGCTGCAGCTGACTTTATCGCAAATTTATAACGATTTGGGATTAAAAAATTATTATCAATAACCGAAATGAATTTACGTCTGGGCGTCTAAACGGCTATTCTCGAAAACCTGTTTTTATAATAAAAGACGTACAACATCATGTCCGACCTGACCTCTTCCGCCCATGTGGCAACAGCAGGGAGTTCGCCCGGTGGCGAAACACAGTGGATCCGCAGCGCAGCTGATGTCTCCCGCTTAGTGAACAGCGGCGACAGCGCCCGTAACAATGCCCGTATTGTGGTAGCGATTGCGCTGGGAGGCGTGTTCCTTGACGCCTACGACCTGGGCGCGCTGGCGTTTGGCATTAAAGACATCACGCGCGAGTTTAGTCTCACTCCGACCGGCACCGGCATGGTCGCCTCGGCCATCACCTTCGGCGCAATCATCGGCGCGCTGATTGGCGGCTATCTCACCGACAAAATTGGCCGTTATCGGGTCTTTATGGCTGATATGTTCTTTTTCGTGGTGGCGGCTATCGCCTGTGCGTTTGCCCCGAATGAGTATGTGCTGGCTGGCGCGCGCTTCGTGATGGGGCTGGGCGTCGGGATTGATCTGCCGGTTGCGATGGCGTTTCTGGCGGAGTTTTCAAAGCTGCGCGGCAAGGGGAATAAAGCGGCCAGCGTGGCGATGTGGTGTCCGACCTGGTATGCGGCAATCAGTATCTCTTATCTGCTGGTGCTGCTGCTTTATGCGGTGCTGCCTGAAAGCCACACCGACTGGCTCTGGCGGCTGATCCTTGGTTTTGGGGCCGTTCCGGCGATTGTCATCATCGCCATCCGCAGCCGTTATATGAGCGAATCCCCGGTGTGGGCGGCGAATCAGGGGGATCTGAAAGGGGCCGCCGCGATTTTACGCAGTGCCTGGAACATCAACGCGCAGGTGGCACCCGACGCCGGGCTGACCGCTGCCCCACCCGTGCGCAAGGCGAGCTGGCGCAACTATGGCGCGCTGCTGCAGGGCGTTTATCGCCGCCGCACGCTGCTGGCGACCATCACCTCTATCGCCTCGTCGTTTGCCTATAACGCAGTGGCGTTTGGGCTGCCGGTAATCATCTCAAGCTTCTTTGCTCAGTCGATGCTCACCACCATTCTGGTGTCGCTGGCGCTGAATCTGCTGTTCGCCTTTGTCGGCGGAATTCTGGCGGTGCGGCTGGTGCCGCGTCTGGGAGCGTGGAAGATGTCGGTGGCGGGTTATGGCTGTCAGTGCGTGGCGCTGCTGGGGCTGGCGCTGATTGGTCGTCCCGAAGGCGGTCAGGAAGCCGCGCTGGCGATTGGCATGCTGGCGCTGTTCCTGTTTGGTCAGGGATTCGGGCCGGGGTCTCATACTATGACCTTTGCGTCGCTGAGCTACCCGACGTCGCTGCGCGGCGTGGGCGTCGGCTTCAACCAGACGCTGATGCGCGGCAGTTCGACCGTTTCGCTGTTTCTCTTCCCGGTGCTGGTTGCCGCGCTGGGCACCGGCGTCTTCTGGGTGATCTTCCTGGCCCCGCTGGCGGGCCTGCTGGCGTTGCTGGCGATCCGCTGGGAACCGTCAGGTTATGATGTGGATGCAGAAGATTTTGAGCTGCCGGGGTAAAGAGCGCAGGCAAACCGCACCTCAGTGCGGTTTTTTTATGCCGTAATGACCGGGAAAGGAAAATGCTCCAGATAGTCCGGGATGCGCGGGAAGGTATGCAAAAACCACGGCGTGAACAGCTGTGGCTGCTGCTGCATCTGCTGCTCAATCAGCGCCATCGGACGATAATCAAAGGCATCGGCTTCCTGCGGATTCAGCTGCGGCAAAGTGTCGCAGACGGCAAAGAAGACGTGACCATATTCATGTTCGGTCAGGCCATTGCTCAGCTTCAGGTTATAGCTCAGCTCAAATACCGGCGTCAGCGTCACGATCATCCCCATCTCTTCACGCAGACGGCGCTCGGCGGCGTCGCGGGTCGATTCATGAGGATAAGGATGGCCACAGCAGGTATTACTCCACAAGCCACCACAGTGATATTTATCGCTGGCACGCCGCTGCAGTAACAGCTCCTGCCGGGAATTGAAGACGTAGACCGTCACCGCGCGGTGCAGTAATCCTTTTTCATGCACTTCCAGCTTTTCCATTTTGCCGGTGGGACGATCGAGGTGGTCAACGAGGATAACTTCAATAGCAGACATGGCGTTTCCTTGAGATTATTCCCAACTATTCTGGCACAGAATGAGCAGTCTGGGTGGAACATCGCGGAATTTTTACGCGTCTCAGGCGGAGATAAGCGGATGAAGCAGAGAGGAAATCAGGCCAGCAAGGCTGGCCTGACGAAGGATTACAGGCGGAAACTCTGAACCACCTGCTCAAGCTGGGTGCTCTGCGATTCCATCGCCTGCGCGGCAGCGGAAACCTGCTCCACCAGCACGGCATTCTGCTGGGTAGTACCATCAAGCTGGGTAATCGCCACGTTAACCTGTTCGATACCCAGGCTCTGCTCACGGCTGGCTGACATAATTTCGCTCATCAGGGTGGTCACACTGCTTACCCCTTTCATCAGCTCGTCCATGGTCTGACCCGCCTGCTCAACCAGCGCGCTGCCGGTATCGATGTTTGCCACGGACTCTTCGATTAACTTTTTAATCTCACGCGCCGAGTTGGCTGAACGCTGTGCCAGGTTGCGCACTTCCGATGCCACCACCGCAAAACCGCGACCCTGTTCACCGGCACGTGCGGCTTCTACCGCGGCGTTAAGTGCCAGGATATTGGTCTGGAATGCGATGCTGTCGATGACGCTGATGATATCGACCACTTTACGGGATGAGTGATGAATCTCACCCATGGTGGTGACCACCTGACGGACCACTTCAGTCCCCCGTGCGGCCACCTGCGAGGCATCAGCTGCCAGCTGGTTGGCATGCGTCGCATTGTCGGCGTTCTGACGCACGGTGCCGGTCAGCTGCTCCATCGACGCGGCCGTCTCGACAATCGAGCTGGCCTGATCTTCAGTACGGGAGGAGAGATTGGCGTTACCGCTGGCAATCTCCCGCGACGCAGCAGTAATCGCCAGTGCGCTGTCGCCCACCTGCTGGAGCAGCCCCTGCAGATAGCTGATGAATTGGTTAAAGCTCTGCGCCACGGCGTTAAACTCCGGGCTGTTGCTGGCGGGCAGGCGCTGCGTCAGATCGGCCCCACCCGTCGACAGCGCTTCGATGTTGCTGTTCAGCACGTTAAGACGTTTCATCATGGCGCGGACAAAGCCCAGCGAGACCAGCAGCAGGATGACCGCCAGTGGGATCTGCACCAGGCCCAGGCGGGTCAGCATATTATGCGACTGCGCTTTCAGCAGGCTGGTTGGCAGACTGCTGGCGAGATACCACGGGCTGCCAGGAATGGCCTGCACGAACAGGGTCTGCTCGCCCTCGCTGCTGTCATAGGTGGTTTCCAGCGGCTGATTGCCAACGCCGTTCAGCAACGTTTTCAGCGGTGCGGCCATCGGCATCTGCACGTCAGCCAGGTTCTCCAGCTTCGGCGCGGCATTGACCAGCGCGCCATTGCCCACGACTTTGCCGTCGGCTTCGACGATCAGCACATTGCCGTGAATGGTTTCACCCATCTGCTTCGCCAGCTGGTTGAAGAACCCCAGCGTCACGTCGATAGTCGCGACACCCCAGGCCGAGCCATTGCGGTAGATCGCCATGGCACAGTTGGTACGCGGCTGCGGGCTGGCAGCATCCTGATAAGCTTTTGCCCAGGCACACTGCCCTTTCGCGGCAGCCAGGCCATCTTTATACCAGGGTTGCTCCCAGTATTTATCGGCGGCGTCGGAGTTCCAGTAGGTGTTGACCTGCAGTTCATTACTGGCATTACGGGCAAAGAAGCTGCTGTCTTTCTCTTTGGCCGGATCGCGACGGTTTGGCAGGGGCCAGATACCGCCACCAAACACGTTGCTGTCCTGATACTGGTTTACCAGCGTCGGTAACAGGGCGTCGATAGTGGCGCTATCCATGACAGAGGCGGCTTCGGTAATCGCACGCTGCTGTGCCTGCACGCGGTTCATCTGTTCAACGATGCCAGAGGCGAGTGAATCGACCTGATAACGAACCAGACGACTTTCGCTGTCGACCAGCTGTGGCGCGACGAACTGATTGATGACCCAAACTGTAACGAGTAAAAGCGCAACAAAGAACGCGATCATTGTTGCGGTGAAGCGGGATTGTGTTGTTTTAAACATCTTTGTTCCCCTGAACCTGGTGCGGCGCGATTGCCTGATCGGGTTAACGGCTCGCTTAACGGGAACTTGAGATGAGCGGGATCACATATTCGAGAAATGTTTGATTTTTGTGAAAATTTAATTTCAAACTGGTACTATCACGTCCCCGACGGTTGCCGGGGAACAGACGAAGAGGCTTGATAAGACTGGCTTACTCTTCTGAATGGACCACCTGCAGGCGCGGGCGGAAAACATGATCATTGCCTTCTGCTGTTAACAATTCTCGTAACTTTTGGCCGCCATGCTCGTCAGCCTGCGCGAACTGCCGCTCGGCTTCCGTAATCGGCGTGGACCAGAGCAGCGTCGGGCGATCGCCATCGCGTTTCGGCAGCGTGAACTGTGCTGGCGCAGGTGCCAGTTCATTCGCCAGCAGGAAGCTTTCAAAACCGACCGGTGCCACTTCTGAGGCCAGCGTGTGGCCCTCCCCCAGCCAGGTGAGTCGCGCCCATGGCAGATGCACGAACTCCGCCAGCGCGCTCGCCATCTGCACCGCGTTGCCTTCGGTCATCACTTCACCATCGACCGCCATGCCCAGCTCGATACGGCGATACTGCGGTGCCAGCTCATCGAACAGATAATCAACCTGCGGCATCGGCCTGATACTCATGCCGAGCGTCAGGAAGTACCACACGCCCTGATGCCAGTGCTGCGAGATCGCCATCGGCGGCCAGCTGCCCTGATCGATCGCGTAATATTTCACTGATTCGCCAAAACGCGCCTGATAGCAGGCCATGAGATCCTGCTGGACCCTGTCCCACTCGCTGCCGTCGTGCCATTCGCGCCAGAACTGACGCTGATGCTCCGCACGGGCATAGTAGTCATTGGTCGATGCTGAACCCAGCGGGGCCGTCAGCCGGTTCTTTTTGATGCAGCCCGCAGAGAAGCTCACCTGCTTCTCCTGATAAAGACTCCAGCCGGGGATCACCGCCAGCAGCTGGCCGTAATACCACAGCGCAGCGCCATCATCAGAAGGCTCCCACAGCACCTGCAGACCTGCCGGGTCCAGCGCGGGCTCCGCTTCCAGATTACGGCAATACTCGGCGCTGAGCAGCGGGGCGATGCCCTGCTCCATCGCCCCGCGATCTTCCTGTGCCGGTGCAGGCAGCAGGTTACGAAGCCAGCAGCCGCGCACCGCATACTGACTGCGGAACAGGTCGGTGGGCCAGATGTAAAAATAAGCGGTGCGCTCATCCTGCTCGACAATGGCGGTCAGGGTGCGCTGCTGATTGTGGACTTCAGCAATCAGGGATTTGTACGTCATAGTGCCTCGACAAAGCCTGGAGGAATCCATTTTCCCCGAGAATAGAGCAGGATCCTGGCTGCGGCTATCTGAGACAAGGGTAATAGTCTCAAAGTGTGGGCGTTGGGGGGCGTACTGAGCTTTGTAAGTGTGACCATTGTTGGCCTTAAAGGCCGGTATGAGCGAAAAGCGGGCGTTGAGTGAGATTAAAGCTGTAAGAAATTACAGACCGATAGGGCGATTCAGGCTGCAATTTATGTTTATATAAATATTGAAAATGAGTATTTAAGCTTTTTTAAGGGGGATAGGTGCGCATTAGACCATCATCTCGATTGATCATTCTTTCGCCTGAAAATCATGTCCTGCTCTTTAGGTTCTGTCATAAAAATGATGCTCTAAAGGGAAAAACATACTGGGCAACGCCGGGAGGAGGGCTTGAAAAAAATGAATCTTTCGAGCAGGCCGCTATACGCGAATTATTTGAAGAAACGGGATTGAAAGAAACATTAACAGGACCAGCAGTAGCGTCCCGAACCTTCACAATGATGCTACCAAGTGGGGAGACAGTCCTTGCTGATGAGCGTTTCTTTATGATTAAGGCAAATACAGTAGATCTCGATCGTTCAGGATGGAGTAGCAATGAAAAGGAACTCATTCGCGATCATCATTGGTGGACAATACAAGAGCTAATACAAACCAATGAGACAATTTTTCCACGCGACTTAATCATTAACATACTTGAAAAAAGTCGGCCGGATCTTCGACGTTAAATGCGTCATAATATCCTGAACGTCCTTTTCTGGCACACAGCGGACATTCATAGCCCCTTACCCCAGCCTACCCATTCTCACCATCGCCCGATACCATGCCCCGCGCTGAATTGACCATCTCAACCCTAACGCAATCGCATTAATCTTCTGGTCAATCATCGCCTGCTGAAAGCGGCCAATCTCCGTACCGGACATTGCCTGCGCCCACGCGGGCATCAGCCCGAATCCTGACTTCAGCATGATTTTCATCACCGGTTTCGCCTGCCAGCTGGGTGCAGGGGCATTCATCAGCAATCGCGTCACTTCAGCGGTACGCTCGTCAAAGCGCAGCTCTGAACGCATCTGTTGCAGGTAATCCGCCACATCGACAACGCTTTTCGGCACCTTCTCTGCGCCCAGCGCTTCGGCAATGAGCGCCGCTTCCTGATAGTACTGATCCTGCCCGGCGCGGGTAAGCTGAGGATTTTTGTAGCGCAGATGGGCGGCCAGAAAACGGCTGGTCTCCGCCACATGCACCCAGGTCAGCAGATGCGGATCGCTGGCGGCATAGGGTTTGCCCGCGCTGTCGACGCCGCTGACTTTCAGATGAATGCGTTTCACCCTGTCGATCAGCGTCTGCGCATCCTGCGAATTACCGTAGGTAGTGACAGCGATAAACTGGCTGGTGCGGCGCAGACGGCCCATCATATCTTCGCGGAAATTGGAGTGATCCCAGACGCCCGCCAGTGCCGCCGGATGCAGCATCTGCAACAGCAACGCGCTGATCCCGCCGCACATCATGGAGGTGAAGTCACCGTGGACGCGCCAGATCACGCTGTCCGGGCCAAACAGGCCGGGATCGCCAGGTGGTTGAGAGAGGTCAAATTCATTCATCGACAGGCCGTTAAGGCGGAATACCTGCTGCTGAATGCGATCACGCAGATTAATCATAGCGGCTCTGATAGTGGATATGACGCGGCGCGCGGTAGCAGGACGCTAACGACGCGCCGCATCACCTTCCCCTGACGTCAGGGAAAAGGCTGACGGTTATAAATAGTTGAACTGCCCATCCTCGGTACGAACGGAATCGAGTCCAATCATCACGTTGAATTTGCCGGGCTCTGCAACGTGCTGCATCTGCTGGTTCCAGAACTTCAGCGCATCCACATCAATTTTGAAGGTCACAGTTTGTGACTCGCCTGCTTTCAGCATGATGCGCTTAAAGCCACGCAGCTCCTGCACCGGACGGCTGATGGAAGCGACCGGGTCGTTGAGATACATCTGCACCACCGTCGCGCCATCGCGTTTACCACTGTTGGTCACGGTCACGCTGGCTTCGATGCTGCCGTTACGCGGCATGGTCGGGGAAGACATTTTTACCGGCGACACGGTGAAGCTGGTGTAGCTCAGGCCGTAACCAAACGGATAGAGCGGGCCGTTAACCGCATCATAGTAGTGCGAGGTGTACTTGTTCGGCTTCGCAAAGTTGTAAGGACGACCGGTTGGCAGATGGTTGTAGTAGATCGGAATCTGACCCACTGAACGCGGGAAGGAAACCGGCAGTTTGCCCGACGGGTTGTAGTCACCGAACAGCACATCGGCGATGGCGTTACCACCTTCGGTGCCGCTGAACCAGGTTTCCAGCACCGCATCAGCCATGCGATCTTCATTTACTATCGACAGCGGGCGCCCGTTCATCAGGACAATCACCAGCGGCTTACCGGTGGCTTTCAGTGCCGCGAGCAGCTTCTGCTGGCTCGGTGGGATCACCAGGTCGCTGCGGCTGGAGGCTTCGTGCGCCATCCCCTGCGCTTCGCCCACGGCGGCAACCACCACATCGGCCTGCTTCGCTTTGGCAACCGCGTCATCGATCATCTGCTGCGGTGAACGCGTATCCACGGAAACCGCCTGCTCATAGAGGTTCAGGAAGTCCTGAATCCCTTTGTTGTCGCTGACGTTAGCGCCCTTCTCATAAAGCAGCGTCGCTTTGCCTTCGGTGGCAGTGCGCATGCCCTGCAGCAGCGAAACGGATTGCTTCGCCACGCCTGCGGCGGACCAGCTGCCCATGATGTCGCGCTGACTGTCTGCCAGCGGACCAATCAGCGCAATGGTGCCCGATTTTTTCAGCGGCAGCGTTTCCAAACGGTTTTTCAGCAGTACGATGCTTTTACGCGCCACATCGCGCGCTTCAGCGCGATGCAGACGGCTTTCCGCATTGGTGTCCTGCGGGTCGCTCTCTTTCGGACCTAAATGGCTGTAGGGATCGTTAAACAGGCCCATGTCATATTTGACGTTAAGCACATGGCGCGCCGCGTCATCAATTTCAGCCATCGTGACCTCACCGCTCTTCACCAGATCCGGCAGATACTTACTGTAATATTCGTCGCTCATGCTCATATCCACGCCCGACTTCAGGGCGATGCGTACCGCTTCCTGCGGATCGCTGGCGACGCCATGCTTGATCAGCTCTTTGATTGCGCCGTGGTCGCTGATGGTGATGCCTTTGAATTTCCACTTATCGCGCAGCAGATCTTTCAGCAGCCAGCTGTCCGCCGTAGCGGGGACGCCATTAATCGAGTTCAGCGCCACCATCACGCCGCCGCTGCCTGCATCCAGTGAGGCCTTATACGGTGGCAGATAGTCCTGGAACATGCGCTGCGGGCTCATGTCTACGGTGTTGTAATCGCGTCCACCCTCAACGGCGCCATAGAGCGCAAAGTGTTTCACGCTGGTCATCACGCTATAGCGATCGGCGGCACTTTTGCCCTGCATCGCCTGCACCATGCTGCGACCCATTTCGCTGGTGAGATACGTATCCTCACCGAAGCCTTCGGAACCACGACCCCAGCGCGGTTCACGGCTGACATCGACCATCGGTGCCCATGTCATATTCAGACCGTCGTCGGCCGCTTCATAGGCGGATACGCGCCCTACTTCTTTAACGGCATCCAGATCCCAGCTTGATGCCAGGGCCAGAGGAATCGGGAAAATAGTGCGCTGACCGTGAATCACGTCGAAGGCGAAAAACAGGGGGATCTTGAGGCGGCTAAGCTGCATCGCCTGATCCTGCATCGCGCGGATATCCTGACGCGTGACAGTGTTAAAAATCGCGCCAACCTGACTCTTCTGAATCATGTCGCGAATGGCTTCTTTCGGATTATCAGGTCCGACGCTGATTAAACGCAGCTGGCCAATCTTCTCGTCCAGCGTCATTTTTTTAAGCAGCTGGTTAACGAAGGCATCTCGCGCCTGTTCGGTCATCGGGTGGTTACCAGGCACTGTCTCAGCCAGTGCGGGTTGCATCGCAAGGGAGACAGCGAGACTAACAGAGTAAATCCATTTCATCAGGTTGGGTTCTCTTAAGTAACTGCGCAATATCGAATAAACAGGCGGCAGTGTGCCACAAGATGAGAATAGCAGGTAGCGGCCAGAGTCACACTGCGTTGAGGTCAGTTGACGTGCTACAGTTAGGACGCACTGATAAGACAAGGGAATTGCTCATGATACAAACCTCTGCCCTGCTTTCTGACCTGCGCCGCCTGGTCGGCCCTGCCCATCTGCTGACAGAACCTGAACAGACTGCCCGCTATCGCAAAGGCTTTCGCTCCGGCGAAGGTGAGGCGCTGGCCGTGGCGTTTCCCGGTACGCTGCTGGAACTCTGGCGGGTACTGCAAACGCTGGTGAAAGCGGATGTCATCATCCTGATGCAGGCGGCGAATACCGGCCTGACCGAAGGTTCAACGCCGCATGGCGACGATTACGACCGTCCGCTGGTGATTGTCAGTACCCTGCGGCTGGATAAGCTTCAGCTGATCGACAACGGCCAGCAGGTGCTGGCATTCCCCGGCAGCACACTCTATCAGCTGGAAAAAGCACTGAAGCCGCTGGGGCGTGAACCCCACTCGGTGATCGGCTCCTCATGCATTGGGGCTTCGGTGCTGGGTGGCATCTGTAATAACTCCGGCGGATCGCTGATTAAGCGCGGTCCGGCCTACAGTGAGATGGCCCTGTATGCGCAGATTGATGCACAGGGAAGACTGAAGCTGGTGAACCATCTGGGTATCGATCTGGGGACCTCACCGGAAGAGATTCTGGGACGGCTGGATGACGACCGCTGGCAACCCAAAGATGTGCAGCACGATGGCCGTCACGCCTCCGATCATGAATATGCCGATCGCGTCCGTGAAGTCGATGCGGATACGCCCGCCCGTTATAACGCCGATGCGCGTCGCCTGTTTGAAGCGTCCGGCTGTGCCGGGAAACTGGCGGTCTTCGCCGTGCGACTGGATACTTTCGCCAGCGAACCGCAGCAGCAGGTATTTTACATCGGCACCAATGAACCCGGTGTGCTTAACGATATCCGCCGTCACATCCTGGCGCATTTCACCCATCTGCCGGTGGCGGGCGAATATATGCACCGCGACATTTATGACATTGCGGAAGTCTACGGCAAAGATACCTTCCTGATGATCGACAAGCTGGGCACCGATAAGATGCCGCTGTTTTTCACGCTGAAGGGTCGGATTGATGCCTGGCTGAGCAAGCTCTCCTTCGTTAAACCGCACTTCAGCGACCGGCTGTTGCAGCGCCTGAGCAAACTGTTCCCGGCGCATCTGCCCAAACGCATGAAGCAGTATCGTGACAAGTATGAACATCATCTGATGCTGAAGATGTCGGGCGATGGCGTGGCAGAGGCGCGTAACTATCTGCGCGACTACTTTCGTGAAGGCGGTGGTGAGTTCTTTGAGTGTGAAGGTAAAGAAGGTGCGCACGCGTTTCTGCATCGCTTTGCGGCAGCGGGTGCGGCCGTGCGCTACCACGCAGTCCATGCAGATGAGGTCGAGGATATTCTGGCGCTGGACATCGCGCTGCGTCGCAACGATGCGGACTGGTTTGAAACCCTGCCCGATGCGATTCGCGCATCATTAAGCCACCGCCTCTACTATGGTCACTTCTTCTGTCACGTCTTCCATCAGGATTACATCGTCAGAAAAGGGGTGGATGTGCACGCGCTGAAAACGCAGATGCTGGAGATCCTGCAGGCGCGCGGCGCAGAATATCCCGCTGAACATAACGTCGGTCATCTCTATCAGGCCAAACCGCAACTGGCGGCGTTCTATCGCCAGCTCGATCCGACCAATAGCTTTAATCCTGGCATTGGCAAAACCAGCAAGCAAAAAGGCTGGGCGGTGAAGCAGGTTTAAGCGCGTTATGGGTCAGCCTGTCTGAGCAGGCTGACCGTCATACGACGCAGCCATCCACTCACTTCCTGGAATTGCCTGCCGTATTATCTCTGCTGATGACTAACATCTTCATCAAAAAATTAATTCTCCTTCCCAGATTGCACCTGCTTTATTTACTGTCATCGGTTTCTGCGCAACACCTCACAAAATACCCCGCCACCAATTGATAATTCGCGGCGCGAAAAATAGATTGTCGCCACTAAAACTAAAAGCTGTTTAATGACCTTTATTTTCTTCAGGGAGGAAGAGTCATGCGGAAAAATAATTACGCTTTAGCGTTAATGGAAATAGCCACTGTGATAATAGCCCTGTCAGCAATAATTTCATCTCCCGCTTATGCGGCCGGATTTATTGATGACGCATCGCTAAAAGGTAATGTTTTTTACTGGCAGCGGCAGCGGGATCGCAGAGACACCGATCCCGCCAGTGACTCTCAGGGACAGTATCGGGCTAATTTACATCACGCCTCGCTCAACAGTAATCTCGACTTCCAGTCAGGTTACGCCGGGGAGTGGATGGGTCTGGACTTGGCCGTTTTTGGCGCTGCTGAACTCGCCAACAGCGGCCCCGCCGCTCCTAATGAAATTGGCTTCAGTAAGGCACGTACCCGCTGGGATGAAAAGTGGAATGGCGACAGCGGCGGCGCTTCGGTTTATAAAGCCGCGCTTAAATTAAAATATAACGAATACTGGTTACGCGCCGGTTATATTCAGCCCACCGGCCAGACGATCCTTGCGCCGCACTGGAGTTTCTTACCCGGCACCTATCGCGGCGTCGAACTGAGTGCGCTATATGATTTCCAGGAAGCCGGAGCATTATCATTCTCGTGGATGTGGAGTGATAAATATAAGGCGCCCTGGTATCGTGATTTATATGATTTCCGACAGGCTGATGGCAAAACGCATATCAGCTATCTGCACTCATTCGGCATGAAATATGACTTCAAGAATAATCTGGTCCTTGAAGGGGCATTCGGTCAGGCGGCGGATTATATGGATCAATATTTTGCCAAAGCCTCCTGGTCGGCCACGCCTTATGGCAATGCACTCTCCACCAGCTATCAGTTTTACGGCGCACACGACAACGTGCAGGGCGGTGCCGCTAACCCCCGCGATGTCTATGATGGCCTCGCCTGGCTTCAGGCAATCACGATCGGTTACAACGTCGGCCCGGTGGATCTGCGCCTCGAAGGCAGCTGGGTCAAAGCAGAGGGCAATCAGGGCTTCTTCCTGCAGCGCATGACGCCGGGCTATGCCAGCTCCAATGGCCGACTGGATATCTGGTGGGATGCCCGTTCCGACTGGAACGCCAATGGCGAAAAAGCGGTCTTTGCTGGTGCGATGCTCGACTTAACGCCGTGGCAACTGGCGGGCTGGAAAGTGGGCGCATCATACGTCTGGGGCTGGGATGCCAGACCCGCCACCCTGCCCACCGTTGACCAGAGCCAGCGGCTGAAAGAGTCCGCCTGGAACCTTGATCTGATCTATCAAATCCAGCAGGGCCGCGCCAAAGATACCCTGTTTAAACTGCATTACACCCGCTACGACAACCACAGCAATCTGCCCAGTTACAGCGGCGGTTACGGCAACATTTTTCAGGACGAGAAGGACATCAAATTTATGGTTATCGTGCCGTTTACCCTGTTCTGACGCCCTGCAGACTCCCGGATATCTCTTCAGCAGCAAGGATGAATCAATATGTTTAAGTTAAGCCTTATCGCGCTCACTCTGCTGGGCGCTGCAGCCTCAGGCCACGCCAGCTCGTCAGCGCAGCAGGTGGTGAACCAAATCAGCCAGTCTGGCATCACTTATCAGGTGAATGACAACCAGGCCGCTCTGAATGGCACCGACTGCGCCGCGCTGGGTGCCGACTATGCCGCCTGCAATCGCGCGACCATTACCCTGACCAATAACGGCCCGGCACTGACCGACAAACACTGGGCCATCTACATGAGCAACGTTCACCAGACGCTGCGGGTCGAAAACGATCAGTTTAAAATGACCCACCTGGTTGGCGACTTAACCCGACTGGAGCCGACGGACAAGTTTACCGGCATTGGTGCAGGTGAGTCGGTGCAGATTCCCATCGTTAATGAATACTGGCAGCTGTTTGTCACTGATGTGATGCCGCGCTGGTATGTCACGTCCGGGCAGGCAACGCCCAAAATTATTGCCAGCACCGACCATGAAGACCCCAGCCAGTTTATGTTGCCGCTGGGTGATCACTGGCGACGCAGTGCCGATGACCACAATGTCCTGATGCAGCCCGTCAGCCGGTTTGATAAAAACAGCGATGTTGCTGCCCTGCCCGTCTCTGCGCTGCGCGGTCAAATCACACCCACGCCGCTTGAGATGAAGCTCCGCCCGCAGGATGCCGATCTCAGCCGCGGCGTCAGGCTGATGCTTACCGGGCTGACACCTGAAACCGGTGAAGCGGTAAAACAGCGCCTGACCCTGCTCGGCCTGAAAGAAGCGCCAGATGGATTCGCCATCACGACACAGATCAAGCCGGACCACTTCAGCGGCATAACGGCGAAATCGGGCGCATACAATCTGGATATCACGCCCCGCCGCGCCATTGTGGTGGCCTACGATGCTGCCGGGGCTTTCTACGGTCTGATGTCGATTCTCTCACTGGTACCTGGCGAAGGTGCGGCGCGTATCGCCGCGCTGGAAGCCCATGATGCGCCGCGCTTTGCTTATCGCGGCGCGTTTCTTGATGTTGCCCGTAACTTTCACAGTAAGCAGGCGGTGATGCGGCTGCTTGATCAGATGGCGGCGTGGAAGATGAACCGCTTTCACTTTCACCTGAGTGACGATGAGGGCTGGCGGATTGAAATTCCTGGCTTACCGGAACTGACTGACGTGGGCGCTAAACGCTGTCATGACCTGACCGAACAGCGTTGTCTGCTGCCGCAGCTCGGTTCCGGTCCGTTCAGCGATAACAACGGTAGCGGCTACTTCAGTCGTGCCGACTACATCGACATTGTGAAATATGCGCAGGCGCGCCACATTCAGGTGATCCCGGAAATTGATATGCCCGCCCACGCCCGTGCGGCGGTCATCTCAATGGAAGCGCGCTATCAGCGGCTGATGAAAGCGGGAGACGCTGAACAGGCCAGCGCGTACCGCCTGATCGATCCCACCGACGACTCCAATACCACCTCGGTGCAGCTCTACGACCGCACCAGCTATCTCAATCCCTGCATTGCGGGTTCTCAGCGCTTTGTCGACAAGGTGATCGGTGAGGTTCAGGCGATGCATCAGGAAGCGGGACAGCCATTAAGCACCTGGCATTTCGGCGGGGATGAAGCGAAGAATATCCGCCTGGGTGCAGGCTACTCTGACAAAAATAACCCTAAACCAGGTACCGGCCTGCGCGACTGGCGTAACGAAGATCTGCCGTGGGCGAAATCGCAGGCGTGCCAGGCGCTCGTGAAGAGCGGCAAAGTGGAAGATCTGACGCACCTGCCGAGCTATTTCGCCCTGTCCGTCAGTGAAATTGTTAACCGCCACGGCATTGGCAAAATGCAGGCGTGGCAGGATGGTTTAAAAGATGCCAGAAATGCCGCAGCCTTCGCTACCCCGCGCGTTGCGGTCAACTTCTGGGATACCCTCTACTGGGGCGGTTTTGACAGTGCCGCCGACTGGTCACAGAAAGGATACGATGTCGTGATCTCCAGTCCTGACTACCTCTATCTGGACTTCCCGTATGAGGTGAACCCGCTGGAGCGCGGCTACTACTGGGGCACACGTTTCAACGACGAGCGTAAAATCTTTGGCTTTGCACCGGACAACCTGCCGCAGAATGCGGAGACCTCGGTGGATCGCGACGGCAATTTTTTCAGCGCCAAATCAGAGAAGACGTGGAGTGGTGCTTATGGCATGTCGGCCCAGCTGTGGAGTGAAACCGTGCGTACTGACGCCCAGATGGAGCACATGCTCTATCCGCGCCTGTTTGCGGTCGCGGAACGAAGCTGGCACCGCGCCAGCTGGGAGCGGGATTACCAGCCAGGTCAGGAATACACGGGAGGCAAAACCCATCTCGTCGATCAGCAGGCACGCCTGCATGACTGGCAGCGATTTGCCAACCTGCTGGGACAACGGGAACTGGCGAAGCTGGATAAAGCGGGTATCGATTATCGCCTGCCGGTGCCGGGAGCAAAAATCGTAGATGGCATCCTGTCGATGAATGTCGCCTTGCCCGGCGTGATGCTGGAGTACAGCCTGGACAAAGGGGCTAACTGGCAGCGCTACGATGCTAACAGACCGCCGCAGATCAGCGGTGCCGTGACAATCCGCTCCGTCAGCCGTGACGGCCAGCGCACCAGTCGCGTGGAAACGTTGTAGTAAGCGGGATTAAGCATGAGCTGAGAAGCCAGCGTTGTGAATATAAAAAAGGCCGACAGATGTCGGCCCTTTCACACCTAAACCAGCTTCTCTTCCGGTACCGGCGCCACACCCGCCATCTGCTGACGGCGCTCAATAATCATGGTTTGCGGTGTCGAGAGCAGGATGCCCTCTTTACGCAGACGCGTCAGAATATCAAACAGCAGGTCGCTCTTCGCGCCTGAGATCTGGCGCTGACCCGCCACGTTACCCGTGACGCTCAGCACAATCCCCTGCTGGGTCAGATCTTTAAACGAAACAGACGGCTCCGGCGTCTCCAGAATGCGTTCATTCTCGTTGTAAACCTCCAGCAGAATATCGCGCACCTTCACCGGATCGATATCGAGGGGGAAAGTCAGCGTAATCGTCACCACCCCCTGCGCATTGCCCATGGTCGCATTGCGCACGTTCTGCGAAATAAACTGTGAGTTAGGCACAATCACCGTGGACTTGTCGCCCAGTTGGATCTCGGTGGCACGCACGTTAATGCGGCGGATGTCCCCTTCGATGCCGCTGATGCTCACCAGATCGCCGACTTTAACCGGACGCTCGGTTAATAGAATCAGCCCCGAGATAAAGTTCTTCACGATCTCCTGTAAGCCAAAACCGATACCAACCGACAGCGCACTGACGATCCACGCCAGCTTGTTCCACTGCAGACCCATGATCGACAGGGTAAGCAGGATAATCAGCACGTAACCGATGTTGCTGAACAGCGTCACCAGCGACACCCGCATTCCCACATCCATGGTGGTTTTTGGCAGGAAATCGGTGTCGAGCCAGCGACGCACCGAGCGCAGCACATAGATTCCGACAATCAGGCAGATTATCGCATTCACCATGTGCGCCGGTACGATGTTCAGGGATTCGAGTCCTTTACCGCCCCAGAACTCGATCACTTTTTGCAGCAGCTCAATCGGCGTTGAGGAGGCAAAAGTGCCGTTGACCAGCGCCAGCGCGACAATCAGCACCAGGAACGTTTTACCAATGGCCGCCAGCAGCGTGGCCGTCTGCTGCAGGTGACGCTCATTAATGTTAAGCGAACTCTGGATGCGACGACCGGTAGCGTTACTGGTTGAGAAGAGACTCTCACAGCCATCTTTCAGCAGATGACTGAGGAAGTAGAACGAGCCAAACAGCAGGCCGCACCAGATCACTTCATAACTCAGGAAGCGCGCCAGCGTGACGTAACCGATGAGCAGCGACACCAGAATGGCGATCCCGGTCAGCGTCAGGCCCATCTGGATCAGTCCGACCAGCGTAGAACGTGCCTCCGGTGGTGTACCCGCCTGAGTCATACGGCGACGAACGCGGTTGGTACGCATGCTGATCGCCAGCGCGGTGCTGCCGATCAGCAGGGCCGTCAGCCCGTTGGCAAAAATGGTGGTATTCAGGCTGGTGCCGACGCTGTAGTTAAACGCCTCGACCGTCTGGAAGATAAAGACCAGCACGGCGGTAATCGGTGGAAACGGTTTTAACGCCATCGCCACTTCATTGGAGATGGTCGGTAAACGCCAGCTGGGGCGACGGGTAGAGAGGAAAGCGCGTCCCAGTCCGGCAATCAGGCCACAAAAGACACTGAGCCGAACCAGTTGATCCACAAAGTCCTGAACGTTTTCAGAAACCTCATCACGGCGGGTAAAGGCCAGGGCGATGAAGTTAAAGGTGAGGACGACAGCCACCAGGGTGGTCAGGGCTATCGCTGCCGCCAGGAAACTGCGGCGCAGCTTACCTTCCGGCAGTTTGTGAATGCTGATCCAGGCCAGAAACTCTTCGCTGTAACGACGGCCAGCCGTCATCACCAGCAGCGCCGCCAGCAGCCAGAAGACACTGCCGACGCGCCAGCCCGGCTCCCAGGAAAGCGCTGCGGTGTCCTGCAACTCCTGCAGGAACTCACCAATTTTCTCGCCATCCAGATCCTGTGTGCTGAGCAACGGTGACCAGAAGCGCGCCCCGAGAATGCTGCCGGAGTTCAGCGCCAGCTGGCTTTTCAGCTGATCGCGACGCAGGTTAACAATCTGCGAGGAGAGCATCAGTGCGCCATTTTTAATGCCTTCAGCCTGCTTAATCTGGTCGTCGAGTTTGCTTTTCTGACTCTCCAGCGTGTTACGCTTGCGCGTCACCTCCGGCGTCTCTTTGACGCCGCTGTCCGCTTTCGGGGCCGGACCCAGCACCTGCAACTGGGCTTCCAGTTGCTGGCGATCGGGAACCAGCGCCTGACCCAGCGTATCGGCATTGCCGGAGAGCTCCAGCGCCATTTCATTCAGCTGCGTCAGCTTGTTTTCGCCAGCATCGACAGAAACCTGACTTTTAATTTTGTCGAGGATCTTCTGCATTTTCGGCAGTTCAACCGCGGCATTCAGCTTCGGCGGGGCATCCTGTTCCTGAGCAGCCCCGGCCGCATCATCTGCGGCCAGCGCCAGCGCCGGGGCAAACCCTACCAGCGCCAGCATTATCAATACAAAAAGGGATCGTATAAACATATGTGTAAGATTCCGGCAGCTTAATTCAGGCGATCGTCCCTCGCCAGTCGCGCATAAGTGTAGGGCTTTGCAAGGGATGGCAATATAGGAATAACGGGCATTTTTCGGGCTGATTCGGGACAGGCAGCGGCGTAAACATCGCTGTACGCCTCTGCCTGCTTCTTCCCGGCGACCTGCTCAGCCTGCAGTTCATGCCAGTGCGCGCCGTGCCCGACACCCGCTATTCTCTACTCAACGTCGGCACTGCTGGCACCATTGCTGGCAACCTGGCCCGACTTCTGCTTTTTATACGCCAGTGCAGCAGCGGGGACTGGCGCGGCTTTGCCGGTCTCAATCCAGCTGCGCAGACGGTTAGCGTCGGCGAAGTGGGTATATTTGCCAAAGGCATCCAGCACCACCAGCGCCACCGGACGATTGTTAATCATCGTGCGCATCACCAGGCAATGGCCCGCCTCGTCGGTATAACCGGTTTTGGTCAGCTGAATATGCCAGTCGTTTTTATAGACCAGATGGTTGGTATTGCGGAACGGCAGCGCATAGTTCGGATGGGCAAACACCGCCGTCTCTTCTTTTGTGGTGCTGAGCGCGCCAAGCATCGGATATTCCCGCGTCGCTTTGAGTAACTTCACCAGATCCTGTGCGCTGGAGACGTTCTGCGTTGAGAGGCCGGTTGGCTCTACATAGCGGGTCTGTTTCATGCCAAGTGACCGCGCTTTGGCATTCATTGCCTGGATAAAGGCGCGATAACCGCCCGGATAGGCGTGCGCCAGGCTGGCGGCGGCACGGTTTTCTGAAGACATCAGCGCCAGTAACATCATATTGCGTCGGCTGATCTGGCTGTTGAGCTTCACGCGCGAGAAAACACCACGCATTTCCGGCGTCTGGCTGACATCGACGTTAATCATCTCGTTCATCGGCAGATGCGCATCCAGCACCACCATCGCGGTCATCAGCTTGGTGATGGACGCAATCGGCCTGACCCGTTCCGGGTGGCTGGAGAAGAGCACTTTATTAGTGGTGAGGTCGACAATCATCGCACTGCCAGAAGCGATCTGCGGCTGAGCAATAGGCGCAAGTTGCGACAGCGAAGTCGTCGCCTGCGCCGGAAGTGAAACAATCTGCCCGGAAACGAGCAGCGCCAGCGAAAGCAGGGTGGAGCGAATTTTTGCAGGCATCGTAGAAAAAAACCCGGTTATGATTGTGTACTGTGTCAGACCGACACAGGCCGCCCGCTTCATTCACGTCGGCGCGCGGGCTGGCAGCAGCATCATACGCTTAAGGTTAAGAAATTTCCTGGTGAGATTGTTTCCGGGCGTAAAAAGAGAACTGCCGCCAGAGCGGCGGCAGTGGTCAGTCAGAACAGATGCGGTCCATATCCCCACAGCACCACGGTCAATGCCAGTAACACTTCAAAAACCAGCACGCCGATGGCAAGTGTAGAGCCGGAAAACCGCAGACTCTCTTCGCGATCGATATTCAGAAACAGCGGAATGCCAATATAGAGCAGATAGCCGGTGTAGAGCAGCGCCACAGCGGCGGCCAGCACGCAGAGCCAGACCAGCGGATAGAGTGCCACCAGCCCGCTGAGAAACAGTGGCGTCGCCACGTATCCCGCAAACACGGTGCAGCGCTGGACGCCAGGACGCTGCGGAAAATCACGCGCCATCCAGTGGATCACGCGTCCCATAACCGCGACACCGCCCAGAATAATCAGATAGAACAGAATGCCCAGCCCGATCCCGGTTGCCAGGTTAAGTTGCACATATTGCCCCTCGCCCAGATTCCAGCCCAGCTGAGTTGTACCGATAAAGGCGCAGATCACCGGAATCGCCGCCATCAACAGAACATGGTGGGTGTAATGGTGCGATACGCTCTCATTCTCTTGCTTGATATGACGCATTTCCTGATTCGGATGCGCCAGCAGACCCCAGACATGATTCATAGATTCAATCCTCTGATGCAGTGGGCTGCCCGATGATGCATCCGTCTTTAGGGGCAGCGTCTTCTCAAGTATAAACGGCAGTGAAATTTTCGTGGTGACCGGACAAAAAAACAGCATAAATAAACGGCCCCATGAGGCATGAGCGGAAGCAAAGCTAAATCGCGTATAGACTTGAAGAAACAGTCACTGAACAGGGAGGGTCATTTTGCATCTGGATATCAACGCATTAATTACGCAGTACGGTTACCTGGCACTTTTTATTGGCTGTATCGCCGAGGGGGAAACATTTACGTTGCTGGGCGGTGTTGCCGCGCATGAGGGGCTGCTGCATTACGTGGGAGTGGTGCTGGCCGCGATGGGCGGCGGCATTGTTGGCGATCAACTGCTCTACTGGATCGGTCGCCGCTGGGGCACGCGGATCCTGCACCGCTTTAAAAAGCATCAGGACAAAGTGGTCAAGGCAAACCGCCTGATTAAACGCCGCCCCAGCCTGTTCGTGATTGGCGTGCGCTTTATGTATGGCTTCCGGCTGATTGGTCCCATCATCATCGGTGCCAGCCGCCTCAACCCGATGAAATTTTTTATTCTCAACGTCATCGGGGCGGCTATCTGGTCGCTGATCTTTGTGACGCTGGGCTATTTCGCGGGCGGCATCATCGCACCGTGGCTGCATAAACTCGATCAGCATCTGAAACATCTGCTGTGGCTGGTCGGCGCGGTCGTCTTCGCCTTTGTGCTGCGCTGGGTGATCCGCCGCTGGCACAACCGCCGGGCCGATCAGCAATAAATGAACGGCGTATTCACCAGATAACACACCGGTCGCCAGACGCTGAACAGCGTCTGGCGACCTGCTGACGATAATGTAAGTCTCATCCGCCCATCTTACCCTCTCCGTCCTTATTCACCCCCGCGTTAACCATCTGTGCCCAAACGAAGCCGCATCGGCGGGCTCAGCTATAGTTAGGAGGGACACTGACAGGGAGATGAGGATGAGTAAGGTAAAACGTAAGATTGAAGACCACGGCGTCATCGGTGATTTGCGCACCTGTGCGCTGGTCGCGAATGACGGCACCATTGATTATCTCTGCTGGCCGGAACTCGACAGCCCGTCGGTGTTTGCCGCCCTGCTCGATAGCGATGATGCCGGCCTTTTCTCCCTGGCCCCTGACTGGCCCAATGCGCGGCGTCAGCAGCTTTACCTGCCCGATACCAATATTCTGCAGACCCGCTGGCTGGATGATGAGGGCGTAGCGGAAATCACCGACTACATGCCGATTTGTGATGATAAGAACAAACTGCCGCGCCTGATCCGCCGGGTCAAAATGATCCGCGGCAGCGCAACCTTCCAGCTGCACTGTTCACCGCGTCATGACTATGCCCGGGCGCAGACCCGTGCCGAAGCGCACAACGGCTGCATCGACTTCCATGCCGAAGGCCAGCCGTCATTGCGCCTTGCGGCCTCCGTGGTCATGACGCTGGAGGATGACAGCGCCACCGCCCACTTCACATTAAAGCCCGGCGAACATGCGCAGTTTGAATTTGGCAGCGTGGATGATGCACATATCGAAGCGCTGGCGACCGAACACTGTTTCGAAGAGACGCTTAACTACTGGCGACGCTGGAGCGCCCACAGCACCTATCAGGGACGCTGGCGCGAGATGGTGCAGCGTTCGGCGCTGGTCCTGAAGCTGCTGACTTCACATCAGCACGGCTCGATTGCGGCGGCGGCAACCTTTGGCCTGCCTGAAGAGCTGGGCGGCGAACGCAACTGGGACTATCGCGCCTCCTGGATCCGCGACGCCTCGTTCAGCATGTATGCCCTGATGCGGCTGGGCTACGTCGATGAAGCCAAACACTTTACCCACTGGGTTGGACGCTGTGTTGAAAACAGCCATCACGATGAGATGCGCCTGCAGGTGATGTACCGGCTGGACAGCGGCACCGAGCTACATGAGATGGAGTTACTCAATCTCTCCGGCTATGCCGACTCCCGTCCGGTTCGCATCGGCAATGACGCCTGGCAGCAGACCCAGCTCGATATCTATGGCGAGCTGATGGATGCGGTTTATCTGGCCAATAAGTATGGTGAGGCGATCTCTCAGCGCGGCTGGGAGCATGTGGTCAAAATGATCGACTGGCTGTGTGATAACTGGAATCAGCCCGATGCCGGTATCTGGGAGATGCGCGGCGAGCCGGAACACTTCCTGCATTCGCGTCTGATGTGCTGGGTGGCGCTGGATCGCGCATTGCGACTGGGCATGAAGCGATCCCTGCCGATGCCTTACGAACGCTGGGATCGGGCGCGTCGGGAGATCCGCGAAGATATCTGGGCAAACTTCTGGAACAGTGAACGCGGCCATTTCTCTGCCACCCGTCATGGGGAACATCTTGATGCCTCCATGCTGCTGATGCCGCTGGTGCGCTTCGTCGGTGCCACCGACCCGGACTGGATTGCCACGCTGGATGCGATCAAAACCAATCTGGTCAGCGATGGTATGGTGCGGCGTTACAACACGCATGAAACACCGGCCGATGGCCTTAAGGGATCGGAAGGCTCTTTTGGTGCCTGTTCATTCTGGTATGTCGAGTGTCTGGCGCGCGCAGGCCGGATTCAGGAGGCGCATTTTGAGTTTGAGAAGCTGCTGAGCTACGCCAATCCGCTGGGCCTGTACGCCGAGGAATTTGACAGCCACGGTCATGCGCTGGGCAATACGCCGCAGGCGCTGACGCATCTGGCGTTAATCAGTGCCGCCTTTTTCCTGAATCGCAAACTCAGTGGTGAACAGACGCAGTGGCAACCTTAGTCAGCGATAAGCCCGGAAAGCCCCATTTTTAGCGCCCTGCTTTCCGGAAATGCGCTAACATCCGCGGTGAATTTACGTAAAGTATTGCAGGCAGGTTAAAATCCCGATTCACAACGTCAGATTAATGAACATATAATGCGCAGCAGGTCACATTGGCCAGCATGAATTCGACACATAGACCAGCCTGAAATATGGCGATAAAGACTTGTAAAATATGAAAATTATTCGCGCTTTCGCTTCAATCGCTCTGGCCCTGGCAGCGTTCAGCCAGTCAGCCTTTGCTGTGGTTTACCCGTTACCGCCGGCCAACAGCCGTCTGATCGGGGAAAATATTGAAATTACGGTTCCTGAAGACAGCAAGCTGCCGCTGGAAGCTTTTGCGGCGCAGTACCAGATGGGCCTCAGCAATATGCTGGAAGCTAATCCGGGTGTTGACGTTTATCTGCCTAAAGCTGGCAGCAAAATGATCATCCCACAGCAGCTGATCCTGCCTGACGCACCGCGTGAAGGCATTGTGATTAACAGCGCGGAGATGCGTCTCTATTACTATCCGAAAGGTAGCAAAACCGTGGTGGTGTTGCCAATTGGTATCGGTGAACTGGGTAAAGATACCCCGATTAACTGGACCACAGCGGTAGAACGTAAGAAAGATGGCCCGACCTGGACGCCAACCAAAGGTATGCACGCGGATTACGCGGCACGCGGTGAAACGCTGCCAGCCGTGTTCCCGGCAGGCCCGGATAACCCAATGGGGCTTTACGCGCTCTATATCGGTCGTCTCTATGCGATTCATGGCACCAACGCCAACTTCGGTATCGGCCTGCGCGTGAGCCACGGTTGTGTGCGTCTGCGCGCTGACGATATTAAGTGGCTGTATCAGAACGTGCCGGTCGGCACGCGCGTACAGTTCGTTGACCAGCCGGTAAAAGCGACCGTAGAGCCAGATGGCTCACGGTACGTTGAAGTGCATAACCCGCTGTCGACCACCGAAGAGCAGTTCAACTCACGTGAACTGGTGCCGATTACGCTGACGCAGGCCGTAAGCAAAGTGCTGGTTGATGCCAGCGTCAATCAGGATCAGGTTAACGGCGCTATTCAGGGCCGCACCGGTATGCCGGTAAAAGTGAACGGTGTGGAAAACAACATCCAGACCGCACCTGTCCCGGCGCCGGAAAACCCGCAGGCTGCACCACAGGAAGAACCGATGACGCCGGTGACCCCACAGGGTGCCAGCAGTGATGCTGCGCAGCCACAGCAGCCGACCACTGAGCCAGCCGCACCGGCCGCTCCGGTAACACCAGCAGCACCGGCAGCCGCGGCCAATACCAGCTCGTAATTGCCGCCCTGCTTTTAGAAGCCGGCGCCTGTCGCTGGCTTTTTTATTGCCTGAATTAGGTCTATAGCGCTCATCTGGCCAGTTAAAGGAGATCATCAACTGCGCCGGTCTGAATGCAACACTGGCCATTCTCTGATTGTCTTTGTATACGCTGTTCCAGTTACCCGAAGTGAATATATCTTCAATCCGCATTAAAAATATCAGGAACGTTACCATTGGCCGTAAGGGTATTTTTTTCCTTTGATAAAAATCTCAGTATCTTTGCCGTATTCATAGCCGTCAGAAAAACGTGTAATCCCTTTACAGATATCCAGCTTATCTCCGGATAAAGTTTTCAGGACGGACGGTGTAATGCGATAATTAGGCTCAAACCCGATACCTTTTAGCCATACCGCTACCTTCCCCTCCGGAGCCAGGCCAATCTGGATGGTGTCATAGGTATTATTATAGGGGTCCGTTTTCCCACTGGCACTGTTCATCTTTTTTACGATGACATCAGGGACAGTCAGATGGGTCTCATACACTTTCTTATCAATTACCGAGTCCCAGCAAAAGATAAAATGTTTAGGGGGGCGATCAATATGATTCCAGTAGCCACCAGAGGCACGATCTTTATCATTCCACTTACCGATAACCTCAGGCAGTGCAGAAGTACTGTTAAGTGTATTAAAGCGATAAATCGTCCCATCAGCACCCTGAATCACGGCAAATGTCACCAGAGCAGGTAACGCTTTTGGCGTGAAGAAATTGAATTTCCACTCTGAGGGAGCATCAGTTTTGACCACTGCCGGACCCGTCTGGCCTGCACTGTGACAGCCAGTCAGTATCAGAAGTGTAATAAGTCTCGCCATGCGTCTTATTTCCATATTTTATTGCCGTCCATATCGTAAACCGTACGCTGCCAGCGTTCGTCCAGCCGGTTAGTAAATGTCACAAGCTTTGCCGGTTTGACTGCACTGCTGACTCTTCTTTAACAGTTTCACTAACCACCCTTTTAAAATGGCTGAAATGACTATCTTTCAGCCAATTAATTAAATATCGGGATCGTTACCATCGGCCGTAAGGATATTTTTTCCCTTTGATAAAATCAGGTGTATCTCCATAATATTTATATCCATTTGGATGTTTGGTTATTCCTTTACAGATATCCAGTTTGTCTCCTGAGACGGTTTTCAGAATTGATGGTGTGATACGATAATTAGGCTCAGATCGGATCCCCTGCAACCAGACGGCTACCTTTCCCCCCGGAGCCAGACCGATCTGTACTCTGTCGTAATATGCTTTTTTCCCCCAATAGTCTTTCTGCCCGGCCGGCCTGAGCATTTTCTCCAGATCGGCTTTAGGAATAGTCAGGGCCGTCTCATACACTTTTTTATCGATAATTGAGTCCCAGCAGAAAATAATATGCTTTGGCGGGCGCTCAACGTGATTCCAGTAGCCGCCAGGCGCACGATCTTTATCGTTCCATCCACCGATTACTTTAGGCAGGTCGGGAGTGCTGTTCAGCGTGTTAAAGCGATAAATCGTACCTTCAGCATCTTGTACAACGGCGAACGTCACTAATGCCGGTAGCGCTTTTGGGGTGAAAAAATCAAAGGTCCATTCTGCTGGTTCACCATTCTGAGGAGAATCATTTGTGTGTGCTTCTACCTGACAGCCAGTCAATACCAGAATAGTAAGGAGCCCTGCCATACGTTTTATTTCCATATTTTATTTCCGTCCATATCGTAAACCGTACGCTGCCAGCGCTCGTCCGGTCTGTTAGTAAATGTCACAAGCTTTGCCGGTCTGACTGCACCGCTGACCCTTCCTTCACTGTCTCTAAGTACGCTGTTCCAGTTAGCCGAGCAGTGAATATACTTCTCGGCCAGCATCAGAATTTCCGGTGTAGTAAATCCCTGTACGAATTGACTATTCCGAACCGCACGCCCCATGACAATCGCTTTTTCACTCAGTCCATTCATTTCTGCACCCAGCGCAAAATCAGGATTGGTTTCATCGACAGGTTCAAACACCACACCGGCATCCTGCGCCGCATCAAGCATCACCCGCAGCGCCACCTTCGACCAGTCATTGCGGGTTAGTCTGTCAATAACCAGCGCCGCACCGCTGCGCTTTTGTAGTGTGCCGTAACGATCGGCTGGCATTCTGTCGTCATGCCAGACATCTGCATTGACCTCCACCGCATTCAGCAGCGGCGCTATCGCCGGATAGCCGTCCATCGTTTTAAGCTGCGCGCAGGTCTGCCGATAAATCCGCGTTTCTGTATCGGGAGTTGAGAGTGGTACAGTTTCGAACTCCGGCCGGGTAAGGAAACAGGCTTCGCGTTCTTCAGGATTGTAACCTCCGCCAATGTCGGAATGCGCACCGGGAAGAGCCAGCTCAGGCCAGGCTGGTTTGACGCTGTTCAGTGCAAAGTTAAAGCGGCATTCGTGCTGCGCGGTGATATGAAATACCTTTTCCGCCACGCCCGGACGCAGTACCAGATTCACCTCACCTGTATCTGCGCTGTGCGGGTTCAGGCCGTTAACCGGCGTTCCGATGGCCGCCACGGTATCGAATATTCCCAGAAATCGGGTTCTACCGCCGGGGGTGCCGGAGAACTCAACATCACCCAGCCCGATCTTAATTGCCGAGATAATGGTCCTGTCCTGGCTGAATACCCGGTTGGCAAAATGCCGCGCCGCCGCAGCGCCACGGCTGAAGCCAAAAATATCAAACTGCAGCTCTTTAATAATGCAGGTACGGGCTTCATCGTACCTATTCAAATAGCCCTGAATACCGTTAATCAGCGCCGAAACAGCCTTATCAGTTTTTTTCACCACGCCGGTATCTCCCCGGCCCGTTCCCATACCATAAGCGTTGTCACCCACCCCGTCTTCCGTGCCTATACCCTCGATATAAATAGCGTACTGTCCTCCCCCCGTATCAGGCGTTACATCTTGCTTATATAGCGTGTTGAGCCAATGCACATTGGTGTAATAGCCAAGATAACTTCCGGCAGCGGTTCCATTTACTCCGCGATTCAGTCGTATGCACTGCTGCAAAACGGACTTAGACTCCGCATCGTTCATTCCGAAATGTGCGCCGGTACAGACAGCCTGACGGTCGGTTGTGTTATTCGCATTGTTGCCCGTTCCATCAAAGAACACACCGATGGTGAGCGTGATTTCCCGTTTCTTCTTCGCTGCCTGTGCACGCTGTTCTGGATCTGACTGCTGTGCTTTTCTCTCCGCAGCCTCAGCCCGTTCGGCTGCACGGCCAGCGTTGCAGTCGATCTCGTAAGTGTGCGTGCTGACGGAGGGAATAAAACGGGCACGACAGGGGCAGGAGCTGTAACTGTGAAGAGAGCCCGCCCACTCTTTCAGGACACCATTCACCTCATAGGTGTCCCCCATCCCCCCACAGACGCGAAACCGTCCTTCATGTTTACCGCAGGTCACCGGGTCGCCCTCCCGGACCTGCTGGCGCTCGATGCCGCCGATGGTATACGTTTCATCAGACGCGCCGCTAAGAATCCGTCCGCCGCAGGTGGTTTTATCCAGGTGATATAAAAAAAATCCTTCAGTCATAATCCCTCATGAACTTTATGGCTATTAAGTAAACGCATCATACCTTAATTATGACTTAACCCAAATTACAGGCTTCTGTTAGCGGTCCCAGTGCCTGAATGTGGCATCGCTGTTAATGGTGTTAGCTTTTAATATCGCCATCAGGTAAAGAAACTTTTCCGCAAGACCTGCCATCATTAATCTGTCATATAAAGCGCGTATCACACTCCGTTAACCCGATGCAAATCAGCATCCGGCATCAGCCACGTGAGGTACACCATGAGCGAAAACAGTCTCTCCTCCTCATCAGCCCGGGGACGCCCCGATTTCAACGGCAAGGGCAGTCGCTTCAGTAAGCCGCTGTTTTTCATTCTGCTGGTCGCCGGACTGGCGTTCGCCGGACTTAACCTGGTCAATGATGTTGAAGAAACCAATATGCCGGTCACCAGCTATCTGCCGTTCTTTCTGCTGGGACTGGCGCTGCTGATTGCGCTCGGCTTTGAGTTCGTCAATGGCTTTCACGATACCGCCAACGCGGTCGCCACGGTAATCTACACCCATTCGCTGACGCCCGGCGTGGCGGTAGTCTGGTCCGGTTTCTGTAACTTTATGGGCGTGCTGCTCTCCAGCGGCGTGGTGGCGTTTGGCATTATCTCGCTGCTGCCGGTCGAGCTGATCCTGCAGGCCAGCAGCGGCAACGGCTTTGCCATGGTCTATGCGCTGCTCTTCTCCGCCATTATCTGGAATCTGGGCACCTGGTATTTCGGTCTGCCCTCGTCGTCGTCGCATACGCTGATTGGCTCAATTATCGGCGTTGGGGTGGCTAACGCCATGCTGCACGGCCGTAGCGGACTGAGCGGCGTGGACTGGGATCAGGCACTTAAGGTCGGCTATGCCCTGCTGCTGTCGCCGGTGGTCGGTTTTGTCTGCGCCGGGCTGCTGCTGTGGGTGATGAAGATGTTTATCCGTAATCGCCAGCTTTATCAGGCGCCGAAAAGTGACCAGCCGCCGCCGGTCTGGATCCGTGGTCTGCTGATCCTGACCTGCACCGGCGTCTCCTTTGCGCACGGCTCCAACGATGGACAGAAAGGAATGGGGCTGATTATGCTGATCCTGGTGGGCACTATGCCGATCGCTTACGCCCTGAACCGATCGCTGCCGGCCGATCAGATCCCACGCGTGGCCGCACTGACCGAGGTGACCGCCCATCAGCTGCTGCAACTGCAACCGGCGACAGCACATCCTCCGGCGGCGCGCGACGTGCTGACCGGTTTTGTCGGCAGCAACCAGATGAATGCCGGGGTGTTACCGGCGCTGGCCAGGACGCTTAACGAGGTGGGCGATCAGATTCGCCGCTACGGTTCGATGGATAACATTCCTGCCCAGGCAGTGACCAACACCCGCAATCAGATGTATCTGGCCTCGGAGTCGATTAAGCACCTGCAGACCGCAAAGGTCACACTGCCGCAGGAGACCGAACGCAATCTGAAAGCGGTGAAAACTGAACTCGATAGCGCCACCCGCTTTATTCCGATGTGGGTGAAAGTGGTGGTGGCAATTGCGCTGGGGCTGGGCACCATGGTCGGCTGGCGCAGGATTGTGGTGACGGTGGGAGAACGCATCGGGAAAACCCATCTGAGCTATGCCCAGGGTGCCAGCGCCGAGCTGGTGGCGATGATGACCATTGGCGCAGCCGATGGCTTTGGCCTGCCGGTGTCAACCACCCATGTATTGTCGTCCGGCGTAGCAGGCACCATGGCGGCCAACCGCTCTGGTCTGCAGTTTTCAACCCTGCGTAATCTGGCTGTGGCCTGGGTATTAACGCTGCCGGTCTCCATTCTGCTCTCCGCCCTGCTCTACTGGGCGTTTACCCATTTCTGATAGTCAGCGCTCACCACCGGTCAGGTGGTGAGCCGTTGCTGCGTATAAAGCCGCAGTGTAATCAGCAGCGCGCCCAGTACCATTACGGCGGCAGCCAGATAGACCGACTGCATCCCCCAGTGTCCGATAAACAGTCCCGCCACCGGGCCGGTTAAGCCCAGCCCCAGATCGAGAAACGCGGAATAGGTGCCCAGCGCCGAACCCTGATCCTGACGCTCAACCCGTTTTACCGCCTCAACGCCCAGCGCCGGGAAGACCAGCGAAAAGCCGCTGCCGGTGAGAAACGCGCCCGCGCCTACCAGCCAGGCGCTGTCAGCCTGCCAGATAATCAGCAGTCCCAGACACTCCAGCAGAAAAGAGAAAAGTGACACGCGCAGTCCGCCAAAGCGAGTAATGAAGCGACCAAACCCCAGCCGCACCAGCACAAACCCCAGACTAAACAGTGTCAGCGCATAGGCCGCGCCCTGCCAGTCACGGCTGGCAAAATAGAGAGTGATAAAGGTGGCGATGACGCCAAAGCCGATAGTGCCGAAGCCCAGCGCCAGGCCATAAAGCCAGACGCGGGAGAAGACGCGATGAAAGGGAATGCGCTCACCCACGCTGACGGTGACCGCCGGTTTGCGGCTGGCCATCAGATACCCGACGACGCCCATCAGCGCAATCAGTCCGGCAAATCCGCTCATGCCAACCTGACTGTTCAGCAGCACGCCCAGCGGCGCACCAACGGCCATCGCCAGATAGGTGGCGACGCCGTTCCAGGAGATGACGCGCGCGGTCTGCAGTGGCCCGACGATGTTCATACCCCACAGGGTTGAGCCGGTGCTGCTGAAGCTTTCCCCCACGCCGAGAAACAGTCGCCCGATAGCCAGCAGCGCCAGGCTCAGCCAGGGCCAGCTGCTCAACAGTGCGGCCACGATAGTCAGCACCCCGCTCATGCCGCAGCAGATTAGTCCCAGCATCACCACCCGTTTTGGCCCCAGGCGATCGGCGAGACGGCCCGACTGTGGACGGCTGAGCAGCGTCGCAAAATATTGAATACTGATAATCAGACCAGCAATAAAGGAGCTGAAACCAAGCTGATTTTTGACGAAGCCCGGCAGCACGGCCAGCGGCAGTCCGACAGAGAGATAGCAGAAGAAGGTGAAGATAATAACGGAGAGGATTCGTTTGTTGAGCTGACTGTTGCTCAACACAGCGTTGTCAGACATAGCAGGCTTGTGGTGTGGGAAATTTTGCCCACTATACCGTCAGGCTGCTAAAGGGTCGCCTGATTTTTTATCACAAACCATGAACATGTGCATGACGGTCAATCGCCTGCGCGATGTCACCCGACGATTTTAACGCTCGGATTTCACTGAATAAGCCATCGGCTTCGCCGTACGCTTTGCGCAGATAACCGAGCCACTGTTTGATACGCGCCACGTGATAGAGGCCGGTATCGCCCTGCTTCTCCAGCCGACTATATTTTTGCAATAACCGCACCACATCGGGCCAGGCCATCGGCGGCTCATTATATTTTACGACCCGGCTCAGGTTGGGGATGTTCAGTGCGCCACGGCCAATCATCACCGCATCGCAGCCGGTTACCGCCATACAGTGTTGCGCGCTTTGCCAGTCCCATATTTCGCCATTGGCAATCACCGGAATGCGCAGCCGCTGACGAATGTCGCCAATCGCCTGCCAGTTGATCGCTTCTGCGCGATAGCCCTCTTCTTTAGTGCGCCCATGTACTGTCAGCTCGCTGGCACCGGCCTGCTGGACCGCATCGGCAATCTCCAGGCTGCGGGCGCTGGAATCCCAGCCGAGCCGCACTTTTACCGTCACCGGCAAATCGGCAGGCACCGCTTCACGCATCGCTTTCGCGCCGCGATAAATCAGATCGGGATCTTTCAGAAGGGTTGCACCGCCTCCGCTGCCGTTGACCAGTTTAGAGGGACAGCCACAGTTGAGATCAACACCCCAGGAACCCAGTTCCACCGCGCGTGCGGCGTTCTCGGCTAACCATTCGGGATGCTGCCCCAGCAGCTGCATACGCACCCGCGTGCCGGATGGCGTACGGCTGCCGTGATGCAGTTCGGGGCAGAGACGGGTGAAGGATTTTACCGGCAGCAGTTGATCGACTACGCGCAAAAACTCAGTGATGCAGAGATCGTAGTCATTCACTTCCGATAGCAGCTGGCGCACCAGTGAATCCAGCACGCCTTCCATCGGAGCCAGTAAAACCCTCATACTCAGACGTTTCCGGTGCGCTTCGGAGCCGGACGACGCGGACGGGCTGCGGGCTTATCGCCCTGAGGCGCAGCCTGGCTCTGACGACGCGCCTGAGGACGTTTGTCGCCGGATGAAGATGAACGCGATGCGCCTGCACCCTGTCCGCCCTGACCACGCCCACGACCGCCGCCACCTGCACCGCCGCGAGACTGCTGCTGACGACCGTTGATGATCGGCTCCGCTTTGATGCTCGGATCGGGCTCATAACCCTCAATCGCCAGACGCGGGATTTCACGCTTCAGCAGACGTTCGATATCACGCAGCAGTTTGTGCTCATCGACGCAGACCAGCGACAGTGCGACACCGGTTGCAGCCGCACGGCCGGTACGGCCAATACGGTGAACGTAATCTTCGGCGACGTTAGGCAGCTCGTAGTTCACGACGTGTGGCAGCTCTTCGATATCCAGGCCACGGGCCGCGATATCGGTCGCAACCAGCACGCGAATGCCGCCTGACTTAAAGTCGGCCAGCGCACGGGTACGGGCACCCTGGCTCTTATTGCCGTGGATCGCGGCAGCGGTGATGCCATCTTTGCCCAGCTGCTCGGCAAGGTGGTTAGCGCCGTGTTTGGTACGGGTAAAGACCAGCACCTGCTGCCAGTTACCTTCGCCGATCAGCTGCGACAGCAGTTCCCGCTTACGTTTCTTATCAACGAAATGCACCTGCTGCGCCACCTGCTCAGAAGCGGTGTTGCGGCGAGCCACTTCAATCATTTCCGGGTTGGTCAGCAGTTTTTCCGCCAGGCCTTTGATCTCATCCGAGAAGGTGGCCGAGAACAACAGGTTCTGACGTTTAGCCGGCAGACGGGCCAGCACGCGACGGATGTCGTGGATAAAGCCCATATCCAGCATACGGTCCGCTTCATCCAGCACCAGAATTTCGACCTGTGACAGGTCAACGGCATTCTGTTGCGCCAGATCCAGCAGGCGACCTGGCGTGGCGACCAGCACATCGACACCGCCACGCAGCTTGACCATCTGTGGATTGATGCTGACGCCACCAAACACCACCAGCGAACGCAGCGAGAGATATTTGCTGTAGTCGCTGACGTTTTCGCCGACCTGCGCCGCGAGTTCACGGGTCGGGGTCAGGATCAGGGCGCGTACCGGGCGACGACCGCGTACGGGCGTCGCGGTGGCAGAGAGTTTCTGTAACAACGGTAAGGTAAAGCCGGCCGTTTTGCCGGTGCCGGTCTGGGCACTCGCCAGCAGATCGCGGCCTGCCAGCACCACAGGAATCGCCTGGCGCTGGATAGGTGTAGGTTCGCTGTAGCCTTGTTCGGCAACCGCGCGCAAAATATCGGCACTCAGGCCGAGAGAGTCAAATGACATTACGTGGTTTACTCCGGTCCGCTCTGGCCGTGATTCACGGTGTAGTTTTCAGAGGGATAGTGACGGCAGCTGGGGCTGACGCGTGAAAAGGGCACAAACTACGATGCGTAAGCGGGCGAGTGTAGCAGCTTTAAATGAAGTGTGCGAGATAGCTCACATTTACTGACATAACTTAACGGTGCAGAAACAGGAAGGCCACCTCGCGGTGGCCTTCAACTTAACTACGTTTATTTTCGATGCGCCGCGGTGGCTCTTTCGCCAGCAGCGAAACCAGCGCCGGACCCAGCAACATCACTACGCCGAGACAGGCCAGCAGCAGGTTGTTGTGGTAAATCCGCGACACAAGGAACAGCGTCATCATGGCGGCGCCAAAGTAGTAAGTGGTGGTCGCTTCTTCAAGATAATCGCCGAGCGTACGTAAACGGGCGATACGCTGTGTCACCAGCATGGCAACAAAAACCAGTGCGTACATCGCCACCAGCGTGCTGCAGACATCAACCAGCGCCTTGTGTTTCCAGCCCCAGATCAGCGCAGCGATCACCAGCAGATGCATAGCGATATGCAACAACGTCTGACCCGTGATGATTTGAATACGATTAGACCATTTCATTCAATTCTCCTGGCAGACCCAATAGGTCGCCCAAGTGCTACCGGCACAAGCCGGAAACGGTTTCCTCAATGTAAAACAATTTTCGGATAACGCCCTAAATATCGCGCTCTCTCACCACCCATTTGTGACAAAGACTACACTTTGATTCTATTGATGATGAAAAGGAGTGCGTCGCGAGTATGCCACAAAATGCGCAAGGATTTTCAATAAAAGTCCTGACGATCAATACACACAAGGGGTTCGCTCCGTTTAATCGCCGCTTCATCCTGCCGGAATTGCGCGAAGCCGTTCGCGCAACCTCGGCGGATGTGGTCTTTCTCCAGGAGGTAATGGGCACACATGCCATCCACTCCCTTAACCATGAAGAGTGGCCTGAATCGCCTCATTATGAGTTTCTGGCCGACACCATGTGGAACGATTTCGCCTATGGCCGCAATGCGGTCTATCCGGAGGGGCATCACGGCAACGCGGTGCTGTCACGCTTCCCGATAACCGACTATGAGAACCGGGATATCTCGGTGGCAGGCAGTGAAAATCGCGGCATGCTGCACTGTCAGATCGCCCTGCCCGAGCCGCACGGCACGCTGCATGTCATTTGTGTTCACCTGGGTCTCAAAGAGGCGCATCGTCACGCGCAGATGAAGAAGATCTGTGAAATGGTCAACTCGCTGCCGCCCGACGCGCCGGTCGTCGTGGCAGGCGATTTTAATGACTGGCAGCGACGTGCGAACGCCATTTTAAAACAGGGCGCAGGCCTGAAAGAGGTATTCAGTATGAAAACCGGACGCCCGGCGCGCACCTTCCCGGCGCGCTTCCCGCTCTTGCGGCTTGACCGCATCTATGTGCGCAATGCTACCGTCAGTCATCCGTGGGCACTGCCGCGAAAACCCTGGTCCCATCTTTCCGACCATGCGCCGCTGGCGGTGGAGATTCATCTATGAATTTTAACTGGCAGGAAGGCAACCGGCTGCTGTTGCTGGAAAATGGTGAAGCGTTTTTCCCGCACGTCTTTGGTGCGATCCAGCGGGCAGAACGCTCAGTTCTGATCGAAACCTTTATTCTGTTCGAAGATGAGGTCGGTAACGCCCTGCATCGTGAGTTGCTGGCAGCGGCCCAGCGCGGCGTGCGGGTCGAAGTGATGGTCGATGGCTACGGCTCCGCTGAACTCTCTGACAAATTTGTGAACAGCCTGACCAGCGCGGGCGTGCGTTTCATCTACTACGATCCGCGTCCGCTGGTGATGGGGATGCGTACCAACGTCTTCCGCCGTCTGCACCGTAAAACGGTAGTGGTGGATGACGTGGTCGCCTTTGTTGGCGGTATCAACTTCTCGGCCGAGCACAATACTGATTACGGCCCGGAGGCGAAGCAGGATTACGCCGTGCAGGTAAAAGGCCCGGTCGTGGCAGACATCGCCCGCTATCTGCAACAGGCGATTGGCAGCGAGCAGCACACCCGGCGCTGGTGGGGATCGCGTTCTCATCGGCCGGCGGTGAATGCTAAACCCGGCGATGCCCAGGTCCTCTATGTCTTTCGTGATAACGACGAGCATCGTGACGATATCGAAGTGCATTATCTGGAGATGCTGCGCGAGGCGAAGCGCGATGTGATTATTGCCAACGCTTACTTCTTCCCCGGCTACCGGCTTCTGCGTGAGATGCGCAATGCCGCGCAGCGTGGCGTCCGGGTACGGCTGATCGTGCAGGGTGAGCCGGATATGCCGATTGTGAAAGTGGGCGCGGAGCTGCTCTACAACTATCTGGTCGATGGTGGCGTGGAAGTCTACGAATATATCCGTCGTCCGCTGCACGGCAAGATCGCCGTAAAAGATGATTACTGGGCCACTGTCGGCTCCAGCAATCTCGATCCGCTGAGCCTCTCTCTGAATCTGGAAGCTAACCTGATCATCCACGACAGGCCGTTCAACCAGACGCTGCGTGACAACCTCGAAGCGCTGCTGGCTAACGACTGCCAGCGCGTGCAGGAGGATCGTCTGCCGCCGCGCAACTGGTGGCAACTGAGTAAAAGCGTGGTGGTATTCCATTTCCTGCGCCATTTCCCGGCCATCGCGGGCTGGCTTCCGGCGCACACACCGCTGCTGGCTCAGGTCAGCGCCCCGGTACAGCCTGAAATGGAGACGCAGGATCGTGTAGAAGCAGACAACCCGGGAGCAAAATCCTGATGGCAAAAAAACATCCACGCTGGCAACTGGCAAAAAAAATCCTCACCGTGCTGTTTTTCGTCGCGGTGGTGGTTCTGCTGGTGGTTTATGCCCGCAAAGTGAACTGGGAAGATGTTTACGACGTCATCGTTAACTACAACCGCTTTGTCGTCCTGACCGCCGCCGGACTGGTGGTGCTGAGTTACCTGGTATACGGCTGCTATGACCTGATTGGCCGCGCCTACTGCGGTCATAAGCTGGCGAAGCGACAGGTCATGCTGGTGTCGTTTATCTGTTACGCCTTTAACCTGACGCTGAGTACCTGGGTGGGCGGCGTCGCCATGCGCTACCGGCTCTATTCCCGCCTCGGCCTGGACAGCGGCACCATCACCCGCATCTTCTCACTAAGCATCGCGACTAACTGGCTGGGCTATATTCTGCTGGCGGGCGTGGTGTTCAGCGCTGGCATGGTCTCTATCCCCGGCGGCTGGTTTATTGGTGAAACCACGCTGCGGCTGATTGGTGTGGTTCTGCTGGTGCTGGTGGCGGTTTACCTCTGGGCCTGCGCCTTCTCGAAGCAGCGTCGCTGGACCATTAAAGGCCAGACGCTGCAGCTGCCTTCGCTGCGCATGGCACTGCTGCAGTTTGCGGTTTCCTGCGCCAACTGGATGGTGATGGGGGCGATTATCTGGCTGCTGCTGGGACGAGACGTCGGTTATCCGATGGTGCTGGGCGTGCTGCTGATCAGCAGTATTGCCGGGGTAATCATTCATATTCCGGCGGGCATTGGGGTTCTGGAAGCGGTGTTCCTGGCACTGCTCAGCGGTCAGCACGCTTCGCATGGCACCATTATCGCAGCGCTGCTGGCCTATCGCGTGCTCTACTTTATCCTGCCGCTGCTGTTAGCGCTGGTGCTCTATCTGGGGCTGGAGAGTCGGGCGAAGCATCTGCGTCAGAAGAACGAGCAGAAGTTACAGAAGTCGTAATAAAAAGACGTTACAGAAGTCATAATAAAAAAGGGGGAGGCGCAACCTGTGCGTTTCCCCCTTTTACACCGAAAATTAGCGGCGGTTACCGAAAATCCGCAGCAGCATCAGGAACAGATTGATGAAGTCGAGATAGAGCGTCAGTGCGCCCATAATCGAGTAGCGACGCAGGTTTTCCGTGTCGCGGGCATCGATCTGCTCACCGATGTTTTTCAACTTCTGCGTGTCATAAGCGGTTAATCCCACAAACACCACCACACCGATGTAGGTAATCGCCCACATCAGCGCCGGACTTTTCAGCCAGAAGTTCACCAGCGACGCTAGCACAATGCCTATCAGTGCCATAAACAGCAGGCTGCCAAAACGGCTCAGGTCGCGTTTAGTGGTATAGCCGTAGAAGCTCATCGCGCCAAACATCCCTGCCGTGACAAAGAAGGTGCTGGCGATGGAGGAGTAGGTGTAGACCAGGAAAATACTCGCCATGGTAATGCCGGTCAGCGCTGAATAGAGCATAAACAGCCCGGTGGCTACGGCCCCGCTCAGACGATGCACCATGCCTGACAGGAAGAACACCAGCGCCAGCTGCGCGATAATCAGCCCGAAGAAGGTAATGCGATTGGCAAACACCAGCTCCATGACTGCGGGCGTGCGCGCCGCGAACCAGGAGACAAATGCGGTCAGTAACAGACCGCAGGTCATCCAGCCATAGACCTGCGCCATATAGGCTTGTAAACCGCGAGATGCGGGTTGAACGATGGAATCATTGCGTGGATATCGGTCCATGATGCACCTCTTGTTGAACGGATGAACAGCTCCCTGCCGGGAGCCATGCCAGAGTTAAGTGTGGCACAGCTCAGCTCAACTGTGCCACAACATGCCGGTTAACGCCGCGACAGACACTGCTGATAACGGCTGTCGACGCGCTGCGCAAACCACGCCGTCGTCAGATTACGGGTAATTTTCGGGCTTTCCAGCTTGATGCCCGGCAGCATTTCGCGCGGCAGCTTACGACCCGCCATTTTATCCGCCAGGGCAAAGACCTGTTTCCAGAGTTCACTGTCGCTGAATGATTCTTTCTCTCCTTTCTCCAGGTCGCGGCGAATGGCGCTGTTGCTCATATCGATCTGCTTCGAGAGCGTGCGCACAGCCAGTTCGGTACCGCCTGCCGCGTCTGAGCCATAGAGGATCAGGTCGCCATCCAGCGCCAGCTTCATGCCGGTGGCCTTTGACACCGCCGCCTGAAACGCCGCGTTGCGGCTGGCGTACCAGCCCGCATTGTAGTCGGCAAAGCGGTAGAGCGGCTGGCTGTAGTCAGCCGGGTAGCCAAGCAGGTGCATGGTGCCGAAGTAGATCCCGCCGTGACGGGTAAAGACTTCGCGCCGGATCGTGCCATCTACCGGCCACGGGTAGCCTTTGGCGTGCGCTTCGGCAAACGCAATGCTGACCTGCATCGGCCCGCCAGTGTGGATCGGGTTGAGATTGCCGAACAGCGTCTGGCCCATCGGCACCATATCGATCAGGTCATCGAAAATGGCGCTGAGATCTTTTTCACTGCGCACTTTATCGAGCCGGGCCGCATAGCTTTCGCCGGTCGGCGATTTAATCAGCAGCGCGGTGCGAACCAGGAAGGCCGGCACATGCACCTGCGCCGCACGGCGGTTGATCTCACCCCAGGCGATTTTCGGCAGTCCCGGCACGGCAGCTTCGGCGCTGAAGTTGCTCTCCTGATCCGCCACGGCAATCACCGCGCAGAGGTTACTGGCGCTGGGTTCGATCTGCTGCGTGCGGAAGGTGGTGTAGATATCGTCGCTCCAGGCCGCTTTATTGCTGACGTGCGACGGCAGCAGCCGCTGGATCTGCGCTTTGACATCTTCAGGCTGCCGTACGGGCGCCTCCGGGGTTTTCTTGCTGCTACAACCCGCCAGCACCAGTGCGGCGACCAGTGTCAGACGTTGCAGAATCGGGGTGGATGACATGCCTGTCCTCAGAATGAACTAAAACCTTACTCTATCATCGCCAGAGTTACACAGGCAGGAGAGAACTGAACTAAGGTTACCTTTTTTAACGTTAAAGGAACTTACGATGTTTAAACTCTGGCCTGCTGCGGCATTCAGCCTGTTATTAACCGGTTGCGGCGCTAATAATACGCCTGCCCAGGTGCAGTCACCGGGCGCGCCCACCTCCTCCTCGCTTAAAGTACTGGAGACCGGCGCCAGCGTGATGCAGTCACGTCCGCCCATCGACGCCATCAATACCTATCTCGATGGCTTCCATTTTTATAATGGCGACAAGAACGGTCAGATGGAGGCGCACCACTATGTCACTGTGCTGAACGACGATGTGATGCAGGCGGTGATTTACGACGGCAACACGCGCGACGCGCGGCTGATGGGCGTGGAGTACATCATCAGTGAACGGCTGTTTAAGACCCTGCCGCCCGAAGAGAAGAAGCTGTGGCACAGCCATCAGTATGAGGTGAAGTCCGGCACGCTGATTGCGCCAGGCTTACCGAAAGTTGCCGACCATGCGCTGATGACGCGCATCGTGAATACCTATGGCAAAACCTGGCACACCTGGCACACCGACCGCGACAAAACGCTGCCGATCGGCATTCCGGCGCTGATGATGGGCTTTACCGAAGATGGTCAGATGGATTCCCGGCTGCTGGCGGATCGCGATCGTCGCTTTGGCGTGGACAGCAAACAGATCCGGGCCGATCGGGCGGATATCGTCGCGCATCCGGCGGCACCTGGTGCCAACGCGTGGGAAAAGGGTCAGGTCATCCAGCTGAAGCGTACCAGTGGCGACGGTGAGCACAGCCACGGTCAGACCGGCTTTGGCCCGGCAGAGCAGCTGAAGCAACCTTAAGCGATGGGATGTGCAGGCCTGGGCGGGCAGGCGTCCAGAGAAAACTCAGCGGGCAGAAACCCTCCGGCCCGCTGAGCCATAATGTTGTCTTAGTCCCAGCGCCGGGCCGCCTGATGGTCGCTGTCGCGGGCATCCACCCAGCGATCGCCCTGCTCTGTCGCTTCGCGCTTCCAGAACGGCGCGCGGGTTTTCAGATAATCCATGATGAACTCCGCGGCAGAAAAGGCGCTGCCGCGATGGGCGCTGGTAACGCCCACCAGCACGATCTCATCGCCCGGAAACAGCTCGCCAACGCGGTGGATTACCGTAACGCGCTGCAGCGGCCAGCGTTCACGCGCCGCATCCACAATCTCCTGCAGCGCTTTCTCGGTCATGCCGGGATAGTGTTCCAGCGTCAGCGCCGCCACGTCTGCACCCAGGTTGTGATTACGCACTTTGCCGGTAAAGGTCACTACGGCACCATCTTCGTCACAGGCCGCCAGCCAGCGATACGCTTCCGCCATATCAAAGGGTGCGGGACCGACGCGAATCTCTGTTTCCATCTCAGCCTCCGGTCACGGGCGGGAAAAAGGCCACTTCATCACCGGCGTGCAGCGGGTGACTCATCGGCACCAGCGTCTGATTGACAGCCGCCAGCAGTTTGCCCGACTCCAGCGCCAGTGCCCAGCGATCGTCACGTTCAGCCAGCGCAGCGCGCAGCGCGGCCACATCCGGATACTCCGCACCGACCTCAAGCGATGCGGTGCCGGTCAGCTCACGCACCTGGGCGAAAAACAGCACCTTAATCATGGGCGACCGCCTGAAAATCACCGCTTTTGCCGCCGCGCTTGCTGATTAACCGCAGCTGATCAATGACAATATCTTTCTGAACCGCTTTGCACATGTCGTAGATGGTCAGCGCGGCAACCGAGGCGGCCGTCAGCGCTTCCATCTCGACGCCGGTTTTGCCGGTCAGGCGACAGAGCGAGGTGATGCGAACCCGATTATGGTCCTGTTCCGCTTCAAGGTTCACTTCCACTTTGCTCAGCATCAGCGGATGACAGAGCGGGATCAGCTCCCAGGTGCGTTTTGCTGCCTGGATCCCGGCGATGCGCGCGGTGGCAAAGACATCCCCTTTGTGGTGGCTGCCTTCCATAATCATCTGCAGCGTTTCCGGCTGCATCAGCACCAGCACTTCGGCACGTGCTTCGCGCACGGTTTCAGCCTTGGCGGAGACATCCACCATGTGCGCTTCGCCCGCGGCGTTAATGTGTGTGAGTTGAGACATACTTACCGTTTTTTCAGATGTGAGACAAAATTACAGGGCGCGGTGCGTGCATCAAGCTGGTCAGCAATAATGCGCTCCCAGGCGGTGCGACAGGCGCTGGTGGAGCCCGGCACGGCCAGGATCAGCGTCCCGTTAGCCAGACCGGCAATGGCGCGCGACTGCAGCGTCGATCCGCCAATCTCTTCATAGGAGATCATCCGGAACAGTTCGCCAAACCCGTCGATTTCGCGGTCAAACAGCGGCAGCAGCGCTTCCGGCGTGCTGTTTTTCAGGTTAAAGCCGGTGCCGCCATTAATGATCACCACCTGTACATCGTCACTGGCGATCCAGCGCGATACTGTGGCGCGAATGCGGTAGAGATGATCCGGCACGATGGCGTGATCGACGACGTCATGGCCCGCTTCTGCCGCCGCCTCGCGCAGATAGTCGCCGGAGGTGTCGTTGCTGGCATCGCGACGGTCTGACACCGTCATCACCGCAATCTGCACGGCCTGAAATTCGCTGGCTGGTTTACCCATACTTCCTCCTGAAATTAGCCACCAATGTAAGAGAGATTCTGTGTGATGCCGGTGTTGCCCTGATGCAGGAAGTGCGTCTGTTTCTTCTGCCCCAGGCTGCTGGCGATGCGCGCCTGCAGTTCGGCCTGCTGCGCATCGGATGCCAGCAGGTCGCGCAGCGGCACACCGCCGTCACCAAACAGGCACAGGTGCAGATTACCCTGCGCCGATACACGCAGACGGTTGCAGCTGGCACAGAAATCTTTGGCGTAAGGCATGATCAGGCCAATCTCGCCGACATAATCGGGATGGTAAAAAACCTGAGCCGGGCCGTCGCTGCGTCCGCTTTCGCGCCGCTGCCAGCCCTGGGCGATGAGTTGATCGCGGATCACCATGCCGGACACATGCTGATCGCGGAACAGCGTGCCGCCGTCGCCGGTCTCCATCAGTTCGATAAAGCGCAGCTGAATCGGACGGGTGCGGATCCAGTCAAGAAAAGTCGCCAGATTACGGCTATTGAGATCGCGCATCAGCACGCTGTTGACTTTGACCTGGCGAAAACCGGCGTCCAGCGCCGCGTCGATGCCGCTCATCACCTGATGGAATTTATCCTGGCCGGTGATGGCGTGAAACTGACGGGCATCCAGGCTGTCGACGCTGACGTTAAGTGCGGTCAGACCCGCATCACGCCACTGCTTCACGTCGCGGGCCAGCCGGTAGCCATTGGTGGTCACTGCGATCTGGCGGATAGAGGCGTTTTCACGCACTGCCGCAATGATGTCGGTAAAATCACGGCGCAGCGACGGCTCACCGCCGGTCAGCCGCACTTTTTCGGTTCCGGCTGCGGCGAAGGCCCGCGTGACGCGGCGGATTTCATCCAGAGAGAGAAAGCTTTTGTTACGAATTCCCTGCGGTTTGTAGCCGTCAGGAAGACAGTAGGTACAGCGGAAATTACAGACATCCGTGACCGACAGGCGCAGGTAATAGAACTTACGCGCGTATGCATCAGTAAATTGTGACACCAGAACACCTTTCCAGATTGGGAGATGCAGTCATTTCTTCCTGCACCCTGGCAGCTCGATGGCTACGGCCTGAACCCCCTATCCGCAGACTTAGGCATTCAGGCTTGAGTGTACGCTGACCCGTTGATCAGCGCGGTAAACATGATGGTAGCGTGAATTCCGCCACTCTTCCATTTGCTCTTTTCGCTATATATTCTTATACATATCGAATTTTCACCGCATTTTCGCGACAGGATACGTTAAAATGCGATCCAGATTTTGACGTAAGTCATCCGCGCGGGCTTAGCGTTTAGAGCCACGCTACGCGAAAGGATAGTAAGGAGAAGTATGAATCGCACACTGGCCGATCTTGATCGCGTTGTGGCACTGGGCGGCGGACACGGTTTAGGCCGCGTGATGTCGGCTCTTTCCCCGCTGGGCTCACGTCTCACCGGCATCGTCACCACCACCGACAACGGCGGATCGACCGGCCGCATTCGTCGATCCGAAGGCGGTATCGCCTGGGGCGACATGCGCAACTGCCTCAACCAGCTGATTGCAGAACCGAGCGTCGCCTCCGCGATGTTCGAGTATCGCTTTGCCGGTAACGGCGAACTGGCCGGTCACAATCTCGGTAACCTGATGCTGCGGGCGCTGGATCATCTGAGCGTTCGTCCGCTGGAAGCGATCAACATCATCCGTAACCTGCTGAAGGTCGACGCCTTTTTAATTCCGATGTCAGAGCAGCCAGTGGATCTGGTGGCGATGGATGCCGAAGGCAATATGGTTTACGGCGAAACCGCGATTGACGAGATGAAGCAGCCGCCGCAGGAGTTGATGCTGCACCCCAACGTCCAGCCGACGCGGGAAGCGCTACAGGCCGTTGCAGAAGCGGATCTGATCCTGATTGGCCCAGGCAGTTTCTATACCAGCCTGATGCCGATTCTGCTGATGGAAGAGATGGCGCAGGCACTGCGTCGCACGCCTGCCACTATGGTGTTTATCGGTAATCTGGGTCGCGAGCTGAGTCCTGCCGCGGCCAGTCTTTCGGTGGCTGACAAGCTTCAGATGATGGAACGTTATATCGGCAAGCGGGTGATTGATGCGGTCGTGGTCGGTCCGGCGGTCGCCACAGAGGGCATTGAGAACCGGCTGATTGTCCGTGAACCGCTGGAGGCCGCTGACATTAAATATCGTCACGACCGCCAGCTGTTACGGGTGGCGCTGGAACACGCCATTCAGGGCTTTGACGGCGCTACGAGGCCGCAATAAACAGCGTTCGCAGCTCATGCAGCTGATCGCGCACGCTGGCTGCCTGTTCGAACTCCAGGTTCTGCGCGTGCTGCTGCATCTGCCCTTCCAGCTCGTGGATCTTCTTCTGCAGCGCCTGCGGCGTTAGCAGTTGCAAATCGGCCAGTGCCTGAGCTTCGCCAGGTCGGGCGGGTTTCGCTTTACCACGGGTTTTCACCACGTTGTTGCCCAGTTCCAGAATATCGGTGATCTTCTTATTCAGGCCCTGCGGCACAATGCCGTTCTGCTCGTTGTGCAGCTGCTGCTTCTCACGGCGGCGCTCCGTCTCTTCAATGGCGCGCGCCATTGACGGCGTGATTTTATCGCCATAAAGAATCGCCTTGCCGTTGATGTTACGCGCCGCACGACCAATGGTCTGAATCAGCGATCGTTCGGAACGCAGGAAGCCCTCTTTATCCGCATCCAGAATCGCCACCAGCGACACTTCCGGCATATCCAGCCCCTCACGCAGTAAGTTGATGCCTACCAGTACATCAAACTCACCCAGACGTAAGTCGCGGATAATCTCCATACGCTCTACGGTGTCAATGTCGGAGTGCAGATAGCGCACTTTCTCGCCATGCTCCGTGAGATACTCGGTAAGATCTTCCGCCATGCGCTTGGTCAGCACCGTCACCAGCACACGTTCGTTGATCGCCACGCGCTGACGGATCTCGGACAGCAGATCGTCAACCTGCGTCCCGACCGGACGCACTTCGATGATCGGGTCCAGCAGGCCGGTAGGACGTACCACCTGGTCAACCACTTCATCGCCCGATTTTTCCAGCTCATATTTGCCCGGCGTTGCCGAGACATAGATGGTCTGCGGGGCCAGCGCCTCAAACTCTTCAAACTTCATCGGACGGTTGTCCAGCGCCGACGGCAGGCGGAAGCCATACTCCACCAGCGTCTCTTTACGCGCCCGGTCGCCTTTGTACATGCCGCCAATCTGCGGGATGGTCACATGCGACTCATCCACCACCAGCAGGCCATCGGCGGGCAGATAGTCAAACAGCGTCGGCGGCGCTTCGCCCGGTCCGCGTGCGGAGAGGTAGCGCGAGTAGTTTTCGATACCGGAGCAGTAACCCAGCTCACTCATCATCTCAAGGTCAAACTGGGTACGCTGGGTAATACGCTGCTCTTCCAGCAGCTTATTGTTCTCCAGCAATACCCGGCGACGGTCGGCCAGCTCGACTTTGATATCTTCCATCGCCTGCAGAATACGCTCACGCGGCGTCACGTAGTGCGTCTTGGGATAGATGGTAAAGCGCGGCACTACTGAATCGATCTGACCGGTCAGCGGGTCAAACAGCGACAGACGCTCGACCTCTTCGTCAAACAGTTCGACGCGCAGCGCGATATCGTCCGACTCTGCCGGGAAGATATCGATCACTTCGCCACGCACGCGGAAAGTGCCGCGCTGGAACGCCTGGTCGTTACGGGTGTATTGCAGCTCTGACAGGCGGCGCAGAATGCTGCGCTGATCGATAATCATGCCGCGGGTCAGGTGCAACATCATTTTGAGATAGAGATCGGGATCGCCCAGACCGTAGATCGCCGAAACCGACGCCACCACGATAACGTCGCGCCGTTCAAGCAGCGCCTTGGTGGCCGACAGACGCATCTGTTCGATGTGTTCGTTAACCGATGCATCCTTTTCGATAAAGGTATCGGAGCTCGGCACATAGGCTTCAGGCTGATAGTAGTCGTAGTAAGAGACGAAAAACTCGACGGCGTTATCCGGGAAAAACTCTTTCATCTCGCCATAGAGCTGAGCCGCCAGCGTCTTGTTCGGTGCCAGCACCATCGTCGGGCGGTTAAGGTCGGCAATGACGTTGGCGACGGTAAACGTTTTACCTGAGCCGGTCACGCCTAATAAGGTCTGATGGGCCAGTCCATCCTCCAGCCCATCTTCCAGGCGACGGATCGCCTCAGGCTGGTCGCCCGAAGGTTTAAAGGCGGAATTGAGTTTAAAAGCTTTGGTCATGAATGCAGTTCCTGCTGGAGAAGTCGGCGGGCAGGCACTTATTTTACTCTGCTATGGTGATTTTGCCAGAAAATAATACTGGATATAAAAACAGTAATCGTGCAAAGTTAATGCAATCAGGGTGAGTCTTAGCCTGCCCGTATTGTGGAGGCGTTATCGCAAAGCGAGCTGCGCAATGTTATCCCCAGACCGGGATCAGATTTAACATTTGTCAATAGAACGTCACAAAATTACAGTTCGGTTACCTGACAGAGAATTCGCAGGCTTGTTTTTTGATAACCAGCTGATTTTATTGATTTAAGATCATAAGGCCAGAATCTCGTCATTATGTTACCAGGCCGCGTATTTCCTCGCTTCTAACCGGTTTTCATTACCTAATGCACAAGGTTATCCACAGGAATGGTGGATAAGTGATGGCAGCCCCGCCGCCATCAGCTGTGTATAATTTTTCCCTGCCCTCCCGCCTCAGTGAAAATAATTTTTTTTGCGTTAAATTTCGCGTTGGCTGCTGACGGATTATTCTGCATTTTTAATCTGTCTTCTGGCGTGGCACGCAAATTTTCATCATTTCACTAAGATTCTTAATCAGACATTCTGCGTTACTGCAGCACGTCTGCACCACAAACAGCGCCCGCAGGCACTGTAAAAGTGCAGGCGCGTGATGACCATGGGTAATTGATAAGTTTTTCTCACCTTTTATCCCTGATACAGCGCACTGTAGCAGGAAACAGGGCCATTTTAAGATCTGGCCTGGGAATTGCAGGAGTCAGTAACGTCACCGCGCTTTATGCGCACTGTGCTGCAATGGTGAGGCTGCCGTTGCTGATGACTTGTTTGCCAGACGACAGAGAGCGGAAGCAATCAGGCTAATGATCGGGAAGGAGAGTGTCAGATGCTGAGTCTACGTTCGGTAAATCAATTTTACGGTCAGAACCATATTCTGTGGGATGTGGACCTGGATCTGTCGCCTGGCACCTGCACCGGCATTCTGGGCCGTCCTGGCATGGGCAAAACCACGCTGGTCAACTGCATTATGGGCAGATTGCCGATTAACAGCGGCACAATTTCCTGGAAAGAGGATGGCTCGCCGCCGGAAGATTTGCTGCTGCAACCGGCTGAACAGCGGGCGCAGATGGGGATTGGCTATGTGCCTCAGGGCCGCCATATTTTTACCCAGATGAGCGTGGAAGATAACCTGCTGATTGCCCTGCTCGCGGGTGCCAGCCAGCGCGACCGTCATCGTGCTATTCCTGAAATGGTATTTGATTTGTTCCCGGCGCTCTACTCGCTGCGCCAGCAACGCAGCGGCGATCTGCCCATCGATCAGCAGCAACAGCTGGCACTGGCGCGCGCGCTGGTGCTGCAGCCCAAACTGCTGATTCTGGATGAGCCGACTGATGGGATGTCGCCGTGGCTGGAAGAGGAGATGGGCAACCTGATCCGCCGGCTTAACCTTGATTACGGGCTGACCATTCTGCTGCTGGAGCAGCGGCTGTCGCTGATCCGGCGTGTGGCGGACTATTTCCTGCTGCTGCACCGTGGCCGTAATGTGGCGCAGGGCAGCATGGAGCAGCTCGATGACCACACCGTGGATAAGTGGCTGACGGTCGCCTGAACCTCACTGCGGCAGCGTCAGGTACTGTCCACAGGACGCCTGCTGCGCTGCATCGGTGAGATACGGAATCGTGCCCAGGCAGGGGGCAGGTAGTCGTTGCTTCAGGCTGGAGAGATATTCCTGATAGCGTTTGCCTGGCGGCTCGACGGTGTTAGCGATCCAGCCCACCAGCAGCAGGCCACGCGCGCGCACCGCCTCGGCGGTGAGCATGGCGTGATTGATGCAGCCGAGCTTAATTCCCACCACCAGAATCACGGGCAGCTGTTCGCTGACCACCCAGTCCGCATAGGTGTGCGTCTCTGACAACGGGGTATACCAGCCGCCCGCGCCTTCGACCAGAATCCAGTCCGCCAGCGGCTCCAGCGCTGCCAGACCTGCTGACAGTGCCAGATGGGTGATCGGCCTGCCCTCTTCAGCGCTGACGATGTGCGGCGAGGTCGGTTCGATAAACGCCAGCGGATTGACCTGCTGGTAGCTCAACGGCACGCTGCTGAAGCGCTGCAGCGCCAGCGCATCACTGTTGCGGAGCCCCTCTGGCGTCATCTCACAGCCTGAAGCAACCGGCTTATAGCCTGCACAGCGGTAGCCCGCAGCGGCGGCGGCCTGCAACAGTGCGCCGCTGGCGACAGTTTTACCGACTTCGGTGTCGGTGCCGGTAATAAACAGCCGTTTCATGATGCACTTACTCCATAAATTAAATGGTAACTCAGGCGATAGCCGTGCCGGTCGCGCGGCCAGTGCGCCTCTAACTGGTTGAGTCGTTGTCGGGTGAGGAGCTGCCCGTCGCGGCCCTGATGCAGATGGGTCGCGCCGATCCCTTTCAGCGAACGCATGGCGCTGAGCGCATCGGGAAAATGCAGCGTCACTTTTTCCGCGCTGCAATGCAGTTGCTCTGCGTAGCAGGCCGCCGCAATCTGCGTCTCGCTGAGAAAGCGGTTGGCGTGCGGCGACGCATCCAGATGGGACCAGGCTTCATGCACCTCCTGCAACGAGCCATCGCCCAGCGTAGAAAACAGCAGCGTGCCAGTGGGGCGCAGCACGCGCCGGAACTGACGCAGCGCGCCGGGCAGATTTTCACTCCACTGCACAGCCAGGTTACTCCACACCAGGTCGAGGCTGTTATCCGCCAGCGGCAGTGCGTCGATGTCGCCCGCCAGATAGTGCTGCGCCGCGTCGTTGTCCCGCGCCTGTTGCAGCATCTGCGGAGAGAGATCCAGCGCCGTGACCTGTTTGCCCCGCTCACGCCATACCCTGCTGTACCAGCCGGTGCCACACCCGGCATCCAGCAGCTGCAGTCCGCTCTGTACGGGTGCACGTGCCAGCAGCGCATTGCCGCTGAGGCGCTGCAGCGCAGCATGCGCATCATAATGGCTGGCCGCGCGGCCAAAGGCGCGCGCCACCGCCTGCTTATCAACCCGCAGCGTCATGCAGCGCCTCCAGTAACCGGTCAATATCTTCAGGGCGATGTGCCGCGGTCAGGGTAATACGCAGCCGGGCCGTTCCCGGCGGCACGGTAGGCGGTCGGATCGCACTGACCCAGCAGCCTGCCTCCGCCAGTCGCTGAGAGAGCGCCATTGCATCGCTGTTTTCACCTATCAGCAGCGGCTGAATCGCGCTGGCAGAGTCCATCAATTGCCACGGCAGCGAGGCCGCGCCACGCCGGAAATGCGCAATGTTCTGCTGCAACTGCTGGCGCAGCACATCGCCCTGCTGAATTTCGCGCAGCGCCGCCTGCAGCGCAGTGGCTTGTGCGGCGGGCATGGCGGTGGAGTAAATCAGATGCCGGCTGAACTGCAGGAAATAGTCAGCGATATCGGCGCAGCACAGCAGCGCAGCACCGCTGACGCCAAAAGCTTTGCCAAAGGTGACCACCAGCAGTTCCGGTTTAACGCCCTGCTGCCAGCAGCTGCCGCGCCCCTGCTCACCTACTACACCGATGCCGTGTGCATCATCCACCAGCAGCCAGCCCTCTGCCTGCTGCGTCTGTTGTGCCAGCGCAGCCAGCGGCGCACTGTCGCCATCCATGCTGAAAATCCCCTCGGTCACCACCAGCGTCTCCCCCTCGCAGGGTGACGCGAGCCGTGCTGCCAGGCTCTCCGGATCGTTATGACTGAAACGCCGCAGCTGCGCCGGGCTGTGGCTGGCGGCGTCGAGCAGCGAGGCATGGCTGAGTTTATCGGCCAGGATGCGATCGTTTTTCTCGCCCAGCAGATGAATCACCGCCTGATTGGCCGCGAATCCGGAGATAAACAGCAGCGCACGGTCGTAGCCGAGCCAGTCGGCCAGCTGCGCCTCAAGATCGGCATGCTGACGGTGATAACCGGTGACGTGTCCCGAGGCACCCGCCCCCGCCCCCGCCTGCGCCGCGCCCTGCTGCCAGCCCGCAATCACCGCCGGATGGCGGGTTAAACCAAGATAGTCATTGCTGGAGAAGTGCAGATAGCGGCGGCCACCGCTCTCTAACGTGCGGGTGGCTTGCTGATCGATGATTCGACGCTGCCGCCAGCCATCGGCCGCACGGCGCTGCGCCAGCCCCTGCTGAAGTCGTTGCTGCCAGCTCATTACAGTGCCGCGTTGTAGAACTGTTCAGTGTCGGCATGGAACAGCTGCTCGCTGAGTTGTTCTTCCTGCTGCTGATCGCCATGTTGGGTGTGGGTATGCTCCGGGTTCAGCCCCAGTTTGCGGAACAGCACGCGGTCTTTATCCTCTTCCGGATTCGGCGTGGTCAGCAGTTTGCAGCCGTAGAAAATCGAGTTCGCCCCGGCCATAAAGCACATCGCCTGAGTCTGCTCGCTCATCTGCTCGCGGCCCGCGGAGAGACGCACATGCGAGGTTGGCATCATGATGCGCGCTACCGCGATGGTGCGGATAAAATCGAAAGGCTCTACGTCATCGTTGTCCGCCAGCGGCGTGCCTTTGACCTTGACCAGCATGTTGATCGGCACGCTCTCTGGCGGCGTCGGCAGATTGGCTAACTGCACCAGCAGACCGGCGCGGTCGTTCACGGTTTCTCCCAGGCCAACGATACCGCCCGAACAGACTTTGATCCCGGCGTCGCGCACTTTGCCCAGCGTATCGAGACGTTCCTGGTAGCTGCGGGTCGTGATGATAGAGCCGTAGAACTCCGGTGAGGTGTCGAGGTTATGGTTGTAGTAATCAAGGCCCGCGCCCGCCAGCCGCTGCGCCTGTTGATCGCTGAGCGTACCGAGCGTCATGCAGGTTTCCATTCCCATCGCCTTCACGCCTTCAACCATTTTTTCCAGGTAAGGCATATCGCGCTCGTGCGGGTTTTTCCACGCGGCACCCATGCAGAAACGGGTTGAACCCGCGGCTTTGGCCTGACGCGCGGAGGTCAGTACCTCCTCCACTTCCATCAGACGTTCCGACTCCAGGCCGGTCTTGTAGCGCGCGCTCTGCGGGCAATATTTGCAATCTTCCGGACAGGCGCCGGTTTTAATCGACAGCAGGGTACTGACCTGCACCTGGCGCGGGTCGAAGTGCTGACGATGCACCTGCTGCGCTTCAAACATCAGTTCAAGAAAAGGTTGATCAAACAGCGCTTGCGCCTGTGCAATTGTCCAGCGTTGAGCCATTAGGTACTCCAGAAAAGGGTGTCATCCCGACAGAAAGCAGGGGTATACTTGTAAACTATATTTTTTTATTTTGGTTTACAACTCCGATGACTACCCCTGTTTTCTCCCTGGATGATGCCCGTTTTGACCGCCAGCATATCTGGCATCCTTACACCTCGATGCGGGATCCCCTGCCCTGCTATCCGGTCGTTGCCGCGCAGGGTTTTCAGCTGCAGCTGGCCGATGGCCGTGAGCTGGTGGATGGAATGTCATCGTGGTGGGCGGCAATTCATGGTTACAACCATCCCCGCCTGAACCGGGCGCTCACGGAGCAGGTCACGCAGATGTCGCACGTGATGTTTGGCGGCATTACCCATCCGGCAGCAGTGGCACTCTGTCGTCAGCTGGTGGCGATGACACCTGAGGCGCTGGAGTGCGTTTTCCTGGCCGATTCCGGCTCGGTAGCAGTGGAAGTATCGATGAAGATGGCGCTGCAGTACTGGCTGGGCCGGGGTGAAACTCGCCAGCAGTTCCTGACGCTGAAGCGCGGCTATCACGGCGATACCTTTGCCGCGATGTCGGTCTGCGATCCCGAGAACTCGATGCACAGCCTGTGGCGCGGTTATCTGCCTGAGCACCACTTTGCGGCGGCTCCGGCCTGCGGCTTTGATGATGAATGGGACGCGCGCGACTTCGATGATTTTACCCGACTGATCGAACAGCATCACCAGCAACTGGCGGCGGTGATCCTGGAGCCGATTGTGCAGGGTGCGGGCGGGATGCGTTTCTATCATCCGCGCTATCTGCAGCAGGTCCGGGAAGCGTGCGACCGCTATGGCGTGCTGCTGATAGCGGATGAGATCGCCACCGGATTTGGCCGCACCGGCAAGCTCTTTGCCTGTGAACACGCGGGTATTACCGCGGATATTCTTTGTGTCGGCAAAGCGCTGACCGGCGGCATGATGACGCTGGCGGCGACCCTGACTACCCGCGAGGTGGCTGATGCCATCAGCCGCAGCGCGGCAGGCTGTTTTATGCATGGCCCGACATTTATGGGGAATCCGCTGGCCTGCGCGGTGGCGGCGGAGAGCCTGAGCATGCTGGCGGAAGGTGACTGGCAGCGACAGGTGGCCGCGATCGAACAGCAGCTGCGGGCTGAGCTGCTGCCGCTGCGCCGTTCACCACAGGTGGCCGATGTGCGCGTGCTGGGGGCGATTGGCGTGGTGGAAACCCATCAGCCGGTCAACATGGCGGCACTACAGCAGTTCTTTGTTGAACAGGGCGTCTGGATCCGGCCGTTTGGCCGACTGATTTACCTGATGCCGCCCTACATCATCTCGCCGCAGGCGCTGAGTCAGCTGGTGCAGGCGATGGGCAGCGCGCTGGAACATTCGCAACATTTTGCCGCCTGATGCGGGCTGACCACTGGCACTGATGGTGCTTTTGGTTATGATGAAAGGCTATTCATCGACAGTTAAGGAGATGTGATGCGCGTTTTTAGTCAGGACTTTAATGACGGCGAAAAGATGCCAGAAAAGCATGTTTTCAACGGAATGGGTTATCAGGGCGAGAATATTTCTCCCCATCTTGCCTGGGAAGCGGCACCGGAAGGCACCAAAAGTTTTGTGGTGACCTGCTACGATCCTGATGCGCCGACGGGTTCCGGCTGGTGGCACTGGGTCGTGGCGAATATTCCGGCCAGCACCACGTCACTGCCGCAGGGTGCCGGTTCCGGCAAAGCGTCACTGCCAGCAGGCGCAATCCAGACCCGTACCGATTTCGGTCAGGCGGGCTATGGTGGCGCGGCGCCGCCTCAGGGCGAAACCCATCGCTACATTTTCACCGTGCATGCGCTGGATGTGGAGACGATTGAGGTGGATGAAGGCGCCAGTGGCGCAATGGTCGGCTTTAATGTGCATTTCCACGCACTGGCGAGCGCCTCGCTGACCGTGAATTATCAGTAATTCAGTCCGCCTGACAAACCCAAAGCTGAGTGACCTGGCAGCAACGCATTAGCTTAAACTGCAGGGAATAGGGTCAGAGGAGGAAAGCGTCCCGCCGCCCGGAAAAAAACGCCGGGAGCGTTTTTGAACAACGCAACGCGTTGGCCCGGCAACGGACGCACCTCAGGAATGAGGTGCGTAATTGCGCAGGTCGAGCACGCCATGGATGGCGGCTTTTGCGTCTTTCCGATCTGACCCTATTGCCTGTGTCTGCACGATCTCACAGCTGGCAGTGGCAAACGCCGTCAACAATTTCACGCCTCTCCCACCCGGGAGAGGCTTTTTCACGATGCGTTACGCCTGCAACTGGTGAATCACCACCCACATCGGGCCCTGCCCTACCGCATAACGTCCCAGCGGCTGTAACAGCCCCTTCGGTTCGCTAATCGCATACACTTCGATGTGATGCGATTTCTGTCCCGCCGCCACCAGAAAACGTCCGCTGTGATCGATATTGAACCCGCGCGGCTGCGTTTCCGTCGGCTGGAACCCTTCCAGCGTCAGTTCATCGCCCAGTTCGCTGACGCTGAAAATCGCCAGCGTGCTGCTGGTGCGGTCGCAGGCGTAGAGGAAACGGCCATCCGGCGTCAGGTGAATATCGGCTGCCCAGCGCGTACCGCTGAAGTCCGGCGGCATCATATCCAGCGTCTGCACGCTTTCCGCTTCGCCTTCACCGGTATTTAATGCCCAGACATCAACAGTACTGTCCAGCTCATTCACGCAGTAAGCATACTGGCCGCCCGGATGGAACTGCATATGACGCGGGCCTGCACCCTCTACCGTCGTGACCTGCGCCTGTTTGCGCGGCGTCAGCTGACCGTCTGCGCCCAGCGCAAACAGACAGATACGATCCTGCTTCAGTGCCGGGACGTAGAGCGTTTTATTGTCAGTGTCGATATTGGCTGAGTGACAGCCATCCAGGCCGTTGATTACCTGTAGCGGGGCCTGCGGAATGCCATCATCGCCAATCGGGCTGACGCTGACGCAGGCATCATTGTAGGAGCCGCAGAACAGGAACCGGCCCTCGCGATCGGTGGAAATGTGGGTCGGACTGCCGGGCAGCGTTGCCTGACCGGCTTCGGTCAGCGTACCATCGGCGGCAATCCGGAACGCCAGCACGCGAAAATTGGGACGCACACCGACATAGAGAAAATCGCGTTTCGGACTCACCACCATCGGCTGAACCTGGCCGGCGACATCGATCACCTGAAGCAACGTCAGCGCACCCTCATCATTCATCTGCCAGACGTGAATCTGCTGGCTCTCGGGACTGGCGGTGTAGACAACCTGTTTCATGCATTCTCCTTTTTTTGCTGCCTGATCATATCTGTGAATCACTGTAGCGCGTTTTATTACCCTACGCTGGAATCATTTGTGCCCTGTTTTTTGTCTCCGGACCGTGGACAGGTGTAGACTTCAGCCCCTGCAAACCTGAAAAAACGAGAGGATGAATGAGCTACCGAGTAATTGCCCTCGACCTCGACGGCACGCTGCTGACCCCAGCCAAAACGATTCTGCCGCAGTCAATTGACGCGCTGAACCAGGCCCGCCAGGCGGGTGTTCATGTCGCTATCGTGACCGGACGCCATCACTGCGCTATCCACCCTTTTTATCAGGCGCTACAACTGGATACACCCGCAATCTGCTGTAATGGCACCTATTTGTATGATTACCGTGCGAAAAAGGTGCTGGCGTCCGATCCTCTCGACCCGCAGCTGGCGTTACAGGTGATTGATAGGCTGGATCAGCAGCAGATTCACGGTTTGCTCTACGTGGATGATGCCATGCTCTATCAGACGCCGACCGGTCATGTGATGCGCACCCTGAAGTGGGCCGAATCGCTGCCTGAGCATCAGCGTCCGCTGTTCTGTCAGGTGCCTGATTTAGCCCAGGCGGCACGTGACGCCGGTTCGATCTGGAAGTTTGCCCTGTCGCACGACAACCATCAGGAGCTGCAACAGTTCGCCACTACAGTGGAAGCGGAGCTGGGGCTGGCCTGCGAATGGTCATGGCACGATCAGGTGGATATCGCCAGAGGCGGCAACAGCAAAGGCAAACGGCTGGCGCAGTGGGTTGAATCGCTGGGGCTGAGCATGTCCGATGTGATCGCGTTTGGTGATAACTACAACGACCTCAGCATGCTGGAAACGGCCGGTCTGGGCGTGGCGATGGGCAATGCCGACGAGGCGATCAAAGCGCGGGTGAAAAAGGTAATCGGCACCAATATTGAACCCGGCATTGCCGACACCCTCCGTCAGTACGTGTTGTAATCAGGGCGTTACCGAAACGCTTTTTATCTGGGCATAAAGCCACTGATCCGGCCGGATGCCCAGTTCATCCCGCGCCCACGGCGTGATGCGCGCCCAGAGTTCGCTGATGCCGATACGCAGCTTCACCTCCACCTGGTCTCCGACCTCCAGCAGCTCAACTACCTGTGCCGGTAAAATGTTGCGAATGGAGGTGTGCTGTGGCGGTTGCAGCGCCAGCGAGACATCTGATGAGGCGATGCGAATACGCAGCGGCGTTTTCACCGGCTGATTCACCCTGCTGACCCAGATGTGTTGATCGCCCAGCGAGAGCGCGGTCATCGGATAGTCGGGATGCTGCTCCAGCACCTGCACCCGCAGCACGCTGGTCAGTTCGCTTACCGGCAGCCATGGCCGCATCGCGCTGCTGCTCCAGACCCGCTCCAGCGGACCAAAGGCTTTGACCTTGCCCGCATCCAGCACCAGCACGTTATCAGCCAGATGCAGGATCTCATCCAGACTGTGCGAGACGTAGAGCATAGGAATATCGACCTGCTTCGCCAGTTTTTGCAGATACGGCATCAGCTCACGTTTGCGCGGCAGATCCAGCGACGCCAGCGGTTCATCAAGCAGCAGCATATCCGGTGCGGTCAGCAGTGCCCGGCCAATCGCAACCCGCTGCTTTTCACCGCCCGACAGCGACAGCGGAAAGCGCGACAGCAGCGCCTCCAGCCCCAGCAGCGAAACCAGGCTGTCGAACTGTGCTTTCATCGCCGGGGCCATACCATATTGCAGGTTGCCCCGGACCCGATAGTGCGGGAAGAGCCGCGCATCCTGAAACACATAGCCGATGCGGCGTTTTTCCGGCGGCAGCGCAACCTTCTGCTCCGCATCAAACAGCAGACGATCGTTAAGCTCAATCCGCCCGCGCTGCGGCTGAGTCAGTCCGCTGATGGCGTTGATCAGTGAGGTTTTACCGGCACCGGAAACACCGAAAATGGCGGTGATGCCTTTGGCGGGGATCTGCAGGTCGATCTCCAGCTGGTGAGCGCCCTGCTGCTGCATAAAATTGAGTGATAGCATCAGCTTCCCATCCGCTTGCGGCCTGCGCGTGCCAGCCCTTCCGACGCCAGCAGTGACGCCAGTGCCAGTACGATAGCGATGATACAGAGCCGTGCCGCCGCACCCTCTGCACCAGGGGTTTCGATCAGGGTAAACATTGCCAGCGGAAGCGTGCGCGTTTCACCGGGAATATTGGACACAAAGGTAATGGTGGCACCGAATTCGCCCAGCGATCGGGCAAACGCCAGCACCGTTCCGGCGATCACGCCTGGCAACGTCAGCGGCAGTGTGATGGTGAAAAAGACCCGCCAGCGTCCGGCACCCAGCGTACGTGCCGCCTGCTCCAGCCGGCTATCCACCGCTTCCAGCGCCAGCCGGATAGCGCGTACCATCAAGGGAAAGGCGATAACGGCGGAAGCCAGCGCTGCACCGCGCCAGCTGAACGCAAAGCTGAAACCGAACCAGTCAAAAAGCTTTTCGCCAATGAAGCCGCGTCGCCCCAGGCTAACCAGCAGCAGATAACCTACCACTACTGGCGGCAGCACCAGCGGCAGGTGGATCAGGCTGTCGAGCAGCGCTTTGCCGGGAAAACGGCAGCGCACCAGAATCCAGGCCATCAGAATGCCAAACGGCAGACTGCCAAGCACGGCTATGCCAGAGACTTTAAGGCTAAGCAGCACTGCCTGCCATTCGGGATCGCTGAGTATCATTTCGTCGGTGTGAATCCGTAATGTTTGAAAATCGCCGCAGCCTGCGGCCCTTTCAGGTAATCATAAAAGGCTTGAACGGTGGCCGTGTCGTGATCGTTTACGATCGCCATCGGATATTCCACCGGTTTGTGACTGGTTGCCGGAAAACGCCCGACCACCTGCACTTTATCGCTGGCGACCGCATCAGATCCGTAGACAATGCCGTATGGGGTTTCGTTACGCTCGACCAGCGCCAGTGCTGCCCGCACATTATTAGCGGGCGCTAACGCGGGCGCAACGCCATCCCAGGCTCCCAGCTTCTGCAACGCCTCTTTAGCATAGATACCCGCCGGAACGTGGTCCGGATCGCCCACCGCCAGACGTTCGCCGTGCAGCAATGTTTTCCAGTCGGTCTGCGGATCCAGCGTCACCGCTTTAGCTGCGGCACTCCGTGGCGCAATCAGTACCAGGTCGTTGCCCAGCAGGGTATAGCGGGTGCGGGTTATCACGCTTTTCTTCGCCACCGCATCATTCATCCACTGCTGATCGGCAGAGATAAACAGGTCGGCAGGCGCACCCTGTTCAAGCTGACGCGCCAGCGTGGAGGATGAGGCGAACGAAGAGACGACTGTCACGCCCTTTTCCTTCTGATACTGACTGGCAATATCCTGCATCGCATTGGTCAGCGAAGCCGCGGCGAACACGGTAATGTTATCGGCGGCCACTGCCTGTCCGGCCAGCGATACGGTGACCAGCGCCGCGACGCCCCAGCGGGTGTAATTTGATGACATGATTCTCTCCGGCTATTCGTTGTGTAGCGAATAATATAACGCAATATCAGGGAGGTTCAGTAAATTATCGGCAGGTGTCAGAGAAGGTTGAATCAATGCGGGACAAAAATGATGACGCTCGCCAGGATGGCGGGCGTCACAGAAATTAATTATGGGAACGGGCTGAAGATTTTTCGCGATGACCCACTTTAGAGAAGATATTAAACACTTCACCCAGGCCATAAATCATACCCAGCATCAGCGCCATTACCACAGGGACCATGAGTACAGCCACGGCGAGGCTTTTCAGTAATTCCAGCATGGAGAGTCTCACTCTGCTAACAAAAAAGTGATTGTAACGGGTCAGTAAAATTTTGCGCAGCCCTTTTCGTGCTTTTACTTTGGACATAAAACGCCGCTATCATCGGCCTTCGCCTTAACCCTTTGCCGGAGCTGTCATGGAAGCCGAACTGTCCCTTCATATCCGTTTACAACAGAAACTGTTTGCCGATCCACGACGTATTGAGCTGCTGAAACGCGTCCAGCAGACCGGCTCGATCAGTCAGGGGGCGAAGCTGGCTGGCATCAGTTACAAAAGTGCCTGGGATGCGATTAATGAGATGAACCAGATGGCGGATGAAACGCTGGTGGCGCGGGCAACCGGCGGCAAAGGCGGCGGCGGTGCAACGCTGACCCGCTACGGTGAACGCCTGATTCAGCTGTTTCATCTGATGGAGCAGATCCAGCAGAAAGCCTTTGATGCACTGCAGCAGGATACACTGCCGCTCGACAGCCTGCTGGCGGCCATCGCCCGCTTTTCACTGCAGACCAGCGCCCGCAACCAGCTGTTCGGCACCGTGGTGAGCAACGATGCGCAGCAGGTGGTTCAGCATCTGATGATTCAGCTGGCTGATGGCGTCACGCAACTCAATGTTGCGCTGACCCAGCGCAGCGCCGATCGTCTGCAGCTGGCGGCGGGTAAAGAGGTGCTGGTGCTGATCAAAGCGCCGTGGATCCGTATCAGTCGTGACGCCGCAGAGGAAGACAATCAGCTGACCGCCATCGTCACTGCCATCGAACCGGGTGAGCAGATGAGTGAGGTGCTGATGCAGCTCGCCAGCGGCGAAACCCTGTGTGCCACTCTGAGTAATGCACAGTTACAGCAGCTGAAGCTGCAGCCCGGCGATGCGGTGATCGCCAGTTTCAATGCAGAGAACGCTATCGTCGCTACCCTGCTCTAGCGGTTGAGTTGACTTCACTGCGGGCAATGGTTACAACTCAGTAACTCGATGCAAAAAATGGAACAGATCATGGCTTCATTGCATATTTTGCAAAGCACGTTTCATCTCAGTGATACCCGGATACTGAGTCTGAATCAGGTGGAACTGCAGCGCGGCGAAAGCTGGGCCTTTGTCGGTGCCAACGGCAGCGGTAAATCCTCACTGGCGCGCGCGCTCTCCGGTGAATTGCCCCCGCTTGCGGGTTCCGTCAGCAGCGATTTCACAAGGCCGGTCCGGCTGTCACTGGAACAGTTACAGACGCTGGTGGCGCAGGAGTGGCAGCGCAACAACACCGACATGCTCAGCGAAGGTGAAGAGGATACCGGACTGACCGTGGCAGAGGTCATTCAGGCGGAAGTGCAGCAGCCAGAACGTTGCGAACAACTGGCTCAGCAGTTTGGTATCGAACCGCTGTTGTCACGCCGCTTCAAATATCTCTCTACCGGCGAAACCCGCAAAACCCTGCTTTGTCAGGCCCTGATGAACCAGCCAGATTTGCTGATTCTGGATGAGCCGTTTGACGGACTGGATGTGGCGTCACGCGCCAGCCTGACCGATACGCTGCGCAACCTGCAGCACCCGGCGTTTACGCTGGTGCTGGTACTCAATCGCTTTGACGACATTCCCGATTTCGTTCAGCAGGTGGGTGTGCTGGCGGAGTGTACTCTTACTCACAGTGGCCCACGCCAGACGATTTTAACGGAAGCGCTGGTGGCACAGCTGGCACACAGTGAACAGCTGATGGGAATGGCGCTGCCCGAAGCGGATGTGCCGGATCAGCTGCCCTCACTGGCGGATGATGCGCCGCGCGTTATCCTGCGCAACGGCACCGTCTCCTACAACGACCAACCGGTCATTCAGGGGCTGAACTGGCAGGTTAACGCAGGCGAGCACTGGCAGATTACTGGCCCGAACGGCGCCGGGAAATCGACGCTGCTGAGTCTGGTAACCGGCGATCATCCACAGGGCTACAGCAATGATCTCACCCTGTTTGGCCGTCGTCGCGGCAGTGGCGAAACCATCTGGGATATCAAACAGCATATTGGCTATGTCAGCAGCAGTCTGCACCTCGATTATCGCGTCAGCACCAATGTGCGGACGGTGATCCTGTCGGGCTTCTTCGACTCCATCGGTCTCTATCAGGCGGCATCCGATCGGCAGAAAGCGCTGGCACAACAGTGGCTGACACTGCTGGGAATGGATAACCGGCTGGGCGATGCGCCGTTCCATTCACTCTCCTGGGGACAGCAGCGGCTGGTGCTGATTGCCCGCGCGCTGGTTAAGCATCCGACGCTGCTGATTCTGGACGAGCCACTCCAGGGACTTGACCCGATTAACCGCCAGCTGGTGCGGCGCTTCGTCGATGTGCTGATTGGCGAAGGTCGCACTCAGCTGCTGTTTGTTTCCCATCATGCCGAAGATGCGCCCGCCTGTATCACGCATCGCCTGAGCTTTGTTCCCGATAAAGGCGGCTACGCTTTTCAGCAGGAAACGTTGCGCTAACGCGTTCACATCGGCCCCTCAACGCCGCTATCGCGGCGTTTTAAAGTACACCTGTGTAATCGCTACCATTCCTGCCTGCCTTTTATCCCGCATTACTGCACACAATGCCACGAAATAAGAATATTCAGCTTGTGTAAACGATACCATTTATCCAGACTTGATCACGCTTTCGGGCGCGCTGATGTGCTACTTTTTACCGATGCCTCTCTGGCTTTTGACGCTTACCAGGATCTCACATGGAAAAATTCAACCCGGTCGATCATCCCCATCGCCGTTACAATCCACTGATTGATCAATGGATTTTAGTTTCACCTCATCGGGCCAAGCGTCCGTGGCAGGGCGCGCAGGAAACGCCAGCGGTTAATACCTTACCGTCGCACGATCCGGACTGCTTCCTGTGTGCCGGAAATACCCGCATTACCGGTGACAAAAACCCCGACTATTCTGGCACGTATGTCTTTACCAATGACTTTGCTGCGCTGATGACCGACACGCCTGACGCGCCCGAGAGCGACGATATCCTGATGCGCTGTGAAAGCGCACGCGGCACCAGTCGGGTCATCTGCTTTTCGCCCGATCACAGCAAAACTCTGCCGGAGATGTCACTGAGCGCGCTGGAAGAAGTGGTGCGTACCTGGCAGGCGCAGACCGCCGATCTGGGTCAGCACTATCCGTGGGTGCAGGTGTTTGAGAACAAAGGCGCGGCGATGGGCTGCTCAAACCCGCATCCCCATGGTCAGATCTGGGCCAACAGCTTCCTGCCGAATGAAGCGCAGCGCGAAGATGATCATCAGCGCGACTATTTCGCAAAACATGGCTCGCCGATGCTGGTCGATTATCTGGCACGTGAGCAGCAGGATGGCAGCCGCACCGTGGTGGAAACCGAACACTGGCTGGCCGTCGTGCCGTGGTGGGCTGCCTGGCCGTTTGAAACTCTGCTGCTGCCGAAAGCGCACGTTAAACAGCTGACCGATCTCAGTGAAGCGCAGAGTGCCGATCTGGCAAAAGCCATTAAGCTTTTGACCAGCCGCTACGACAACCTGTTCCAGTGCTCCTTCCCCTACTCCATGGGCTGGCACGGCGCGCCGTTTAATGGCGAAGCCAACGACCACTGGCAGTTGCATGCGCACTTCTATCCACCGCTGCTGCGCTCAGCAACGGTACGTAAATTTATGGTTGGCTATGAAATGCTGGCCGAAACCCAACGCGATTTAACGGCGGAACAGGCGGCGGAACGTCTGCGTTCTGTCAGCGACGTTCACTTCCGTGAGGCACAACAATGAGCTTAAAAACCATCACGCAGCAGCTTTTCTCTGACACCTTCGGTTACGCTGCAACGCATACCATTCAGGCGCCGGGCCGCGTTAACCTGATTGGCGAGCACACCGACTATAACGACGGCTTTGTGCTGCCATGTGCCATCGATTACCAGACAGTCATCGCCTGCGCCCGCCGTGACGACCGCCAGATTCGCGTAGTCGCTGCCGATTATGAGAATGCGCAGGACACCTTCTCGCTGGACGAAGAGATCGTCAGCGTGCAGGAACCGATGTGGGCTAACTATGTGCGCGGCGTGGTGAAACATCTGCAGCAGCGTCATGCCGATTTCGGTGGCATTGATATGGTGATCAGCGGCAACGTGCCACAGGGCGCAGGTCTGAGCTCATCCGCCTCGCTGGAAGTGGCGGTCGGTACCGTGGTGCAGCAGCTCTATAACCTGCCGCTGGATGGCGCGGCTATCGCGGTGAATGGTCAGGAAGCGGAGAACCAGTTCGTTGGCTGTAACTGCGGCATCATGGACCAGCTGATCTCCGCACTGGGCAGGAAAGATCACGCGATGCTGCTCGACTGCCGCACGCTGGGCACCCGTCCGGTGTCGATGCCGGAAGATATCGCGGTGGTGATCATCAACTCCAACTTCCGCCGCACCCTGGTCGGCAGCGAATACAATACCCGTCGCGAGCAGTGTGAAGCGGGCGCGCGTTTCTTCAATAAGAAGGCCCTGCGTGACGTTGAACTGGCCGAGTTTGAAGCAGCCCAGGCGCAGCTCGACCCCCAGGTGGCAAAACGCGTGCGTCACGTTCTGACCGAGAACGCCCGAACGCTGGAAGCAGCCGATGCGCTGACTCAGGGCGACCTGACACGTATGGGTCAGCTGATGGCCGAGTCGCACGCCTCAATGCGTGACGATTTCGAGATCACCGTGCCGCCAATTGATACGCTGGTTGAGATCGTGAAAGCGCAGATTGGTGAACGCGGCGGCGTGCGCATGACCGGCGGCGGCTTTGGTGGCTGCATCGTGGCACTGATGCCACTGGATCTGGTCGATCAGGTGAAAGCTGCCGTTGCTGAGCAGTATGAAGCCGCGACCGGCATCAAAGAGACCTTCTACGTCTGCAAAGCCTCTGAAGGAGCGGGCCAATGCTGAATGACGTCAATTCCCATGCGCCCGACGGTCAGCCGTGGCGCATAACGGTGCTGCGTAATGCCAACGGCATGCTGGCGACCTTTATGGACTGGGGCGCAACCTGGCTTTCTGCCCGCGTCCCGATGCAGGATGGCACCGTGCGTGAAGCGCTGCTTGGCTGCGCCACGCCCTCTGACTACCTGCACCAGGATGCCTATCTGGGTGCCACGGTGGGCCGTTACGCCAACCGCATCGCCGGGGCAAAACTGAATAAACTGAACCGTCAGCTGGTGCCAAACCAGGGTGCCCATCAGCTGCATGGCGGGCCGGAGGGCTTCGATAAACGCCGCTGGCAGATTGTCAGCCAGTCCGACAGCGAAGTGCACTACCGCATCGACTCGCCGGATGGCGACCAGGGCTATCCGGGCAATCTGATTGCCGACGTGCGCTATCAACTGGATGACCAGAACTGCCTGAACATCCGCTACGAAGCGCGCTGCGATCAGCCCTGCCCGGTCAATCTGACTAACCATGCCTACTTTAACCTTGATGCGCATCATGGCGACGCACGCCAGCATCGCTTACAACTGCACGCCGACCAGTATCTGCCGGTCGACAGCGAAGGTATTCCGAATGCGCCGCTGAAAGCCGTTGCCGATACCAGCTTTGATTTCCGCAACGCCAAAGTCGTGGCGCAGGATTTCCTGGCAGACGATGACCAGCGCGCGGTGAAGGGCTATGACCATGCGTTTCTGCTCAACAGCGCAGGCGACGATAGTCAGCCTGCGGCAGAACTCTGGTCGGAAGATGGCAGATTGCAGCTCAGCGTGACTACCTCGGCACCGGCACTGCAGTTCTATACCGGCAACTACCTGGCCGGCACCCGTGCCCGTGAGCAGGCGAGCTATAATGCATTTCAGGGCATTGCGCTGGAGAGTGAATTTTTACCGGATTCGCCCAATCATGCTGAGTGGCCTCAGCCTGATTGCTGGCTGCAGCCGGGAGATCGCTGGGAATCCGTGACGCGGTATCGCTTCACGCCACGCTGAGCCTCCGGCTGAAAAACGCGCAGTGCGTCACACACAGGCTTACGCGCTGCCCGCTTTTCCGTTATGGTATGGCGCAATCAGCTCGTGTTTCATGCGGGCAGCAGCAGGTTTCCAATCTCACAGAAACATCACAGTATTAAGGAGTTAAGCTATGGCTGTAACTAAGCTGGTTCTGGTGCGACACGGCGAAAGCCAGTGGAACAACGAAAACCGCTTTACCGGTTGGTATGATGTTGACCTTTCTGAGAAAGGTCGTGGCGAAGCCAAATCAGCAGGTCAGCTGCTGAAGAAAGAGGGCTTTGTTTTTGATTTCGCTTACACCTCCGTACTGAAGCGTGCGATTCACACGCTGTGGAATGTGCTGGATGAGCTGGATCAGGCCTGGCTGCCGGTTGAGAAAACCTGGCGTCTGAACGAGCGTCACTACGGTGCGCTGCAGGGTCTGGACAAAGCGGAAACGGCCGCCAAATATGGCGACGAGCAGGTTAAGCAGTGGCGTCGCGGCTTTGCCGTTACCCCGCCAGAGCTGGATCGTTCAGATGAGCGCTTCCCGGGCCATGACCCGCGTTACGCGAAACTGACTCCGGAGCAGCTGCCAACCACCGAAAGCCTGGCGCTGACCATCGACCGCGTTATCCCTTACTGGAATGACACCATTCTGCCGCGCATCAAAAGCGGTGAGAAAGTGATTATTGCCGCACACGGCAACTCACTGCGTGCGCTGGTGAAATATCTGGATAACCTCGGCGAAGATGAAATCCTCGAGCTGAATATCCCTACCGGCGTTCCGCTGGTGTATGAGTTCGATGAAAACTTCAAACCGCTGAAACGCTACTACCTGGGCGACCAGGACGAGATTGCTGCGAAAGCCGCAGCCGTTGCGAATCAGGGTAAAGCGAAGTAATTTTTCGCTGAAAAGGCAAAAAGGCCAGACGAAAGTCTGGCCTTTTTTATTGGGCTGCGCCCGACAATGCTGCGCGTCATGTTTAACTGCCAGAGTAAAATCCTGGATGTGAGTACGTACCAGACTAATCACATATTCAAATCCGTCTAAGTCTGGCAGCAATAAACTAGCTCGACGCGCAGGGAACAGAGTCAGAAGAGGAAAGCGTCCCGCGCCAGGGATGGCGCGGGCAGAGCGACCAGGGACTGGCTTGAGCGTCTTTCCGATCTGACCGTGTTCCCTGAGCAGGCTCACTCTCCACAGAGAATCCGGCCAGACTTTGTTAATGAGTCTGAATAACCAATCAGCCGCGGCGCTGTTTAACCGCTGCCGCCAGCTGACGCAGCACCTTGTCCGTATCTTCCCAGCCGATACAGGCGTCGGTGACACTTTTGCCATAGACCAGCGGCTCGCCGCTCTCCAGACTCTGGTTGCCTTCCACCAGATGACTCTCAATCATCACACCGACAATCGCCTGCTCACCGTTAATCAGCTGCTGTGAGACATCGTCTGCTACGATCATCTGACGCTGGAACTGCTTGCTGCTGTTGGCGTGGCTGAAATCGATCATCACCTGCTGTGGCAGACCCGCTTTTGCCAGGCCCTCTTTGACCTCTGCAACATGCTGCGCACTGTAGTTCGGCTCTTTGCCGCCGCGCAGAATGATGTGGCAGTCATCGTTGCCGCTGGTTTCCACAATGGCGGAGTGACCATACTTTGTCACTGACAGAAAACAGTGTGGCGATCCCGCTGCGTTAATCGCATCAATCGCGACCTTGATGGTGCCATCGGTGCCGTTTTTAAAGCCAACCGGGCAGGAAAGACCGGATGCCAGCTCGCGGTGTACCTGAGATTCCGTGGTGCGCGCACCAATCGCGCCCCAGCTCATCAGGTCAGCCACATACTGCGGGGTAATCATATCCAGAAACTCGCCCGCTGCCGGTAAGCCGCTGTCGTTGATCTCCAGCAGCAGCTTACGCGCCAGACGCAGACCGTCGTTAAGCTGGTAGCTGTTATCCATGTAGGGGTCGTTAATCAGCCCTTTCCAACCCACCGTGGTGCGCGGCTTTTCAAAATAGACCCGCATGACCACTTCCAGCTCGCCTTTCAGCTCATCACGCAACGCCAGCAGGCGGCCTGCATACTCTTTCGCCGCTTCGGTGTCATGAATTGAACAGGGTCCAATCACCACCAGCAGACGATCGTCCTTGCCCTGCAGGATCTGATGAATCGCCTGACGGGCCTGTGAAACGGTCTGCGCAGCACGATCGGTCGCCGGGAATTTTTCGAGCAGCGCAACAGGAGGTAACAGCTCTTTAATCTCTTTGATGCGTAAATCATCGTTCTGGTAATTCATACTGATTCCATATTATTTCTTGCCCGACGCCCGCCGGACACATCCTGCCCAATGTAGCCCGAAGCGCCAGGGGTGTAAATTCCTGCTGCGGGTTAAATGTGCGGGTCATATTTGCATTAATCAGCTTAGCGACTAGACTTTTTAATGGTAAGCACTGAGGAAAGTCCCGCTTACCTTATTTAATTACCCTGTTTAAGCCAACTGGCGAATTTTATTTCGTCAGGAATTTTTTTACCCGAAATTGCACCTCTGGGCTTAAAGCCTCTTCATTTATTAACGGGAGCATAATGATGAAAAAGTTTGCCTTAATCTTTTTGACAGCAGCAATGACACTGAGCAGCGGCGCGGTACTGGCTGCAGACAGCAGCAGCAATAACGGTACAGCGAATCAGGCAGCCAGTGCAGGTGCAGCGGCGGGTGGAGCAAAAGAGAATCTGCCACCAAATAATGTTGATAACAGCAAAATTAATAACACTGGCACCGACACAAATCCTGCAACGTCTGGCAGCACCACCAGCCATGGTAATATGTCTGCTAACGAAATGGACCAGAACGCCCAGTGTAAAGATGGCAAATGTCCGAACATCAATAAAAAAGTTCAGACTAAAGTGGGCGGCGGTGACGTAGATACCAAAACCGACGGCACCACCCAGTAATTCTGTTTAAAACCAGGAGAGCTGACGTTCTCCTGGTTTTTCTCCCCTCTGCCCCACTCTTCCGCTATGCTAATCCTGTGAAATTTACAGGAAATCCTTCATGGCCGTTTTGCTTCTGATTGACGATCATCCGCTGGTTGAAGTGGCACTGGAAGCTGCCCTGAGCCAGTCACCCATACCTATTAAACTCCTCTCTGCCATCAGTGAAAAAGCCGCCCGCCCCTTACTTCAGGAGCCACTGGACATTATCGTGCTGGATATCGGCCTGCCGGACAGTGATGGCCTGGAGTTTCTTCGTCGTCTGAAGATCCATCGGCCTGATTGCCCGGTGCTCATCTACTCTGCTCAGCAGACCCGCCACTATGTGCGTCGCGCCCAGGCGCTGGGTGCGGCCGGTTACGTGGTAAAGAGTCAGCGCATGACGCAATTACTCAGCGCCATCCTGGCGGTGCTGGGCGGTCAGACGGCCTTTCCGGTGATGGATGATGAGCCTGAGCTGCCCCTGACCCAGAAGGAGCGTCAGATTCTGGCACTGCTGGCCAGTGGACTATCCAATCTGCAAATCGCGGCTCAGTTGCACATCAGTAACAAAACGGTCAGTACTCATAAAAAGAACATTCTGGAAAAAACCGGAGCCCGCTCAGTAGTGGAACTGGCTGACCTGTGGAAAGCCCAGCAGTGAGGGTTATTCTGCTGATCCTGCTGTTCTGGTGCGGCACCGGGCTGGCTGAGGTGCGTCCGGTGAGCAGCGTGAATCTGCCGATGATGCTGCCGGTGACGCACGCGGAAACGATGCAGGGCAGGATCCTGCGCGTCGGCCTGCTGGAAGAGAACCACGCGCCCTGGGCAATGCGCATCGGCAATGACCTCTATGGCATCAATGCCGACTATCTTTCCGCGCTGCGACAGCTGACCGGTGCGCAGTTCACGCTTAACCTCTACAGCGATCAACCACATCTGATGCAGGCGCTGACCAGCGGCCAGATCGATTTTGCGCTGGGCATGTGGAGCGACCCACTGCCACCCGGCACCCTGAGCAGCGAAAACTGGTTCAGCAGTCCGCTGCGGGTTTACCGCAATCAGCAAAACCAGCGTGCCGTGATGTTTAACAGCCAGAATGCCTCGCTTGCTATCAGTGACAGCACGCTGGCACAGCTGCCATCTGCGCTGGCGGCCCGTCACAGCTGGCAACGCTACAGCAGCGACCTGCAGGCGCTCTATACCCTGCTTAATCAGCAAAATGACTATGTGGTGGCAGATGAGACCAGCGCCGGTTTTCTGCTGAGCCAGCTGCAACAGGGCCAGATTTATCAGATCGCCTCCCATATTGAGGCCGGCCAGCTCAACCTGCGCGCGGTGGCGCGCGATCCCCAGCTTATCAGCTGGATAAATCAGAGCCTGCGTCAGTTGCCTGCAGAACTGATGAACACGCTGCAGGCACGCTGGAGCAGTACGCTGCCGCGCTATCAGGACACCCAGACTCTGATGCTCAGCCCCGCTGAGCGCGCCTGGATTGCCGATCATCCGCGTATTACCTATACCGCCGAACCGGACAACTATCCCTGGAGTTATCGCGATGCCAGCGGAACTGCCCGAGGCTATGGCGTGGATTTGCTGAAAGCGATTGCGCAGAGCACCGGATTAGCGTTTGAGCCGGTGTGGGTCAGTAATCCCCGTCAGGCCAGCACGCTGATTCAGCAAAAGCAGGCAATGCTGCAGCTGATGCAGCCGCTGAATGGCGATGCGATGCAGAGCACGTCGCTGCCGGTGTGGCGTGCGCTGTGGGGCATTTATAGCGTCCAGTCCGATACGCTGGCTCACTGGCGCGACCTGCAGGGCAAGCGGATCGGCGTGTTGCAGGATGACCTGGCGCTGCGTCTGCTGCCTGCGGATCTCAAGCCACAGCCGTTTGCCGATCGTAATAGTCTCTATGACGCGCTGGCAAAGGGGCAGATCGATGTGCTGGTCGATAACGTACTCTCCGCCCGCTGGCGCATCGCCAGCCGGGATGATGCCCGTATTCATCTCGCCTTTGCCGCCAGCGATATCGCCTGGCCGATCGCGCTGGGCGTCACGCCTGGCCAGCCGGTGCTGCGCACCCTGCTGGATCGCGCGCTGCAGCAGATCCCGGCTGACACACAGAGCCAGATGCGCGACAGCTGGTCAACCCCGCCGCAGCCCGGCAGCGTGATAGCGATGCGTTCGCTGCCGATGATGGTGCTGGCGGTGGCAGGTGCGGCCATTGTGCTGCTGCTGTTGCTGCTGGCGCGCCGCTACTGGCAACAGCGCCGGGAACGTCAGCAGCGTGAACAGGCGGAACATGCCAATGCAATGAAAAGCCAGTTTCTGGCGACCGTCAGTCATGAGCTGCGTACCCCAATGCAGGCGATCCTGGGTCTGCTGGAGCTGGAGAAGCAGCAGCACAGCAGCCAGAACCTTTCGCTACTGCACAGCAGCGCACAATCGCTGCTGACTCTGCTGAATGACCTGCAGGATCATGCACGCATCGAGAGCAACAGTTTTACCCTGGCACCTCGCCCGCTGGCGCTGGCGCAGTGGCTCGATCAACAGCAGCATTTTTATCATCCGTTGATGCGCGCTGACGGCCCACGTCTGATCGTCGAGGCGCTGACGCCGCTGCCTGGCACCGTATTGATTGATGCCGACCGCCTTCAGCAGGTTGTAAACAACCTGATGACCAATGCGCTAAAATTCACCCGCCACGGCGCGATTCGCCTGACGCTGGCCGCACAGCAACAACAGTTGATTCTGACAGTGAGCGACAGCGGCAGCGGTATTCCGCCAGAGGAGCAGCAGAAGCTGTTTGATCCCTGGTATCAGGCGCCGTCCGGTAAATCGGTTTCGGTGCAGGGCAGCGGCCTGGGGCTGTTTATCTGCCGGGAAATGGTGCTGCGGATGGGCGGCGACATCCGGCTCGCCTCTGAACCTGGGCACGGTACTCAGGTCACCGTGACGCTGCCGCTGCAGATCTGTGCACCGGTAAACCACGCAGACGACACGACCCTGCCCGGCTTTCCACAGCTTAGGGTGGCGATTGTCGATGACCATCCAGCCAATCTGCTGGTGATGCAGCAGCAGCTGGCGCGCTTTGCAATTCAGGCTGACATCTTCGAACAGGGACGCGCACTGCTGCAGGCCGACGCAAAGCAGCCTTATGATCTATTGTTTATCGACCAGATGATGCCGCGCCCTGACGGTACGCTGTTGTTGCGCATATTGCGTCGTCGTGACCGCCAGCGCAGACGTCAGGCGATGCGGGTGCTCTGCTCGGCTGACGCGCAGCTGCTGTCGCAGTCACCTGAGGCGGGCGAGCGTGTGCTGATTAAACCGGTGCAGTTAGCCGATCTCAGCGCGCTGCTGGCAGAGTGGCAGCAGGAGTGGCAGGACGATCCGCTGGCGACACTGGATGACAACCTGTGGCAGCTGGCGCAGCAGAATGACAAATTCCTCAGCCGTCTGAGCCAGACGTTGCACAGTACGGTGACACAGGACCTGGCTGTGATGCGTGAGGCACACGAACGCGCAGACTGGACGCAGTTCGCCGAAGCAGCACACCGGATGAAAGGAAGCTGCTTGCTGGCAGGGCTGGAGCATGGCGCGCAACTCAGCCAGCAGCTGACGGAGCAGGTTAAACAGCATCAGGACACGTCTGAGACGTGGCAATTACTGATATTATTCGCAAACAGGTTACTGAAAAAACTGGAATCTTATGGCACATACCCACACTCATAGCGGGCAGGATAGTAATCGCACGCGTCTGGCGGCCGCCTTCGGGGTGACAGTCGTCTTCATGGTTGCTGAAGTCATTGGCGGCTGGCTCTCAGGTTCACTGGCGCTGCTGGCGGACGCCGGGCATATGCTGACCGACGCCGCCGCTCTGCTGATGGCCTTGCTGGCGGTCCATTTCTCACGCCGTAAACCTAATGCACGCCACACCTTTGGCCTGCTGCGTCTGACCACGGTAGCGGCATTTGTTAACGCGATTGCGCTGCTGGGCATTACCGTGCTTATCGTCTGGGAGGCAGTGCGTCGCTTTGCCGACCCGCAGCCGGTGACGGGCGGATTGATGCTGGGGATCGCGATTGGCGGCCTGCTGGCCAATATTCTGTCATTCTGGCTGCTGCATCACGGCAGTGGAGAAAAGAACCTCAACGTGCGGGCTGCCGCGCTGCATGTCATGGGTGACCTGCTGGGTTCGGTGGGCGCGATTGTGGCGGCGGTGATTATTCTGCTGACCGGCTGGACGCCTATCGACCCGATTCTGTCACTGCTGGTCTCCCTGCTGGTGCTGCGCAGCGCCTGGGCGCTGCTGCGTGAAAGTCTGCAGGAGTTACTGGAAGGGACACCGCATTCGCTGGATGTGAACCGGCTGATACGGGATCTGACGCTGAACATCGCCGAAGTGCGCAATGTTCACCATGTGCATCTGTGGCAGGTCGGCGAAAAGCCGCTGCTGACGCTGCATGCGCAGGTGATCCCGCCTTACGATCACGATGCGCTGCTGCATCGTATCCACGACTATCTGCGCCAGCACTATCAGATTGCGCATGCGACCGTGCAGATGGAGTATCAGCCCTGTGCCGGTGCCGAGTGTGAACTCGGCTTAAGCAGCGCTGCTGCCTCCGGCCATGATCACAGTCATTCTCACGACCCTGATCATGACCACGCTCACGCTAAAGGCGAAGCCCACACTCACTGAGCCGAGAGCGCGCGGGAACCCTGTTGCCGCGCGCTGCGGATCCACATACGCGATCCGTTCAGCGCAATCAGCGTCAGAATCACATACTCCAGCGACATCGCATACACGCCCTGACGGGCGAAAATCATCACGCTAATCACGTTGATGATGACCCACAGCAGCCAGTTCTCAACATATTTGCGTGTCATCAGCACCATCGCCGCAATCGACAACACCATCAGGCAGGAATCCCAGAACGGGAAAGCATCCGGCTGCAACGCGGGCATCGCTACCGACAGGCCAAGACCGTTCATCAGCGTCACCGCTGTACGGGTTAACAGCGCAAACACCGGATCGATATAGAGGGTCATCAGCGCAATGGCGATCACACAACCCGCCGCCCAGGCCAGCGCTTTGGGCAGTGGCAGCCAGCGGATTTTCAGCTCGACCTGATGATCGGCGGTCTGACGGCTCCAGGCGTACCAGCCATAGATATTGGCGGCAAAGAAGAAGAGCTGCAGCAGGAGGCTGGCATAGAGCTGGATCTGAAAGAAGATCACCGCAAACAGCGTCACGTTGATCAAACCGAACGGATAGTTGATGATTTTTTCCAGGCTGGCAAACCAGATACAGAGTAAGCCCGCCAGCGTGCCGATGGCCTCAATCCATGAGAGATCGTAGCCCCCGGCACCCAGAGGAATATGAACCAGAATATTATGTGTGCTGAAGAAATCCATGCTGAGCACCTGTCCGGGAACGCTTAGGCGTTGCCCTTCACGTTGAGTTTAAGTTCCGCTGCAAAGGATAGCATGCGATTAAGCGGCAGTAACGCCGCCTCACGCAGCGCCTCATCCACGTGAATCTCATGTTCCGCCCCGCCCGTCTCCAGCGCCTCTGCGATGGCTTTGAGGCCGTTCATTGCCATCCATGGACAGTGAGCACAACTGCGGCAGGTTGCGCCCTCACCCGCGGTCGGCGCTTCCAGCAGCTCTTTGTCCGGTACTGCCTGCTGCATCTTGTAGAAGATGCCGCGATCGGTGGCGACAATCATCTGCGGATGTGGCAGGGATTTCGCCGCCTGAATCAGCTGGCTGGTCGAGCCGACCGCGTCCGCCAGATCGACAATGGCCTGCGGCGACTCCGGGTGCACCAGCACCGCTGCGTCGGGATAGAGCGCTTTCATACGCTGCAGCGCCTGGGTTTTAAACTCGTCATGCACAATGCAGGCACCCTGCCAGCAGAGCACATCCGCCCCCGATTTATGGGTGACGTAGCGGCCAAGATGACGATCCGGTGCCCAGATGATCTTTTCGCCCAGGCTGTCGAGATGCTCAATCAGCTCAACCGCAATGCTGGACGTCACTACCCAGTCGGCCCGCGCTTTGACAGCCGCTGAGGTATTGGCATAGACCACGACGGTGCGATCGGGATGGGCATCACAGAAGGCGTTAAACTCTTCGATTGGACAGCCCAGGTCCAGGGAGCACTCCGCCTGCAGCGTCGGCATCAGCACGGTTTTTTCGGGACTGAGGATTTTGGCGGTTTCGCCCATAAAGCGTACGCCTGCCACCAGCAGTGTGGTGGCAGAATGGTGGCTGCCAAAGCGCGCCATCTCCAGCGAGTCAGAGACGCAGCCGCCGGTCTCTTCCGCCAGCGCCTGAATTTCCGGATCGGTATAGTAGTGCGCCACCATCACCGCGTTACGCGCCTTCAGCAGCGCTTTGATTTTCTCACGGTAAAACGCCTTCTCGTCGTCACTCAGACGAGCAGGTTTAGGTGGAAAAGGGTAAACGGCGCTTTCAGGATCGAACATCACACTCATGACACAGCTCTCGTTTTATCTAATTAACGAAAATCGCCTGATAAGGCGAATAATGGCGATGAATCCGCCGTCGTGTTTTATATGCTAAACACGATAACGGAAAAGTCAGACTGTGTCGTGGGATTTTTAGTCCGCCTGTATCACTAACTGGACCGGCTCTGGAGCCGCTTTGTCGGGAAGCGACTGCGGCGCTTCCAGCGCCAGCAGGAAAGCTTTGATATCCAGCCCGCCTGCAAAGCCGGTCAGCTTGCCGTTGGCACCGATCACGCGGTGGCATGGCGCAACAATGGAGAGTGGATTACGGCCATTGGCCGCGCCGACCGCCCGTACTGCCAGCGGATGGCCGATCTCTCTGGCAATCTGGCTGTAGCTGCGCGTTTCACCAAACGGAATCGCCACCAGCGCTTGCCAGACTTTTTTCTGAAACTCGGTACCAACAAAATCGAGCGGCAGCTCAAAGCAGCGACGCGCACCGGTAAAGTACTCGCTGAGCTGACGCTCAGTTTCAAGCAGGATGGGATGATCGTCATCGCGCGTCTGGGGCAAAAATCGGGTGCGCTTCGGATCATCATTTTCCCACAAGATGCCCGCCAGGCCACTGTCGCTGGCGACCAGTTTCAGCTCGCCTACCGGGGTAACTATCGGTTTGAAGTAGTACATAGTGATTCTCCCGTCACGGTTTCATCGCCTATTATCGCACTTTTCATCAGCCTGACTGGCTGTTTTCGGTCATGGTTCTAAACTGTTGTGCTGTCCGAAAACAGCCAGTCTCTCGGGATTCACCATTGTAGGCTGTGCTTATTTACCGGAGAAATACCATGATCGATCCCGACATTGCTTATCAGGCGCTGACCTCTCGTGATACCCGCTTTGACGGCGTTTTCTTTGTGGGCGTGACGTCAACCGGTATCTATTGCCGTCCGATCTGCCCGGTCAAAGCACCCATGCAGAAAAATTGCCTTTTCTTCAGCAGCGCCGAGGCAGCGGAAAAAGCGCGCTTCCGTCCCTGCCTGCGCTGCCGGCCAGAACTGGCACCCGGCAATGCGCCCGTTGATCAGCCGCATCGTGTGGCGGAGCGGCTGATTCAGCGCATTGAGGAAGGCATGCTGGAGGAGCGCGAAGGTCTGGAAGCGATTGCCGCTGAATTCGGCCTTAGCCTGCGTCAGCTGCGCCGTATCGTGCAGCTTGAACTCGGCGTCTCGCCGATGGAGCTGAAGCAGACGCGGCGTATGCTGCTGGCAAAACAGCTGCTGACCGAAACACAACTGCCGGTTACAGAAGTCGCCTACGCCAGCGGTTTCAGCAGCCTGCGTCGCTTTAATGATGTGTTCCAGGCGCGCTACCGCATGACGCCGAGCGCGCTGCGTCGGGACGATACGGGCACTCAACGTGCGCAGCCCGGCGACCGCGTGACGCTGCGGCTGGCCTATCGCCCACCCTACGACTGGGCAGCGATGCTCTGGTTTTTGCAGACGCACCTGATGAAGGAGGTCGAAGCAGTGGAAGATGGCAGCTGGCGACGCACCGTGGCGCTGGGTCGCTGCCGGGGTTGGGTCAGCGTTTCCCATCTGCCGCAGAAGAACGCATTGCAGGTGACGCTCTCAACGTCCCTGACGCCAGTGCTGCCTCTGCTGCTGCGCCGTCTGCGTGACCTGTTCGATCTTGACGCGCAGCCGCAGCGTATCGCCACCTGCCTGGCCCAGGATCCGCTGCTGGCGCCCAGCCTGATCGCGCATCCGGGTCTGCGCGTGCCTGGCGCGTTTGACGCTTTTGAGCTGGGCGTGCGCGCCATTATCGGCCAGCAGGTAACGGTCAAAGCAGCCACCACGGTCAGCAGCCGCTTTGCCGCCGCCTTCGGTGAGCCCTGCGAGACGCCTTTTGCCGATCTCACCCGTTATACCGCGCTTCCTGAACGTATCGCCGGGCTGACGGTGGACGATGTTGCACCGATGGGCATTGTCAGCGCCGCGCGCTCCCGCGCCATCATCGCCTTTGCCAGCGCCTGCGCCAGCGGTGACCTGCGTCTTAGCGCCGCTCAGCAGCCTGACGAGGTGATAAAAAAGCTGGTCAGCCTGCCGGGCATTGGCCCCTGGACAGCGCATTATATCGCGATGCGCGCCCTGCGCTGGCCGGATGCTTTTCCCAAAGAGGATATCGCCATCCGTAACAACCTGGGCGGCCTGTCATCCAAAGAAGCGGAAGCGCGCTCGCAATCCTGGCGTCCCTGGCGCAGCTATGCGGTGATGCATATCTGGGAGAGCCTGGCGGTGGCAAAGGTGAAGAAAAAGGCGTGAGGGCGAGATTTGGGGGCAACTCTGCCAACAATACAGAAGCTCAACGCGCAGCGAACAAGGTCAGAAGAGGAAAGCGTCCCGCGCATGGGACAAAAACGCCAGTGATGCTTTCAGACTGTTGAGGAAAGCAAACCAGGGTAATTTTCCCAACATTACAGATGCTCAACGCGCAGGGAACAGGGTCAGAAGAGGAAAGCGTCCCGCGCCAGGGACGGCGCGGGCCGAGCAGGTCAGGGATGACGGCTTTTACGTCTTTCCGATCTGATCCTGTTCTCTGCGCAGGCTCGATCAAACAGCGGGCAGCGACAACCTCAAGCACTTGAGGTGTTTTGCTTCTTCAAAGTGAGTTAGTGCCGCAGAAACGAAAAAAGCGCCCTGAGGGCGCTTCTTTCTTAATGGGTGGGTCGTGCAGGATTGCCTCGGCCCTTCCAGGGCCTCACCCTCCGGGTGATGCTAACGCATCAGCCTGAATCGCCGGGCGATTCAGTCGAACCTGCTGCAGGTTCTCACCCTGCACGATAAAGTCCGTGCCCCGGAAACGAAAAAAGCGCCTTAAAGGCGCTTCTTTCTTAATTGGTGGGTCGTGCAGGATTCGAACCTGCGACCAATTGATTAAAAGTCAACTGCTCTACCAACTGAGCTAACGACCCGCTGGGGGCTTACAACCGTTCAGCGCGCCAGGCGGCTGAGGTAAGATGGTGGGTCGTGCAGGATTCGAACCTGCGACCAATTGATTAAAAGTCAACTGCTCTACCAACTGAGCTAACGACCCATCTTAGGTTGTGAAGCAATGCTGAAGTGTTCTTCTTAAAACAGCGCGGTAAAAGCGCGTCTGAAGGAGATGGTGGGTCGTGCAGGATTCGAACCTGCGACCAATTGATTAAAAGTCAACTGCTCTACCAACTGAGCTAACGACCCATCTTCAGGCTGACCAGACACTTTTCAATGTGTCCCGGCAACGGCGGCATATATTACTGATTTAGCGGGGTAGCGCAACTCTTATTTCTGCTAAATGCTTCAGTTGCTTACCTTTCATACGGCAAGACCAGAAATCACACGATATCTGGTCTGAACCGGACAAATTACAGGCCTGCCAGACGTTTCTGCGCCTGTTTAGCAGATTCGGTGTCTGGATAAAGTTTGATCACCTGCTGGAAGACCGCTTTGGCTTTCGCCGTATCTTTCTTCTCCTGCATGATGACACCCACTTTCAACAACGCTTCTGCAGCTTTCGGCGACTTCGGATAATTCTTCACCACCGTGGCGTAATAATAAGCCGCGTCGTCCTTTTTGCCTTTGTTGTAGTTCAGCTGACCCAGCCAGTAATTCGCATTCGGCTGATAGGTCGAATCAGGGTAACGTTTTACCCACGCCTGAAGCGCGCTGATCGCCTGGTCATACTGTTTCTTCTCCAGAATCAGCGCCACAGCCGCATTGTAATCGCTGTTGGCATCGCCGGTCTGCGCGGGTGCGCTCCCCGTGGATGCTGCCGCGCCTGCGGTTGCTGCTGCGCCTGTATCCGCTGCGGCGTCGCTGCCGGCAGCCTGCTGCCCGCCGCTGCTGCTGGCGCTGCTTAGCGTGTCAATCTGCTGGTAGAGCTGCTTCTGCCGCTCAACAACCTGATTCAACTGATACGTGTTTTGCTGGATTTGCCCACGCAGCGCATCAATATCACGCTGGTTATCACTCATCTGCTGCTGCAGTTGCTGCATCAGCTGTGCCTGGGCATTAGAGATTCGTTCAAGAGTGGTGACACGGTCTTCGACCGAGCCGGAGCCAACGTTACTGATTGACGCTTGGGCATTAGCGGCCCAGGGGGCCGCTACGCCAATCAGTAACGACAGACTCAACAGATGACGTCTGAAGTTACTAACCATGTGATTCTCTTAGTAGACCAGTACGGCACGACGGTTTTTAGAATACGCTGCTTCGTCATGACCCAGAACGGCTGGCTTCTCTTTACCGTAAGAAACGATAGACATCTGATCAGCCGACACGCCTTTACCCTGCAGGTACATTTTAACGGCGTTAGCACGACGTTCGCCCAGGGCGATGTTGTATTCCGGCGTACCGCGCTCATCCGCGTGACCTTCAATGGTCACTTTGTATGATGGGTTGCTGCGCAGGAAGGTCGCGTGCTGATCCAGCATCTGTGCGTAATCAGACTGAACGTCATACTTGTCCAGGCCGAAGTACACGATGTTGTTCTGCTGCAGCTGCTGCATCTGCAGACGAGCCTGCTCGTCAGAAGACATGTTGCCGCCGTTACCGTTCATGCCAGAGTTTGCACCGTAAGCGCCATCAGCGCCCATGCCAGTCTGGTCATTGTTGTTGTTTTTGTGTGAGCTACAAGCCGCTACTGCCAGAACCGGCAGAGCCAGCATCAAACCCTTCAGCACTTTGTTCAGTTGCATTTCAAAAATCCCATTATTGTTTATTGTTTGCGATGTCTGAACTGTCAGACATTACAGATACGGCGACCAGGCAGGAAATTTGACCTGTCCATCAGTTGCCGGAAGACGCGCTTTGAAACGACCGTCGGTTGAAACCAACTGCAGCACGGAACCCATCCCCTGAGTAGAGCTATAGATTACCATTGTGCCGTTTGGTGCCAGGCTCGGCGTTTCATCCAGGAACGTGTCCGTTAACGTTTGAACGGCTCCCGTTTCCAGATCCTGTTTGGCGACGTGTTGAGCACCACCGCTGGTGCTAATCATCACCATAGATTTACCATCTGTTGCGACATCCGCATCCTGGTTCTGACCACCTTCCCAGGTAATACGCTGCGGCGTGCCGCCGTTAAGGCCGACTTTATAGATCTGAGGCGCACCCGCCTGATCCGAGGTATAAGCCAGCGTCTGGCTGTCCGGGAACCAGGTTGGTTCAGTGCTGTTATAGCGGCCATCTGTCACCTGACGCGTCTGACCTGACGCCAGATCCATCACATAGAGGTTCAGACTGCCGGTTTTAGAGAGCGCGAAAGCGAGCTTAGAGCCATCTGGCGAAAACGCCGGTGCACCGTTATGACGTGGATAAGAGGCGACCTGACGGATAGCACCGTTAGACAGCGTCTGAACCACCAGCGCAGATTTGCCGCTTTCAAAGGTCACGTAGGCAACTTTGCTGCCATCCGGAGACCAGGCTGGCGACATCAGTGGCTGTGGTGAACGATGTACCACAAACTGATTGTAACCATCGTAGTCAGCGACGCGCAGCTCATACGGGAACTGACCGCCGTTGGTCTGCACGACATAGGCGATACGGGTACGGAAAGCACCTTTAATGCCGGTCAGCTTCTGGAACGTCTCATCACTGGCCGTGTGGGCAGCATAACGCAGCCACTGTTTAGTCACTTTATACGAGTTCTGTGCCAGTACGGTACCTGGCGCACCGCCGGTATCAACCAACTGGTAAGAAACCTGATAGCTGCCATCCGGGTTAGAAGCAACCTGACCGACGACAACGGCATCAATGCCGAGCGCGCTCCAGGCGGCAGGCTGAACTTCCTGCGCGCTGGCAGGCTGCTGTGGCAGACGCGAGCGATCCAGTGGATTAAATTTGCCACTGTTGCGCAGGTCAGCCGCCACGATACCGCCGACATCTTCTGGCGCGGCACCCGCACCCGCCCATTTAAACGGCACCACACCAATCGGGCGCGCGGTGTTAACACCCTGGGTGATCTCAATTCGAACTTCTGCATGCAGCATGGCTGCCCACAGCAGGATAAAAAAGCCTAACGTAACGCGAAGAGCTTGCTTCATTTTATCTCCCTTATCTGAACCTCAGTCCACGATAATTGGCACTGTTCCTGGAAACCACGAGTACAACTTAAGTACGGCAAGCTAAACATAGATCAACTTGCCGACCGTGACTGCATTATTGCGGTTTAAAACGCATCGGGGCGTTTTTAAACACTTCGTAGACCGCCTGCGAAGGCGGCTTCGGAATACGTGCCTGTTTGGCGGCAGCAATCGCGGCCTGACAGAGCGCGGGATCGCCCCCCTCTGACTTAACATCAATCAACAAGCCATCAGGCGCAAGTTTAATCCGCAAATCACAGGTTTTTCCGCGATACAGATCGGCATCGTAGAATCGGCTCTGAATCGCGCTCACAACCTGACCCATGTAGGAGTTGATCTCCGCGCCTGATGCGCCCGCTTTCTTCTGGTTGCCCTGCCCTGCTGCGCCACCTGAGGTGCCGCTTTTCGGTGCATTTTTGCCGGAAGCGAGTCCACCCAGTAAATCATCGACATCGCTGTCGTTAGCCGCATCAGCGGCCGCTTTCGCTTTGGCATCTGCTTTGGCTTTAGCAGCGGCATCCGCTTTTGCTTTGGCTGCCGCATCGGCTTTGGCTTTTGCCGCGGCATCGGCTTTCGCCTTGGCAGCCGCTTCTGCCTTCTCTTTTGCGGCTTCTTTGGCCGCCTCAGCTTTCTCTTTCGCGGCTTCAGCGGCCTTCTCTTTCGCCGCCTCTGCGGCTTTTTCTTTGGCTTCTGCAGCTTTCTCTTTCGCTTCTTCGGCCGCTTTGGCTTTGGCATCCGCCGCCGCTTTCACTTTGGCCTCAGCCGCCGCTTTGGCATCCGCTTCAGACTTTGCTTTGGCTTCCGCAACGGCTTTCTCTTTTGCCGCGGCCGCCGCCGCGGCTTTCGCCTGCTGATCAGCCTGCTTCTTTGCGTCGGCAGCGGCCTGCTTCGCCTGCTCGGCGGCGGCTTTTGCCTGTGCATCCGCCTGGGCTTTCGCATCCGCTTTAGCTTTGGCTGCCGCTGCTTCAGCGGTTTTCTGCTGTTCCTGAGCCTGCTTAGCGGCCTCTTCAGCTGCTTTCTGTTGCTCAGCCTGCTGTTTAGCCTCTTCTTTCGCCGTTTCCTGCGCGGCCAGACGCTCTTTTTCCAGCGCTTTCAGACGCTGCTGTTCAGCGGCCTGTTTCTGTTGCAGCTCTTCAGCCTGCTGCTGCGCCTGCTTTTTACGCTGCTGCTCAGCCCGCTGGCTGTCACTCTGCTGGTTCTGCTGACGATTGTATTGACTTACGACGGCACCAGGATCGACCATCACTGCATCAATATCACTGCCACCACCACCCGCACTGCTGGGGTCAACATGCTCATTAAACGAGCTCCAAATCAGCAGCGCGATCAGCACGATGTGCAGAATCACCGAAATGATTATCGCGCGCTTTAACTTCTCGTTTTGCTCGGTTGCCTTCGACACACTCGGTTCCCAAAAAACGGTTCGATTTTAAATCGGCTGCGTCATCAAACCGACAGATTTAACACCCGCCTGATGCAGCAGGTTGAGCGCTTTAATAATTTCATCGTAAGGCACCTCTTTCGCGCCCCCGATCAAAAAGACCGTCTTAGGATTTGCTTCCAGTCGACGCTGCGCTTCGCTGATGACCTGCTCAGGGGGGAGTTGGTCCATACGATCGTGATCCACGACCAGGCTGTACTGCCCCACGCCCGCTACTTCGACAATTACCGGCGGATTATCGTCGCTGGAAACCGTTTTTGAATCGGTCGCATCCGGCAGATCCACTTCCACGCTCTGGGTAATAATGGGTGCCGTCGCCATGAAGATCAGCAACAGCACCAGCAGGACGTCCAGTAGCGGAACGATGTTGATTTCCGACTTCAGGTCGCGGCTTTTGCGACCACGTACTCTGGCCATCATTAACCTCTATTTACTTAGCGCTATCGCTGGAGAAAGCCTGGCGATGCAGGATGGCAGTGAACTCTTCCATAAAATTGTCGTAGCCCTGCTCCAGTTTGTTTACGCGCTGGTTCAGACGGTTATACGCCATGACCGCCGGAATCGCGGCAAACAGGCCGATTGCGGTCGCAATCAGTGCTTCAGCAATACCCGGTGCCACCATCTGCAGCGTCGCCTGCTTCACCGCGCCCAGCGCGATAAAGGCGTGCATAATTCCCCAGACGGTACCGAACAGCCCGATGTAAGGACTGATAGAGCCGACCGTTCCCAGGAACGGAATGTGGTTTTCCAGCGCTTCCAGCTCGCGGTTCATTGAGATGCGCATAGCACGACTCGCCCCGTCAATGACCGCTTCCGGCGCATGATTATTGGCGCGATGCAGGCGGGCAAACTCTTTGAAGCCGGAATAGAAAATCTGCTCCGAGCCACCCAGTTCTTCCCGGCGCTCCTGGCTCTCCTGATACAGGCGCGAGAGTTCGATGCCGGACCAGAATTTGTCTTCAAACGCCTCCGCTTCTCTTCCCGCCGCATTCAGAATACGTGTGCGCTGAATAATGATGGCCCAGGAGGCAATAGAAAAGCCGATCAAAATCAACATGATAAGTTTGACCAGAAGGCTCGCCTTCAGGAACAAATCAAGAATGTTCATGTCAGTCACTGCTTGAACTCCGCGACAATAGACTTGGGAAGCGCAATCGGCTTCATCAGGTGTGGGTTAATGCAGGCAATCAGGACTTCTGCCTCATTGAGCACTTTGCCTTCAGTATTCACGATACGCTGCGTGAACGTCATGGTAGCCCGTGTCATTGATGTGACCTCACTCTGGATCTCCAGAAGGTCATCAAGACGCGCCGCCGCCAGATAGTCCACCGATATGCGCCGTACCACAAAAGCGATCTGCTGTTCTAACAGCGTCTGCTGATTGAAATGGTGCTGTCGCAACATTTCGGTACGTGCTCGTTCATAAAAAGCGATATAGCTGGCGTGATAAACCACACCACCGGCATCAGTATCTTCGTAGTAGACCCGAACCGGCCAGCGAAACAGCGTTGTACTCACTCTACATCCCGGCCTCGTTTTAAACGTTGCTACTATACGCAAGAGAATTGGGGTTGGGAATGGGTCGCCAGAGCCAGGCGAAAATAATTATCGCTCCGTAACAAACGGAACGATTTCAGAGAGATTTATTGACCCGGCGCTGACAAATATTCACTGACAGCGCGGGTGAGGCGGGGATTAAAGGTAAAAACGGTAAAGCGCAATCAATAACACCAGCAGAGCCGGTAACGGCGTAAACAGCGCCTGCCATCGGGTTTTCCGTGGCCGGAAACCCACACCGTGAATTACGCCGCAGCAGACCGCCCAGATCAGCACCAGCCCCTGCAGAGCAGGAAGCTGGCCCGCCTGATTAGCAAAACGGGTCGGATCCCACATCACGCCGCCCGCCGTCAGCAGCGCCAGCAGCAGTGAAAGGGCCCGTAACGGGCCCTTATCCATCAGATCATAGAGCATCCGAATTGGCGTGCGCATCAGTGAGTCTCATCCTGCGCTTCAACGTGTTCAATCGCCAGAGCGGTCACGATACCAAAGGCACAGGCCAGCAACGTGCCGAGAATCCAGGCAAAATACCACATGCGACATCTCCTTTATTAATAGAGTGAGTGACTGTTGCTTTCAATCTGCTCTTTGGTAATACGGCCAAACATCTTCCAGTAGCACCAGGTGGTGTAAATCAGAATGATTGGGACAAAGATAGCGGCGGCCACGGTCATGGTTTGCAGCGTCAGCAGACTGGACGTTGCGTCCCACATTGTCAGGCTGGTCCCCGGCACGGTGCTGGATGGCATAATGAACGGAAACATCGCAATGCCGGCGGTCATGATGACGCAGGCCAGGGTCAGTGAGGAGAACAGGAACGCCCAGGCGCCCTTCTCAACCCGCGAGCAGAGTACGGTAAGCAGCGGCAGCACTGAACCGAGCAGCGGGAACAGCCACAGTACAGGATGGTTCTGGAAGTTGACCATCCAGGCACCCGCTTCGCGTACGACAGTTTTTCCCAGTGGATTCGAGGCGGCGAAGTGATCCACTGTGCTGGTCACCACATAACCATCGATACCGTATTTCACCCAGACACCCGCCAGGATGAAGCAGACCATCATCACCAGCGCGGCAAGTTGTGCAGCGGTACGCGAACGCAGATGCAGTTCGCCAGTAGTGCGCATCTGCAGGTAGGTTGCGCCCTGCGCCAGAATCATCGCCACACTGACCACACCCGCCAGCAGGCCAAACGGATTCAGCAGCTGGAAGAAGTTGCCGGTATAGAACAGGCGCAGATACGCATCGGCATGGAATGGCACGCCCTGTAACAGGTTGCCAAAAGCCACGCCAATCACCAGCGGCGGCACGAAGCTGCCAATAAAAATGCCCCAGTCCCAGGCACCGCGCCAGCGGTTATCTTCAATCTTCGAGCGGTAATCGAAACCGACCGGACGGAAGAACAGCGACGCGAGCACCAGAATCATCGCCACATAGAAGCCGGAGAAGGCTGCCGCGTAAACCATCGGCCAGGCAGCAAATAGCGCGCCACCCGCGGTGATCAGCCAGACCTGGTTACCGTCCCAGTGCGGAGCGATACTGTTAATCATGATGCGACGTTCAGTATCAGTGCGGCCCAGCATGCGCGTCAGCATCCCGACGCCCATATCAAAACCATCTGCGACAGCAAAGCCAATCAGCAGCACGCCGATCAGCAGCCACCAGACAAAGCGCAGAACTTCATAATCAAACATGGTCGCTCTCCTTATCCCTGAACCGGCTGAGTGGTTGCCGTGATCTGCTCATGATGATAACGCCCGGTTTTCAGGCTGCTCGGCCCAAGGCGGGCGAATTTGAACATCAGGTACATCTCTGCCACCAGGAACAGCGTGTAGAGTCCGCAGATCAGGATCATCGAGAACAGCAGATCGCCAACAGTCAGCGAGGAGTTGGCCACTGCTGTCGGCAGGATTTCACCGATAGCCCAGGGCTGACGACCATACTCCGCCACGAACCAGCCTGATTCGACAGCAATCCAGGGTAAGGGAATACCAAACAGCGCCGCTTTCAGTAACCAGCGGTTTTTGCCGACGCGATTGCGTATTACGCTCCAGAAGGAGAGCGCGATGATACCCAACAGCAGTACGCCACACAGCACCATGATGCGGAAGGCGAAGTAGAGCGGCGCCACACGTGGGATAGAGTCCTGCGTCGCCTGTTTGATCTGTGCTTCGGTCGCATCCGCTACGTTGTCGGTATAGCGCTTCAGCAGCAGACCATAACCGAGATCCTGCTTGTGGCTGTTGAACGCGTCACGTACTGCGGGATCCTGACTGCCGCTGCGCAGTTCATTCAGCAGGGTGTAGGCTTTCATGCCATTACGGATACGCACTTCATGCTGAGCCATCAGATCTTTCAGACCGGTGACCGGCTTATCGATGGACCGGGTCGCGATAAGGCCCAGCAGCCACGGGATCTGCACGGCATACCGGTTCTCCTGCGTTGCCTGATCGGGCAGGCCAAACAGCGTAAATGACGCCGGGGCTGGCTGGGTTTCCCACTCCGCTTCGATAGCGGCCAGCTTGGTTTTCTGCACGTCGCCCATTTCGTAGCCTGACTCATCGCCCAGCAGAATCACGGAGAGCACCGCCGCCATACCAAAACTGGCCGCGATAGCGAACGAGCGTTTAGCAAAAGCAATGTCACGCCCTTTCAGCATGTACCACGCGCTGATACCCAGAATGAACATCGCGCCGGTGGTGTAACCGGCCGCAACGGTGTGAACAAATTTAACCTGCGCCACCGGGTTCAGTACCAGCTCAGAGAAGCTGACCATTTCCATGCGCATGGTTTCGAAGTTGAATTCCGAGGCGATGGGATTCTGCATCCAGCCGTTGGCAACCAGAATCCACAGCGCAGACATATTCGAGCCCAGCGCCACCAGCCAGGTCACCGCCATGTGCTGCACTTTACCCAGCCGATCCCAGCCAAAAAAGAACAGGCCGACAAAGGTCGATTCCAGGAAGAACGCCATCAGACCTTCAATGGCGAGCGGCGCACCGAAGATATCGCCGACGTAGTGAGAGTAATATGACCAGTTTGTCCCGAACTGAAATTCCATGGTCAGGCCTGTGGCGACACCCAGCGCAAAGTTAATACCAAATAACTTGCCCCAGAACTTCGTCATATCTTTATAAATTTGTTTGCCGCTCAGGACATAAACCGTCTCCATGATCGCCAGCAAAAACGCCATACCCAGCGTTAAAGGGACGAACAGAAAATGGTACATCGCTGTTAAGGCAAACTGTAACCGCGACAGTTCGACGATATCTAACATAAGGACTCCTTGCTCCTCGCTTTGTCTCTGTCACGCGCGCGATCAGAACGAACGTAATCAGAGTCAGGAACGGCTGTTTATTGATTCCAGTTTTTTATTACCAGCAGAACAGATCTGTGAGCTGCCCGAACAGGCGAGTAGCGAATGAAGCAGCTCTGAAAATTGTCAATCCGCGCTTTCATTAACGCGTGCTTTAACAGGAGGAAAGCGGGTGTCATCCCGGGTTGAGCAGACGTTTGAAAATTTGTGTAAAAGGCTGGATTGATGCAGCGCAATTTACGCTCTTAGCGTTGCGCTTTGCCAGCGATATAGTTGGATTTAAATCGTGATTAATTGATCTGGATTAACGCAATAAGTTTCCAGATAAAGTCAGGTGGGTTTCTTGTTAATGAGATGTCATTAATGAAATAAGGCGGGGAAAAAATAGTTTACCTTTGATACTTTTTTTTAACGCAACCAATACCTGAATGGTTATCTGACTCTGCCCTCTTCTTTTTAATTGTCTGAGTTAAGACTGTGCGTTACCGGCATAAAAAAAGCCACCCGGAGGTGGCTTAGTCTCAGATGACGCCGACTTAATTTGCCGGTAATACGGCTTTAACCGCGTCACCGATGTCAGCCAGGCTGCGAACGGTCTTCACACCTGCGGCTTCCAGCGCAGCAAATTTCTCATCTGCTGTACCTTTACCACCGGCAATGATGGCGCCAGCATGGCCCATGCGCTTGCCTTTCGGCGCGGTTACGCCAGCAATGTAGCCCACAACCGGTTTGGTCACGTGCTCTTTGATGAAGGCGGCGGCTTCTTCTTCTGCGCTACCACCGATTTCACCAATCATCACGATCGCTTCAGTCTGTGGATCGTCCTGGAACATTTTCAGGATGTCGATGAAGTTAGAGCCAGGGATCGGGTCACCACCGATGCCGACGCAGGTTGACTGGCCGTAGCCGATGTCAGTGGTCTGCTTAACCGCTTCATAGGTCAGGGTGCCTGAACGGGAAACGATACCGACGCGGCCCGGCTGATGAATGTGGCCCGGCATGATGCCGATCTTACATTCGCCTGGGGTGATCACGCCCGGGCAGTTTGGACCGATCATCCGCACGCCCGCTTCATCCAGCTTCACTTTCACAGTCAGCATATCCAGGGTCGGGATACCTTCGGTGATGGTGATGATCAGTTTGATACCTGCTTCAATCGCTTCCAGGATGCCATCTTTACAGAAAGGCGCCGGAACGTAGATCACGGTGGCGGTTGCGCCGGTCGCTTCTACCGCTTCGCGTACGGTGTTGAACACCGGCAGGCCAAGGTGAGTCGTGCCGCCTTTGCCTGGCGTTACGCCGCCAACCAGCTGGGTGCCGTATGCCAGCGCCTGCTCAGAATGGAAAGTCCCCTGGCCACCGGTGAAACCCTGGCAAATGACTTTGGTGTTTTTGTCGATCAGAATGGACATTATTTACCCTCCGCGGCAGCAACAACACGCTGTGCGGCGTCTGTCAGGCTGGTTGCTGCAATGATGTTCAGACCGCTGTCCGCCAGTTTCTGTGCGCCCAGCTCGGCGTTGTTACCTTCCAGACGTACCACCACTGGCACGTTCACACCCACTTCAGCGACTGCGCCAATGATGCCATCGGCAATCAGATCACAGCGTACGATACCGCCGAAGATGTTAACGAAGACGGCTTTAACCGCATCGTCAGACAGGATGATTTTGAAGGCTTCGGTCACGCGCTCTTTCGTTGCGCCACCGCCGACATCAAGAAAGTTGGCTGGCTGACCGCCATGGTGCTTAACGATGTCCATGGTGCCCATCGCCAGACCTGCGCCGTTAACCATACAACCGATGTTGCCTTCCAGCGCAACATAGTTCAGTTCCCACTGTGTCGCATGCGCTTCACGTGGATCTTCCTGGCTTGGATCGCGCATTTCGCGCAGCTCTGGCTGACGGAACAGGGCATTGCCATCGGCACCCAGTTTGCCATCCAGGCAGATCAGATCGCCCTGTTTAGTGATGACCAGCGGGTTGATCTCAACCATCGCCAGATCGCGCTCCAGGAACAGGGTCGCCAGACCCATGAAGATCTTGGTGAACTGTCCTACCAGCTTGCCGGTCAGGCCAAGTTTGAACGCCAGCTCACGGCCCTGATAAGGCTGCGGGCCGGTCAGGGGATCCAGCGCCATTTTGTGGATCAGGTGCGGGGTCTCTTCCGCCACTTTTTCGATTTCCACGCCGCCTTCGGTAGAGGCCATGAAAATCACGCGACGCGTTGCGCGATCGACCACCGCGCCCAGGTAGAGCTCCTGATCGATGTCGGTTGCCGCTTCAACCAGAATCTGGTTTACCGGCTGGCCGTTTGCGTCTGTCTGATAGGTCACCAGACGTTTGCCCAGCCAGTTTTCAGCAAATGCGCGAATCTCTTCTTTGCTGTTAACCACTTTCACACCGCCCGCTTTACCGCGGCCACCGGCATGAACCTGACATTTAACTACCCACGGGCCTGCGCCAATTTTAGAGGCTGCTTCTTCCGCTTCACGTGGTGTAGTACAGGCGTAACCCGTTGGTGCCGGCATGCCATACCGTGCAAACAGTTGTTTCGCCTGGTATTCGTGTAAGTTCATGATGTTCTATCCATTCAGGTCTGAAAAGAGTATTGAGGTTGGGCGCGCGAGGCGCGCCCGGTGAAAATCAGACATCCAGCAGCAGACGCGCCGGATCTTCCAGCATCTCTTTCACTGCAACCAGATAACCCACTGATTCACGGCCATCGATCAGACGGTGGTCATAAGAGAGCGCCAGGTACATCATTGGCAGCACCACGACCTGACCATTGACCGCCATAGGGCGATCTTTGATAGCGTGCATGCCCAGGATGGCGCTCTGCGGTGGGTTGATGATTGGGGTGGACATCAGGGAACCAAAGACGCCGCCGTTGGTAATGGTGAAGTTACCGCCGGTCAGATCGTCAACTGTCAGCTTGCCGTCACGGCCTTTCACTGCCAGCTCTTTGATTTTCTTCTCAATGTCCGCCATGCTCAGCGCATCAACGTCACGCAGAACGGGGGTCACCAGACCGCGTGGCGTAGAGACCGCGATGCTGACGTCGAAGTAGTTGTGGTAAACCACATCTTCGCCATCGATGGACGCATTCACTTCCGGATAGCGTTTCAGTGCTTCAACAACCGCTTTGATGTAGAAGGACATAAAGCCCAGACGTACACCGTGACGCTTCTCGAAGGCCTCACCATACTGCTTACGCAGATCCATGATGGGCTTCATGTTAATTTCATTGAAGGTCGTCAGCATCGCCGTGCTGTTTTTCGCTTCCAGCAGACGCTCGGCAACGCGCTTACGCAGACGGGTCATCGGCACGCGTTTTTCGCTGCGATTCGCCACGGGTTGCTGCACGGCTGCAGTTTCTGCCGCTGGTGCGGCGGCTTTGGCAGCCTGCGGTTTGTTGGCCAGATGTTTTTCAACATCTTCACGGGTCAGACGACCACCCACACCGCTGCCTTTGATCTGTGAGGCATCAAGATTGTGCTCTGCAATCAGACGGCGGATAGCCGGGCTGAGCGCATCGTTGCTCTCTTCTTCCAGTGACGCAGTCTGACGCTGAGCCGGGGTAGACTCTTTGCTTTCAGACTTCGCGCTACTCTCTTTACCGGCGCTGTTGCCCTCTTTCAGACGACCCAGGATCTGGCGGGAAGTGACGGTGGCGCCCTCTTCTTCCAGAACCGCTTCCAGGATACCGTCAGCAGAGGCTGGCACTTCCAGTACAACTTTGTCAGTTTCGATTTCGACCAGCACTTCATCGCGAGTGACTGCATCGCCTGGTTTTTTATGCCAGGTTGCCACAGAGGCATCGGCAACCGATTCAGGCAGGTCGGGAACGAGAATATCTACGCTACTCATTATCTTTCCTTTTAATTAATTAACGTTCAGCGCGTCATTAACCAGGTCTTGCTGCTGTTGTTGGTGTACGGACATGTAACCCACGGCCGGTGAGGCAGATGCCGGGCGGCCTGCATAACGTAAAGTGGCACCAAATGGCACAACTTCACGGAAATGATGCTGGCTGCAATACCAGGCGCCCTGATTCAGTGGCTCTTCCTGACACCAGACAAAATCCTGCACGTGAGCATACGCTTTTAATGCTTCCTGTACCGCGTGATGCGGGAACGGATAGAGCTGCTCGATGCGCACGATAGCCACATCGGTCTGCTCATTTTTACGACGCTGCTCCAGCAGGTCGTAATAGACTTTACCGGAGCACAGCACGACGCGTTTCACGCCCTGCGGATCCAGATCATCGACTTCGCCAATCGCCGGCTGGAAGCTGCCGTTAGCCAGTTCATCCAGCGTGGAGATGGCCAGCGGATGACGCAGCAGTGATTTCGGCGACATCACAATCAGCGGACGGCGCATACCGCGCAGCGCCTGACGACGCAGCATGTGGTAAACCTGCGCAGGGGTAGACGGCACGCAGACCTGCATGTTCTGCTCAGCACAGAGTTGCAGATAACGTTCCAGGCGCGCAGAGGAGTGCTCTGGCCCCTGACCTTCATAACCGTGCGGCAGCAGCATAACCAGGCCACACATCCGGCCCCATTTCTGCTCACCGGAGCTGATGAACTGGTCGATAACAACCTGTGCGCCGTTGGCGAAGTCACCAAACTGCGCTTCCCAGATGGTCAGGATGCGCGGCTCTGCGGTGGCGTAACCATATTCAAAGGCCAGCACCGCTTCCTCTGACAGCACGGAGTCCCAGACTTTGAACTGGCCCTGGCCGCTGTGCACATGATGCAGAGGGGTATAGGTTGAGCCGTTCGCCTGGTTATGGACTACCGCGTGACGATGGAAGAAGGTTCCGCGACCGGTATCTTCACCCGACAGACGCACCGGAATGCCTTCATCAACCAGCGTGGCATAGGCCAGGTTTTCCGCGCCGCCCCAGTCAAAGGCTTTCTCGCCTTCAGCCATCAGGCGACGGTCGTTATAAATCTTGGCAACACGCGACTGCACTTCCACCTCTTCAGGCACCTGGCTGATACGCAGCGCCAGTTCCTTCAGACGTTTCATGTCGACCTGAGCCGGGTAAGGTTCATCCCACTCATGATTCAGGTAAGGTGACCAGGTAAAGGAGTGCAGGCTCATCGGACGCCATTCCGGCACCACGCACTCGCCCGCATCCAGCGCATCACGATAAAGATTGACCATTTCGGTCGCATCTTCCTGCGTGGCGACGGCTTCACCTTCCAGACGGTCGGCGTAGATTTTACGCGGCGTCGGGTGTTTTTTGATTTTCTGATACATCAGCGGCTGGGTCGCACTTGGCTCATCCGCCTCGTTGTGACCATGACGGCGATAGCAGACCAGATCGATAAACACATCACGCTTAAAGGTATTGCGATAGTCGAGCGCCAGACGGGTCACAAAGGCGACCGCTTCCGGATCATCTGCGTTCACGTGGAAAATCGGTGCCAGCACCATTTTGCCGATGTCGGTGCAGTAAGGGGTCGAACGCGCATCTTTCGGGTTGGAGGTGGTGAAGCCAACCTGGTTGTTGATGACGATGCGAACGGTACCGCCCACTTCATAACCGCGTGCCTGTGACATGTTCAGGGTTTCCTGAACCACACCCTGGCCAATCACCGCCGCGTCACCATGAATGGTGATCGGTAAGACTTTATTGCTGGCAGGCTCGTCCAGACGGTCCAGACGGGCACGCACAGAACCCATGACGACCGGGCTGACGATCTCCAGGTGTGACGGGTTAAACGCCAGCGCCAGGTGAACCAGACCGCCTTCGGTTTCCACATCAGAAGAGAAGCCCATGTGGTACTTCACGTCACCGGTGCCCAGATGCTCTTTATGCTTACCGGCGAACTCGTCGAACAGATCCTGTGGCTTTTTACCCAGCACGTTGATCAGCACGTTGAGACGACCACGGTGCGCCATACCCAGCACGACTTCACGGGTACCGCTCTTACCGGCGTGACGGATCATTTCGCGCAGCATGGGCACCAGCGCATCGCCGCCTTCCAGCGAGAAGCGTTTGGCACCCGGGAATTTCGCCCCGAGATATTTTTCCAGCCCTTCTGCCGCGGTCAGCTCTTTCAGGAAACCTTTTTTCTCTTCGTTGCTGAACGCTGCACGGCCCGCTACAGACTCAAGACGCTGCTGGATCCAGCGTTTCTCATCCGTGTTGTTGATGTGCATATATTCCGCACCGATTGAGCCACAGTACGTCTGCGTCAGCGCGTCGAAGAGATCGGCCAGCTTCATGGTCTCTTTACCGATGGCAAAAGAGCCGACGTTAAAGCTTTCCTGAAAATCGGCCTCGGTCAGGTCATGAAAAGCCGGATCAAGATCGGCCACCCGATCCTGTTTCCACAGGCCAAGCGGATCGAGATTCGCATGCTGGTGACCGCGAAAACGAAACGCGTTGATCAGCTGCAGCACTTTTACTTGCTTGGAGTTGGTTTCCGGATCGGAGACAGATGAGGTGTAACGAGATGCGTCTTTCGCCAGGCGACGGAAGTACTCACGTGTGGTGGAGTGAAACTGCTCAGGTTTCATTCCGGTGCCCGGTAACTGTTGGAACATCGAGCGCCACACTGCATCGACAGAGTCAGGATCGGTCAGGAAATCCTCATAGAGCTGCTCTATGTAAGACTGATTCGCGCCGGCCAGCCAGGAAGAGTCCAGCCAGGGCTTCATCGCGCTGTTCTGCATTGTGATCCCTTAAGCATTGCTATGCTTTTTTGAGGTTTCATTTGTTGCCGCTTTCGCGGTTTGCCGTAGTGAGTTCAGCGATACGAGCACTCTGCGCAGCGCGCGTGGCCCGTAAGGGAACCTTTGTAAACGTGGTCATCACCGCGCTTACAGAGGCTTCCGTAAAACACCGGGAACCTGAGGTTCCCGGCGAAGACTGCTTATGCGCCGCGCTGCAGCAGCATCGACTTGATATGGCCGATGGCGCGCGTCGGGTTCAGTCCTTTCGGACAGACGCTCACACAGTTCATGATACTGTGACAGCGGAATACGCTGAAAGCATCATTCAGATTGTCGAGACGCGCATCCGTTTCGGTGTCGCGGCTGTCAATCAGGAAACGGTATGCCGCCAGCAGGCCGGCAGGACCGATGAACTTCTCAGGGTTCCACCAGAATGATGGGCATGAGGTTGAGCAGCAGGCACAGAGAATACACTCGTACAGGCCATCCAGGTGTTCACGTTCTTCCGGCATCTGCAGATGTTCACGTGCTGGCGGATTTTCCCCATTATTCAACAGGAAAGGCTTAATTTTCTCATACTGAGCATAAAACTGGCTCATGTCTACGACCAGGTCACGCACAACCGGTAAACCTGGCAATGGACGGATAACAATTTTCTGTTTGCCGTTGCCCAGTGCCGAGACCGGCGTAATGCAGGCCAGTCCGTTTTTACCGTTCATGTTGAGGCCATCCGAGCCGCAGACGCCTTCACGACACGAGCGACGAAACGCCAGCGTCGGATCTTTCTCTTTCAGGCGAATCAGCGCGTCCAGCAGCATCATGTCGCGACCATCTTCCGACTCCAGGGTGTAATCCTGCATGCGCGGCCTGTCATCGACGTCCGGATTGTAGCGATAAATTGAAAACTCGAGTCTCATGATCGTCTCCGAAATTAGTAGGTACGCACTTTCGGCGGGAACGCCGCGCGCAGTTTCGGCTGCATGTTCACCTCACGGCGCGTCATGCTTTCGGTTTCCGGGACATAAAGACTGTGGCACAGCCAGTTTTCATCATCACGATCCGGGAAGTCGAAGCGACTGTGCGCACCGCGGCTCTCGGTGCGGTAGTTAGCCGCGACCGCCGTGGCAAAGGCCGTTTCCATCAGGTTATCCAGTTCCAGACACTCAATACGCTGGGTGTTGAAATCCGGTGAGCGGTCATCCAGACGCGCTGATTTCAGACGCTGGCGAATCTCTTTCAGCTCTTCCAGACCCTGCGCCATCGCGTCGCCTTCGCGGAATACAGAGAAGTTATTCTGCATGCAGCGTTGCAGCGCTTTACGAATCTCAACCGGGTCTTCACCCGTGGTATTGTTTTCCCAGCGGTTGAAGCGCGCCATCGCAACGGCAATCTCATCTTCCGTAGCGTCACGCAGTTCGCCCTGCTCCTGAATACTCTCCAGCAGATGCAGACCCGCTGCGCGGCCAAAGACCACCAGGTCGAGCAGTGAGTTACCGCCCAGACGGTTGGCACCGTGTACCGATACGCAGGCAATTTCGCCGACAGCGAACAGGCCAGGAATTACCACATCTTCACCCTGCTCATTCACACGCAGTGCCTGACCGGTCACTTTAGTCGGAATACCGCCCATCATGTAGTGGCAGGTCGGAATGACCGGGATAGGTTCTTTGACTGGATCGGCGTGAGCAAAGGTGCGTGACAGCTCGAGGATGCCAGGCAGACGTGACTCAAGCACCTCTTTACCCAGGTGATCGAGTTTCAGTTTGATGTGCGGGCCCCACGGACCGTCACAGCCGCGACCTTCACGGATTTCAATCATCATTGAGCGCGCAACCACGTCGCGGCCCGCCAGATCTTTAGCGTTTGGCGCATAACGCTCCATGAAGCGTTCGCCATGTTTGTTCAGCAGATAACCGCCTTCACCACGGCAGCCCTCGGTGACCAGCACGCCCGCACCAGCAATACCGGTTGGGTGGAACTGCCACATCTCCATATCCTGCACCGGCACGCCCGCACGCAGTGCCATACCCACGCCGTCGCCGGTGTTGATGTGTGCATTGGTGGTGGACTGATAGATACGGCCCGCGCCGCCGGTGGCCAGAATGGTCGCTTTTGCTTTGAAATAGACGGTTTCGCCGGTTTCGATGCAGATAGCGGTACAACCCACCACTGCGCCCTCGGCGTTTTTCACCAGATCCAGTGCATACCACTCAGAGAAGATGGTGGTTTTGTTTTTCAGGTTCTGCTGGTAAAGAGTATGCAACAGGGCGTGGCCGGTACGGTCAGCTGCTGCAGCGGTACGTGCCGCCTGCTCGCCGCCGAAGTTCTTCGACTGACCACCAAACGGACGCTGATAGACACGACCATCTTCCAGACGCGAGAACGGCAGGCCCATGTGTTCCAGTTCCAGAATTGCTTCCGGGCCGGTTTTACACATATATTCAATCGCGTCCTGGTCACCGATGTAGTCGGAACCTTTGACGGTGTCGTACATATGCCATTCCCAGTTATCTTCATGGGTATTACCCAGCGCAACGGTAATACCGCCCTGCGCAGATACAGTGTGGGAACGGGTCGGGAAAACTTTAGATAACAGGGCACAGCTCTGACCGGCCTGGGAGATTTGCAGTGCGGCCCGCATACCTGCGCCACCTGCGCCGATCACCACGGCATCAAACTCTCTGATTGGCAAACTCATTTACACACCCCACACCACAACAAATCCATAAATCGCATACCACAGCAGCGCCACGACAATCACAAACTGCAACAACAAGCGCGTTGGCAGTGATTTGACGTAGTCTGTTAACACCTGCCACATGCCGATCCAGCCATGAATCAGAATGGAGAACAGCGTCAGCAGCGTGAACACTTTAGTGAATGCGGAAGCGAAGAAGCCACGCCACAGGTCATAAGTCAGCGTGTCTGTCATCACAACGAAACCGAGGATGTAGACGATGTAGAGCGTAATGAGAATTGCAGTTGCCCGCAGCAGCAGCCAGTCCTGAATGCCGTTGCGACCCAATGCGGATGCATTGCTTACCATACGAGGACTCCCGCCAGAATTGCCAGCACGACAGTGATCACAAAAGTCATATGAGCAGAACGCTTACCAACCTGCAGCGTTTCAGCCAGATAACCAAAATCCATCAACATATGACGAATCCCGCTCACCGCGTGATAGGCCAGCGCGGTTAAGATGCCCCACATGATGAACTTCGCGAAGAAGCCATCCATGATGGATGCAGCGTGCTGGAAACCTTCAGGAGAAGAGAGAGAGAGACCGAGCAGCCACAGCAGGATGCCAATGGCAACCAGAGTGATTACGCCGGAGACGCGGTGAAGAATGGACGATATTGCAGTAACGGGAAACCGGATCGTCGAGAGATCCAAGTTGACAGGTCTTTGTTTTTTCACGGTTTTGCCCACACAGCTCTTTTTTATTTTGCTTCCTCCGGACCTGAGGCGGAGTCTAATCACAACGTGTGGCAGACTTAACCGTCACCAAACAAGCAACATCCAGTGTTAATTGACGCGGTAGTAAACGCTGGGTGGCTCCTGGTGTCAGGGTGTTCCGGAGACCTGCCAGGAGTATAGGAGGATCACATTCTGATTACAATTCCCCTACAAACTCTTTGGTATATTTTAGGTGGAACAGTGATCCTACTCACGATTTTCACAATTGATACAATTTTAATTATCTGATTTGACAATAGTTCAACAATTCAGTTACAAACTAAGCCTGTAAATTCCTATGATGCACAAAAGTTATGGGGATACACTTTCCCCTAAGCGCAAGTTATGTAACATTGCGATAATGAGCATTAAAAAGCATCAGGTTATTGGTTACCAAGAAGTTATATCCTGACCGGATCTTTAACAACCGCGATATGCAGCATGTCCATGGCTCACCGGTTCCCGCTGGGAACGCGTCGCTCACTCTGTACCCTGCACCCGCTTTATCCCCGCAGAGTGATACTGTGTAGTTTTGCCAACCGCAACATGAACGCGTTTCAGGTGTCTAAAGATCCTTACCTACATAAGGCGCTATGGAGACGAAAATGACAGATAAAAAAGTAACGCTAACCCTGCAAGATGGAACATCTATTGAACTGGACGTGCTTAAAGGCACGCTGGGTCAGGATGTGGTTGATGTCCGCGCTCTGGGTTCAAGTGGCCTGTTCACCTTCGATCCCGGTTTTACGTCTACAGCGTCCTGTGAATCTGCTATCACTTTTATCGATGGTGATGAAGGTATCCTGCTGCACCGTGGTTTCCCGATTTCTCAGCTGGCGACCCACTCTAACTACCTGGAAGTCTGCTACATCCTGCTGAATGGCGAAGCGCCGGACCAGAAACAGTTTGATGAGTTCCGAACCACGGTTACCCGCCACACCATGATTCATGAGCAGATTACCCGTCTGTTCCACGGCTTCCGTCGTGACTCGCATCCTATGGCGGTAATGTGCGGCGTGACCGGCGCACTGGCTGCGTTTTACCACGATTCACTGGATGTAAACATTGAGCGCCACCGCGAAATCGCGGCATTCCGTCTGCTCTCTAAGATGCCGACCATGGCAGCGATGTGTTACAAATATTCAATCGGCCAGCCGTTTGTCTATCCACGCAATGACCTCTCTTACGCCGGTAACTTCCTGCATATGATGTTTGCTACGCCGTGCGAAGAGTACAAAGTGAATCCGGTGCTGGAACGCGCTATGGACCGTATCCTGATTCTGCATGCTGACCATGAGCAGAACGCTTCAACCTCTACCGTACGTACCGCCGGTTCAAGCGGCGCGAATCCGTTTGCCTGTATCGCCGCCGGGATCGCCTCCCTGTGGGGACCGGCGCACGGCGGTGCCAACGAAGCGACTCTGCGTATGCTGGAAGAGATCAGCACCGTTGAGCACATCCCGGAATTTGTTAAACGCGCTAAAGACAAGAATGATTCATTCCGTCTGATGGGCTTTGGTCACCGCGTTTACAAAAATTACGATCCACGCGCGACCGTGATGCGCGATACCTGCCATGAGGTTCTGAATGAACTGGGTATGAAGGATGATCTGCTGGAAGTGGCGATGGAGCTGGAACACATTGCGCTGAACGACCCGTACTTCATCGAGCGTAAACTTTATCCAAACGTGGATTTCTACTCCGGTATCATTCTGAAAGCGATGGGTATTCCGTCGTCCATGTTTACGGTGATCTTCGCGATGGCCCGTACGGTTGGCTGGATTGCCCACTGGAAAGAGATGCACGACGAAGGCATGAAGATTGCCCGTCCACGTCAGCTCTACACCGGTTATACCGAGCGCGAATTCAGCTCACAGCTGAAAAAGTAAGGCTCAGTGGATAGCGGAGAGGGATCTCCGCCTGATGTTGCTTTAAAGCCGGGGCGGTTGGCTGTGATACCGCGCCTGCGTAGAGAACCTGGTCAGATCGGAAAGACGCAAAAGCCGTCATCCATGACACGCTCGGCCCGCGCGATTACGCACCTCATCCCTGAGGTGCGCCCGTAGCCGGGCCAACGCATTGCGTTGTTCAAAAACGCTCCCGACGTTTTTATCCGGGCGGCGGGACGCTTTCCTCCTCTGACCGTATTCCCTGCGCGTCAGACTTCTTCGTAGCGGCTGGACTCTCCCGGATTCGGGTTTGTCAGCTGTTTGCAGTAAGAACCTTTTCCTGTTTTGTTCCCCAATGCGGCCGCCTCTATCTCTGGCAACCCGGACACCAGTAAAAAGGCCGTGATGAAAGCGTGCCCTTCTCGATCACTGTGCCACAGCGCCGGCATTTTTTGCCCTGCCGATGAAAAACCTCAAACTGAAACGCTGCTTCCTCATGATATTTCTTCATGGTTCCACGCATCCGATAGGCATGACGCGGCACCGACAGCAGCGCCTCGCTGAAAGCAGTCAGCTGATCTTCAGTGAGATCCTGCGCCCGATGATTGGGCAGCAGCTGCGCCAGCCAGAGAATCTCGGCGCGCAGGTAGTTTCCCAGCCCGGCCAGAAAAGCCTGATCCAGCAGCAGACCACTGAACTGCCGCCGCCGGAAACGGGGTGACAGCAGCCGCTCTTTCACTTCTTCCACGCTAAGCTGGCTGTTCAGCACATCCGGTCCGATGCGGGTCAGAAACGGATGCGCCGCCAGCGTATCTGCGTTGAGCAGTTCAATATCGGAGGCACTATAAAGCAGAATCGCTTTGCTCGCCGTCGCCAGCCGCACCCGCAACTGGCGTGTGGTATTCAGTTCAGTATCGGGTTTCACGATGCGCCAGACACCATAAAGCTGGTTATGACTGTAAAGCGTCAGGCCATTGCTGAAATGTGTCAGCAGCGCTTTTCCCCGCGTCTCAATCGCCTGCACCTGCTCACCAATCAGCGAGGGTTCGTAAGTTTTAAGCTGAGGAAACGCAAACCACGCTTCGGTTAACGGCTGACCCACGATGGCAGTTTCAAGCTTATCCGCCACGCGGCGAATTTCCGGTCCTTCAGGCATCGTTCTTCCTCTTAATGGGTGGCGCCGCCAGCCTGTTTGATATCGTCGCCGGTCTCCAGCGTGACGTTTACCGCAATCTCCAGCGCCTGAATAATGGTCGCGACCGCCATGCTCGGCGCACCAGGATGGAGCGCCGCCTGTTCAGGCAGATAAGGAATATGAATAAAGCCACCGCGCGCCGGACTCTTCTGCTGCTCCAGCCAGTGCAGCAGGCCATACATCACCCGGTTACAGGTGAAGGTGCCCGCCGTCTGCGAAACCGATGCGGGAATGCCCGCTTTACGCACCGCGGCAACAATCGCTTTGATTGGCAGACGGGAAAAATAGGCTGCCGGGCCGCCAGCCACAATCGGTTCATCCACCGGCTGATGACCAGCGTTGTCCGGGATGCGGGCGTCATCGACATTGATACCGATACGTTCAACGGTAATGTCGCTGCGGCCGCCCGCTTGCCCGACCGACAGCACCGCATCCGGTTTGACCTCTTCCAGCGCCTGGTTCAGCACGTGGAGTACCTCACTGAACACCACCGGCAGCTGACGGATCACTATCGTCGCCCCGCCAATCTGTTTGCCTTCCAGTGCGCGCACCGCTTCCCAGGAGGGATTAATCGTTTCACCGCCAAAGGGTTCAAAGGCGGTCATCAGGACAGTTTTCATGCAGCCTCACAGGAACATCAGGAAATAGAGCAGGAAAATGTTAACGATTAACAGTAGCACACCGGTTGGAATCTGAGCTTTGATCACCGCGTTACGATCGGGCAGCTCCAGCAGCGCCGCCGGGACAATATTGAAGTTGGCCGCCATCGGCGTCATCAGCGTACCGCAGTAGCCGGAAAACATACCAATCGCCGCCATCACTGCCGGATTTCCGCCGTGCTGCAGCACCAGAATCGGGATGCCAACGCCTGCGGTGATAATCGGAAACGCCGCAAACGCGTTACCCATGATCATGGTTAACAGCGCCATTCCGACGGCATAGACCGTTACCGCGATAAAGCGATTATCCACCGCCAGCCAGGTTTCGGTCAGATGCGAAATGGCACTGCCCACGCCCGCACTGGTAAACAGCAGTCCCAGGGTGGCAAGGATCTGCGGCAGGATAAAGGCCCAGCCAATCGAATCCAGCAGGCGACGGGTCTCCTGCATCGACTGCACCGGTTTTTCATGGGTCAGTTTTAACGCCACCAGCCAGCCAATGACACAGCCGACCATCATTGAAAACAATGTCACCAGCGTGGCGTGATTCCCGGGACCGAACACCACATCCTGCATACCGGGAATATGATTAAACGCCAGCACGCCGACCACGGTCACGACCGGAATGGCCAGCGCAGGCAGAAACAGTTTGTTGCGCAGACGCAGCGCACTGGCCTGCTTCTCTTCATCGCTGCGCTGATGATAGCGCCCCAGCCGGACCCCACCCAGACCGGCAATCAGCGCCATTATCACCACAATGACACCGATAGTGATGTGCAGCATTCGGGTGCCCGCCGCGTCCGAGCCCATCAGGCTGCTCATCAGCTGCGTCGTCCAGTCACCCACTAGGAATACCAGGCCATACAAGGCCCAGAACAGTCCGGTGGTAAAGCGACGCGGATTAGCGCTGTCACGCCAGGAGAGGATGGCTACTACCAGCAGGATAATGCCTGCCAGCCACATCAGATATTGTTGCTGGAACATTACTGACCTCCTTTGGCTTTCAGCGCCTGGCTGTTGAGCTGTTGCAGCTCACGCGCCAGCTGACGATCGAGTCGCACCAGACGTGCCGAGTGGATCAGGAACGCGGCTACAGCGGTCGGAATGCCCCATAACGCAATGTGCAGCGGTTCGGTCTGAATCCCGGCCGACTCCTGCATGAAGTTGTGCATAAAAATAATCGCACCAAACGCCACGAAGATATCCTCACCAAAGAACAGGCCGACGTTGTCGGTGGCTGCTGACATGGCACGCAGCTTGTGCCGCAGCTCAGGTGTGATTTCGCCGTAGCGGTTTTCAGTGGCGCCTTCTGCCATCGGTGCGAGCAATGGACGCACCATCTGCGGATGTCCGCCGAGACTGGTTAACCCCAGTGCCGCCGTGATTTCACGCACAAACAGGTAGACAATCAGCAGACGTCCGGCGGTGGCGGTTTTGATCTGAGCAATCCACGCCTGTGCCCGCTCCTTCAGCCCGTGACGCTCCAGCAGCCCAATGACCGCCAGTGGCAGCAGCAGAATCAGCGGCAGGTTACGGGTGTTAAGAAACCCCGCGCCAAGCTTTTCCAGAATGTCAGCCAGCGGCATCATCGCCGCCAGACCGGTCACAAATCCGGCGACAATTACCACCAGCACCGGGTTAAAACGTAATACGAAGCCGACAACGATCGCGGCAATGCCCAGTAAAGGCCAGAGATTCACTGCACTTTCCATGGATTTCCCCCAGAGTTAAAAAACCCGACATAAGCCGGGCTAAGTGTTGTTTTCAGGCGCTGGTGACACGGATCTGCTGTTTGGCAAACGCATCACGCAACCGCTGGGCAAACTGCAGGGCGTGTGCGCCGTCGCCATGTAAGCAGACGGTCTGCGCATTCACTGCCACCCATTCTCCTGTGATACTTTTCACTTTGCCCTGCTGCACCATCGTCAGCGTCTGATCGATAGCCTGCTGCTCATCGTCAATCAGTGCGCCGGGCTCGCTGCGCGGCACCAGCGCACCGCTGCTGAGATAGCCACGATCGGCAAAGACCTCTTCCCGCGTGCGTAAGTCGTAGTGCGACGCGGCACGTATCGATTCGCTGTTCGCCAGTCCCACCACAATCAGCTGACTGTCGACAGCACGGATGGCGCGGGCAATGGCGTCTGCCAGCACCGGATCAGCCGCGGCCTGGTTATAGAGCATGCCGTGCGGCTTAACGTGAACCAGCCGCGCACCTTCGCTCTCTGCCAGGCTTTTCAGCGCGCCAATCTGGTAGATCATCTGGGCATAGACCGTTTCAGGTGGCAGTTGCATGGCACTGCGGCCAAAGTTCTCCCGATCGGGGAAAGCAGGATGCGCGCCGATAGCGACGCCGCATGCGTGCGCCCAGCGCACCGACTGCAGCATGGTCTGCGCATCCCCTGCGTGAAAGCCACAGGCGATGTTGGCGGAACTCACCAGCTCCAGCAACGCCTGATCGCTGGCACAGCCTTCGCCCAGGTCGGCGTTTAAATCAATTTTCATGGAGTCCCCATTTCATCTGGTCCAGCGCGCGTTGCTGATGCTGGCGTGCCAGCATCGCTTCCGGCAGCGTGCAGTGAATAAAGTGAATCGGCTCACCGAGGCGGATTTGCGCCAGATGGTAGAGATCGGCTTCGATGACGGAGGCGATACGCGGATAGCCGCCGGTGGTCTGGGCATCCGCCATCAGCACGATAGGCTGTCCATTCGGCGGCACCTGAATCACACCCGGCATCACACCATGTGACAGCAGCTCACGCGGACTTTCACGTTTAAGCTCACGTCCCTCAAGCCGGTATCCCATCCGGTTGCTTTGCGGGCTGAGTTTCCATGCGGTACGCCAGAACGCCTGCTGCGCGTCGGGACTGAACTCGTGATACTCCGGGCCAGGCAGTGCGCGGATGCGGTTGCCCCACAGCAGTTGCCGCACCCCGACTTTGCGATCGAACTGACGCGTCGGTTTACCCAGCGGGATCTGATCGCCATCCCGTAAGGTACGCCCCTGAAATCCGCCAAATTTTGCTTTCAGATCGGTGCTGGCTGAGCCGAGCACCTCAGGGATGTCAAAACCGCCCTGCACTGCCAGATAGCTGCGCATGCCGCGCTGCGGCATCGCCAGCGACAGGACCTGCCCGCGTTTCACCGGGGTACGCCAGCCCGTCCAGACCGGCTGACCATCCAGCTCCGCATGGCAGCCTGCGCCAGTCAGCGCGAACCAGCCGTCGCGGGTAAACTCCGCTTTAAACTGGCCGAGCACCAGCTCCAGCACCGCGCTATCAGGCGCATTGCCCACCAGCACGTTAGCGGTGAACATCGCGGGATGATCCAGCACGCCGCCGGGGCTGATGCCATACTGACGCCAGCCGTAGCGGCCTGCATCCTGGATGGTGGCGGCCAGCCCGGCTCGCAGAATGTTTAACATATGCCCTCCTGTTGCGGCACAAAGCGAACCCTGTCACCGGGACGGAGCAGTGTGGGCGGCTGCTGCAGGGGATTAAACAGCGCGGTGCGCGTCTGGCCGATCAGTTGCCAGCCGCCGGGCGAAGCGAGCGGATAGACGCCCGTCTGGCTGCCGCCGATGCCAACCGATCCGGCGGGTACCGCAACTCTCGGTTCCGCACGACGCGGTATGTGAAGGCGCGGATCCAGGCCGCCCAGATAGGGAAAACCGGGCTGAAAACCGACAAAAAACACCACATACTCGCTGCTGCTGTGCAGCTCAACTACCTGACCGGGCGTCAGCGCGGCATGTTCCGCCACCACAGTCAGATCGGGGCCATGTTCGCCGCCGTAAATCACCGGGATCTCTACCAGACGTGACTCCGGCAACTGCGCTTCACTCTCTTCCCACCAGCGCTGAAGCCGCTCTATCGCATCCAGTGCACTCTGCTGGGGATCACGCAGGATCAGGGTGATGTTGTTCATGCCGGGAATGACCTCCAGCACGTCCGCAAACGACTGCAGTCGCTGGTTCAGTCCCCAGATACGTTGCTGACTCTCCAGTGAGACCGGCGGCTCCAGCTCCAGCACGACAGCGCGTTCACCCAATAAATAACACCGTGCTCGTTGCAACAGCTACCTCCTGCCTGATTGAGATCGTGCCTGGCCGACCTGACCGGATGCCCCGATCAGCCGATGGCTTATCTACTTAAAGCAAATAGTTATGCGAAAGTGGCAGGGATGTGTCAACAGATTTAGGTCCTGCGCAGGCGCGCAGGACAGAAGAAACAATCAGGCAGGATTAGGTATATCGATGAAGGTCACGTCAAGATTGTGGTGTTGTGCCAGCCACTCACCCAGCGCTTTTACGCCGCCACGCTCGGTGGCGTGATGGCCTGCGGCAAAGAAATGCACCCCCTGCTCGCGTGCACTATGAATGGTCTGTTCAGAGACTTCACCGGTGATGTAGGCATCAACGCCCGCAGCGGCAGCATGGTCGATAAAGCCCTGTCCGCCACCGCTGCACCAGGCGATACGACGAATCAGCGCGGGTGCGTTATCACCACAATACAGCGGTTCACGCCCCAGCTTATCGCCGATTCGGCGGGCCAGCTGTTCACCCGAGATCGGCTCAGCCAGCTCACCCCAGAACACCAGCGGCATGATTTCGCCACGTACGTCAATATCCAGCAGTCTGGCCAGCTGGGCGTTGTTGCCCAGTTCTGAATGCGCATCAAGCGGCAGGTGCCAGCCATAGAGATTTATATCGTTAGCCAGCAGCGTCCGCAGACGGCGGCGCTTCATGCCTTTAATCGCGGCCGGTTCACTTTTCCAGAAGTAGCCATGATGGACGATTATTGCATCGGCCTGACGTGTGACTGCCTCATCCAGCAGGGCCTGACAGGCCGTCACACCGGTAATAATCGTTCTGACTTCGTTACGTCCCTCAACCTGCAAACCGTTGGGGGCATAATCACTGAAGCTATGGCTATCGAGGTGCTTATTGATCAATGTCTCTAATTCGTAATGATTCATTCAGGCTCCTTCGAGGCCTCAGGCGGCGCTTTTGGCGCGCTCAAAGGCGTCTAATGTCTTTTTACGGGCTGCCTTATGATCCACGATTGGTGCCGGATAATCGAGTTTCCTGTTGTTCTTTTCCGCCCAGAGATGAGGCTGGTGAATATGGCTGTCAGGGACGTCCGCCAGCTCCGGCAGATAGTGACGGATAAACTCACCCTGCTCATCAAAGCGCTCACCCTGCGTGGTCGGGTTAAAAATGCGGAAATAAGGTGCTGAGTCTGTACCAGTGGAAGCCGCCCACTGCCAGCCACCATTGTTTGCGGCCAGGTCACCATCAATCAGCTGCTGCATGAAATAGCGTTCGCCTTCGCGCCAGTCGATCAGCAGATCTTTGACCAGGAAACTGGCGGTGATCATACGTAAACGGTTGTGCATCCAGCCCAGCGCCTTCATCTGACGCATTGCAGCATCGACGATCGGATAGCCGGTTTTTCCCGCTTTCCAGGCTTCGAAATGCGCGTCGTCACGCTGCCATTCAACGTGACGCGTCCAGTCGATAAAGGGCTTGTGACGACACAGTGCCGGGTAAGCCACCAGCAGATGACGGTAGAACTCACGCCAGATCAGCTCGTTCAGCCAGGTAAATGCGCGACTGTTGTCCAGCGCATCGGGATGTTCATGCAGCACGCGATGCAGGCACTGACGTGGCGACAGCACGCCGGTTGACAGATAGACCGACAGACGGCTGGTGGCGTCCAGCGCCGGAAGATCGCGCTTCGCGGGATAATCGATAACGGGTTGAGTGGCGAAATGACGCAACCGCTTCAGGGCGGCCGCTTCGCCTGCGGGAAACAGGTCCTCATCAAAGGCTTCGGTCAGATAGTCAAACGCAGGGATTGGGGCGGTTTTCAGCGGCGCACCGTCGCGCGGCTTAGGTGCAGGCACGCACTCCGGCAGACTCTGCTGCAAACGGCGGACAAAGGCTTTGCTGAAGGGAGTAAAGACCTTATACATCGTGCGATCGCCACTCTGTACACTGCCTGGTGGCAGCAGCAGGCTGTCATCAAAGCCCTGACAAATCACGCCCGCATCGTCAAGACGCTTTTCCGCCTCTGCATCGCGTTGACGCTCGTTAACCTCATACTGATAGTTGTAGAAGAGCTGATCGACCTGATGCTTCTCACAGAATTCTGCCAGCACATCAATACTGTCGCTGAAGGCGTGACACGCCTGATAGTGCAACTCAATGCCCCGCTCAGCCAGCGCACTTTGCACCTGCAACAGACTGGCGTGAATAAACGCCGCCTGCCTGGGGGACATATCATGCTGCTGCCACTGTTCTGGCGTAGCGAGGAAGAGCGCCATCACTTTCGCTTTGCTGTCGCTGCAGGCAGCGTGGAGCGCCAGGTTATCATTGATGCGTAAATCATTACGCAGCCAGACCAGATGGGTGGTCATACGCCTCCTGAATTACTGTCCGTAGCGTAAGCGCAAGGCTTCGGGATAGGGATCGAAATAGCGCTGCTGTGCCAGCCACGGATGTGGGAACTCGGCCATGTAGTGCTTAAGAATGGTAATCGGTACCAGTAGCGGCTGTGTGCCCTGACGATAGCGGTCAATCAGCGTTGCCAGCTCCTGGCGCTGCGGTGAACTCAGATGCGTGCGGAAGTAGCCCTGCACATGCATCAGCACATTGGTGTGATTGCGACGTGAGGCGGGACGTGACATCAGTTCCATCATGCGATTACGGTACTCAAAGGCAAAGGCATCCAGCGAGTCCCACTCGCTCATCGAGGCGACAAAGGGCCCCAGTTCGCGATATTTCTCCTGCGAGTGCGCCAGCATCATCAGTTTGTAACGACTGTGGAAGCCGATCAGTCCCTGACGGGTCAGGCCGTTTTCCCACATCTGATTAAATTCGTGCAGTGCGCAGATACGACCAATAAAGTTTTCACGCAGGGCGGGATCGTGCAGGCGTCCATCTTCTTCCAGCGGCAGCCAGGGCATTTCACGCTGCAGGAACTCCGCAAAAATACCGGTGCCCACTTTTCGGTTGTTGTTGTTGTCAGGCTCGTAGACCCGCACGCGCTCCATCCCACAGCTGGGCGATTTGGCGCACAGGATATAACCGGAGAGATGATGCAGCGATTTGACCCGCTCGGCAGACCAGTTACGCATCTGAGCAGTGACTTCTTCACCGCCGTCTTTGCTGAAGCAAAGATGCAACTCATCATCGCCCTGCTTAACCAGACGCAATGCCGGACGCGGCGTAGGCAGTCCAATCGCCATTTCAGGACAGATCGGCTCAAAGCGGACAAATGGCGTAAGATCCTCAGTCGCAAAAGTAAGACGCTTATGGCCACCATCAAACCTCACGCTATCGCCGAGCAGGCATGCACTGATTCCAACGGGGATTTTTTTGCTCATACTTGTACAACCTCTAAAATCTTGTAGAGGTTTAAGTGTAGCGCAAAATGGCCAGGAATAAAGGGGTAAAACGCGGTTCCGGACCGCTTATTCTCAGAAAAAACGCAAAAAAAAGCCCGGTCAGATGACCAGGCCTGTTCTGTGGCAGGACGCATTACCAGAATGCGCCACCACCGGCTTCAGACTGCGCCAGCCAGACCGGCTTTGCACTGGTCTTACACCAGACGCGATGCAGATAGCTGTAGAAACGCGCCCGATCCTGTCGGAACAACATGACAGGCAGAGCCAGAACGCCGAGAAGAACCACCAGCGTACGGCGTGCGAGTATTTTATAACGTGGATAAGCCTGATACATGGTTTCTCCTCCCGGTAAGTTAAAGTGTGCGAATGTGATCTGTGTTCAACTTTACGCCAGATAGTGTAATTTTACTACTCATCTGACCACTTAATTGTCGCTATTTTTGCTGTTTAAGAATTAACCTGTAATTTAGTTACAGATAAGTTACCGCCAGGTTACAGGAGGGTTTGAGTATCCGAAAGATGAAGTGCGCGGACGGCAGCATAAAATATTGATAAAGTAGCGCTTCGGCCCTCACTCAAGGCAGGTATTGCGTGACCACGGTTTTGATCGTTGAAGATGAAAAAGAGATCCGCCGCTTTGTCCGGCTGGCGCTGGAAAATGAAGATCTGAAGGTGTTTGATGCCGATACGCTGCAGCGCGGACTAATTGAAGCGGCGACCCGCAAGCCAGACCTTGTGATCCTCGATCTTGGCCTGCCTGATGGAGATGGCACCGATTTTATTCGCGACCTGCGCCAGTGGAGCGCTATCCCGGTGATTGTACTGTCGGCGCGCAGTGATGAGCAGGATAAGATTGCCGCACTGGATGCAGGGGCCGATGACTATCTGACCAAACCGTTCGGCGTGGGCGAACTGCTGGCGCGCGTGCGGGTGGCGCTGCGCCGGCACAGTGGCCAGCAGCCTGATGCCAGGATTCACTTTGCCGACGTGAGTGTCGATTTTGCCGCACGGCGGGTACAGCGCGGCGGCAGTGAGATTCACCTCACCCCGATTGAGTTTCGTCTGTTGAGTATTCTACTGAATAATGCCGGCAAGGTGCTGACGCAGCGGCAGCTGCTGAGCCAGGTCTGGGGACCCAATGCGGTTGAGCACAGCCATTATCTGCGCATCTATATGGGTCATCTGCGCCAGAAGCTGGAAGCGAATCCAACCCAACCGGCGCATCTGCTGACCGAAACCGGGATCGGCTATCGCTTTATGCCATAAAAAAAGGCGCCAGAGGCGCCTGAGACTGTCAACAAATTCTGGCCCGGTTCGCTGTGAGACCGAGCTTGCTCAGGAAACAGGGTCAGATCGGAAAGACGCTAAAGCTAATCCATGACCAGCTCGGCCCACGCGATTACGCACCTCATCCGTGAGGTGCGACCGTTGCCGGGCTAACGCTTTGCGTTATTCAAAAACGCTCCCGGCGTTTTTGTCCATGGCGTGTGACGCTTTCCTCTTCTGACCCTGCTCCCTGCGCGTTAAATAAATCCGTTGCGGTCAGATTTACCCTGATGTGAGTTTGTCAGCAGCTCTGAGGCGCGCGATGCGCCTCTTTATCTGACCGACTAATCAGGCGTTTTTCAGCACTTCACTAACAATCTCTACGGCTTCTTTCTCAATCTGCGCGCGATGTTCTGCGCCCAGGAAGCTTTCACAGTAGATTTTGTAAGCGTCTTCGGTGCCTGATGGACGGGCCGCAAACCAGCCATTCTCCGTCATCACTTTCAGACCGCCGATTGAAGCACCGTTACCTGGTGCTGCCGTCAGGCGCGCGGTGATGGGATCACCCGCCAGCGTATCTGCGCTCACCATCTCTGGTGACAGCTTCGACAGCGCAGCTTTCTGCGCCGAAGTGGCGGATGCCTGCAGACGGTTGTAGCTTGGTGCGCCGAAGCGCGCGGCCAGATCATCATAGTGCTGCTGCGGGTTTTTACCGGTCACGGCGGTAATTTCAGCCGCCAGCAGACACATGATGATGCCATCTTTGTCCGTTGACCATGGCGTGCCGTCGAAACGCAGGAATGAAGCACCCGCGCTCTCTTCGCCGCCGAAACCAAAACTGCCGTCATACAGACCATCAACAAACCATTTGAAGCCAACCGGCACTTCCACCAGCTTGCGGCCAATGTCGTTGACGACACGGTCAATCATGGCGCTGGACACCAGGGTTTTACCCACGGCAACATCCTGGCCCCATTGTGGACGATGCTGGAACAGATAGTTGATCGCGACCGCCAGATAGTGGTTTGGATTCATCAGACCCGCCGGGGTCACAATGCCGTGACGGTCATAATCGGGATCGTTGCCGAACGCCAGATCAAACTTGTCACGGTAGGCCAGCAGACCTGCCATTGCGCTTTCAGACGAGCAGTCCATGCGCACAACACCATCTTTATCCAGATGCATAAAGCGGAAGGTCTGATCGACTGCGTCGTTCACCAGCGTCAGATCCAGCTTATAATGCTCAGCAATACGCTGCCAGTAAGCAATACCGGAACCGCCCAGGGGATCAACACCCAGCTTCAGACCTGCTTTCTGGATCGCCGGGAAGTCGATAATCTCTGCCAGACCTTCAACGTAAGGCTGGATGAGATCTTTCTCGACCACGTGGCCACTCGCCATCGCCTGTTCCAGCGGCAGACGTTTCACCTCTTTCAGCCCATCTTTGATCAGCTGATTGGCGCGATCTTCCACCACTTTGGTGACGTTGGTATCAGCCGGTCCCCCGTTAGGTGGGTTGTACTTGATGCCGCCATCTTCCGGTGGGTTGTGCGATGGTGTGATGACGATACCGTCAGCCAGCGGTCCACCCGCTTTGTTGTGCTCAAGAATCGCGTTCGAGATTGCAGGGGTCGGCGTATAGCCATTGTCCTGCTGCACAATCACATCAACGCCGTTCGCCGCCAGCACTTCCAGCACCGACAGGATCGCCGGCTCTGATAGCGCATGGGTGTCTTTACCAACGTAGCAAGGCCCGGTGATACCGTTCTTTTTACGCTCTTCAGCAATCGCCTGAGCGATAGCCAGAATGTGCATCTCGTTGAAGCTCTGACGCCCTGCACTGCCACGATGGCCAGAGGTGCCAAATTTCACCGCGTGTTCCGGGTTCGCCACATCGGGCTGCAGGACATAATATTGTGACGTTAATTGTGCAACGTTAATCAAATCGCTCTGCTGGGCGGGTTGCCCGGCACGTGGGTGATTGGCCATTGGCGCTGCTCCCTGACGCTTAAGTTTTAGATGGTGCCGCAAACTTTCTCGGTCAGTTCCGCAGGGAACTGCATCGAGAGCATGATGTGTTCGACCATGCTGCATTTACGACCGGTATTGGTGTTGGTGATCACCCAGTACGGCGTGCCGGGCACATGCTTCGGCTTAGTATGGGTGCCATTCTGTAACAGCGTATGCTCATCACCGGCAAAGTAGACGCGGGTGCGGCCCTGCAAAGATGCAGTAGCTTCAGCAAAAGCTGCAGTATCAAGACGATAGAGCGTTGACAAGATAAGCATAAAGCGATTCACCGCCCGCTTCTGCTCCGCATATTCATCGGAAAGCAGCAGCTCTCGCACCGCGCGGACACGATCCTGCGGGCGCGAACCGACAGACGCAGGCTGAGACTCTTTCGCTGCCTCTTTTGAGGCTGGCTGAGCAGGCGAAGCGGGTGCAGTCTGACCGGCAGTGAACTTCAGCATACGACGCAGAATGTCGGATGCGCTTTCACCAATGTGTTGCGTGTGGCTGGCAATATAACGGTAGAGCTCTTCGTCAACTTCGATCGTTTTCATCTTATTCCGTACGGTTCTTTCTCATGACAGAACCACCTGTTTCCTGAAAAGCTCTGAGTATAGTCAGGCAATTCAAAGGATGTGCGGGTTCTAACATCAGGATTATAAAGTTAAATTCAGGCGGGTTGTTAGCAATCAAACGGTTTACGGGCAAAAGTCAGAATATGTCCTAATGCCGCCGGAACCGGCGCGCCTGAAAAGGTGAAACCATGATAACCTAAGCACAGGTCTCAAACTTAAGAACTTTGCTATGATTTTGAACGCCCGTCTGCAAACTGAACAATCCCCTGCTGATTCCTTACCTGTCCTGCTTATCCATGGCCTTTTTGGCAGTCTGGATAACCTTGGCGTGCTGGCGCGCGGACTGAAAGATGCCGGTCCTCTGCTGCAGGTTGATGTCCGTAACCACGGACTCTCTCCACGATCTGACGAGATGAACTACGCTGTAATGGCGCAGGACATGGTCGATACGCTGGATGCGCACGGCATTGAACGCGTCGCGGTGATCGGTCACTCAATGGGCGGCAAGATCGCCATGACCATGAGCGCGCTGGTGCCGGACCGCATTGAGCGGCTGGTGATGATCGATATTGCCCCGGTCGACTACCAGACCCGCCGCCATGACGAGATCTTTGCCGGCATTCGAGCTGTAACCGACGCAGGCGTCTCGTCACGCAGTGAGGCGGCGAAGATTATGCGTACGCTTATCGATGAAGAAGGGGTGATTCAGTTCCTGCTGAAGTCATTTCAGGCGGGCGAGTGGCGCTTTAACGTCCCGGTGCTGTGGGATAACTACACCACGATCTCGGGCTGGCAGCCGGTTCCGGCCTGGGATCATCCGGCGCTGTTTATTCGCGGCGGCGACTCCAGCTATCTGGACAACCGCTACCGCGATGCGCTACTGCAGCAGTTCCCTGCCGCGCAGGCCCATGTCATTGGAGGCGCGGGACACTGGGTTCATGCAGAGAAACCCGATGCCGTTTTGCGCAGTGTCCGTCGCTTTTTTGCGCTTTAAAAGCAAATAGATGGCGGCAAAGGTTTAGGATTGGCGTCCGGAGTAAGCGTGAAGTATGATGGCGCGCTAAAATTTTGCCGCGCGTCCGTTTTGCTGCGGCAATGGCCAATAATTTATAATCTGCGCGGTGAGTGACTGGCGCCCGCCCCCATTCAGTTTTACTAAGCCATGGCAAAAGAACAGACTGACCGCACGACGCTCGATCTCTTTGCTGATGAGCGCCGCCCTGGTCGACCCAAAACCAGCCCGCTTTCGCGTGATGAACAGCTGCGCATTAACAAGCGCAATCAACTCAAACGTGACAAAGGACGCGGACTTCGTCGTGTCGAACTGAAAATGAACAGTGAAGCCGTCGATGCGCTCAACACGCTGGCAGAACAGCGCAATCTCAGCCGCAGCGAACTGATTGAACAGATGCTGCTGGCACAGCTCCAACTGGATTAATGCGGGCAAAACGCACGCAGGAGCAAATGTCGGGGCTTTAACCGTTCACCGGTTTTCTCTCGTCTGCTATTATTCGCTGAAATGTGCTGCGGCACACATCTCATTATCAGGATTTAAGAGGTTATTTTACTCATGGCACTCGTAGGCATCTTCTTTGGCAGCGATACCGGCAATACCGAAAACATTGCAAAAATGATCCAGAAACAGCTGGGTACAGACGTTGCAGAAGTGCATGACATCGCGAAAAGCACAAAAGAAGATCTGGAAGCGTTTGATATCCTGCTGCTGGGCATTCCGACCTGGTACTATGGTGAAGCGCAGTGCGACTGGGATGATTTTTTCCCGACGCTGGAAGAGATCGATTTCAACGGCAAGCTGGTTGCGCTGTTTGGCTGCGGCGATCAGGAAGATTACGCGGAGTACTTCTGTGATGCGATGGGCACGATCCGTGACATCATTGAGCCGCACGGTGCCGTAATAGTGGGCCACTGGCCAACAGAAGGCTATCACTTCGAAGCCTCAAAAGGGCTGGCCGATGATACCCACTTCCTGGGTCTGGCCATCGATGAAGATCGTCAGCCTGAACTGACCAACCAGCGCGTGGAGCAGTGGGTTAAGCAGATTTCTGATGAACTGCAGCTGAAAGATATCCTTGAAGCCTGATCCTGCCCGCCTCAATGTGAGCGCCAGCTCACATTGAGGCAATGGAAATTCCTATAGAAATAATAGCCACATTTTTTTAACTTTCTCCGTTTAATCTGTAGAATACCCGCATCGATCTTCCGCTTATTTTTTCAGGCGGTAAGACTAAGCGATGTACCAACAGACATCTGCCAGAATCCTCCCCGGCCCGGTGACCTATCCCCCACAGCCCGTGATGATTCAGGCACGCCCTCTGGTTTTCATTTCATCGCTTCAGTTCTATAATGAGACGCAAATGAGAATGAGCGCAGATCGACATTCAAGGCGATAAGCCACAAAAGTGAATATAGTGACAGGACAAAATCCGCATGACTGACAATAACACCGCATTAAAGAAGGCTGGCCTGAAAGTGACGCTGCCCAGACTGAAAATTCTGGAAGTGCTTCAGGAACCTGAGTGCCATCACGTCAGTGCGGAAGATTTGTACAAACGCCTGATCGACATCGGCGAAGAGATTGGCCTGGCTACCGTTTACCGTGTTCTGAACCAGTTTGATGACGCCGGTATCGTGACCCGTCACAACTTTGAAGGCGGTAAATCTGTCTTTGAACTGACGCAGCAGCATCACCACGATCATCTGATCTGTCTGGATTGCGGCAAGGTTATTGAGTTCAGCGATGAGTCGATCGAAACGCGTCAGCGTGAAATCGCCACCCGTCATGGCATCAAGCTGACCAACCACAGCCTCTATCTCTATGGACACTGTACGCTGGGTGATTGCCGGGAAGACGAAACCCTGCACGACCAGTAACGCGACCTGAAATAAAAAAACCGGTGAATTCACCGGTTTTTTTTCGTCTGTCTTCGGCTGTTGTATCAGGCGACCAGCGTCTCCTGCAGATAGCGCCAGCGTGGAATAGAGCTGCTGCAGTCCAGTATCGCCAGCGAGATACGGCTCTGATTATTGCCATTCATCATCTGCATTTCGCGATACTGTACGGTGATCTCTTTTTCATGATGAGAGAGGATGACGTGTTCGCAGGTGACAATGCGCATCCCTTCGCGCTGTCCCTGCAGCTGCCGGAAAAGCGCCTCGACCTCGTTCAGATTGCACTCTCTGCCCTTTGGGGTGACCATGCGGAATTCAGGATGAAAATAGGACATCAGCAGCTCAAAACTGTCGTCAGATCCGGCAGGCTGGTTAAAAATACGTTCAATGAGCTGATGTAAAACGACCACACTGTTTCTGGCTTCCTGGGCGAGAACTGTCATTTTTTTTCCTTCTGTAACCCGCTTTGCAACCTCTGAGAGCGCATAGCCTACCTGAAAGCGGATAATTCACATCTGGAAATTGATTAATTTTTTTAAACTCAGATTTCTCTCACAATGCCGCATTTAATCGGTTGCGGTTAGATCAGAATAAATGTCGGCAATGAGTAAAATCAGGGCAACAAAAAAGGGCGATAAATCGCCCTTTTGTCATTTTATGAGGTCAGCCTCAAAAAAATTTATTCGCCAGTTTTCGCCCAGGTATCACGAAGACCGACGGTGCGGTTAAACACCAGTTGCGATGGCGTAGAGTAAACGCTGTCGGCGCAGAAATAACCCTCACGTTCAAACTGGAACGGAGTGGTCGGTTCCACATCGCGCAGGCTCGGTTCCACAAAGCCCAGTTTGATCGCCAGTGACTCAGGGTTGATCACCGCCAGGAAGTCCTCTGCCGCGCCCGGATTTGGCACACTGAACAGACGATCATACAGGCGGAACTCTGCTGGCTGCGCGTGATCCGCAGACACCCAGTGAATGACCCCTTTGACCTTACGGCCATCGGCAGGATCTTTGCTCAGCGTGTCTACGTCGCTGGTGCAGTAGATGCAGGTGATGTTGCCCGCTTCATCTTTAGCGACGCGCTCAGCACGAATCACATAGGCATTGCGCAGGCGGACTTCTTTGCCCAGCACCAGGCGCTTATATTGCTTGTTCGCCTCTTCGCGGAAATCGGCACGGTCAATCCAGATCTCGCGGCTGAACGGCACTTCACGCGTACCCATCTCCGGTTTACCCGGATGATTTGGCATGGTGATGATTTCGTTATGGCCAGCTGGCAGGTTTTCGATCACCACTTTCAGCGGATCCAGCACAGCCATAGCACGTGGCGCATTCTCATTCAGGTCATCACGGATACAGGACTCCAGCGAGGCCATCTCCACGATGTTATCCTGCTTGGTCACGCCGATACGACGGCAGAACTCGCGGATAGAGGCGGCGGTGTAACCACGACGACGCAGACCTGAAACGGTCAGCATGCGCGGATCGTCCCAGCCTTCAACGTGCTTCTCGGTCACCAGCTGAGTGAGTTTGCGTTTCGACATTACCGCATACTCCAGATTCAGGCGCGAGAACTCATACTGGCGCGGATGAACCGGAATGGTGATGTTATCCAGCACCCAGTCATAGAGACGGCGGTTATCCTGGAACTCCAGCGTACACAGCGAGTGCGTAATGCCTTCCAGCGCATCGGAGATGCAGTGGGTAAAGTCATACATCGGGTAGATGCACCACTTGTTGCCGGTCTGGTGGTGTTCCGCGAACTTGATGCGGTAAAGCACTGGATCACGCATCACGATAAAATTAGAGGCCATGTCGATTTTCGCGCGCAGACAGGCAGTGCCTTCGGCAAACTCACCGTTTCGCATCTTCTCAAACAGCGCCAGGTTCTCTTCCACGCTGCGATCGCGATAAGGGCTGTTTTTGCCCGGCTCTTTCAGGGTGCCGCGATATTCGCGAATCTGATCCGGACTCAGCTCATCAACGTAGGCGAGACCTTTAGAAATCAGCTCGATAGCATAGTCATAAAGCTGATCAAAATAGTTTGATGAGTAACAGACCTCACCGCTCCACTCAAAACCCAGCCACTGGACGTCACGCTTGATGGATTCAACAAATTCCATATCCTCTTTAACCGGATTGGTATCGTCGAAACGCAGGTTGCATTGCCCCTGATAATCCTGGGCGATGCCAAAATTCAGACAGATCGATTTCGCATGACCAATATGCAGATAACCATTGGGCTCTGGCGGGAAACGGGTATGCACGCTGCTGTGCTTACCGCTCGCCAAATCTTCGTCAATGATCTGACGAATAAAGTTAGTTGGGCGGGCTTCAGCCTCACTCATCTCAAAAATCCTCAATACGAATAACGGGTGATTTGTACCACGAAGTAACGGAGTATGATCCACAAAGCGTCTGAGGGAAACAACCGTTTGTTAAGCCTTTAAAACAAAAAAGGCAGGAATCGCTTCCTGCCTGTGGGGTTATGTTGCGGGGATTAGCCTTTCACTTCATACAGCGGAGTTTCACCTGCCACCACCTGACCGCGGGCCAGTAATGTCAGACCGGCAAAATCATCGCTGTTGCTGACCACGACCGGACTCACCATTGAGCGGGCATTGGCATTGAGGAATTCAAGGTCCATTTCCAGCACAGGCTGACCGGCGACCACCGTGGCCCCCTCTTCAGCCAGACGGGTAAAGCCTTTACCTTCCAGCGCCACGGTATCCAGTCCCATGTGCACCACTATCTCTACACCATTCTCCGTTTCCAGACAGAAGGCGTGATTGGTGTTGAAGATTTTCACCAGCGTACCGTCAATCGGTGCCACGACCCATTTGTCGCTGGGTTTGATCGCCAGACCATCGCCAACTGCTTTGCTGGCAAAGGCTTCATCCGGCACATCATCCAGCGCGACCACTTCGCCCGATACCGGTGCCAGCAATGTCGCAATAACACGCTTCTCGCTGTTCAGCACGGCCTGCGGTTTAATGTCAGGCTCCACTGGCGCACTGCTGGTAGCCGCGGCTGCGACCGGCCCCTTGGTCAGGACTTTTTTCATCGCCGAGGCAATGCTTTCGGCCTGGGTACCCACGATGATCTGCACGCTCTGCTTATTAAGGCGGATCACCCCGGATGCACCCAGATGCTTCGCAACGCCTTCATTAACCTGCGCCGAATCATTCACGTTAAGACGCAGGCGGGTAATGCAGGCATCGATGCTGGTTAAGTTGGCTGAGCCGCCCACGGCACCAATATAACGACGCGCCAGCGATTCAGTGGCCGTTTCGCCATTGTCAGTTTTATCCACGTTGACGTCATAACCATCACTTTCATCACCCGCAACTGCCAGCTCGCGGCCCGGCGTCATCAGGTTGAATTTTTTGATGGTGAAGCGGAATACCACGTAGTAGATAACGAAGAAGACCAGGCCCTGCGGAATCAGCATGTACCAGTGTGTTGCCAGCGGGTTACGGGTCGACAGCACCATATCCACCAGCCCGGCGCTGAAACCAAATCCGGCAATCCAGTGCATGCTGGCAGCGATAAAGACCGAGATGCCGGTCAGGACGGCGTGAATCAGATAGAGTACTGGCGCCACGAACATGAAGGAGAATTCCAGCGGTTCGGTGATACCGGTAAAGAAGGCAGCAAACGCGGCAGCCAGCATGATACTACCGACTTTGACACGGTTCTCTGGACGCGCACAGTGATAGATGGCCAACGCAGCACCCGGCAGACCAAACATCATAATCGGGAAGAAGCCTGCCTGATAACGACCGGTAATGCCCACGGTTGCCGACCCATCAGCCAGTGACTGTGCACCGCCCAGGAATTTAGGAATGTCATTAATGCCCGCAACATCAAACCAGAACACGGAGTTCAGGGCGTGATGCAGACCGACCGGAATCAGCAGGCGGTTAAAGAAGGCGTAGATACCGGCACCGGCAGAGCCGAGCTTCTGGATATGTTCACCAAAGTTAACCAGACCATTAAACACCACGGGCCAGATATACATCAGGATAAAAGCGACAAAGATCATCAGGAACGAAACGAGAATCGGCACCAGCCGGCGTCCGCTGAAGAAAGAGAGTGCCTTAGGCAGTTCAACGTGGCTGAAGCGGTTATAGACCTCTGCCGACAGAATACCGACAAGGATGCCGACAAACTGGTTTTCAATTTTGCCAAAGGCTGCTGGCACCTGATCCAAAGGAATTTTCTGAATCATCGACACTGCAGCGGGTGAGCAGAGCGTGGTGACCACCAGAAAGCCGACATAGCCAGTCAGCGCTGCGGCACCATCTTTATCTTTTGACATGCCGTAGGCAATACCGATCGCAAACAGCACCGACATGTGCTCAATGATTGCCGCACCCGACTTGATCAGTAATGCCGCCAGCGCATTACCTGCCCCCCAACTGTCTGGATCAATCCAGTAACCGACCCCCATTAATATCGCTGCTGCTGGCAGGGTTGCTACCGGCACCATCAGTGCGCGCCCCACCTTTTGTAAGTAACCTAACATATCCCCTTCCCCCTATGAGCCTGACTTGTCGCTTTGCGCTGCTTAATGTTGTTATGTCAGCTGCAAAGATCGTTAATACACTTCATATCACGCAGCGAAGTGTAATGATAAATTAATTCGCCTCGCAAATTAAAACCCTGGTAAATGTGATTTTTATCACTAAAAAACATCGTGTCACACGGCAACATCTGGCTATCACCACAAACTTATTTTATGATCCGAAATATTGAATTGTGCTCCGCCCGTGGCGAGAATAGATCATCTGCTCTGGCTGATGACTAACGCAGCGGTTTAGCGATCCCCTTTCCATTTTTAATTGAGGTGAAACATGAGACTGATTCCATTAGCGACGCCAACCCAGGTAGGTAAATGGGCCGCCCGACATATTGTTAACCGCATCAATGCGTTTAACCCGACGGCGGACAGGCCTTTTGTTCTGGGTCTGCCAACCGGCGGCACGCCACTGGAGGCGTACAAGCACCTGATTGATATGCACAAAGCGGGCCAGGTCAGTTTTAAACATGTCGTGACTTTCAATATGGATGAATATGTCGGTCTGCCAAAAGAGCATCCTGAAAGCTATCACAGCTTTATGTATCGCAACTTCTTCGATCACGTTGATATTCAACCGGAAAATATCAACCTGCTAAATGGTAATGCGCCTGATATTGACGCAGAATGTCGTCAGTACGAAGAGAAAATTCGCGCACTGGGTAAAATTCACCTGTTTATGGGCGGCGTTGGCAACGACGGTCATATCGCCTTTAACGAACCGGCTTCGTCACTGGCTTCGCGTACCCGTATTAAAACCCTGACCCATGATACCCGCGTGGCGAACTCGCGCTTCTTTAACGGGGACGTTGATCAGGTACCTAAATATGCGCTGACGGTCGGCGTCGGCACGCTGCTGGATGCCGAAGAAGTCATGATTCTGGTTACCGGTCATGTCAAAGCGCAGGCACTGCAGGCAGCAGTTGAAGGTAACGTGAATCATATGTGGACCATCAGCTGTCTGCAGCTGCATGCGAAATCGGTTGTGGTCTGTGATGAGCCAGCCACCATGGAACTGAAAGTGAAAACCGTGAAATATTTCCGCGAAATGGAAGCGGAAAATATGAAAGGCGTGTAACAGAATAGTGCCTTGCCCTGCTGTTACGCTGAGTGACAGCAGGCCAGGACGGGAGAAGAGAGATGTACGCATTAGTAAACGGCCGGATCTACAGCGGCCATGAGATTCTGGATAATCACGCCGTCGTGGTGGCAGACGGGCACATTGCGCGCGTCTGCCCGCGTGAATCGCTCCCGGCTGATATTGAGCAGCGGGATATGGCGGGTGCGATTATTGCGCCGGGCTTTATCGATCTCCAGCTTAATGGCTGCGGTGGCGTGCAGTTCAATGACAGCCTGGATGCGCTCAGCATTGAGACGCTGGAAACGATGCAGCGCGCCAATGAAAAGTCTGGCTGCACCAGCTTTTTACCGACGCTGATCACCAGCAGCGACGCGCTGATGAAGCGGGCGATTGAAACCATGCGCGCTTACCTGCAGAAACATCAGCATCAGGCGCTGGGTCTGCATCTGGAAGGCCCGTGGCTGAGCAAAGCGAAAAAAGGCACACACGATCCGGCACTGATTCGCCTGCCGGATGCGGCGATGGTGCAGTATCTTTGCGACAACGCAGACGTCATTACCAAAGTCACCCTGGCACCGGAAAACGCAGGCAGCGACGTGATTCGTCAGTTGACCGATGCCGGAATCATTGTCTCAGCAGGTCACTCGAATGCGACCTATGAAGAGGCGAAAGCGGGCTTTGCTGCGGGCGTGAGTTTCGCGACCCACCTCTACAATGCTATGCCGGCGTTTGCCGGACGTGAACCCGGGCTTATCGGTGCGCTGTTTGATTCGCCTGATGTATACTGCGGCATTATTGCGGATGGTTTACATGTACATTACGCTAACGTGCGCAATGCAAAACGCATCAAAGGCGACAAACTGGTGCTGGTAACGGATGCCACAGCACCGGCTGGCGCTGACATCAGCGAGTTTATTTTTGCTGGAAAAACAATCTATTATCGTGACGGCCTCTGTGTTGACGAAAACGGCACACTCAGTGGTTCGGCCCTGACGATGATTGAAGCGGTACAAAACAGCGTCGAGCATGTCGGTATCGCACTGGACGAAGCGTTACGCATGGCATCACTCTACCCGGCACGGGCGATGGGCGTGGAAAGACAGTTGGGCTCGATCGAAGCAGGAAAAATCGCGAACCTGACTGTGTTTACGCGCGACTTTAAAATCATTAAGACGTTAGTCAACGGAGACGACGTCCTGAGCGAGTAAGCACTGAATGACCACTGGCGGCCAGTCACAAATAGGAAATGTCGATCTTGTTAAGCAACTTAATAGCGCAGCGGTTTACCGGCTGATTGATCAACAGGGGCCGATATCGCGCATTCAGATTGCCGAACTCAGCCAGCTCGCCCCCGCCAGCGTCACCAAAATTACCCGCCAGTTGATTGAGCGCGGCCTGATCAAAGAGGTAGACCAGCAGGCGTCTACCGGTGGTCGCCGCGCTATCTCGATTATCACTGAAACCCGCCACTTCCATACCATCGGGGTTCGCCTCGGCCGCAACGATGCCACCCTGACCCTGTTCGACCTTAGCGGTAAATCGCTGGCGCAGGAGGATTATGCGCTGCCTGAACGCACTCAGGAGACGCTGGAACATGCGCTGTTTAACGCCATCAGCGGTTTCATCGAGCAGCACCAGCGTAAAATACGCGAGCTGATTGCGATTTCCGTCATCCTGCCGGGCCTGGTTGACCCGATTAACGGCGTGATTCGTTATATGCCGCACATCTCTGTCAGCCACTGGCCGCTGGTCGCCAGTCTGAAAAAACGGTTCAACGTCACCAGCTTTGTGGGGCACGATATTCGCAGTCTGGCGCTGGCCGAGCACTATTTCGGTGCAAGCCGCGACTGTGCTGACTCAATCCTGGTGCGCTTACACCGCGGCACGGGTGCCGGCATTATTGCTAACGGCCATATTTTCCTCGGCAGCAACGGCAACGTCGGCGAAATCGGCCATATCCAGGTTGACCCGCTTGGCGAGCGCTGTCACTGCGGTAACTTTGGCTGCCTTGAAACCATTGCCGCTAACGGCGCCATTGAGAATCGTGTGCGGCATCTGCTGAATCAGGGCTACCCCAGTGTACTGACGCTGGAGGCGTGCCAGATGTCCCACATCTGCAAAGCGGCCAATCAGGGTGATCCGCTGGCCTGTGAAGTGGTCGAACAGGTAGGCCGGTATCTCGGCAAAGCGATTGCCATCGCGATTAACCTGTTTAATCCACAAAAAGTTGTGCTGGCGGGCGAGATTACGGAAGCAGAAAAAGTGCTGCTGCCCGCGATTGAAGGCTGCATCAACACCCAGGCATTAGAAGCTTTCCGTAAAAATCTGCCGGTGGTGCGTTCTACCCTGGATCACCGTTCTGCGATTGGCGCGTTTGCGCTGGCTAAACGTGCCATGCTTAACGGCATTCTGCTGCAACATCTTCTGGAAGACTAAGCTAACCCGCTGTTGTGGCGGGCCACATCGGATCTGACTATGACCATTAAAAGCGTAATTTGTGATATCGATGGCGTGCTGATGCACGACAACACGGCCGTTCCTGGCGCACAGGAATTTTTACAGCGCATTCTGGCCAAAGAGATGCCGCTGGTGGTGCTGACGAACTATCCCTCGCAGACCGAGCAGGATCTGGCTAACCGCTTTGCTTCGGCTGGTGTCGAGGTCCCTGAATCCGTTTTCTATACCTCTGCCATGGCTACAGCAGACTTCCTGCGTCGTCAGGAGGGTAAAAAGGCCTATGTCATTGGTGAAGGCGCGTTGATTCATGAGCTCTATAAAGCGGGCTTTACCATTACGGATGTGAATCCCGATTTTGTCATTGTCGGGGAGACGCGTTCGTTCAACTGGGACATGATGCACAAAGCGGCCTTCTTCGTCGCTAACGGCGCGCGCTTCATCGCCACTAACCCCGATACGCACGCGCGCGGCTTTATACCCGCCTGTGGCGCGCTCTGCGCCGGTATTGAGAAGATCTCAGGTCGTAGCCCGTTTGTGGTGGGCAAACCTAGCCCTTACATCATGCGTGCCGCGCTGAATAAAATGCAGGCCCACTCGGAAGAGACGGTCATTGTGGGTGATAACCTGCGAACCGATATTCTCGCCGGTTTCCAGGCAGGTCTGGAGACAGTACTGGTGCTGTCAGGCGTCTCGACGCTGAGTGATATCGATGCCATGCCGTTCCGTCCGGACTGGATCTACCCTTCTGTTGCCGATATTGATCTGTTCTGATTCATTTTTCTTATGACGCATCCGGTTAATCTGTGATGCGTCCCCCTTTTTTTGCATGTTCCCGCCTACTTTCACTGCCTGTTTTTTACTCACAAACACCATTTCATTGCCGATCCAACAACAAAACAACGTTAAAACTATCGTTTATTTAATTTTATTGCCATGTGAGCAATATTTTTATCAGTAAATCACGATTCCTCTTGCATTGAATGCACCAAATAGCGCATTTTCTTATCTATCACGCAGCGTCAGGCTGCCGGACAAACGCAAAAGATAACATCGCCGTAAGGTGAGATCAGGAGTCAGTTATGTGTTCAATTTTTGGTGTGCTGGATCTGAAAACCGATCCTGTTGAGCTGCGCAAGAAAGCGCTGGAATGTTCACGCTTAATGCGTCATCGCGGCCCGGACTGGTCAGGCGTCTATGCAGATGACAAGGCTATTCTGGCGCATGAACGCCTCTCAATTGTTGACGTTAACAACGGCGCACAGCCCCTGTACAACGCCGATCACACCCACGTACTGGCCGTTAACGGCGAAATTTACAACCATCAGGCGCTGCGCGCTGAGCTCAGCGATCGCTATGAATTTCAGACCGGTTCTGACTGTGAAGTGATTCTGGCGCTCTATCAGGAGAAAGGTGTCGATTTCCTTGATGAGCTGGAAGGCATGTTCGCCTTTATCCTCTATGACAGCGTTAAGAAATCGTATCTGATTGGCCGCGACCATATCGGCATCATCCCGCTTTATATGGGTAACGATGAACACGGCAACCTGTTTGTTGCGTCAGAAATGAAAGCGCTGGTACCGGCGTGTCGTTCGATCAAAGAGTTCCCGCCGGGAAGCTATCTCTCCAGCACCGATGGCGAAATCCGTCGTTACTGGCAGCGTGACTGGATGGAATACAAAAACGTTGAACACAACACCACTGATGCGGCAGGCCTGAAACATGCGCTTGAAGAGTCCGTGAAAAGCCACCTGATGTCAGACGTCCCTTATGGCGTGCTGCTGTCAGGCGGTCTGGACTCCTCCATCATTTCAGCCGTGACCAAGCGTTTTGCGGCGAAACGGGTTGAAGATCAGGATAAAAGTGATGCGTGGTGGCCGCAGCTACACTCCTTTGCGGTCGGGCTGGAAGGTTCACCTGATTTAAAAGCAGCAAAATCTGTCGCTGAACATCTGGGCACCGTGCACCACGAAATTCATTTCACCGTGCAGGAAGGTCTGGATGCGATTCGCGATGTGATTTATCACATTGAAACCTATGACGTCACTACCATTCGCGCCTCTACGCCGATGTACTTAATGTCGCGTAAAATCAAAGCAATGGGCATTAAGATGGTGCTGTCAGGCGAAGGTGCAGACGAAGTCTTTGGCGGCTATCTCTACTTCCATAAAGCGCCAAACGCCAAAGAGTTCCACGAAGAAAACGTGCGTAAACTGCAGGCGCTGCATATGTTCGACTGCGCTCGTGCCAACAAAGCGATGTCCGCCTGGGGCGTTGAAGCCCGCGTACCCTTCCTGGATAAAAAATTCCTGGATGTGGCAATGCGTATCAACCCTGCCGACAAAATGTGTGGCAGCAACGGTAAAATGGAGAAACACATTCTGCGTGAATGTTTCTCCTCTTACCTGCCAGAGAGCGTAGCGTGGCGTCAGAAAGAGCAGTTCTCTGATGGTGTGGGTTACAGCTGGATCGACTCACTCAAGGAAGTGGCCGCGAAGCAAATCAGCGACCAGCAGCTGGCAACCGCCCATTTCCGCTTCCCGTTCAACACGCCGGGTTCGAAAGAAGCTTATCTCTATCGTGAGATCTTCGAAGAGCTGTTCCCGTTAGCGAGTGCGGCAGAGTGTGTGCCTGGCGGTCCATCCGTTGCCTGTTCTTCCGCCAAAGCGATTGAGTGGGATGAAGCGTTTAAAAACATGGACGATCCTTCCGGACGTGCCGTGGGTGTGCATCAGTCAGCCTATAAATAACCTGACAGAAAGCCACCGGAATGGGCCTGTTATGGCCCATTTTTTTTACGATGAGCGTTGTATTCACTGAAAAATTGCCGAATAAACCGCCAGGCTGGTTATAAGCCAGTCAAACAGCGATTATCTGGCAAAAAACGGTAAAAAACTTGTTGACGCTGTCTGGTCAACTCCGCATAATGCGCCCCGCAACGCCGATGAAGGTAACGCGAAAAAAAGATGGCTACGTAGCTCAGCTGGTTAGAGCACAGCACTCATAATGCTGGGGTCACAGGTTCGATTCCCGTCGTAGCCACCATCTTTTTTTGCGGGAGTGGCGAAATTGGTAGACGCACCAGATTTAGGTTCTGGCGCCGCAAGGTGTGCGAGTTCAAGTCTCGCCTCCCGCACCATTTCATTATTCGGCAGCGTGGATGGGATATCGCCAAGCGGTAAGGCACCGGTTTTTGATACCGGCATTCCCTGGTTCGAATCCAGGTATCCCAGCCAATTTCGATGATTCTTGTATGCTGAGAACGGACGAATGGGATATCGCCAAGCGGTAAGGCACCGGTTTTTGATACCGGCATTCCCTGGTTCGAATCCAGGTATCCCAGCCATCATTGAAATGCAGTACAATTTGGCTACGTAGCTCAGCTGGTTAGAGCACAGCACTCATAATGCTGGGGTCACAGGTTCGATTCCCGTCGTAGCCACCATATAATTGGGGTGTCGCCAAGCGGTAAGGCACTGGTTTCTGATACCAGCATTCCGGGGTTCGAATCCCTGCACCCCAGCCATACAAAGACAATTTGAAAAGCCCATTATTGGGGTGTCGCCAAGCGGTAAGGCACTGGTTTCTGATACCAGCATTCCGGGGTTCGAATCCCTGCACCCCAGCCAAATTGCACAACCAGGCCCGCTTTTGCGGGCTTTGTTGTTTTTATCCCTTCTCCACCATCCTGATTACAGGCCCGCCCTGCGGCGAGCCTGAACACGTAAGCGGCTATAGCCCCAGCGCGTAACGCAATACCTGCCGCTTCAGTACGCCAGAATGTTCGGCAGCAATCAGTCCAAGATTTCGCGCAAACCGCAGCGGTGCCAGCTGATTGCTGAAGGCAAAATAAAAGAGATCCATCCCGCCCTGCATCAGCAGATTGTCTTTGCGACGCTGCCGGTGATAGCGCTGTAATACCCGCTCTGAGGCCCAGTCCTCCGCAGCACCGCGTGCGCTCACCAGTACATCTATCAACGCATCACTATCGCGATACCCCAGATTCACGCCCTGCCCGGCCAGCGGGTTAATGGTATGCGCGGCATCACCGACCAGCGCCAGCCCAGGCAGGACATAACGTGAAGCATGACGTCGCACCAGCGGGAAGCCACCCGCCGCATGGGCTTTAAACCGTCCCAACCGCGCCGGGAAGTGGCTGGCAATCTCTTTTTCCAGCTGGGCTATCGGCATCGCCTGAAGCTGACGCACTCTTGCGGGCGCGTCATACCAGACCAGCGAGGCCCGGTTGCCATACAGCGGTAAAAAGGCTCGTGGTCCCTGAGGTGTAAAGTGCTGCCAGGTCGCATCCCCTGCCGGATGTTCGCAGGTCACGCTTATCAGCAGGCAGGACTGCGCATAGCTCCAGCCATGAATCCCGATTCCGGCCATCTGCCGCACCTGCGAGTTTGCGCCATCTGCACCAATCACCAGCCGGGTATGCAAGGCCATGCCGTCGTTAAGGTCGACGCGCCAGCCGCCATTTTCTGGCTGCAGGTTTTCCAGCGTGGCCGGGCAATAGCAGGTCACGCCCAGCGACTGCATCTCCTCCCATAATGCCCGCTGAAGCACGCTGTTCTCGACCATAAAGCCCAGTTCAGGCAAGTTCAGCGAGGCAGCATCAAAACTCACCTGCGCGGTCTGCCACTCCCAGGTTTCCAGCCTGCGATAGGGCGCACTGCGCATCGCTTCGACCCGCGGCCAGACATTGAGCTGCTTCAGCAACGCCACCGAGGAAGATCCGATTGCTGAAATTCGCAGATCGGGATCGCTGTCGGCATCAAACGGCGCGGGTTCGGCACGCTCAATCACCGCCACGCGAAAATGGTGCTGTGTCAGTCCACAGGCCAGCGCAGCACCGACCATGCCACCGCCGACAATCACGACATCAAACTGATTATCCTGCATTGCTTAACTCCCTCTATTATTCCTGCCAGCCTGCGCATTGCGGGTCTGAATAGAGCAAAGTGTACCGGAAAACCCGATGGCTGGCAGAAAAGCCCTCAGGCTGGTCACCACAGCATCAAAGCATTACAATACGCGCCCCTCACTTCACTGCACTGAATCAATGGCTAGCGCGATGACAAAAAAACTGCATATCAAAACCTGGGGATGTCAGATGAATGAGTATGATTCATCCAAGATGTCTGATCTGCTGAATAGTACGCACGGCTATACGCTGACCGAGGTCCCTGAAGAGGCAGATATTCTGCTGCTTAACACCTGCTCCATTCGTGAGAAAGCGCAGGAGAAGGTGTTTCATCTGCTGGGACGCTGGAGAAAACTCAAAGAGTGCAACCCGGATGTGATTATCGGCGTGGGTGGCTGTGTGGCGTCGCAGGAAGGCGATCATATTCGTCAGCGTGCTCCCTGCGTGGATATTGTGTTTGGTCCGCAGACGCTGCACCGCCTGCCGGAGATGATCAACACTGTGCGCGGCACCAAAAGCCCGGTAGTCGACATCAGCTTCCCGGAAATTGAGAAATTTGACCGTCTGCCGGAACCGCGTGCAGAAGGTCCGACAGCCTTTGTCTCCATTATGGAAGGCTGCAACAAATATTGTACTTTCTGCGTGGTGCCTTACACCCGTGGTGAGGAAGTGAGCCGTCCCAGCGATGATATTCTGCTGGAGATCGCCCAGCTGGCGGCGCAGGGCGTGCGTGAAGTTAACCTGTTGGGTCAGAACGTCAACGCTTATCGTGGTGCCACCTTTGATGGTGAGATCTGTACCTTTGCTGAGCTGCTGCGCCTGGTCGCCGCTATCGACGGCATCGACCGCATTCGATTCACCACCAGCCACCCGATTGAGTTCACTGATGACATCATTGATGTCTATCGCGATACCCCGGAGCTGGTGAGTTTCCTGCATCTGCCGGTTCAGAGTGGTGCAGACCGTATTCTGACGCTGATGAAGCGCGCGCATACCGCACTGGAGTATAAGGCGATTATCCGCAAGCTGCGCGCGGCGCGCCCGGATATTGAGATCAGCTCTGACTTCATCATCGGCTTCCCGGGTGAAACCCAGCAGGATTTCGAGCAGACCATGAAGCTCATCGCAGACATCAATTTCGACGTCAGCTTCAGCTTTGTCTACTCTGCCCGTCCCGGCACGCCCGCTGCTGACCTGCCGGATGATGTCAGTGAAGAGGAGAAAAAGCAGCGTCTGTGGATCCTGCAGGACCGCATTAACCAGCAGGCGCAGGCGATCAGTCGCCGCATGCTCGGCACCGTGCAGCGTATACTGGTGGAAGGCATCTCCCGCAAGAACGTCATGGAAGTCTCTGGCCGCACCGAAAATAACCGCGTAGTCAATTTTGAAGGCACGCCTGAGATGATTGGCCGCTTTGTGGATGTTGAAATTGTTGATGTCTACACCAACTCGCTGCGCGGCAGGCTGGTGCGTACTGAAGAAGAGATGGGCCTGCGTATGGCGCAAAGCCCGGCATCCGTGATTGCCCGTACCCGCAAAGAAAACGACATCGGCGTGGGTCTGTTCCAGCCGTGATACCTGCTATATTGTGCGGCAGCGCGCATTGCGTTGCCGCCAATTTCACGCCACGACACTTGGTTTCTGAAAGTGTCGCCCAAATATCTCTCCTTAAGCTTGCGCCCAGGCGTTACGGCATAAATAATTTCGTTATGGTGCATCCGGTTAAGCCCAACGGTGCGTCAGACACATCCCATAACTGGCCCTGAGTGACCCAAAGGATTCGTTTGAATATCGAAACTCGTGAAATCGCCCTTGAACCGGCTGATAACCGTCGTCTGATGAGCCTGTGTGGGCCTTTCGACGATAATGTAAAACAGCTTGAGCGTCGTCTGGGCATTGAGATCAATCGTCGTGACAACGTCTTTAAGCTGTCAGGACGCCCGCTTTGCGTCAATGCCGCCGCAGATATTCTGAAGACCCTGTATGTCGATACTGCGCCAATGCGTGGCGAGATCCCGGATATCGAGCCAGACCAGATTCACCTGGCGATCAAAGAGAGCCGGGTACTGGAGCAAACCGCCGAAAGCGTGCCGGAATACGGAAAAGCGGTCAATATCAAGACCAAGCGTGGTGTCATCAAACCGCGTACGCCAAACCAGGCGCAGTACATCGCGAATGTGCTCGACCACGACATTACCTTTGGTGTCGGCCCGGCCGGTACCGGTAAAACCTATCTGGCGGTGGCTGCGGCCGTGGATGCATTGGAGCGTCAGGAGATTCGCCGCATCATGCTGACCCGCCCTGCCGTCGAAGCGGGTGAAAAGCTCGGCTTCCTGCCAGGCGACCTGAGTCAGAAAGTCGACCCTTATCTGCGTCCGCTCTACGATGCGCTGTTTGAAATGCTCGGCTTCGAGCGCGTTGAAAAGCTGATGGAGCGCAACGTTATTGAAGTTGCCCCACTGGCCTATATGCGCGGTCGAACGCTGAACGATGCGTTTATCATTCTTGATGAGAGTCAGAACACCACCATCGAGCAGATGAAGATGTTCCTGACGCGCATTGGCTTCAACTCCAAAGCGGTGATTACCGGTGACGTTACCCAGATTGACCTGCCGCGTCACGTCAAGTCGGGCCTGCGCCATGCCATTGAGGTGCTGGCAGACGTGGAAGAAATCAGCTTTAACTTCTTCCACAGCGAAGATGTGGTGCGCCATCCGGTCGTTGCCCGCATTGTCACCGCTTATGAAGCCTGGGAAGCCGCCGATCAGACCCGCCGTGACCAGCAGGCTGAAGAGCGTAAACGTGAAGCGCTGGCGGCACAGAATGCCACGCAGGAGAGCAAATGAGCCAGGTGATTCTCGACCTGCAGGTCGCCTGTGATAACACCGCTGATTTGCCTGATGAAAGCCAGTTTCACCGCTGGCTCTCAGCGGCTGTTACCCCTTTCCAGCCCGAAAGCGAAGTCACAGTACGTCTGGTTGACGAAGCGGAAAGTCATGAGCTTAATCTGACTTATCGTGGCAAAGATAAGCCGACGAATGTCCTGTCCTTCCCGTTTGAAGCGCCGCCGGGCATTGAGCTGCCACTGCTGGGCGATCTGATCATCTGCCGTCAGGTGGTTGAGCAGGAAGCCGCAGAACAGGGAAAAAGCGTTGAAGCCCACTGGGCACACATGGTGGTACACGGTACGCTCCACCTGCTGGGTTACGACCATATTGAAGACGACGAAGCTGACGAGATGGAAGGACTGGAGACCGAGATAATGCTTGCTCTTGGGTATCCTGATCCGTACATTTCGGAGAAAGAAGACGCCTGAATCCTGAATTCAGGCTATCCGGCTGTCAGCACGGTTTGCTGACAGCACCTATTCCTCACCAGAGAGATCTTTAAAAACCGCCATGAGCGACGACCATTCTCAAAACAGCGATGCACCCAGTAGTAAAAAGGGATTTTTCTCCCTGTTAATCAACCAACTCTTTCACGGTGAACCTAAAAACCGTGATGAGCTACTGGAGCTGATCCGCGACTCGAATAATAAAGAGCTGATTGACCAGGACACCCGCGACATGCTTGAAGGGGTTCTGGATATTGCGGAGCAGCGCGTGCGTGACATCATGATCCCGCGCTCGCAAATGATCACCCTGAAACGTAATCAGAGCCTCGAAGAGTGTCTGGATGTCATTATCGACTCCGCGCACTCCCGCTTCCCGGTGATCAGCGAAGACAAAGATCATGTGGAAGGGATTCTGATGGCGAAAGACCTGCTGCCGTTTATGAGCAGTGAATCAGAGCCGTTCAGTATCGAGAAAGTGCTGCGTCCTGCGGTGGTGGTGCCTGAAAGTAAGCGTGTCGACCGGATGCTGAAAGAGTTCCGTTCCCAGCGTTATCACATGGCGATTGTTATTGATGAGTTTGGTGGTGTCTCCGGTCTGGTCACAATCGAAGATATTCTTGAGCTGATCGTAGGTGAGATTGAAGATGAGTATGATGATGAAGAAGATCGTGATATCCGTCAGCTCAATCGCCACACCTTCACGGTGCGCGCACTGACCGCCATTGAAGATTTCAATGAGGTGTTTGGCACGCAGTTCAGTGATGATGAAGTCGATACCATTGGTGGTCTGGTCATGCAGGGCTTCGGCCATCTCCCCGCACGTGGTGAAAGCATTGAGATTGAAGGTTACCAGTTCAAGGTGGCGATGGCGGACAGCCGCCGCATCATCCAGGTTCACGTGACTATCCCGGAAAATTCGCCACAACCCCAACTGGAAGACGAATAAGTCTATGGCTTTAGCCTCACTCTACCCGCGCCAGCGGGTTCGCCTGCTGCTGGCTTTAATAACGGGTGCACTGGGTACCCTCGCCTTCTCTCCTTACGATTTCTGGCCTGCCGCTCTGCTCTCGCTGTGCGGCTTACAGTTGCTGACCCTGAACCGCTCAAGCCCGCAGGCCACTGCGATCGGCTTTGTGTGGGGAGTAGGTCTGTTCGGCAGCGGTATTAACTGGGTCTATGTCAGTGTTGCCACCTTTGGCGGCATGCCTGGTCCGGTCAATGTCTTTATCGTGGCGCTGCTGGCGGCGTATCTGGCGGTTTACCCGGCGCTGTTTGCCGGTGTACTCAATCGACTCTGGCCATGCACGACGCTATGGCGCCTGGCGCTGGCGGCACCGGCATTGTGGCAGATGACCGAGTTCCTGCGCGGCTGGGTGCTGACTGGCTTCCCGTGGCTGCAGTTTGGTTACAGCCAGATTGACGGACCGTTAAAAGGGCTGGCTCCGCTGGCGGGTGTCGAGACCCTGACCTTCCTGCTGATGGTCATTGCTGGCCTGCTGGCTTATGCTCTGCAGCAGCGCAACGTCAGAAGTCTGGTGGCGGCGTTGCTGCTGCTGGCCCTGCCGTGGCCACTGCGCTACATCCAGTGGGTTCAGCCAATGCCAGAGCGTGCCGTAGAAGTGGCGCTGGTTCAGGGAAACATCCCGCAGTCGATGAAGTGGGATCCTCAGCAACTGCTCACTACTCTGCGCATCTATAACGGTCTGAGCCAGCCGCTGATGGGTAAGGCGCCAATCATTATCTGGCCAGAATCGGCAATTACCGATCTGGAAAGTAATCAGCAGCCGTTCCTGCGTTCGCTGGATGATGAACTGCGTGAACGTGGCAGCTCACTGGTCACCGGTATCGTGGACTCCCGACTGGAGCAGAATCGTTATCACGACTACAACACCGTGATCGTGCTGGGCGGCAAAACGCCTTATAACTACTTCAGCGGCAATCGTTACCAGAAGAATCATCTGGTGCCGTTTGGCGAATTTGTGCCGCTGGCCGACCTGCTGCGTCCGCTGGCCCCGTTCTTTGATCTGCCGATGTCGGCTTTCAGCCGTGGCAACTATCTCCAGCCGCAACTCAGCGTCGCAGGCTATAACCTGACCAGCGCCATCTGTTATGAGATCGTGCTCGGTGAGCAGGTGCGGGCTAACTTCCATCCCGACACCAGTTTCCTGCTGACCGTTTCGAACGATGCCTGGTTTGGTCATTCTATCGGACCGTGGCAGCACTTCCAGATGGCGAGAATGCGGGCGCTGGAGCTGGGACGTCCGCTGTTGCGCAGCACCAACAACGGCGTGACGGCAGTAGTAAATGCCAGTGGTGATGTGGAGGCGATGCTGCCGCAGTTTACCCGCGACGTGCTGACCAGCAAAGTCACGCCGACACAGGGGGAAACCCCGTATGCGCGGGCGGGCATCTGGCCAGTCTGGTCACTGACGCTACTGGCGGCAATGATAGCTCTGCTGCGTCGACGCCGGTAACCTATCCGATCCTTCAAGGCGAAGCGCAGGCTTCGCCTTTTTTCTTTGCTCGCTCTCCGGTATATCTCACTCCCCTGACCACATACTCTGCTGCCTTTCTCACCATGCACCGCTTTCTGGCACGATGATTGCAGAATGTTTCACTGTTTTTCGCCGACAGGCGGATTACAGGCGCTGATGCCTGGCCGTTTGCACCAAAACAGTCGCCTCTGCTGCACCGTTAATGCGCAGAGCAAGATATTTGCCTTTTTTTGGTGCGGATTGCCTCGCAAAAAAGAAACTTTTTTGTTTCATTGCGTTAACAATCCGCTATGTTAGTGACTCTTCTGCGCCCATTTAGCCCGCAGAATGAGCAGAAACGCAGCAAAAAACAGACACAACATCATAATCAGCACAGGTATCAGCCTGGGCCTTTTTCATACGAAGGAGTTGGAACATGCAACTACGCAAAGTGGCATTATCTCTTCTGCTGATCAGCGCAGCGGCGGGAGCGGCCCAGGCGGAAGATCTCAGCGGCACCCTGAAGAAGATCAATGACAACGGCGTCATTGTGGTCGGGCATCGCGAATCATCAGTTCCCTTTTCTTACTATGACAACCAGCAAAAAGTCGTCGGCTATTCACAGGCTTACTCAAACGCCATCGTGGAAGCCATCAAAGCGAAGCTGAACAAGCCGGATTTGCAGGTCAAAATGATCCCGATCACCTCACAAAACCGTATTCCGCTGCTGCAAAACGGCACCTACGATTATGAGTGTGGCTCTACCACCAACAACCTTGAGCGCCAGAAACAGGCCGCGTTCTCTGACACCATTTTTGTCATCGGCACCCGTCTGCTGGTTAAGAAAGATGGCCCGATCAAAGATTTCGCTGATCTGAAAGGCAAAACGGTGGTGGTGACTTCAGGAACCACCTCTGAAGTGCTGCTTCATAAACTCAACGACGAACAGAAACTGGATATGCGCATCATCAGCGCCAAAGATCACGGTGACTCTTTCCGTACGCTGGAAACCGGTCGTGCCGTGGCTTTCATGATGGATGATGCTCTGCTGGCTGGCGAACGCGCCAAAGCTAAAAAGCCAGATAACTGGGAAATCTTAGGTACGCCGCAGTCAAAAGAGGCCTATGGCTGCATGCTGCGTAAAGATGATCCGCAGTTTAAAGCGCTGGTCGATGAAACTATTGCTAAAGCCCAGACCTCTGGCCAGGCAGAAAAATGGTTCGATACCTGGTTTAAACAGCCGATTCCGCCAAAGAATCTGAACATGAACTTTGAACTCTCTGATGACATGAAAGCCCTGTTCAAAACGCCAAATGACAAAGCACTGAATTAACAAAAAAATACCCAATGGATCTCAGATTGCATTGAGACGGCAAGAGAATGCATCCCGGTGAGCTTACTCAGGTAAGTCATTTGGATGAGTGAACCTGGCCAACAAAAATGCAGCCTGAAAGACGGCGGGTATAACAAGGGCAGCCTGGCTGCCCTCTCGATTGCTGAAACCGCGGCATGGACAGACAGACTGACACGGGTCGTTCCCCTGAGTCAGGAAATAAAACGCCGTTCATCAATCTTCAGGGTAGCTTAGCTACCCTTTTTTTCCGGAGCTCGTTATGGGTATCGATTGGAACTGGGGCATTTTCCTCGAACAGGCCCCGTTCGGTAACACAACCTACCTCGGCTGGCTGTGGTCCGGTTTTCAGGTGACGATAGCCGTCTCCTGCTGCGCCTGGATTATCGCCTTCTGCGTGGGTTCATTTTTCGGCATTCTGCGCACCGTGCCTAATCGCCTGCTGTCGACCATTGGCACCTGCTATGTGGAACTGTTTCGTAACATCCCGCTGATCGTCCAGTTCTTCTTCTGGTATCTGGTGGCGCCCGAACTGGTGGGCGAAAAGCTCGGCATGTGGTTTAAGTCTGAGCTGGACCCCAACATTCAGTTCTTCCTCTCTTCAATGATCTGTCTTGGCCTTTTTACCGCCGCCCGCGTCTGCGAGCAGGTGCGCGCAGCCATTCAGTCACTGCCGACAGGACAGAAAAATGCCGGTCTGGCGATGGGATTAACCCTGCCGCAGACCTATCGCTATGTCCTGCTGCCGAATGCGTATCGTGTGATTGTTCCGCCGATGACCTCGGAAATGCTGAACCTGGTAAAGAACTCCGCTATCGCCTCCACCATCGGTCTGGTCGATATGGCGGCGCAGGCGGGCAAACTGCTCGACTATTCTGCTCACGCCTATGAATCCTTTACCGCCATTACGCTGGCCTATGTCGCGATTAACCTGGTGATTATGCTGTTGATGAGTCTGGTCGAGCGTAAAGTCCGGCTGCCAGGCAATGCGGGAGGCAAGTAATGTACGACTTTGACTGGAGTTCGATTACACCCAGCCTGCCCTACCTGCTTAACGGCTTAGTGATTACCTTCAAGATCACCATTACTGCCGTGGTTTTCGGTATTTTGTGGGGAACCCTGCTGGCGGTGATGCGTCTGTCGAGCTTTAAGCCCGTCAGCTGGTTCGCCAAAATCTACGTCAACCTGTTCCGTTCGGTGCCGCTGGTCATGGTGCTGCTGTGGTTCTATCTGGTGGTGCCGAGTTTCCTGCAGCAGGTCCTGGGCCTGTCGCCGAAAACCGATATCCGGCTGATTTCCGCCATGGTTGCCTTTTCGCTGTTTGAAGCGGCCTACTACTCCGAAATCATTCGTGCCGGCATCATCAGTATTTCGCGTGGACAGGGCAATGCCGCGCTGGCGCTGGGTATGACACAGTGGCAGGCAATGCGCCTGATCATCCTGCCGCAGGCGTTCCGCGCCATGGTTCCGCTGTTACTGACGCAGGGTATCGTACTGTTCCAGGATACCTCGCTGGTCTATGTCTTAAGCCTGGCGGACTTCTTCCGTACCGCGTCCACCATTGGTGAGCGCGACGGCACCCAGGTTGAAATGGTTCTGTTTGCAGGTCTGGTCTACTTCGTTATCAGCCTGAGCGCATCGCTGTTGGTCAGCTATCTGAAAAGAAAAAGGACGGTTTAAATGATTAGCCTGAAAAATGTTTCTAAGTGGTATGGTCACTTTCAGGTGCTGACCGACTGCTCAACCGAGGTCAAAACCGGTGAGGTAGTGGTGGTCTGCGGGCCGTCCGGCTCCGGTAAATCAACGCTGATCAAAACGGTGAACGGACTCGAGCCGGTTCAGCAGGGTGTGATTGCGGTCAACGGCACCGAGGTGAACAACAAAAAAACCAACCTTGCGCAGCTTCGCAGTCAGGTCGGTATGGTGTTCCAGCACTTCGAGCTGTTCCCGCATCTGAGCATTATCAACAATCTGGTGCTGGCGCAGGTGAAAGTGCTGAAGCGTGACAAGGCAGCAGCCCGCGATAAAGGACTGAAGCTGCTGAAGCGTGTGGGTCTCTCAGCCCATGCCGACAAGTTCCCTGGCCAGCTCTCTGGCGGGCAGCAGCAGCGTGTAGCCATTGCGCGTGCGCTCTGCATGGACCCCATCGCGATGCTGTTTGATGAACCAACGTCCGCGCTGGATCCGGAAATGATCAACGAAGTGCTGGATGTGATGGTTGAACTGGCACAGGAGGGGATGACGATGATGGTGGTGACACACGAGATGGGCTTCGCCCGTAAAGTCGCCAATCGTGTGATCTTCATGGATGAAGGGAAAATTATCGAAGACACCAACAAAGATGACTTCTTTAATAATCCACAGTCTGACCGCGCGAAAGATTTCCTCGCTAAAATTCTGCACTAAACAACCTGTGCGGGTCACGCAGAGTGGCCCGCACAGGTTTTATTATCAGGGTTCAAAAGGCTGACGCTGAAACTGGTCATTGCCGCATTCCGGACAGCGCGACAGGGTTTCCGGCGTATAGATCGCCCGGGTAAACTGACACTTCTCACATACCAGATTGCCCAGCCCCACCACTTCGCCGCTCTGATATACACCGTGATGATGCAGATCCTGAAAAACTTCGCGCCACTCCAGCTGACTTTTATCGGTGATATCCGCCAGCTCTTTCCAGACGCTCTCGCGAATAATGCGCATAAACAGTGAATCCGCCAGCGGCTCCTCCACATCGGTATAACTGCGTGCAAATTCGCCTAAATCACGGCGCACCGAGCTAAGCGCCTGATCAATCTCTTCTTCCGTCATATCATCGCGAACCCGTAACTGGCTGCGTCGCCCGGCAATCAGCTCATCAAGGTTCCGATCGCCCTGACGGAGACGTTCGGTCAGTACGGCTAACGACTCGCGATATTCCTGAGCTACTTTATTCATTTTATTCTCCTTTATGCAGACCCTCGCTGAATTAAGTTTAGTCGCAATGCGACTTTTGCCGTGTCGTCTGTACAGTGAATTACAAAAGGGTGAAGAGGCTGTCGCTTTCAGCAGAAATCGTGCCAGCAAAAGTGGGAAGTGTTGTTGATACGCGGCCTTATGGGTATGCTATGCGGATCGTAGAGCCCGAAAAATGTTATTCATAAAGGACCACAGGCAGCCATGCAAGAGCAATACCGCCCGGAAGAGATTGAATCCCGTGTGCAGCAACACTGGGATGAAAACGAAACGTTTAAAGTGACTGAGCAGGAAGGTAAAGAGAAATACTATTGCCTCTCCATGTTGCCCTATCCTTCTGGCCGCCTGCATATGGGCCACGTTCGTAACTACACCATCGGCGACGTAATCGCGCGTTATCAGCGTATGCTCGGCAAAAACGTACTACAGCCGATTGGCTGGGATGCTTTCGGCCTGCCTGCGGAAGGCGCTGCGGTTAAAAATAACACCGCACCGGCCCCCTGGACATACGACAACATCGCCTACATGAAAAACCAGCTTAAATTGCTGGGCTTTGGCTATGACTGGAGTCGTGAACTGGCGACCTGCCAGCCAGAGTACTATCGCTGGGAACAGTGGTTCTTCACCAAACTGTATGAAAAAGGTCTGGTCTATAAAAAGACCTCTGCCGTCAACTGGTGTCCGAACGATCAGACGGTGCTGGCGAACGAGCAGGTGATCGATGGCTGCTGCTGGCGCTGTGACACCAAAGTTGAGCGCAAAGAGATCCCTCAGTGGTTTATCAAAATCACCGATTATGCGGAAGAGCTGCTGAACGATCTGGATACGCTGGAAGAGTGGCCTGAGCAGGTCAAAACCATGCAGCGTAACTGGATTGGCCGTTCTGAAGGCGTCGAAATCACTTTCGACGTTGCTGGCAGCGAAGAGAAAGTTACCGTCTATACCACCCGCCCGGATACCTTTATCGGCGCAACCTATGTTGCCGTTGCGGCGGGTCATCCGCTGGCAACCCAGGCGTCGGTGAATAACCCGGCACTGGCTGACTTTATCGCTGAATGCCGCAATACCAAAGTGGCCGAAGCCGATATGGCGACCATGGAGAAGAAAGGCATGGCGACCGGCCTGTCTGTTATTCATCCGCTGACCGGCGAGCTTCTCCCGGTCTGGGTCGCTAACTTCGTGCTGATGGAATATGGCACCGGTGCCGTCATGGCGGTCCCGGCGCACGACCAGCGCGACTGGGAATTTGCCACTAAATACGATCTGGCGATCAAGCCGGTAGTACTCAACCTGGATGGCTCTATTCCTGACGTCAGCGTTGCGGCAATGACCGACAAAGGCGCGCTGTTTAATTCAGGTGAGTTCAACGGTCTGGATCACGCCGCAGGGTTTACCGCCATTGCAGATTCTCTGGCGGCAAAAGGCGTGGGCGTTCGTAAAGTGAACTACCGTCTGCGCGACTGGGGTGTTTCCCGTCAGCGTTACTGGGGTGCACCGATCCCAATGGTCACGCTGGAAGATGGCACCGTAATGCCGACACCTGAAGACCAGCTGCCGGTGATCCTGCCGGAAGATGTGGTAATGGATGGCATTACCAGCCCGATCAAAGCGGATCCGGAGTGGGCGAAGACCACCGTAAATGGCCAGTCTGCTCTGCGTGAAACCGACACCTTTGACACCTTCATGGAGTCCTCCTGGTACTACGCGCGCTATACCTGCGCCAGCTACAAGGAAGGCATGCTGGATCCGGCCGCCGCAAACTACTGGCTGCCGGTCGATCAGTATGTGGGGGGTATTGAACACGCCATCATGCACCTGATGTATTTCCGCTTCTTCCACAAGCTGCTGCGTGACGCGGGCCTGGTCAACTCGAATGAACCAGCCAAACGTCTGCTGTGCCAGGGCATGGTGCTGGCTGATGCCTTCTACTATCTCGGTAACAACGGCGAGCGTAACTGGGTTTCACCGGTTGACGTTGAGGTTGAGCGTGATGAGAAAGGCCGCATTGTAAAAGCCACCGATACGCAGGGCCGCGAGGTGATTTATGCGGGCATGAGTAAAATGTCGAAGTCGAAAAACAATGGCATCGACCCACAGCTGATGGTTGAGCGTTACGGCGCGGATACCGTGCGTCTGTTCATGATGTTTGCTTCACCGGCCGATATGACGCTGGAGTGGCAGGAATCGGGCGTTGAAGGAGCGAACCGCTTCCTGAAGCGTGTCTGGAAGCTGGTCTACGAGCACACCTCACAGGGTGCGACCGTGGCGCTGGATGTGGATAGCCTGAATGACGAGCAGAAATCGCTGCGTCGTGACCTGCACAAAACCATCGCCAAAGTGGCGGATGATATTGGCCGTCGTCAGACTTTTAACACCGCCATTGCAGCGATTATGGAGCTGATGAACAAACTGGCGCGTGCCCCGCAGGAAAGCGAGCAGGATCGCGCTCTGATGCAGGAAGCACTGCTGGCTATCGTCCGTCTTCTCTATCCGTTTACCCCGCACGCCTGCTATGTTCTGTGGCAGACGCTGGGTGGCGAAGGCACCATCGATGAAGCGAGCTGGCCGGTGGCTGATGAAGCCGCTATGGTTGAAGATTCACTGCTGGTCGTGGTGCAGGTGAACGGTAAAGTGCGTGGCAAAATTACCGTACCCGCCGAGGCAACGCAGGAACAGGTTCAGGCACGCGCGGCTCAGGAGCATCTGGTGGCGAAGTATCTGGACGGCGTGACTATCCGTAAAGTCATTTATGTACCGGGCAAACTGCTTAACCTGGTCGTAGGTTAAGTTCAGGAGGAACTGTGCGACATCCGATTATCAGGCTGTTTGTCATGCTGGCGGTGGTTATCACCGCTGGCTGCGGTTTTCATCCGCGCGGCACCACACAGGTGCCCAGCGAACTGAAAACCCTGATTGTTTCAACCGGCGATCCTTATGGACCGCTGGCGCGTACTGTGCGCCAGCAACTGCGTATCAACGATGTCACTATTGTTGAAGACACTAAACAGAAGCGCACCGATATTCCGACGCTGCGTCTGGGTCCTGAAGTGTCGGGACGTAACACCGCATCGGTCTTTATCAGCGGCACCTCTGCTGAGTATCAGCTGGTCATGACGCTGACGGCGCAGGTCCTGTTGCCGGGCAAAGGAATCTACCCAATCAGCACCACGGTTTATCGTTCATTCTTCGATAACCCGAATGCTGCGCTGGCAAAAGATGCCGAGCAGGATCTGATTACGCAGGAGATGCGTCAGCGTGCTGCCGAACAGCTGGTACGTAAGCTGCTGACCGTGCATGCTGCACAGATCAACAATAAAGAGACCTTACCGGCGTCAGTGATTCCGGTTCCGGGTCAGGGTTCACAGGAAGCACCCTCTTCCTCTGCTACCAGCCTGCAATGATCAGGATTTATCCTGAGCAACTCAGCGCGCAGCTCCGTGAGGGGCTGCGCGCCTGTTATCTGTTAGCCGGAAACGAACCGCTGCTGTTGCAGGAGAGTGCGGATGCCATCCGTGCCGCCGCAACCGCGCAGCAATTTGAAGAACATTTTAGTTTTACGCTGGACGCCCAGACCGACTGGGAGAGCCTGTTTGTCAGTTGCCAGTCACTGAGTCTGTTTGCCCAGCGTCAGACGATGACGCTGCAATTCCCCGAGAATGGCCCCAATGCCGCAATGGCCGAGCAGTTGGTTAAGCTGTCGCAGCTGCTGCATGCCGATATTCTGCTGATCTGCCGGATGCCAAAGCTGACCCGCGCGCAGGAAAACAGTGCATGGTTTAAAGCCCTGTCCGCCTCCGCAGTTTTCGTGCCCTGCCAGACGCCCGAACAGGCACAACTGCCACGCTGGGTCGCGAATCGGGCTCAGGCGCTGAAACTCTCGGTCGATGACGCGGCCGTGCAGCTGTTGTGTTACTGCTATGAAGGCAATCTGCTGGCGCTGGCCCAGGCGCTGGAGCGTCTCTCGCTGCAGTGGCCTGACGGCAAGCTGACCCTGCCCCGGGTTGAAGAGGCGGTCAGCGATGCGGCTCACTTCACACCGTTCCACTGGGTCGATGCTCTGCTGGCGGGTAAGAGCCGTCGCGCGCTGCACATCCTGCATCAGCTGGAGAAAGAAGAGAGCGAAGTCGTGATTCTGCTGCGTACGCTACAGCGCGATCTGCTGACGCTGCTGCATCTGCATCGCCATCAGGCGCAGCAGCCGTTGCGTACGCTGATGGATCAACAGCGTATCTGGCAGAACCGCCGCGCGCTGTTCACTGACGCACTGCAACGCCTGGACGCCACGCGTCTTCAACGCGCGATTCATCTGCTCAGTCAGATTGAGATCACCCTGAAGCAGGATTATGGGCAGCCGGTATGGCCGCAGTTACAGACCCTGACACTGCTGCTCAGCAGTCGTGCTTTTCCGACGAGTTTTGCCCATGTCTGAGTTACACGCGCTGTTTGGTGGCACCTTCGATCCGATTCATTTTGGCCATCTGCGCCCGGTCGAAGCACTGGCTCAACAGACCAGCTTACAGCGTGTGACGCTGCTGCCCAACAATGTGCCACCGCATCGTCCACAACCGGAAGCCAGCGCGACCCAGCGGGTTGCTATGCTGCGCTGTGCTATCCGTGACTTACCGCTGTTTGAGATTGATACCCGGGAGCTGGAACGCGACACGCCCTCCTGGACCGTAACCACCCTGGAAGCCTGGCGCGCCGAACGCGGTGCAGCGCAGCCGCTGGCTTTTATCATCGGTCAGGATTCCCTGCTGAGCTTATCGAAATGGCATCGCTGGCAGGATCTGTTGTCACTCTGCCATCTGCTGGTATGCCAGCGTCCCGGCTATGCGACCCGGTTCGACTCGCCGGAGATGCAGCACTGGCTTAATCAGCATCTCGCTCAGGATATCCGGCAGCTGCATCAGCAGCCCGCAGGCCATATCTGGCTGGCGGAAACCCCACTCTATGACATTTCGGCGACCGAAATTCGCCGCCGTCGCCATCAGAACCAGCCCTGCGACGACCTGTTGCCTGCGGCGGTGATCGACTATATCGACCGCGAAGGCTTATATCGCGACTGATCCGGGCATGCTATACTGCGCCGCTTAAATTTTTGGCTGCACTCTCCGGGCTTACAGCCGGCCCGATACCACCAGATTCCAAGGGGAACCTTTTGCAAGGTAAAGCACTCCAAGAGTTCGTTATTGATAAGATTGATGATCTCAAAGGCCAGGACATTGTCACCATCGACGTTCAGGGCAAATCCAGCATCACCGATTTCATGATCATCTGCACCGGCACCTCCACGCGTCATGTGACGTCGATCGCAGAACACGTTGAGCAGGAGTCCCGTTTAGCAGGCCTGATGCCATTAGGCATTGAAGGTAAAAGCGCGGCAGACTGGGTTGTGGTTGATCTGGGTGATGTCATCGTACATGTGATGCAGGAAGAGAGTCGCCAGCTGTATGAGCTGGAAAAACTCTGGAGCTAATCGGTGAAACTGCAACTTGTTGCCGTCGGCACAAAAATGCCCGACTGGGTGCAGACCGGTTTCATGGAGTATTTGCGCCGCTTCCCGAAAGATATGCCGTTTGAGCTGACCGAAGTGACCGCAGGTAAACGCGGCAAAAATGCTGATATCAAACGCATCCTTGAAAAAGAGGGTGAAGCGATGTTAGCGGCGGTCGGCAAAGGCAATCGCATCGTCACGCTGGATATTCCGGGTCAACCGTGGGAAACCCCGCAGCTGGCGCAGCAGCTTGAACGCTGGAAGCTGGATGGTCGCGATGTCAGCCTGCTGATCGGCGGGCCTGAAGGCCTGGCCCCCGCCTGTAAAGCGGCGGCAGAGCAGAGCTGGTCACTGTCAGCATTGACGTTGCCTCATCCGCTGGTGCGCGTGCTGGTGGCCGAAAGTCTGTATCGGGCCTGGAGTATAACGACTAATCATCCTTATCATCGTGAATGACCGATCAGCCCACATCAGACATGACAAGTAGCGGATGAAATTACAAAGCAACGCCTTTCGCGATTACAGCGCCGAACAGAAACTCTTTGTCCGTCGGGCGTTCATCGCCTTCGTCGGTATCTTACTGCTCTCTTCAATCCTGGTGGTTAACCTATACCACCTGCAGATTCTTCGCTTCGATGATTACAGCACCCGCTCCAATCAGAACCGCATTAAACTGGTGCCTGTCGCACCCAGCCGCGGCATTATTTACGATCGCACCGGCACGCCGCTCGCACTGAACCGCACCATCTATCAGGCAGAACTGGTGCCGGAGAAAGTCGATAACCTGCAGCAGACGCTGGAAAACTTACGCCCGGTGCTTGAGCTGACGGACGAAGACCTGGAAAACTTCCAGAAAGAGCGAAAACGCTCGCGTCGCTTTACCTCCATTCCGGTTAAAACCGGTCTGAATGAAGTTCAGGTGGCACGCTTTGCGGTCAATCAGTACCGCTTTCCCGGCGTGGAAGTTAAAGGTTATCAGCGCCGCTACTACCCCTACGGTGCCACGCTAACGCATGTGGTCGGTTACGTCTCAAAAATTAACGATCGTGACGTTGCACGCCTCGACAAAGAAGGCATATGGCCTAACTACGCCGCGACGCACGATATCGGCAAGCTGGGCATCGAAGCGTATTACGAAAGTCTGCTGCATGGCAAAACGGGCTTTGAAGAGGTTGAGGTCAACAACCGTGGCCGTGTCATTCGCCAGCTGCATGAGGAGTCACCTCAGGCAGGCCGTGATATCTATCTGACTATCGATCTCAAACTGCAGCAGTATGTCGAGACCCTGCTGGCGGGCAGTCGCGCCGCTGTTGTCGTCAGCGATCCGCGCACCGGCGAAATTCTCGCCATGGTCTCCACACCCAGTTACGATGCAAACTTATTTGTCGACGGTATTTCCAGCAAGGATTATCGCGGCCTGCTGGAAGATGAAAATCGCCCTCTCTATAACCGTGCAATTCAGGCGGCTTATCCACCGGCCTCGACGGTTAAACCCTATGTAGCAGTTTCTGCGCTGAGTGCTGGCGTGATTAACCGTAATACCAGCCTGTTTGATCCTGGCTGGTGGCAGCTTCCCGGTTCAGAGAAGCGCTTCCGCGACTGGAAAAAGTGGGGTCATGGTCGTCTTAACGTCACCAAAGCGCTGGAGGAGTCTGCCGATACCTTCTTCTATCAGGTCGCCTACGACATGGGTATTGACCGCCTGTCAGAATGGATGAATAAATTTGGTTACGGCAGCCGTACCGGCATTGACTTACCGCAGGAGAGCGCCGGTAACATGCCGACCCGCGAGTGGAAGCAGAAGCGCTTTAAAAAGCCGTGGTATCAGGGTGACACCATTCCGGTGGGAATCGGCCAGGGTTACTGGACGGCGACCCCGCTGCAGATGAACAAAGCGATGATGATTCTGATCAACGATGGCGTCGTCAAGGTGCCACACATGCTGCGCGCCACCCGCGAAGGCCGAACTCTGGTGCCCTATCGCCAGCCGCCTGGGGCCCCGATTGGTGATATCCATTCCGGCTACTGGGAAATCGCCAAAGATGGCATGTACGGCGTGGCGAATCGCCCCAACGGCACCGCGCACAAAAGCTTTGCTGATGCCCCTTATAAAATCGCCGCCAAATCCGGTACGGCACAGGTTTTTGGCCTGAAAGAGAACGAAACCTATAACGCCCATAGAATTGCTGAACGATTGCGCGACCATAAATTAATGACCGCGTTTGCCCCTTATGACAAACCTCGGGTGGCTGTGACCATCATTCTGGAGAACGGTGGCGCCGGTCCGGCTGTCGGCACCGTGATGCGCCAGATTCTGGATCACATTATGTTGGGTGATAACAATACAGTTCTGCCGGACGCCGCCCCTGTGCCGCCCGGTTATGAAGGTGAATAAACATGTCGATGCAAGATAGTCCGCAGAAACGATCGATCTGGATGCGCATCCACATCGATCCGATGTTTATGCTGATCATTCTCGCGCTGCTGACTTACAGCGCCGTGGTGATCTGGAGTGCCAGCGGACAGGATCCCGGCATGATGGAGCGTAAACTCGGTCAGATCGCGATGGGTCTGGTCATCATGATTGTGCTGGCGCAGGTGCCGCCGCGCGTTTATGAAGGCTGGGCACCCTATCTCTATATTGTCTGCGTCATTCTGCTGGTGGCGGTGGATGCTTTTGGTCAGATCAGTAAAGGCGCACAGCGCTGGCTCGATCTTGGCTTTGTTCGCTTTCAGCCTTCTGAGATTGCCAAAATCGCGGTGCCACTGATGGTGGCGCGCTTTATTAATCGCGATGTCTGTCCGCCGACGCTGAAAAATACCGGTATTGCACTGATTCTGATCTTCCTGCCTACCCTGCTGGTGGCCGCACAGCCCGATCTCGGCACCTCGATTCTGATTGCCGCCTCAGGCCTGTTTGTGCTGTTCCTCTCAGGGATGAGCTGGAAACTGATTAGCGTGGCGGTACTGTTGGTCGCCGCGTTTATCCCGATTCTGTGGTTCTTCCTGATGCACGACTATCAGCGTGACCGCGTCATGATGCTGCTCGACCCGGAAACGGATCCGCTGGGCGCGGGTTATCACATTATCCAGTCGAAAATCGCCATCGGGTCGGGCGGACTGCGCGGCAAGGGCTGGCTACAGGGCACCCAGTCTCAGCTGGAGTTTTTGCCGGAACGTCATACTGACTTTATCTTCGCGGTTCTGGCCGAAGAGTTAGGGCTGGTCGGCGTACTGCTGCTGCTGGCCCTCTATCTTCTGCTGATCATGCGGGGACTGGTGGTAGCAGCCCGCGCGCAGACCACCTTTGGCCGCGTCATGGCGGGCGGTTTAATGCTGATTTTATTCGTTTATGTTTTCGTTAACATTGGCATGGTTAGTGGTATCTTACCGGTAGTTGGCGTGCCGCTGCCGCTGGTCAGTTATGGCGGCTCCGCGCTTATCGTGCTTATGGCGGGATTCGGCATTGTGATGTCGATCCACACTCACCGAAAAATGTTATCTAAAAGTGTCTAAGAGGCTGCAGATGCGTAAGGAATGGCTTGGCGTTGCACTGGCATCACTGGTTCTGGCGGCCTGTACCACGCCCGAACCCCAAAATACGGCGCCGCCGCAACCGGCTTACAATGGGCCGGTAGTAGAGATTCCAGGCGTTGAGCCTCGTTATGAGCCGATCAATCCGGGCACCAGCCAGGATTACAGCGTTAACGGCAAAAACTATCGCATCATCAAAGATCCGTCGAACTACAGCGAAGTCGGCCTGGCCACCTGGTACGGCGAAGAGGCGCAGGGCAACCGAACCGCTACCGGCGAAGCCTACGATCCCGATGCGCTGACGGCCGCCCACCCTACTCTGCCGCTCCCGGGGTATGTGCGCGTAACCAATATCGCGAACGGTCGTCAGATTGTGGTGCGCGTTAACGATCGCGGCCCTTACACGCCAGGACGCATTATCGACCTGTCGCGGGCAGCCGGTGACCGACTGAACATTTCCAATAATTCACGGGTGCGGGTCGACTATATCAAGGTGGCTCCCGACGGTACGCTCTCTGGCCCAGGCACCATCGGAACTGTGGTAGCCAAACAGAGCTACTCACTGCCTGCCCGTCCGGACCTGAGTGGGGGTGCGGTGATGAATGGCGGCAGCGCCGCAAACGCTGAACCCCCTGCCCAAAACGTAGAAGCCATCAGTAACAGCACGCTGCAGGGCGGTGACAACATGGGCGCGCCGGTACAGAGCAGCGGCTTTCTTGGCGCACCTCAGCCATTAGCGAACGGCGTGCTGGAAGGTAATGAACCATCCACCACGGCGCCCGTCACTGCACCGGTCGCCAGCAGTGCTACTCCGGTCGCCGCCAGCGCCGCGCCGGCAGCCAGCAGTGGTGCCGCAGCCGGCTATGTCGTGCAGGTTGGTGCACTGAATGACCCGGCGCGTGCTCAGCAGATGATGAAAAGCCTGAGCCAGCGTTATGGTGTGCCCGGCAAGGTCGAAGACGCGGGCAACAACGTTTATCGCGTTCAGCTCGGCGGTTACAGCTCCCGTGCCGAAGCGGCTGCGCTGCAACAGCGCCTGAGCAGTGAAGGCCAGACAGCCTCATTTATTACTAATACGCGTCGCTGATCGGTTTCTCAGACAGCGACACGTTACGTCTGCTAACAACCCAATCATCACGCCCGGTGCCAGACTCACTGGCATTGGGTATGATGAGTGACATTTTTAACCTCAAACTCACGGATGTTGTAGTCCTACACATGAACACGCTGAAATCATCTCGTTTGCTGAAACGCCTGACAGTGGGATCACTGATCGCTTTCTCTCTCAGCCATGCTGCTATTGCTGATGACGTCAATCTCAAGACCATGATTCCGGGCGTGCCGGACATTGATGCCGAAGCGTATGTCCTTATCGACTACAACTCGGGTAAAGTGCTGGCAGAGAAAAACGCCGATGCACGCCGCGATCCTGCCAGTCTGACCAAGATGATGACCAGCTATGTCATTGGTCAGGCCGTGAAAGCGGGCAAAATTCATCAGGACGATATGGTCACTGTGGGTCCGGATGCCTGGGCGACCGGCAACCCGGTGTTCAAAGGTTCCTCCCTGATGTTCCTGAAGCCAGGCGACCGCGTACCGGTCTCTCAGCTGACTCGTGGAATTGTACTGCAGTCGGGTAATGACGCCTGTGTTGCGATGGCTGACTATGTCGCCGGCAGCCAGGATGCGTTCGTTAATCTGATGAACAACTACGTCAAAGCGATTGGCCTGCAGAATACCCATTTCGGGACAGTGCATGGCCTGGACGCTGAAGGTCAGTACAGCTCCGCGCGCGACATGGCGTTGATCGGTCAGGCGCTGATCCGCGACGTGCCGGAAGAGTACGCTGTCTATAAAGAGAAAGAGTTCACCTTCAACAACATCCGTCAGATGAACCGTAACGGTCTGCTGTGGGATACCAACCTGAATGTGGACGGTATTAAAACCGGCCACACTAACTCTGCCGGTTACAACCTGGTGGCGTCCGCGACTGAAGGCCAGATGCGCCTGATTTCTGCCGTCATGGGCGGTCATACCTTTAAAGGCCGTGAAACCGAGAGCAAAAAACTGCTCACCTGGGGCTTCCGTTTCTTTGAAACCGTTGCGCCACTGAAAGCGGGTAAAGAGTTCGCCTCTGAGCCGGTCTGGTTCGGTGATAATGACCGTGTGCAGCTGGGCGTGGAAAAAGATGCTTACCTGACCATTCCACGTGGCCGTATGAAAGATCTGAAAGCCAGCTATGTGCTGACCAACACGGAACTGCATGCCCCACTGAAGAAAAACCAGGTTGTCGGCAGCATCAACTTCCAGCTGGATGGCAAGACTATCGAACAGCGTCCACTGGTGGTGCTGAACGAAATCTCTGAGGGTGGTTTCTTTGGCCGTATCGTGGATTACATCAAACTGATGTTCCATCACTGGTTCGGTTAAGCGTAAAGGGTGATTGAAAAATCACCCTTTCGTCCCCATTACCAGATATTATGATGCTCCCGCTCAGGCGGGAGCCTGTTTTTTATGCACCGGAGTTAATATGAAAACCAAACTGAATGAGCTGCTCGAATTTCCTACCCCGTTTACCTACAAAGTAATGGGTCTGGCGCAACCGGAGCTGGTTGATCAAGTGGTTGAAGTGGTGCAACGTCATGCGCCCGGCGATTACAGCCCTGAAGTTAAGCCGAGCAGCAAAGGCAACTATCACTCCGTAAACATCACTATCAACGCCACTCACATCGAGCAGGTCGAACGCCTGTACGAAGAGCTGGGCCAGATCGAAATTGTGCGGATGGTACTGTAATTTACGGGTCGGCAAGGCGCCTCTGCCTGACGGTTTGCCGACGTTATCCTCAGCGTTTTTCCTTTAGCGGGCTATCGCTTTGTCAGTTGAAACCCTCTTTGTCCGTCAGTCCGGTCTGCGTGACTGGCAACCTGTCTCCGACGCCATGCACCAGTATACTGACCAGCGCGACGACCAGAGTCGTGATGAAATCTGGCTGGTCGAACATCCTCCGGTCTTTACTCAGGGTCAGGCGGGAAAAGCAGAACATCTTCTGATGCCAGGCGATATTCCCGTGGTGCAGAGCGATCGTGGCGGTCAGGTCACCTATCACGGGCCGGGACAACAGGTCATGTATGTCCTGATTGATGTAAAACGCCGTAAGCTCGGCGTGCGCCAGCTGGTGACTATTCTGGAAGAGACGGTGATCGCCACTCTGGCAGAGTTCGGCGTCAGCGCCCGCGCCCGCGCAGATGCACCCGGCGTCTATGTCGGTGAAGAGAAGATCTGCTCGCTGGGATTACGCATTCGCAAAGGCTGCTCGTTTCACGGCCTGGCGCTGAATGTTGCCATGGATTTATCTCCTTTTCTGCGCATCAACCCCTGTGGTTACGCCGGGATGAGCATGACCCAGTTGAAACATTTTCAGCCCGACGTGACCACAGAGCAGGTGCGTTCCCCACTGGTCAGTGCGTTTGCGCGGCTGGCAGGTTATGAAAATGTTGAATGGATCGCAGGCGAACTCCCTGTTAAGCCTTAACGCAGAATGCGAATTTACAAATATGTAACGTATCCGCGCTGACTATGGCTGCTTCGCAGGCGATGTGATGATATAATTTTTGCACTTTTTTCAAATAAAGTTGAAAGCCCCCTTCCCGGTTTGAGTGGGAACGCTTTCAAATCGCAATCCGACCGGAACCTGCTGATTTATGAGTAAACCAATTCAGATGGAACGCGGCGTCAAATATCGTGACGCAGACAAAATGGCGCTGATCCCGGTAAAAACCGTGGCTGTTGAACGGCAGGAGATGTTGCGTAAGCCGGAATGGATGAAAATCAAGCTGCCAGCCGACTCCAGTCGTATTCAGGGCATCAAAGCCGCGATGCGCAATAACGGCCTGCACTCGGTCTGTGAAGAGGCATCCTGCCCTAACCTGGCCGAATGCTTTAACCACGGCACCGCCACCTTTATGATTCTTGGCGCAATCTGCACCCGTCGTTGTCCGTTCTGCGATGTGGCTCATGGCCGTCCTAATGCGCCTGATGCCAACGAACCCGCAAAACTGGCACAGACGATTGCCGATATGGGCCTGCGCTACGTGGTGATCACCTCGGTGGACCGCGATGATTTGCGTGATGGCGGCGCTCAGCACTTTGCCGACTGCATCAGCGCGATTCGTGAAAAAAATCCTACCATTAAAATTGAAACGCTGGTGCCGGACTTCCGTGGCCGTATGGATCGTGCGCTGGAGATTCTCACCGCGACGCCACCAGATGTGTTTAACCACAACCTGGAAAACGTACCGCGCGTCTACCGTCAGGTGCGTCCAGGCGCGAACTACGAGTGGTCACTGAAGCTGCTGGAGCGTTTTAAAGAAGCTCATCCTGATGTTCCGACCAAATCGGGTCTGATGGTGGGCCTGGGTGAAACCAATGCCGAAATCGTTGAGGTAATGCGCGATCTGCGTCGCCACGGCGTCACCATGCTGACGCTGGGACAGTATCTGCAGCCGAGCCGCCATCACCTGCCGGTTCAGCGCTACGTCAGCCCGGCCGAATTCGATGAGATGAAAGCAGAAGCGATGGCGATGGGCTTTACCCATGCCGCGTGCGGTCCGTTTGTCCGCTCCTCCTATCATGCGGATATGCAGGCTAAAGGCGAAGAAGTGAAATAAGTAGCCTTTGCGGTCAGAAGAGTGAAAACAAAAAACCAGACTGGAAACAGCCTGGTTTTTTTAGATGTGCCTGAAATAAAAAGTAACAGTTATTTGCAGCAAATAACCGATTAATCTTTATGAACGACGCGTTCTGCTGGCACGTCTTCTGCCGTCGTTCGGGTTGCGCTGGTATCTTCATCTTTCATGGCTTTCTTGAAGCCTTTGATTGCAGAGCCCAGATCGCCGCCCAGTGAGCGCAACTTGTTGGTACCAAAAAGCAGTACGATAAGCGCACCGATAATCAGCAGCTTGGCAATACTGATACCTTCCATATTTAACCTTTCGACTTTATTGAATCACGGTGACTGTTATTTACGCGCAGTTTGCCTGTGACGACAACTGGAATCTGTAACAGAGTAAGATCTTTGCTGTAGCGAATATGTGGTGTTTCCCGGTTCAGGCAATCACTTCAGCTCAGGCCGTTCAAAACGCCGGTTTTCAAGAACCGGTAATACCCGGCGGGCATAGGCAATACGCTCAGGATCAAGATCGGCAAACAGCAGTGCCGGAGACTCAGCCGCATTTGCCACCGCCACGCCCAGTGGATCGACGACCAGACTATTACCAATATTGCGTGGACCACACTCACCTACCGCCACCATATAACAGGTGTTCTCCAGCGCACGGGCACGGGTCAACAGCTCCCAGTGCATCTCTTTAAGCGGACCTTTTACCCATGCAGCAGGGAGCACCAGCACTTGCGCACCATCCAGCGCCAGCCGACGCGCCAGTTCCGGGAAGCGCACGTCATAGCAGGTCATCAATCCGACTGTCATTCCCGCGACGTCAATCAGCGGCGGAATGATGTGGCCCGGATTGACCCGCTGTGACTCCTGCATCGCAAAGGCATCGTACAGATGCAGCTTTTCATAGGCGGCGATGATTTTACCCTTACGAATAGCCACCAGCACGTTGAGCGCTTTATGCTGCCCGGTGGGAACATGAACGCTCATTATGGTAGTCAGCGCATTGTGTTCACTGGTGGCCAGCAACTGGCTGAGGAAAGGGCCATCCAGTGGCTGCGCCGCCTTCACCACTAAATCGGGATCGGCATTATCGCGCGCCAGCACCGCTTCCGGCAGCACCAGCAAATCGGCGCCGCCTTCTGCCGCCCGCTGCATTAAGTCCAGACAGGTATCAGCGTTCTCCTGCCATTCACGGCTCACTGCAAATTGCCCTAACGCCACTTTCATCATTGTTCTTCTCCTGCAGCGCCGGCAATATTACTCCCGGCGTCAGTTATCGGTGGATCAGCCCCTGCTGATAGTGCCCGTATTCGGCGTGAGCCATCATCTTCTCATTGGCGCTAAAACCATTGTGCTGCCAGCAAAGCAGACATTCCTGCGTCATGCACCGCAAATCCTTAGCCAGCCACGGCAACGTATCGTCCTTATTCATGTATGCTCGCCCCCCCCCAGCTTAATAGTGCTGGCGGCCTGTGTATGGCTTTACCTTCGACAGCGTGCCACCGGTTTGCAGAGGCCTGCTGTCCGCCAGAGAGCGAACCCTCACGGCAACCGTTTCTGCTGTCCGGTTGCCACCGTGAAAGCAGAAAGTGCTGACAGGCACAGGATGCAGCGATCAGTCATCATTTCTGTCGCCAGCCTCAGGAAGGCACTGTGGAAAAATATCGCCGACGTGCGGGTCGTCACTCTGGTCGGGAAGTTAACCCACTTGCAGATCTTTGATGAGATAACAGGGTGACTCAGTATAGCCTTCGCGAGCGTAGAACTGATTCGCCTTAAGACGTGACTGATGGCAATGAACTTCCATACGGTCGCAGCCATGACGCGCAGCCAGCGTTTCAGCGTGCTGAAGCAGCTGCTGGCCGACGCCTTTACTGCGCTCACCTTCTGCAATGCAGAAATAGCTGATGCGGGCGAAATCGCCGGCCAGGGCAAGCTGAGGGATAAAATGGAGGGAAAGGAAACCCAGCACCTGGCTGCCATGTTCAGCCACCAGCAATACTTCACTGGGATCGCTGCATAACTGTGCCAGGCGCTGTTCAATAAAGCTTTCGGTACCGCCGTAGCCTAACTCGCTTAACAGGGCACTCAACGCAAAACTGTCTTTTAACTCCGCCTGACGTATCTTCATCCTGCCTCCTCACTCACCAGATTCTGTCGCTCAGTTATATAGCGTCACACGCTAAAAAGCTGTATGCCGGGTTGTTATGAATATGTTACGAGGATTTATTGTGAGCCGCCGCGCAGTTTGTGCGGCCTCAGGGACGATGCAGAGGGTACGATGAAGAGGATGAAGTGCAGATGACAGGCATAAAAAAACCCGCCATAAGGCGGGTTTTTAGAATTCTGACTGTTAACTTACAGACTGATAACGTTAGCAGCAGATGGGCCTTTAGCACCGTCGGTGATTTCAAACTCTACGCGCTGACCTTCAGCCAGAGTTTTGAAGCCGTTGCTCTGGATTGCAGAGAAATGTACGAATACATCTTTGCTGCCATCTTCAGGAGTAATGAAACCGAATCCTTTAGATTCATTAAACCACTTAACGTTACCTTTGATCTTAGACATCTATATTACCTTTACATGAAAAATGGACACTAAACTGTGTCGCTGTCTAGTACAGCAATTGTGGAGGGATTTGTCCAGCATGATTTGATGAAAAAGTGATAAATATCGACTTTCTGTGCATCCATCACACTTTCCTGCTTTTCAACTTGCGAAACCCGCCTGAACGGGTAACGCGGATGGGGCTGTTCCCACACGCTAACCCGCTGGAAAGGCATATCTTTTTTATTTCATACAGATATGCCATTCACGTTAAAAAGAAAAATCTCATTAAGAGTTGCACCTGCTTTTCCTGACACTTTAGCTGGCAAAACAGCACTATTTTCCACTTTTATCAGGCATGTAAAAAACCTGAAACACGCATGTTTTTTCAGGCGTTACCGGGCACCGCTGTAATTCTGACCTTTTAATGATCACAACAGCGCATTTTTTCCGCACCCCGAAGCCGGTTTTTTCGGGAAAATTTAATTCCGAGCGCTGTTCAGCCCAGTCAGAGCAGGCTATTCGCGGATAAGTCAGACAAAAAACCATAAACATTGAGCAGGATCAATGAACTGCCTTTTAGAGAATAAATTCGCATTTGGCAACAAACAATTAACCTGATAAGCCACTACTTTCCTCACTGCAGGCCGGAATAATATTGCGCTGCAATAGATAAATTTTTCTTAAGATGTCAGGGACGGGCATGGGTGAATGCTCAGTGAAATGGAGGATAAACCTAAGATGGTGATGAAAATACGCTGTACCCAGTGTGGAAGCGCCAGGTTCATATTTACTGATTACAGAGAAGGTGATCGCAACTTTCATGGTGCCTGCTGCGCAAGCTGTAAAAAGCCGCTGGGGTCGCAGGATCTGCTGCCCAATACGCCGATAGATCCCATTACGCACTATCTGCTGGCCAGCCAGAAAACAGCGCGGGCACCTGATTAGGTGCCCGCTGTCGCTGAAGCTTTAAAAAAATATGACATCAGAAAATCAGTTTGAACACCCCTGTCAGGGTCAGCAAGCCCACGACGAATATGATCGCGATAATCCACAGAATAATTTTCATTTCCTTTTCCCCTCACTGATTAAACATTTTTCCTGTAAGCAGTATAGACAGAAAAATATGTCATGCTGCTTCACTCAGGGTTCAACTGCTCATAAGTTCAGCAGATTTCGCTTTTATTTATGTTCTGAGATAACGATCGCAACACCACTTTTTACCGGCCCTCTTTCTTCGTTTTACAGACTACTCCTGGCTAAAATTCAGGCGGTAAGGCATGCCTTAGTAGTGATGAGATTGAAAATGAGTCGCGAGGAGATCTTATGAGCACGATTAATACCAGCATGGGCCGCTACAGCCTCAAGGCAAAAAACAGCGGTAACCACATCAAAGGTTCTTTCGCCATCAACGATGAAGGCGGCACGCAGCTCTCTATGCAGGAGTTTGACGAGCACTATCTTGATGATGTGGTAAACAACGTTATCTATCCGGTCACCGGCGGCAACCGTGAAATTGCGCGTGCGCTGCGGGAACAGATGGTCAAAGCCGGATTTGAACCACCTCATTAAGGGGCCAGATTTACACGGTTACAGACCTGTGGGCCGCGCTTTGCGGCCCTTTTTATCGTCGTGGTTATGGGCTGTGAATAAATGGCCAACGATGCCGTCCGCGATAAACAAGCAAACGGGCTGGAGAGAAGCAAAAGCGGAGTGCCGCTGGCAGGCCTGCCAGCGGCCAGAGGTTAAATCGCCCAGGAGAGCAGCAGGCAACCTACCAGACCACAGACCGAAATAATGGTCTCCAGTGCCGACCAGGAGCGAATGGTTTCGCCAATCGTCAGGTTGAAATACTCTTTGAACAGCCAGAAGCCAGGGTCATTAACGTGTGAGAAGATCACGCTGCCGGACCCCACAGCGATCACCATCAGTTCCGGGCTGGCACCACTTGTGACAATCAACGGTGCCACGATGCCACCAGCGGTAATCGCCGCTACCGTGGCAGACCCCAGGGCAATACGCAGCACGGCAGCAATCGACCAGGCCATAAAGATGGGTGAGAGCTGGGTAGAGTGCATCATGCTGGCGATATATTTATCCACGCCGCTGTCCACCAGCACCTGTTTGAAAGCACCGCCACCGCCAATGATCAGCAGCATCATGGCAATGATTTTAATCGAGTCGGTCAGGGTGTCCATCACCTGTTCCATCGTACGACCGCGATTCAGACCAAAGGTGAAGATCGCAATCAGCACCGCAATCAGCGTTGCCATTACCGGGTCACCAAAGAACTCCGCATAGGGCAGCAGTACGTGCCCTTTAGGCAACAGCATCTCCGCCACGGCACGCAGCGCCATCAGCACCACCGGAACCAGGGCCGTCCAGACGCTAACGCCAAAGCTGGGCATTTCCGCTTCGGTAAAGGTTTTCGGGTTGTAAAGCCCCTGCGGAATCGGTTTGTCGATATTCTTCAGGAAACGGGCATAAACCGGACCTGCCAGAATCACCGTAGGGATACCCAGCAGCGTACCGAACAGCAGCGTTTTACCCATGTCAGCATTAAACAGCGTGGCAATAGCCGTCGGGCCGGGGTGTGGCGGAAGAAAACCGTGCGTCACTGAAAGAGCCGCCGCCATCGGTACCCCGACATAGAGAAGCGGTACACGCGCAGACGCCGCCACGCTGAACACCAGCGGCAGCATCAGGACAAAGCCAACTTCGTAGAACAGCGCGAAGCCGACGATAAAACCGGTCAGCACCAGCGCCCACTGAATATGCTTAGTGCCGAATTTTTCAATCAGAGTGGTGGCAATACGCTGCGCGCCGCCGCAATCGGCCAGCAACTTACCGAGCATGGCACCAAAGCCCATGATCAGCGCGAGGCTGCCAAGCGTGCCACCCACGCCCGCTTTGATTGAGGTAATGACTTTATTAACCGGCATGCCCTGCATCACACCGACCGCCAGCGCCACCAGGATCAGCGCGATAAATCCATTAAGCTTAAAGCGAATCATCAGCAGCAGCAGTAACGCGACGCCGATCGCCACATAGAGTAATGGCATAGGTTTTCTCCACCTTGCACACTGAAGGGTATTCAGTGTCGGTTTATTATCATGATCCCCTGAGGGCTACAAAACAGTGCGCTGTAAGATGCTTACACATCCCGACAAACGCTGTTACCGATAACATGTTAAGGGTAACATCCGCAGGAAAGCACCACCCTGCCGACGGTGAATTTCTGTTTTGCGAAGATGATCAACTTTTTGCCAGCGTGTTATCAGAAAGTTTGCCCATGCTGGCGCCGCGCTTTTCGTTACACTCAGATTTTAGCGAAATGTAAAAAGGATGCGCTGGTGAGTGAGAACCTGAGTGAGCTGTACAGTAATCAACGAACCCTCTTTGGCCGCGGCAGTCTGGATAAACTGGTGCCGCTGCTGGCCGCCCGGCCACAACCTACCCTGCTGTTTTGCGGACAATCTTTCCTCCAGGGGGCGGCCTATGCCCGGATAAAAGCTGAACTCAACGATCACATCCTCGGCTACGAAATTGTCAGCCATGAAGCTTCGCCCGCTGAGATCGATGGCTGGGTTGCCCGCTGGCGTGGTCATGTTGATCGGGTATTAGCGATTGGCGGAGGCAGCGTGCTGGATGCGGCGAAAGCCTTTAGCGCCATGATCCAACACCCGCTGCCCACCGCTCGCTATCTGGAGAAGGTGGGTGATACCGCAGTTCAGCCCATCACGCTGCCGCTGATTGCGGTCCCGACGACTGCCGGGACCGGCAGCGAAGTCACGCAAAATGCGGTAGTAACCGACCAGCAGGATATTCAGATCAAAGCGTCACTGCGTCATCCGGTCTTTGTGCCGGAGGTAGCGATTCTTGACCCGGATTTGCTGAAAGGCGCGCCTGATCACGTGCTGGCGACCTGCGGCATCGATGCTTTTACCCACCTGTTTGAAGCGTATCTCTCCGGCAAAGGCAACTTGTTCACCCGCCAGCTGGCGCTGACCGGTCTGCGTCAGTTTGTTCAGGCGTGGCCTGCACTCAATCGCGAGGATGCGGCGGGTGATGCGGCACGTGAAGCAATGATGATGGCATCGTGGCTGGGGGGCGTCACTCTCAGCAGCGCGGGTCTGGGGGTGATCCACGGTATTGCCGGGGAAGTGGGCGCGATTAAACCGTACCATCACGGTGAAGTGTGCGGACGCCTGCTGTTTCCGTTCCTGGATCTGCTGTCTGACAGCCAGCAACCGCTGCAGCATACGCTGATGGCGGAACTGCACCCGCAGCTCTTCAGCGAATCCACAGATTCACCGGCACAGTTTCTGAAACAGTGGCTGCAGCAGCAGGCTATCACGCCATTCTGGCAGGATGGCCCGTCGCTGAGCCGCACTGAGGTGGAGTGGATTCTGGCGCGTGCCAACAGCAAAAATTCGCTGGTGAATTACAGCCGCGAACAGATGCGGACAATGATTGCGCAGGCCTGGCAAATCACGGCGTGATCCAGGGGCGCGCTGGCCTTTCGACCTGCCAGGCTGGCAGGTCATGCAACAGCTCAGCGCTATCCTGGCGCCTTCATTCTCAGCGGCTCAGGGCGGCAAAAGGCCCCTCGCCTGCCAGCATCTGCTCAATGATCTGCAACACGCCCTGCTCATTATTAGACGGCGCGGCATAACGTGCCGCCTGCTTCACCCGCTGCGGCGCATTGTCCATGGCAAAACTGAAGCCGGACTGTTTCAGCATCTCCAGATCGTTACCGCCATCGCCAAAGGCCAGCACCTGGTCATGCGTGATCCCCCAGCGTTTTGCCAGCAGATCCAGACCGTGCGCTTTGTGATTTCCCGGCACGATCAGATCCACCGAGCCATGACCGCTTGACGTCGCGGCCACGCGTCCCTGGTGCAGTCGCTCAATATCCGCCATCAATGGCTCGATGTAGTCGTCAGAGAGATTCAGCGCGAACTTAAACAGCCGGTCATCCTGCACCTCATCCAGATGATGAATCGGCTTCAGCCGGTGACAGTAATGGCGCATCTTCTTCAGCCAGCTCTCTTCCATGCCGTCGAAGTAATACGCGCTGTTACGACCACACAGCAGGTAACGCAGGCCGGGATAGTTGCCGTTTTGCAGGGTGCCGATTACCGCTTCAACATCGCAGCGTTCAAAGGCACCGCAAAACAGCTCCTCATCACGGTCAATAATCCATGCACCATTTTCCGCCACAAACGCGATATCGCTGGCGATCGCCGGGAAAAAGGATTTGAGCTGGTAATACTGATTGCCGCTGGCCACCACAAATTTGATGTCGCGGGCGGTGAGTTGCTGATAGCAGGCGAGAAAGCGGGATCGGTTGTACTGCTTGTTATCGTCCAGAAACGTGCCATCCATATCTACCGCAACCATCTTAACCGTCGTCATCATGACTCCTTACACAGGAAATTTCAGCGTGGAGTCTCAGGATAGCCGCTGGCGCAGCAAAACGGAAAGAAACAGGGATGGCCGCAGCCATCCCCGGGGGATTAATTCAGAGCGCTGTTCAGCACCAGCGCGGTAATCACTCCGGTTGCAGCAGCAATCAGCACATAGTTGCCGTCGATGTTTGCCCAGTGATAACCACGCGGCGGTTCACGCAGACCGCGTTCATGCCAGTCGGCTACACGGTAACGGTCGCCGCGAAATTCCTGCGGGACAGGATGGCCGCGACGGAAATCGTGGCCCTGCCAGGCGAAATGGTCACGGTCATTGCGGGATTCTCTGCCACGATGGTTATTATCCTCATCATGCCGGTTATTGCCGCGGTCTCGTTTCTGGTCAGGACCGCGATTTTCAGAACGTTTATCACTGTTCTGATGCGGCACAGGCATGCGGTGTCCGTCATCATGATCGTCTGCCAGTGAAACCTGAGAGAAGAGCGTGCTGCAGGTTAAAAGTGAAGCGATAAGCGTGAGTGTTGTTTTTTTCATGATACTGCCTCCGGAAATAACGGCTGTTCAGGCACCGTTGCCCGGCATCATGGCAATAATCCTGGCGGGGGACATCTGTAAAAGTCTTAAAATCCGGTAACTTACACACTATTACGCTTGCTTAGCGCTTTCTTAACACGGGTCATATCCTTACAACTTTCCTGACGCAATTCAGATTTCAACCGCGCAGCCTGAGCATCGCGCCTCAGGCTGACCCGTTAAAACCTGTTCAACGTCAGGGTGCTGAAACGCACCCCGACGCTTTACCCGGTTATGGCGTGCTGAGGATCACTGGCGCATCCGGCAATCCCGTGAATTGTTTTACGATGTGGTGGAAATCGGCCGTCGGATCCAGATCGCGGAACAGTTCCGGATAGAGATCTTTTGCCAGAATTTCCATACCGATGATGTTGTATGGGTGATTATAGAAATGATGATAAACGCCATAGACCCGTTTCTGTTTCACCGGTTCGATCTGCTCCAGGCCGGTGCGACTCTGCAGGCGATTAAAAGTGGCGGTCACGTCGGTCTGACTGGCACCGTAACCAAACGGCAGCACGTTACTGTTCGGACGCTTCGAGCCGGTCATGATGTACACGTCCGGCTTCATGGCAATAATCTTCTCCAGCGACACAAAACCTGAACTGCCGGGCAGCAGCGCTGAGCCAATATTTTTCCCGCCGACCGCTTCCACCAGCGCGCCCCAGCCGTTATGACCATGGGTAAAGCAGCAGTTATCGCTGTTACCGGCAATCGGTTCAATAAATACCGTCGGCTTGTGCGGCACCTGGGCAATCTTTTGCTGAATCATCTGCCAGCGCTGCTGATAAAAATCAGCGTAGGCTTTCGCTTCGGTTTCGCGATTCAGAACGGTACCCAACACTTTCACGCTCTTCAGGGTGTTCTCTTTAGGATGAAGCTCATCATCCAGAAACAGCACCGGAATATGCAGATTTTTCAGGGTCGCGAGCACGCCCGACTGCGCCAGTGCCGGTTTAGCGCGCAGCTGCGCAATCATCAGATCGGGTTGCTTCGCCAGCACGCTCTCCAGATTGACCTGCCCCTGATCGTTAAAGCCCATATCCACAATCGATGCCGCCTGCGGCCAGCGCTGCTTCAGCAGGTCCCAGGTCTGGGTATCCTGCTTTTTCGGCAGGTTGTTCCAGGCGACCACCCGTTGAAACGGGTTCTGTCGATCCAGTAAGGCCAGCGTCATCACGTCGCGTCCATCCTGCAAAATCACATGCTGCGGCTCCTTTTGCAGCGTAATTTTCTGACCATCCATGTCGGTCACCGTGACCGGATAGGTGGTCGCCGCGCAGGCGGTTGACAGTAACAGCGTGGTGGCAGCAACAATCCCGATTTTCATTTTTCTCCTGTCCTTTAAAGGAATAATAATTATTCGCGTTAACTCTACCATGTGAAAAAGTAACAAATGTAAATATTGCTGACGAGATGCGTCTGACGGAGAGGGTTTGCTGTGTGGCGGCAGGCTAAAACAGGGAGGCGATACAGGGAGGCGATACAGGGAGAAAATGACGGGTAGCGGGCCGAACAGCAGACGCCTCTCAATACCGCTGAGAAGCGCCTGTTGAGTGATCGGTTACTTCACCAGCGAATAGAAAATCGCGGAGATAGCAATCAGACCTGTCAGCACCACAAACAGGTTACTGATTTTACCACTGTACCTGCGCATTGCCGGGACTTTCTGAATCGCATACATCGGCATCAGGAACAGGATCATCGCAATCACCGGCCCGCCCAGCGTCTCAATCATGCCGAGAATATTCGGGTCCAGTGTTGCCACCAGCCAGGTGGTGAGCAACATAAAGAGTGACGTCAGGCGATTCAGTCTGGCGGGCGCGATGGTTTTACCGCGACTGCGCAGCGCCTTATTGACCATACCGTTAAACCCTTCACGCGCTCCCAGATAGTGGCCGAGGAACGATTTGGTGATCGCCACAATGGCAATCAGCGGCCCGAGCCAGGCAATCATCGGCACCTGAAAATGGTTCGCCAGATAGGAGAGAATGGTAATGTTTTGCGCCTTGGCGGCGTGCAGATCATCAGGCGACAGGCTCAGCACGCAGCTGAATACAAAGAACATCACCGTTACCACCATCATCAGGTGTGAGCAGGCCAGAATGCGCGAGCATTTTTTCTCAGCGGCGTCGCCATACTCTTCGCGCTTTGCCAGTGCAAAGGAGGAGATGATCGGTGAGTGGTTAAACGAAAAGACCATAACCGGTATCGCCAGCCACAGCGTCATCCACAGGCTGCTGCCCGCAGGCTGAACGTTCAGGGTAGAGAGTGCAGCGCCATGCCAGTGCGGGATCAGATAGCAGGCCATCAGCATCAGCACCGCCACAAAGGGATAGACCAGCACGCTCATCGCTTTAACGATCATCTTCTCGCCGAAGCGCACAATGGTCATCAGGCCGACAATCAGCAGCAGCGACAGCAGCACACGTGGCGGCGGCACCAGACCGAGTTGGTTCACCATCAGGCTCTCAACCGTGTTTGTAATCGCTACGCTGTACATCAGCAGAATCGGGTAGATGGCGAAGAAATAGAGCAGTGTAATCAGCTTGCCCGCGCCGACGCCGAAATGCTCTTCGACCACTTCGGTAATATCACCCGCCGGATTTTTGCCGGAAAGGACAAAGCGTGTCAGGGCGCGGTGCGCGAAGAAGGTCAGCGGAAAGGCCAGCACCGCCATAATGATCAGTGGGATCAGCCCGCCGACACCGGCATTGATGGGCAGGAACAGCACACCGGCTCCAATTGCGGTGCCGTATAAACCCAGCATCCACATCGTGTCGGTTTTACGCCATCCCGTATCGACGTCACTCTCAAGCGCGCCCAGCGTGCCAGTTTGCGTGGTTTTCATCAGATAGTCCGTGTTAAAAGCCGCCAGTAACCTGAGCCGTCAGGCAGATAAACGTATGCCCCGCTCAGCCTCAGCTGCAGACGGATCGGTGAAGCGTAAAAGTGATCCACCCGCGCATAGGTAATCGATTGCGTGCGCCACTTTTTACACTACCTGACGATAAAAGTTCAAGCCGCGAAGATAAACACGCATGGATTGCTGAAAAAACCGTCAGGTTGTGCAAAGTGACTGCGCGGCGATCATGCCATTTTTGCGCCCGTTTTACTGCCCCTGAAAAGGTGATCCCTGTAACGATTAAGCGTAACGGACTACGCTTTAACTGACGCTGTCGCGATTATGCCGACAGGTACACAGGAGAAAAGAATGAAAATTGCCTGTCTGGGATGGGGATCGTTAATCTGGAAACCTGGCGCACTGCCGGTGGCCAGTCAGTGGCATCATGATGGACCTGCCGTACCAATTGAGTTTGTGCGCATCGCTGACGGCGGGGAACTATCAACGGCGATCTGTCTCAACGCCCGCCCGGTGCCGGTGTTCTGGGCCTGGCTGAACACCGCTTCTCTGGAGAGCGCCTGCCGCGCGTTGCGCATTCGGGAAGGGATACCGGACAGCCGCGTTGATGGCGTCGGCATGATGACGGTGACAGAAAGCTCAGCCGGACCGCTGGCAACGTGGGCGCAGGCCAAAGGCATTGAAGGTCTGATCTGGACCGATCTGCCTGCCCGCATGGCGCGTGTCGAAGGCCTGACCCCCACACTGGATGACGCGCGACATTACCTGCAGAATCTTACCGGCGAAACACGTGAGCACGCGTTTCACTACATTGAACAGGTTCCGGCGCAAATCGATACCGCTTACCGGCGCGCACTGGCTGATCTTACCGGCTGGCAACCGGATGCGTTGCCCGTCAACACCGCCACAGCTCAGATGCCGTCCCCCAGCCCGCCGGTCTGAAAGCGCCCCGCCTTCAGCACCGCTCTGCTTACTCTTCAAAGGATTACTACACTTCAGGCAGGTTTCGATTTCAGATTCCCTGAGTCTTCCTCGCAGGTAGCCATACCTTCTGGTCTGGCTGCCCTTTCCTCGTCAGTAGGAGATCAACAGATGAAAGCATTAACGTATCATGGCCCCCATAAAGTCAGCGTGGATAATGTGCCCGACCCGGGTCTGGAAGCGGCCGATGACATTATCCTGCGCGTGACCGCCACCGCCATTTGCGGTTCAGACCTGCACTTATACCGCGGCAAAATTCCCGGCACCGGGCATGGCGATATTTTTGGTCATGAGTTTATGGGCGAAGTGGTTGAGGCGGGCAGCGCAGTGACTGCCGTCGCCAAAGGCGATCGGGTAGTCATTCCGTTTGTGATCGCCTGTGGCGACTGCTTTTTCTGCCTGATGAGCCAGTATGCCGCCTGTGAAAATACAAACAGCGGACGGGGCGCTATTCTGAACCGCAAGAACATCACGCCGCCCGCGGCGCTGTTTGGTTTCAGCAAGCTCTATGGCGGTGTGCCCGGCGGACAGGCGGAGTATGTCAGGGTGCCGAAAGCCAATACCGGCCCGTTTAAAGTGCCGTCGGTACTGTCAGATGAGAAAGTGCTGTTCCTGTCGGACATTCTGCCCACCGCGTGGCAGGCGGTCAAAAATGCCGAAGTTAAACCCGGCTCCAGCCTGGCGATTTTCGGTGCCGGACCGGTTGGCCTGCTCAGTGCCGCCTGCGCCCGGCAGCAGGGCGCCGAGCAGATCTACATGATTGACCACAACAACTACCGCTTAAACTTTGCCCGCGATCGCTACGGCGTCATCCCGATTAACTTCGATGAGATCGATGACCCGGCTGGCTGGATTATCGAGCACAGCACCGGCAATCGCGGTGTGGATGCCGTGATCGATGCCGTCGGGTTCGAGGCGAAAGGGAGCCTGACTGAAACCGTGCTCACCAATCTCAAGCTGGAAGGCAGCAGTGGTAAAGCGTTGCGTCAGTGTATTGCTGCGGTGCGGCGTGGCGGTATCGTCAGCGTACCAGGCGTCTACGCCGGATTCATTCATGGCTTCCTGTTTGGTGATGCCTTCGACAAAGGGCTGACCTTTAAAATGGGACAGACGCATGTGCATGCTTATCTGCCGGATCTGCTGAAGCTGATTGAGCAGGGGCATCTGACGCCGGAAGAGATTGTAACCCATCATCTGCCGCTGGAAGATGCCGCACGCGGCTACGATATTTTTGCCAAACGCGAAGAGGAGTGCCGCAAGGTGATTCTGGTGCCAGGCATGGCAGCGACACAGGCCACAATATAATTTCACAACGGGTCTGTAACGCTCAACCCCTGGCTCCCCGGCTGTTTTACGCCGGGGCTCTCGTCTCAGAACGGCTTGCGTTGCAGGCTGCTTCGCCACTCCCGCCTCTCCAGCAGATGTTCATCCGGCGAGTCCGCCGTATCCACCTGACTCCCCTGTTCCAGCAGTCGCGCACTGCGTGAATGAGGATGACTTTCGCTGATCACCTGTTGTGAAAATGCACCAAATGACAACAGTAAAAACAGTAATGCACTGGCCGCCCTCACTTTCATACGCACACCTCTTTAGTAACGGTGTCGCTATGCTGCCCGAAGGGTTTTCATTTTCTGTCAGTAACAGGCAAAGTTATGTGTTAAGCGGGAACAAGCTGCGACGGGTTTAACCGCGGTTCAGGATAGCCAGTCAGCCCGGCATCATAAGTTTTCCGGAATACCGTCCGTATTCTTTGAGGAGAATGTTGTTGAACATCAATCAGTTTGATCAGCCGGTCGGTGAGGCCCTGCCCGACTGGCAACCGGTCACAAGGCCCCCCTGTATGCCACTCACGGGTCAGTACTGCCTTCTCCTGCCGCTGAGCATCGATCATGCAGAACCGCTATTGCAGGCATTTATGCTGGCACCGGATGATCGCGACTGGACCTGGCTGAGCGCGAAGCGGCCCGCCTCCCTGCCGCAGATGCAGCAATGGATTGCAGATAAAGTGGCGGATAAGGCCCTGGTGCCCTTCACGGTCTGCTCGCCAAATCAGCAGCCCTGTGGGGTGGTCTGCTTCGCCAGCATTGAGCCGGGACATGGCACGCTTGAAATCGGTCACGTCACCTGGTCGCCGCTGATGCAGCGCAGTGTCATCGGCAGCGAGGCGATTTATCTGCTGCTGCAACAGGCTTTCTCGCGCGGCTATCGGCGGGTAGCATGGCGCTGTGATTCGACCAACATCGCATCACGACGCGCAGCAGAACGGCTGGGGTTCCGCTTTGAGGGCCGTTTTCGTCAGGTGATAACGCGTAAACAGCGTAATCGCGATACCGACTGGCTATCAATTATTGACCGTGAATGGCCGGATGTTCAGCGCGCCCTGTGTGCCTGGCTGAGTGCGGATAATTTCGCTGCCGGGGGACAGCAAAAGCGCCCGCTCAGCGCCTGCTTCGCCGACGTTAACCCGGCGGATGCAAACGCGACAAGTTCTGAGCGCGGAGCGGATACGGGCGATTAATGCAGCCGACGCACGGTCAGTGCTGCAGACCAGCGCTGTCGCTGACAGCGCGGGCAGACTGCCTGCTGCTCAGCCTTAATGATCTGCGTCTGGCCGCAATGGGTGCAGGCATAGAGCGTGCTGATCGGTACAGTGCTGTAATCCTGCCGGTGCTCTGGGGGCAGTACGCTTAACCCGGCGCGCATCTCATCGTCATCGTAGAAATAGAGGCTGAGCTGACCATCGACCTCCACCAGCGCCAGCCTGATCTGCCCCAGATGTTCCACACCGCTCTGCCGCAACTCCATAAAGAACTCATCTTCAGAAATATTCAGCCGATCCAGGCTCTCCAGCACATACAATCCGTCTTTAATCAGGGTAATGACGTCGCCCTGAATCAGCCGCGAAAAGCGTGGGCTGTGTGACGTCAGCCAGGTGGTGAAGCGGTAGAGCGTCAGCAGGACCACAAACACCATAATGACCGGCAGCACCGGCACATCATCATAAAAAGTGACGTCACCGGACGCGGAACCCAGCGTCAGGATCACCACCAGTTCGAACAGCGACAGCTGACGCACGCCGCGTCGTCCTGAGACTTTCAGAAACGTAAAAACCACCAGATAAGCGATCAGGACCCGCGCCACCACCTCAAACAAAAAGGTGGCCGGTTGGTCGTTAAGTAAGAAACGGTGCCAGTCGAATGAGAACATAGTCGGTTAAACATCCTGTTTTAAGCGGCGCGCCGCTTAACCAGCCGCCCGTTAATAGCCCGCAGATTCAGGCCAGCAATAAGTAAATCTTGTCGCCAGTCCGTTAAAAGGCAAGCGAAGCAGTAACGCTAAAACAGGTAAGTCTGTCTGCTCTGCATGTTGAGGAAAAGGTTAACAAAGCTGAAAATAGTGTTGACTCTCTTCACGCCTCGCTTATCAATCCGACAGCATAAACAAAAGTTAAAAATTCCTGTTTCTGAATGGATGACTTTTGCCGCTGCGCTTTTTTCTTTTCACTTCAATAAGTTGCGAATAACCCCTCCCTGCCTATACTTTCCAGTAAGGCTTCCGCAAAATTCGTTAACATTCAGAGAAGCCACTCTTTTTCCTGCCGATAGCGCCGCACGTTTAGTTCTGCTATCTCACGCATCCAAACCGTCACAGGCTCTGTTGCCTGCAATTTAGCGTCTGTGACTTATGGCAAGGATCGCCAGTCTGCTTTGCATACCTGTAACGCCCTGACCCGTTTCGCGACGGCTCGTCAGCGGGAAGCGTGTTGCTTTTTTTTCGGGAGATGCCATGACGCCCTTTTCCAGTTTCTGGCAGGCCGGCTACGAAGGTGCTGATCATATTAATCCGGCTGGTGTTGCGCTGTCGATGAACGATCTGAACCAGCATCAGGCGCGCGCGGCAGAGGATTATGCCGCGCTGGGGCCCTTTGCCATTCGCACGGTGCGCGAAAGCGTCGGCTGGCGGCTATGTGAACGCGACGGCCGCTATGATTTCTCCACGGTCGCTGCACGGATTCAGGCAGCAGAGCAGCAGGGTATTCAGCTGAGCTGGACAATCTGCCACTACGGCTGGCCCGCGGGTGTCAGCCTGTTTGATCACGACTTTGTCCCCCGTTTCGCTGCCTTCTGTGGCGCACTGGCCCGCTTCCTGGCGCCCTGGTATCAGCAGGCACCGATCTACTCCCCGATGAATGAGATCTCCTTTGTCAGCTGGGGCATCTCGGTCGGGCTGTTCGCCTGTGAGGCGATCCCGGAGCCGGCCCGGGCCGATGCCGTCAAGCAGCAACTGGTGCGCGCTACCCTGGCTGGCTGTGATGCGATCTGGCAGGCCGATCCGCGCGCCCGTGTGCTGCACTGCGATCCGCTGATCCATATCGCGCCCGATCCCGCCGATTCCGACAGCGACCGTCTGGCGCGTGAGATGTGTGATACCCAGTATCAGGCATGGGACATGCTCTGTGGCCGCCGTAACCCGGAACTGGGCGGCGCACCCCGCTATCTCGATCTGATTGGCGTGAATTACTACCACGACAACCAGTGGGAACAGGGTTCAAACCGGCGACTTTACTGGCATCTGGGCGACCGCCGACGCCAGCCGCTGCATCAGCTACTGCTGCAGGTCTGGCAGCGCTATCAGCGGCCGCTGCTGCTGGCGGAAACCAGCCATGTCGGCAGCGGACGCGGCGCCTGGATCCGTGAGATCGCCACACAGGTTGCACAGGCGCAGCTGGCGGGCGCGGACCTGCTCGGCATCTGCCTCTATCCGATTCTTGATCGTCCCTTGTGGGAAGAGACCACCTTCTGGACCCGCAGCGGCCTGTGGGATCTTGACCTACTCGGCACCGATCCTTACGCCCGCCAGTTACAGCAGCCCTATGCTGACGCCTTGCGCCAGGCGCAGCGCTTTTTGCAGCACATCCAGTTCCCCTTACATCCCAGCCAGGAGCACACCATGAAACCACCTGTTCTTATCGTTTTCAGCCATTTACGCTGGGGTTTTGTTTTTCAGCGTCCGCAGCAGCTACTGACACGACTGGCACAGCACTATCGCGTGCTGTTTGTCGAGGAGCCGGTCTGGCAGGCGGGGCCACCAGGTCTGCATCAGAGTACGCCTGCCGCCAACATCACGGTGATTCAGCCGCACACCGACAGCGACGCGCCCGGCTTTCACGACAGCCAGATCGCCCCACTGCTGCTGCTGCTGACGCCGCTGCTGGAGGAGGACGAACAGCCTCTGATTTGGTTCTATACGCCAATGGCACTGCCGCTGCTGACGCCGTTTGATCCGGCACTGGTGATTTACGACTGTATGGATGAGCTTTCAGCCTTCCAGAATGCGCCACGCCAGCTGCAGCAGCGCGAATCTGCGCTGATGACCCGCGCCGATCTGGTCTTTACCGGCGGCTCCAGCCTCTATGAAGCGAAGCGTGACAAACACGCTCAGGTTTACTGCTTCCCCAGCAGTGTTGATGCCATTCATTTTGAACAGGCGCGCGATCGCACGAATCGTCATCCGTTACAGGATGCCATTCCGTCGCAGCGTCTGGGTTATTACGGCGTGCTGGATGAGCGTATCGACCTGCCGCTGATAGCCGCGCTGGCAGACAGCCATCCCGAATGGCAGATCATTATGGTCGGACCGGTGGTGAAAATTGATCCTGCCAGCCTGCCGCAGCGCGACAATATTCACTGGCTCGGTCAGCAGCCCTATCAGGCTCTGCCACAGTTTCTGGCGGGCTGGGATGTCTGTCTGATGCCATTTGCCATTAATGCTTCGACCCGCTACATCTCCCCGACCAAGGTGCTGGAGTATATGGCGGCGCAGCTGCCGATTGTCAGTACTGCCATTGTCGATGTGGCGCGCCACTACGCTGAGGAAGTGGCGGTAGCAGAGACGCACGCGGAATTTATTGCCGCCTGTGAACAGGCAATGGCGATCGGTGCCGCAGAACGGCTGGCGCTGGCGGGACGGATGCAGGCCAAAGTGGATGTTACTTCCTGGGATCGCACCGCAGAGCAGATACATGGCCTGATCCAGCAGGCGCTGACGCAGCGTCAGCCCGCACTGAAGTCTGCCAGTCAGGCCCGCGCGCAGGCTGATGTCATGCCACTCACACCAGCGATGCTGGAGAGCGATGCGGTGCCCTGCCTGATTATTGGCGCCGGACCGACGGGTCTGAGCGCCGGGTATCACTATGGCGAAGGCGCGGTGCTGCTGGAGAAAAATAGCACGCCCGGCGGCTGGTGCCGATCGATTGACGATCAGGGGTTCACCTTCGACTATGCCGGTCACATCATGTTCTCGCAGGATCCCTACGTGTTGCAGCTCTATGAGCTGCTGCTGGGCGACAATCTGCACTGGCAGGCGCGCGAAGCCTGGGTTTACAGCGACGGTGTTTATACCCGTTATCCCTTCCAGTCAGCGCTGCACGGCTTGCCGGTCGGGGTGGTAAAAGAGTGCGTGCTGGGCGCTATCGAAGCGCGTTACGGCGAAACCGCGGCGGCTGCCGTGCCACTGGATCGGGCGCGGGCGCGGCGGGATTGCTGTGCAGATGGCGCGATCCCCGATGAGGGTAGCAGTCTCGCTGCCGTGGAGGGCAAAGAGGATTTCCAGCATTTCATTATGCGCACCTGGGGTAAAGGCATCGCGCGTCACTTCGCCCTGCCCTATAACCAGAAACTGTGGAAAGTGCCGCTGACCGACATGGAAACGTCGTGGCTGGGCGGACGCGTGCCGCTGCCCGATCTGTCACAGATCATTGATGGTGCGCTGCAACCGCTGGCGAAACCGGTCGGCCCAAATGCCCGTTTCGGCTATCCGCTGCGCGGTGGCTTCCAGGCACTGATGTCGGGCTTTTTACCGCACCTGAAATGTACGCTGGAAACGGACACCACCCTGACCCGCATTTACCCGCAGGCGCATGTCGCCCTGCTGGCGGATGGTCGCCACTACCGGTATGAGCAGTTGATCAGCACCATGCCGCTGCCGGAGCTGATTAAGCTGATGGGTGATGAAGTGCCGGAGAGCGTCCGGCTGGCGGCGCAGCAGCTGCAGTTTGTGTCGGTGCGCTGTGTGAATCTGGGCATTGGCCGGGCTGACCTGACTGAAAAACACTGGATTTACTATCCTGGCGATACGCTGTTTCATCGCATTTTTGTGCAGGGTAATGCCAGTCCGCACTGCAATCCGCCGGGCGGCTTCGGCTTAACCTGTGAAATCACTTACAACGCGGCTAATCCGCTGCCGCTTCAGGGCGATGCGCTGATTGAGCGCTGCCGTCAGGATTGCATCCGGGTCGGCATGATCACCGCGGACGATCCGCTGCTCTGCGCATCTGAGGTTGATATGCCTTACGCCTACGTGGTCTATGACCATGCGCGCAGCGATAACGTGGCGCTGATCCGCCAGTGGCTGCTGACCCAGGATATCCATCTGTCGGGTCGTTACAGCGAGTGGGAATATTACAACTCGGATCACGCCTTCCTGGCCGGTAAACGCGCGGCCGAAAATGTCCAGTTGCAACATGTCAGCGCAGGGACGCTTGGCTGATCTGACGCCGACCGTTATGAAAGACGCTGGCTGCACTTTGCGGCTTTCAGCGACTGCAACGCAGTGACCCGCTTTTCCACTTTCCGGGTGGCATTGTATTTTGCAATGCCATTGCCCAGTCCGAAATCCCCGACAAAGCCCAGCACGGTCAGAGCATTAAACTGGCCGGTCTGCTCAATATCACTCTGCACGCTGTACGCTTTACTCAGCTCCTGATCCAGGACGTTGCAGTTCAGCGTCGCTGTCTCTTGCGGCGTCACCGCAGCCGCTTGTGGATAGTGTTTGGTTGCGCAGCCGGTTAACACCAGCACCAGTAGTCCCATTAAGACTTTCTGTTTACACATTTTTCATTGCCTGTTTTTTGCCCGATTAACAGGGTTATCGGCAACATACACAGAGATCATGAGTCTCTGAGCTACCAATAATGGTCGAAACCGCTACGCTAATGTAGGATTCAGCGCGCTGCAGTCAGAGGCAGCCCGCTACCGACCGGAAGTCACGCAGCGAACGCACATTGCCCGTTCATCACTTCTGCCAGACCTTTCAGAGAGTTAGCCAGCATGATGCTGCCATCAGCAGTATTTAACGAGCAAAGCCTGAGCGTTAATTTGTGACAAGGCAGCCGCGCAAGCGAAGCCGGACACAGCAAATTTGCGCGTCGGGTTTATCAGAGTTTGTTCCAGATGAGGTTTCTCCATGCGTTTTAAAGGATTGAACATCGGGTTTTTCATTTTAATTCTGGCTATCGCCACCGTCGCGTTTTTCGAGGTGCTTTCGCCCTATTTCTCGCCAATTTTATGGGCGGCGATTCTGGCGGTGATTTTCCATCCGCTGAAAACCTGGTTGCGCAACCGACTGGGTGACCGCAACGGCGTGGCCGCGTTAATTACCCTGTTCTGCATCTGCCTGATTGTTTTCACGCCACTGGCGATTATTGCCTCCTCGCTGGTGGTTGAAACCAACGCGGTCTATCACAAGCTGCAGACCAATTCGTCGCAGTTCCCGTCCGTGTTCGCCGATCTGCTGCAGCATCTGCCGCGCTGGGCAAGGCATTTCCTGGCTGAAAATAATCTGGATAACGCCGCACAGATTCAGCAGAAGCTCTCCTCGTTTGCGCTTAAGGGCGGTCAGTATGTGGCGGGCAGTGCCTTTATCATCGGTAAAGGGACGTTCAGCTTCACCGTCGGCTTTGGCATCATGCTCTATCTGCTGTTCTTCCTGCTGAAAGATGGCTCCTATCTGGTGCATCTGATTCTGGAAGCGCTGCCGCTTTCCACCTACGTGAAGCACCACCTGATGGTAAAGTTTGCTGCCGTGGCGCGCGCGACGGTGAAAGGCACTGTGGTGGTCGGTATCGTGCAGGGTATTCTCGGCGGGCTGGCGTTCTGGTTTACCGGCATCGATGGCAGCCTGCTGTGGGGCGCGCTGATGGCGTTCCTCTCCCTGATTCCGGCGGTCGGTTCCGCTATCATCTGGGTGCCTGCGGCAATCTTCTTCTTCGCCACCGGCGCACTGTGGAAAGGGCTGTTCCTGGTTGGTTTCTTCGTGGTGATTGTCGGTCTGGTGGATAACATCCTTCGTCCGTTGCTGGTCGGTAAAGACACTAAAATGCCTGACTATATGATCCTGATCGCCACGCTGGGCGGCATGGAAATATACGGCATTAACGGTTTCGTGATCGGTCCGGTCATTGCTGCTCTGTTTATCGCCTGCTGGAATCTGCTCTCCGGCCGCGACAACCGCGAAAATATTGAAGTCATTGACGAAGAAGTGATCGAAGAAGGCAAGAAACAGTCAGAGACAGCGGCAGAAGCCGCAGCGGAAGCCGCTTCTGCTGCAGCCGATGCGGCCGCTGAAGCGGAAATCAAAGTGTCAGCGTTAGCCGCGGTGGAAAGAGAAGCCGCAAAAAGAAAGGCAGCGGACAACAAAGCGTAACCTGGATCAGCCATAAAAAAACCCACCTTCCGGTGGGTTCTTTTTTAACCTGAAAACCAGCGTCTTAGTTGGTCGCTTTGTTTTTCAGATCTTCAGCACCCTGCTTGGTTTTATCCCAGCCTTTTTCAGTGCCTTCTTTGGTTTTGTGCCAGCCTTGCTGAGCACCTTCGGTGATCTTGCTACCGGTAGTGTGGCTTTTGCCTTCAGCGGCATGCTCAGACTTCAGCTTCAGCTCTTTGCCTTCGTTCTGGGTCTGATGCAGTTTTTCTTTCGCAGTATCAGCGCCTTTATGCGCTTCCGCAACGGTGTTATCTGTGGTGGTAGCAGCAAATACTGGCGAGGCCAGCAAAATAGCAGACAGTGCAATAATTGATTTCTTCATAATTCCCTCTGTATTCATCGTTGCCGTGTAGGTTTTAATCCTGGCATAGTCTTTCCAGGAAAGATTTAAGAATAAACCAGGAATGAAAAAGGGCCAGTTTTCACCAGAAAAAGCCGCTGACTGTAGCTTTTTTATCCATTACCAGAGCGCCAGCTGCGGATCGTCGTCCGGTTTCGGCTTATTCCGGCTCACGCGGGCGGGCGGTGCTGGCTGCTGCATCTGATGGGTGATCCACGCCAGTAATACCGTCACGACATAATCCTGCTGCTCAGCGCTCAGCGGCTGATGCTGCCCGATGCTGTGCCACTTGTTCAGACAGCCACGACAGCAGGTCGCGGTGGCGTGCTGGGCGATAAACACCGGATGGCCGCGCATCGGCGTCTGTTTGCCATCATTTTCCGGCTGAGCAGGCGCCAGCCGCTGTGCAACAAACTCTGCGGCGTGCTGTCGCAAAACCGGCTCGCCTTTGCTGCTCGCATAATCGTACTCAGCGCGTCCCAGTCGAAAGCGCTGACGAAACGGCGAACGTGCCAGTCGGGTAAACAGATCGTCAGACACGTTCATACTGATTGCCAGTTACTCATATTTACGCCCCGCCAGATAGCTGACGCCCTGTGGTCCGAACGCTTCGCGATGCAGTTCATTCGGCTGCAGGTGAAACGTCTCGCCGGGATGATAGGTCGTGTCGCCCTGCTCGGTACTGATGGTGATGTCACCACTGAGAATCAGGGCCAGCGCTTCAAAAGGATGGACGTGATTATCAAGCTGGGCTGATGCGGCACGCTCAATCAGCAGTGGCTCATCAAAACCCTGTTCGGCTAACAATTTTCTGAATTCGTGTTCGGTCATTGCAACTCCTCAATATGGAACTGACCCTAAGCAGTGTAGACGATCTTTATCGCCGCTTATGGCACGGAGCGGGTACGTAAAGTCGCGCAAACAGGGTTGTTCACGGGTCAGGCCAATGCTGTACTTGCCGTCTCGTTCCCCATTTTGACATCAGGATGACGTAAAAGTATGTCTAACCCTCAGAGAACGGCTCTGCTGCTGATTAATCAGCGCTCACGAAAAGGACGCATTGAGGCCAGTCGGGCGCAGACGCTGCTGGTTCAGGCTGGTTTCACCCTGCTACAACCGGACGAGGATGAGACCCGCACCTACAGCCAGCTCATCGCGGCGTATGCCGGTCGCGTCGATGCGGTGATCGTCGGCGGTGGCGACGGTACGCTTAACGCGGCCGCGCCGGGACTGATGCAGACTGGCCTGCCACTGGGCATTTTACCGCTGGGCACCGCCAACGATTTTGCCCGTACGCTGGGCATTCCCGCCAGCCTTGAACAGGCGGTGAAAATTATCGCAGACGGGCAGTGGCGCGCTGTAGATCTGGGGGAAGTGAATCAGCACCTGTTTCTCAACGTCTGCAGCATCGGCTTTTCGGCAGAGCTGGCGCGTAACCTTACGGCGGAATCGAAAAAACGCTGGGGTGTCGGCGGGTATGCCCTGGCAGCGTTGCGGCTGCTGCGGCAGAGCCGTCCGTTCAGCGCCACGCTGGTGCATCAGGGTCAGCGGATACCGATCAAAACGGTTCAGGTATCGGTAGGCAACGGGCGCTTCTACGGGGGTGGCATGACGGTGGAACAGTGCGCAGCACCCGACGATGGGCTACTGGATGTCTACAGCCTGGAGTTGCAGCACAGCTGGCAATTGATTGCGCTGCTGCCCTTTCTGCGGCGCGGCACGCATGGCCGCTGGCGCGATGTGCGGGCGTTCAGCACCACGGAACTGACCATTGAAACGCGCCGTCCTCATTACATCAATGCAGACGGCGAGATTATCGGCCAGACACCGGCACATTTCCGTCTAATCGCCCGTGCGCTACAGGTTTATGCCCCAGGCGACAGCGCGATATACCAGCCCGCCAGCAGGCGTTGTAACCAGCGTGAGTAATAAGAAACTAGTGTCCGATGCCGTTTTTTTCAGCGTAGTCGATATGCTCAGAAAGACTGGTGGCCAGCTTCTTCGCCATTTCAAGGGTCAGCCCCAGAAACAACGTCTCCTGCGGGCCCTGTTCTCGCGGGGCGTCGGGGTCGATATAACCGAATTTCAGTACCAGTGCCCGATGTGATTTCAGGGGACCAATATGCCAGCCGGTAACCGGATAGAAGGTAAAACTCGTAAATTCATTCACTTTGATCCTGACTGTGAAAGCATAACGCTGATTGGGAGTCAGGCCAGCTCTGATGATAAAACATGAATAGAGTGCTGAGTCTGAACCAAATTCACAGGATTACAAGGGAAGCGGCAGAACAAGCGCAGCGTCAACCGGTTAGCATCGTTGCGGCGTCTGGAGCCTTGCCTGACAGGCAAATGTCGGTAAATGACGCCCGCGCTTCTGTTACCGGAGGCACTGGTCTGATGTAATCCATTCAACTCAGACGCTGTAATCAATCCCCGGCGCTTCTGTCTTCGGAATAACAGAACGTTGAACGTTTTAATGTCATCGCAGCCTGTTTCATCCGTTCAAATCGCGCCAGGATTGTGACGCTTCCAGCACGTCGTCAGAATTAATGATGGTCGTCTTTGCGCGCATCAGGTACACACACGGGCAGCTGCATTAAGCATGCGAGATGACGCCGTATCAGGATTGGATGAGGCGCCCCGGCATCCGCCCCTGCCAGACGACAATCACAGCCAGCCAGAGCGTCGCAGTTTAGCCCACAACCCGCCACAGGCCAGCAGCGTCAGCCCAACCGCCAGCGGATAGCCATACAGCGACTTCAGCTCTGGCATATGTTCGAAGTTCATGCCATACATGCTGAACACCACGGTCGGAATCACCAGGATCGCGCCCCAGCCCGCCAGCTTTTTGACCACCTCATTCTGCTGCACCGTCACCAGCGCCAGGTTGACCTGCATGGCGCTGGTCAGCATCTCGCGCATATCTTCCGCGTCGGTCACCACATGACGGGCGTGATCCTGCACGTCGCGGATATAGGCGCGCAGCGGACGCGGGATCAGATCTTCATGCAGGTGGATAAGCTGATTACAGATCTCTTCCACCGGCTGCGCTGCATTGCGTAGTGACAGCAGATGACGTCGCATGGTGTAGACCGACTGAACCGACTTACGGTCAAATTCGCTGGTGAAGAGATCGTTCTCCATCTGCCCCACCCGCTCATTCAGCGAGGTAGAGAGCGCGGCATAGCGATCGACAATAAAGTCGAGCAGGCAGTAGAGCGGCCAGGCTGGGCCAAACTTCAGCAGCGCCGGATTTTCACACGCCCGCTGCCGCACCGGGGTATAGCTTTCAGATGCGCCGTGACGGATGCTGATCAGGAATTTTTTTCCGACAAAGAAATGGGTTTCGCCCAGTTCGCAGCTGTCATCCTTCGCACATACCGTCTTGACCACGATAAAGAGTGAGTCACCGTAATGTTCAATTTTAGGGCGCTGGTGGGCATTAAGCGCATCTTCAACCGCCAGTTCGTGCAGGCCGAACTCCTCTTTAATTTTCGCCATAAATTCAGCATCTGGCTGCCACAGCCCGAGCCAGATAAACGCTTCCGGTTCTTTGATCACTTCACTGATATCTTCGACGTCGACCTCTTCGCCCGCACTTCCCGGACGATACACCCTGCTGCTTACGATCATCTTCTGCATTCCCGTTATGACAGTACATGCAGCTTAGCTAAAGCCGGGCCTGTAACCGGATAAAAACAGTAAGGATTTGCTGCGACGCTGCGCGATCAGCGGGTTACCACTTCAGGCCTAATCCGGTGGAGAAAATGCCTTCGTTCAGGGTATCGGGAATGCCGCTGACCAGATTGCGATGATAGCCAAGGTGCAGGGTTGACCACGACGTCAGGCTGTAGCGCAGCCCGACTTCGGCATCCAGCATAAATACGCCGTCATCATCCAGCGAATGGCCGACATCGCCATTGCTGTAAAGCGTGACCGACTTACCCAGCAGATAGCGCTGATAGTTCCAGCGCAGCGAGCCGCCAAAGTGCCGCTCTTCGCGATCGTCGCTGTAGCCATACTCAAAGGCCCCGCCGAGCACGGAGAGTGAGAACGCGCTGAGTTCGGTGTCCCAAAGCTGATAACCGGGGCCGGTGCCGAGCAGCGCCTGGCGTGAGAGGTTCTCCACCCAGTCGCGCTTGTAGGTCGCGCGGGTCTGCCAGAAGAACTGCTCACTGACCAGATAGTCGAAGGCGTAGCGCAGGCTGTAGTTATCTGTGTTAACGCTCGCATTTTCCTGCTCACGGTTATAGGTCGCGCCGATGTCGTGCCGCCATTTTCCCTTGTTCAGTTTGGTGTTGAGCGCAAAGCTGTAGTCGTCAGTTTTCGTCGAAGCTTTTTTGACCTTCACACCGGCATCGATATTGCCGGTCCAGGCGAGCTGATCGCTGCGCACTTTGGCTTTCATAAACTCATCGATGCGACTGACGGAGACCTGCTGCTCCTGCTCATTGCGTTCCACCCAGACATAACCGGGATCGGACGAAGAGAGCCGCACCTGATAGTGTTCGCCGGTCTTTTTGTTTTCGACATTGACTGGATTGTCGCTGGCAAGCGTACTGACCGCATTCCACGCCAGGGTGACGGTGCCTGCGTAGTGTGTCTCTATCGCCAGCTTGCCGTCGCTGAGGTAGCGGATCGTGCCAGTCAGTCGATCGCCATTATTCAGCCAGACGGTATCGGCTGCGGCCTGCTCTGCCCATCCGGCACAGCAGAAGATGACCAGCAGCCGGGTCAATAAGGTGGCGCAACGCATAGCTTTCCCTGTAAAGGCGTCGTTCGGTTCGGACGACGCGTCACCGTAAATTCGGACCTGACAATTAAGCGGATTCCGCGATGATATGCAATGCGGTCAGGAGAGATCGTGAAGTGCTTTGCCAGGCGGCGGACCCAGCGTGAAATCGCTGAAACGGATCGCCAGTCCCTCGCGTTCAGGCGAACAGCCCATCACGCCGACAAAACGCCGCATCTGACCCGGCCACGGGCAGAGCCGCAACAGTGGCCAGGTCAGGCCGTCGGTGGAGTACTGGATTCGTAATGCCGCCTTTTCCAGCGTGGCGCGCAGCCAGAACTGACGCGCATCACCGGGAAATACACCGGTAGACCAGTCGGAAAACTCACGCGTGACTACGCTGCCAATGGCAGGCTGATCATCGTTAAACTCAATGCCCGCCTTAACCCAGTGCGTTTCGCTATCCTGAATAAACAGACCAGCCTGATCGTAGAGCTGACTGAAATCCGCCCTCACCTGCACCTGAACTGTAAAGTCGTTTTCCACCCAGAAGCCAAAAGCGTGGCCGCTGTGACGTTCGAAGCCGTACCAGGTACGCTGCCAGAAATCGCTGTTCAGCGCGGTTTCAAACCTCAGCGTATCGCCATCCAGACTGTGTACCGGCGGCTGATTAATCCAGACGCTACCTTCAGCGGTAATGGAACTGACTGCTGTCATAGGCACTCCTTTGGGTAAGTTAAACCGCCCGCGTTCTGGCCGATCTGCGGCGTGGCGATTGACCTGATTATCATAGCGTTGATTGGTGAACGGGCGGCAGACGATTTCGGCAAATCTGATGATGCCGATGTGGCAGGCAGTGAGGTCAGCAGACCCGTGGCTGCAGACACGCCGGTTCCGTTAGCGGTTTCGCTTATATACCTTTTATTCTTCTGCCGGAAATAAATAACAGCGACCAGGTCCAGCTCACTCAACTATTTCATTTTGTTAATAGCCTGGCGCAAATCGCATTTAACAACCAGACTTGTTTTGTCTGAGGGCAACTGAACTCATTAAATATAAGGATTAAGCCACCATGGTAGATAAATCAGAAATTTTAGATCACGCGCAGGTTGTTGATGTGAATGGCGAACATGTCGGGATTGTCGACCACTTCGAAGGCGACGACAAAATTAAGCTGGCGAAAAGCGATCCTGAAGCGGGCGGCAAACACCACATTATTCCATTCAGCTGGGTGAAAGAGGTTGATGATAATAAAGTCATCCTTTCTAAAGCCAAAGCGGATGTTGAAAGTGAGTGGCAGTCTGCATAAAACATTAGCCGTGGCATCTGCCACGGCTTATTTATTTTCTTTGCGTTAAGCTATTTTTTCTTATCACCCTGCCCGAACCCGCTCATTTTATCGCTCTGCCCTTCTGCATTTGATGAAGAAACAACGCTTTCTGCATTTCCCCTGAATATACTCAAATTGTTCTGTTTTCTCAGAGGCTGATATTTTCTGGTTGCAGTAAGGAATAACAGCCAAATACGCCGTCGATCAGCAGATAGCTTTCTGATCCGGGCAATTCAAAATGCCACCATTCGGTCGCAATGCCGGTGAAGCCACCACCCAGCATGATGGCATTAAGCATCAGACGGTTACGCTGTGCCTGAACGGGCACCGCAGGGTGATAAGGATGGGAGTGCTCACTCATCTCATCGAAGCCGGTACCCATATCAACGATTTCGCCACGCTCGTCGATAAGCGTCACGTCTACTGCGGTGCCGCGGCTGTGGTTTGATCCGCGCGTCAGCGGTGCGACATAGTCCTGATTCGGGCAGGCCTGCCACAGGATTGCCTGCGCGGCAGGTGGCCGGTACGCATCGAGGATCAGCAGTGAATAGCCCGCCACGTTTGCAATCCCGATGCTTTTCGCCAGCGCTTTTGCCGCATCAACGTGCAGCAGACAGCGCGCATCGCGGTAGATTGGCTGTCCGGTCAGGTTGTCGGCGGTGGCATATTTCAGGTCGATGGCTAACTGAGGAAAGGCCTCAGCAATATCAACAAGATTTTTACTTTCCATGATGAAGTGCTCCCTGTTTATGTGCTCTGTGGCGGGCTGGCCGGAGAAGATAGTTATGAGGCGGTTATCATGGCACTGCGGCGGGAGGAAAAAAAGATGTGATGGTTTTCTGAGTCTGGTCGTGATGTGGCAGTTTGTTTACTCAGGATGCTGGCTGGCAGGTTTAAAGGCTTGAGAGATGAGTACAGGTGGAATAATCAGTTACCTGAATTCAGGAACTATAGCGTTTTATAAATAATTACAGTCAGATGAAAGGCGATATTTCAACCCCAGGAAATTCGAATCCTTTATCAATTTTACTTCACATGAAAGTGCAGCAGTTAATTACTTTATTTTGCGATCTGCGCCGCAAATAATAGCGTTTAAATTGTGAATAAACTCGCTGATTTACATCGATTTTCAGCTGGACTTTATTCGTATTAGTTGATTATATGTACAGGTATTTAGCGCGATACAGAGGTGTTGGAGCACCCCTGCATCGCTAATCACAACCACTATTTAGCGAGAATAGAGATTATGACTGAGTCAGAGTGTAATGCAGTTGACTTAAATCCAGAAGCCCCTTCCGTTACCCGGCGTAAATTAACGGTGAGTTACGCCAGCCGGTATCCAGACTATATCCGTATTCCGTCGATCATTATGAAAGGCCAGTGGCTGGCAGCAGCCGGATTCACCACCGGAACCGAAGTTGAGGTGAGCGTTACAGAGGGCCGTATCGTGCTGACCGTGAAGCCACCCGAGCCTGTCGATGAGCAACTGGTTAATGCTTTAGCGCAGCTGAATAAGCTGCCTGCAAAGAAACAGAAGCAGGTGCTGGCATTGTCGGGTGTGACTGCGGGTTAGCGGTGTTGAGGTGAAAGGATGCCGCTTCTGTTTGGGGAGCGGCAGATTAGTATTGCTGGCAATGATTATCCGTGTTTCTATATTTAAAGGATCTTTTGCCCCGCCAACGTAGCGCTCCCCTGTTTTAATCGCCTTTTATAATGAGAGGACAGATAATCTATAGATTGGAATGATTTCAGGAGAATTATTAGATGGTTACTATCGCAAAATACAGATTATCGATGTACCCACTAATTTCCTGTAAGGATCGTACAACTATAAATGCGTGCCTAAAACAGGAATCAGGCAATTAGCAGTGTATAGAAATTAGCGCTTACATGCTCTGGTGAATTTATATGATTTCCATGCAAGATTCATCGGTATCACTAAATATACTACAACTGCTCCTACCATCAGGACGATTGCATATGATATCAGGCTTTGCTGATGTCCTTTTGCTACTCCATAAATGAAAAAAGAAATTAAAGTCGCCATGCAAATAATTCCAGCCCAAAAACGCTTACTGAGTTCCTGGACGAGAGACTGCGGGGTGTATAATTTGTTCTCATCTCTGGTAAGCGTATCTTTTAGTTTTCGCAGATCTTTAGCTGAGAAACCACTTTGAAAAAGCTTTTGCTCAAATTCGTTCATCAGATTCCTCCTGAAGTATGTTTCTATGCGTACGAAGATACCATCCTGACCAACCTTTTTATATGATCTGCTTCGCCATCAGTGTTTATCTAACCTTGGATTAACCTTTTTTCAACTAGCTGAAAACCTACAGCGCGAGCAATTAATCGGCGAATGCAAACATCAGAACTGTCGATAACAGGTTTTGACTTTACGAGCCTCCAGACAAAGCCATAAATTGGTACCATATCCAAACTACCGCATAGTCAAAGTACTGCTATTGAATACGTGCGTACGAAAGAAAGCAAACCATTAAGGTATTATGACGGCAGTATAAAAACAAAGAGTATGTGGATGCTAAACAAAAGGTAGAATTGGGTACCCTAAAGGATTTACTCCTGTTAGAAAGCCTATTGTTATATAAGAAATTTTTTATTTGAATTTGTTGCATGCTTCTGAGGCACCCCTTACTAAAACTGTCACCACTCCTTAAAATCTTCAATTTGTAATCTCTAAAAACTCCAGCTATTTTAGGATCTGATTAACCATGTCTGGTGAGAAAGACGCTTATATAAAGGTATTGTTATGGACAACTATTGGGACACCAGAAGACTCTCAAACTACTTTCTGACGATTGCAAATATTGAAGCTAATCAGTTAGTTAATGTAGCAATCTCACTTTCACAATTTCATCTTAAAGATGCTCTTTTAAGAGTAAAATTTCAGGATGAAGTGCGTGATTTCGCTCGACTACAGCTCCATACGATTCGCAATTCGACTTCGGATGATCAGTGTCAGGAGTGTATCCAGAATCTGAAGCAGGAAAGCCAGTATCTTAAGATTCAGGACAGAATGCTCAGAACTGGTGAAGCTGTCGTATCGTCTTCGGTGCAGTTTTACCATGACCATGAAAAGGTCATTGGGTATGTAATCAATGGCATCGGCGTGGTGTTGAGTGGCTTACAAATCGTGGCTGGGGTCGGTCTGATTGTGGGTTCTGTCACCACGGGTAATATTTTAGGTGTTGTAGCGGGTTCCACCCTGGTGATGAATGGAGTGGGATCAGGGATTGAGAGCATAGGTAGACTTAGCGGTGTGGCTCATCCATCTAACCCAATAAGAGATAAATATGAGGATGTGGCAGATTTCTTTGGCTTTGATAAGCGACTGGGATTGCTAGCCTATCAGGTAGTTGATTTGACCACTTCATACTATGGCATTTTCAAGCTGACGTTGAAGCCAGAGGCCTGGAGGCTATACAAATATCTGCCAACTGACTATTACCGCAAAGTACAGGTTATGAGTAAACCAGCACTTGCTTTTAAAGGCGCTGGAGCAGCCTATAAGGGGACTGGAATAAGTATCAACCTTTATCAAATGCAAAATAGCCCCTCTCAAAACTAACTTCTGGTTTTTCTGACAAACTTGTAGGATTTCCATGCCAGTCTCATAGGCGTAACAAAATAGACCACAAGGAATGCAAACGTCAGAACAACGATATATGGAATGGCATTTGAAGCATCTGCATTGAAAATGCCATCCAGTCCAATAAGCATCAAAATAATAAGAGCAATAACTCCGCCCCAGAAGCGTTTACTTAGATCAATCACGAGGCTTTGAAGTGTATCTTTTTTTGACTCGTCTTTTTTTATAATACTTTTGAGTTTACCGATCTCTTTAGCAGAGAAGCCATTATTAAAGAGTTTTTGCTCAAATTCGTTCATCTGATTCATCCTGAATGCCGTTGCGATACGAGCAAAATATAGCACAGTGTACCTGAGCCAGGCTAACCCCCTCTTTGCATGGGCGGCACCGGTACCGCCCGATGATATTGTCTGCGCTGCTGTCATTGGTGTGGTGTAACCCGTTAATCCCGCGATGGCTGCCCCTCCTTAAGTGCTCTATCAATGCGCCGGTTACAGCTGACGAATAAGCGGCCAGCAATGCAGCTGCTGAAGCAGCGCCTGTAGCCGGTTTATGTGGCCAACGCAGCTCTGGCTGTACCCAGATGAGATGCGATCCCAAAGGTAAGGGAAAGTGGTGATGCACCTAATGAACACGATGTATGTATAAATCCACACTAACTGGCGGTATTAAGCCCAGGTTATGATCTGATTTCAATGGCTACACAGGGTCACAATAGCCGTTTAATTAAACAGAAAAACTAGCGCGAGATGAAGCAGCGTGGATATAACGATTAACCCTCATCAATCTCTTCAGATAAGGTTAAAAATGAAAACAATTACAATCGCAGCGACCATTTTATTACTCACAGCCTGTGTACCCCATAATGACAGACAACACGTTGTGGGCATGGCTAACCCAGCCTCTGTGTATTGTGAAAAGATGGGCGGCAAGCTGGACATAGTGAAGGGCCCGGATGGTGAATCAGGTTACTGTACTCTGCCAGGCGGAGAGCGCATCGAGGAGTGGGCGCTGTACAGAAGGGATAACCAATAGACTCGTTAGTCGGAAGGCATATCAGGGCAGCTATCAAGGAGCCATAAGAATGGGACGTGGCTTTATGAAAGAAGGATTACCAGCATACGGCCGCATTGATGTTCCTGATTTCACAAAGTGTGTAGTGCGATGAAAATACTGATATTTATTATAATCTTCTCCGCAACCTGGTTTCTCATACCTGAAAGCATCATCAGATCCCTGGTAGAAGGCCACATTAGCGGTGATGGTGAAGGCGCTATGGATAGTTTCGAATTCACAGTGATTGCACTTAAGGCGGTGCTTTCTGCTCTGCTGGCCTTTATCGGTGTCTGGCTATATCGCAAAGCTAACCAACGATAACGAAGCGACATTCTGAAATAATCTCTATTTGTATGCCGATTTATGAAATGATGATTTGATCGTTTTGATCGAATATTTTGCTCATAAAAAACCTCGCCGAAGCGAGGTGTAGTTAAAAAATTTTATAAGCGTTTATATAGCAATATTGAGAAAAAGGTTTATAACGAGCTTTTCTTAGCTTCTTCAATTTCTGCGTTGCAAGCATCTATGTTGTTGAAGTCATACTGAAGATAAACATATCCCTTACTGGAGTCATTGGCTCTTACCTCCATTGAGACAGATGTGAGCCTGTTTTTAAGAGGTGTTGCAGACGATTCTTCCCATTGAGCTGAGAGGAAACGTTCCTTTTTGTTCAGCGCCATCATCCAGTCTTGAGGTTCTTTCCAGATTGAGCCTGAAAGTAAAAAATCGGTGCTTTTAGGTTTGCCATAGATTGAAGAGAGAGAATCGAAGAGTTCTTTGTATTTTGATTGGAGCGCAAGTCCATAACTGTCTGTATCAATGTTTTTACCTAACGCTCTGATTTGGCATAGGCCAGACTTTGGAGATATAAGTAGACCATAACCCTCAAATTCAGTGTTCTTTTTCGGTGGAAATTTTACAGTGTAGAGATTTGTCACGCCCTCATAAGGCTTAAGCTCTTCACCGGTCATATCTTCGATATTCTTTTTGGTTAAACCTGACTCCAGGCCAAATGGCCCATCTCCCGGCGGAAGTAATGGCTGATTATTGTTAGCCTGAACTGCTTTCTCGATTGGCTTTGCTTCCGCAACGTTGCCCTGCTTCAAATCAGATGGCATAGCGTTAGCAAGTCCATACCTGGCTGACAAATAGCGCTGTTGAAGCATCGCCATGGTTTGCTCCTGAGTTGCGATTGCTGCCAGTTTCATCGCAAGAACCAAGCCACCGCTATATTGGTTCGCTTCTGCTTTAGCCTGAGAAATCTGAGCATTTAACGCATCTATTTCGCTCTTAACTGAATCAGCCGCCGCCTCATCCGGTTTTATTACGTGTACATCCATTGTTATTTTTGCGCCTGACTCAATAGCATCAATTCGCTGCTTAATTAGCGCCTGGTTTGTTTTGAGAATCTCAACTCTGGCGCTGATTAAAGTCTTGATCAGCCCACCAGAGTAGTTCTGATTGGTGGCATTCGCGGACGAAATCTCACTTTCTGTTTGTGATAATTCTACCTTGAGTTGCTCTACTTTTTGTTTCTCTTCAGGAGAAAGCTCCTTTGGACCACATCCTGTCAAAATGAAAACAGATATAAAACATGCCAGAATAGACTTTTTCATTTCCTTGCCCCTTAGAAAAAAGCCACCCGAAGGTCGCTAGCTATCAGTTATGGTTTTCACATCCCATCTGTGATTTGTCGATAATTTGCGTACCCTCAACACGGAGCAAGCTGGCTAATTCAGTCTGGAGTTCCGTTTTCTGCGCTGCAGGAAATGGGAGGCTGGGAAAGTATCGAAATGGTCCAGCGGTATGCGCACCCTGCACCTAACCATTTAACGGAGCATGCACGGCAAATTGATGCGATTTTTGGCAGTCGTGTCCCAAATCTGTCCCATGTGGAAAATCTGGTAGTCGGAGGGAGGTGATAACTCGTTGATTTTATTTGGTACGCCCTACAGGATTCGAACCTGTGACCTACGGCTTAGAAGGCCGGTGCTCTATCCAACTGAGCTAAGGGCGCATGGAGATGGCACGGATTATACGTCGGGAAGCGGGTACGTCAACGTTTTTGCCGTTTCTCCGCAGCGAAGTGCTGCGGTAATGACCAATTGACGTCAGTGGCGCCTGCGCCATTCGCTGAGCGACACAAGTTTACTGGTGCCGGTAAATTCTCCTTCCAGCTCAATCCCTTGTGAGGTGAAACGCGCATTGTATTGCTCACGAAGTGCGTGCAGCACCTGGCTGTCCGGCTCCAGCTGGCGCAGAAAACCCAGCGCGAGCAGCAACTGCTGGCGGCTGATAAGCGGTGGAAAACCGGCACGACTGAGAATCGCATGCCAGCGCTGGCTGTTCTCTTCGCTGCCATCAACAATCAACACCTGCCAGATCAGCAGTACCGCTGCGCCATTATGCAGGTGCGTTTCATTATCCTTGCTGAGATAGTCGGTAAACTCTTTCGCCGCCTCTTTCCCCATCATAGAGATCATTGATTCCACCTGTACCGGTGGCAGCTGCAGCCGTTTGCTGAGCCGCTGAGCGGCATGGCGTGAGCCAGCGGTGAGCAGCTGAAATCCAGCGACAAACACCACCGCCAGCGTAGCAAGCATTATCCAAATCATTACATCGTCCCCGGATTGTCCTGCAGATATCATACGCATGGAGGCAGGTACTCGTCGCGACGAAAAAGCCGGAAAGCGCATACGCGGCTGAAACTGTGACTGACAGCAGCCCACGCTTCTGACAAAATAGCCCCCTTCCCCGATTCAATACAACACAGTGGATTTCCTCTCTGATGGCAGCAAAAATTATTGACGGTAAAACGATTGCGCAGCAGGTGCGCGTTGAGGTTGCGGAAAAAGTAAAGCAGCGTCTGGCCGCCGGAAAACGTGCGCCAGGTCTGGCCGTGGTTCTGGTGGGTGAAAACCCGGCATCGCAGATCTATGTGGCCAGCAAACGCCGCGCCTGTGAAGAGGTCGGTTTCCACTCCCGCTCTTACGATCTGCCTGCCACCACCCGCGAAGCTGAGCTTCTGGAGCTGATCGATAAGCTCAATCAGGACGCTGAAATCGATGGCATCCTGGTGCAGCTGCCGCTGCCAGCGGGCATCGATAATGTGAAAGTGCTGGAGCGCATCACGCCAGATAAGGATGTTGATGGCTTCCACCCTTATAACGTTGGCCGCCTGTGCCAGCGTGCGCCAACCCTGCGTCCCTGCACCCCGCGCGGTATCGTGACGCTGCTGGAGCGCTACAACATCGACACCTATGGCCTGAATGCTGTGGTGGTCGGTGCGTCTAACATTGTTGGTCGTCCGATGAGCATGGAGCTGCTGCTTGCGGGCTGCACCACCACCGTGACCCATCGCTTTACCAAAGATCTGCGCCATCACGTTGAGCATGCCGATCTGCTTGTCGTTGCGGTGGGCAAGCCAGGCTTTATTCCGGGCGACTGGATTAAACCGGGTGCCATCGTCATCGACGTGGGCATTAACCGTCTGGACAGCGGCAAAGTGGTGGGCGACGTTGATTTTGACAGCGCATCAGAGCGCGCATCCTACATTACCCCGGTACCGGGCGGTGTCGGACCGATGACAGTCGCAACACTGATTCAAAACACGCTGCAGGCGTGCGAAGAGTTTCACGATAAAGAGGACGTTTAAATGGCAAGTTTTTCACTGGGTAAATTCCCGCACGTCGATCTGTGTGACCTGCTGAAGCTGGAAGGCTGGGTTCAGAGTGGCGCACAGGCGAAAGTCGTGATTGCCGAGGGTGAAGTGAAGGTCAATGGCGCGGTAGAGACCCGTAAGCGCTGCAAGATCGTTGCCGGTCAGACTGTGGAATTTGCTGGTTTTCGCATCACTGTCGTCGAGTAATTTTCAGGCGTCCCTGCGGGGACGCTGTCACAGCAGTGCTTCCCCCGCCACACGCGTCTCTCCTTCCCGCTGTTCCAGTGCAATATGATTCACCGCCGTATGCCGCGCAATCAGCGTTGCAAGCCGGGCTGAATGGCTGGTGATCCAGAGCTGACTGTACTGACTGGCTTCGGCGATTAAGCGCGCCAGCGCAGGCAACAGATCTTCATGCAGACTGTTTTCCGGCTCATTCAGCGCCATAAAGGCGGGCGGGCGCGGGCTGAGCAGCGCCACAACCAGACACAGAAAACGCAGCGTGCCATCTGAAAACTCTGCACTCTCCAGCGAACGCAGAATGCCATGGCGGGACATCAGCATCTGAAAGCGGCCGTTCTACACTTCGACGTCAAACTGGCTGTCAGGAAACGCCTGCGCCATCACCTCAAACAACAGCTCTGAATGACCGCGCTCCACGATGGTTGCCCAGGCCGCGGCCAGATTACTGCCATTATGGCTCAGCACTGGCGCACGCACGCCAATCTGCGGCGCACGAATCGGTGAGCCAGGCCAGACGGCGAACTTATGGTAGAAGCGCCACTGCAGCAGCCGTTCGCGCAGCTGGGAAAGCTCCGGGTAGCGATGGGGTTCGCTAAGCTGACCAAACAGCGACTCTTCCGGATGCAGCACCGCCGGCCAGGCGACGCGATCGCCCTCAACGTTATGCAGAAAGGCGGTCTGATTTTCACGCTGCATGAGGCAGGCAGAATGACGACGACGCTGGCCGCTGAGCCAGAGCCGCTCCTGCTTCACCAGCGGATCAAGATTGAACAGGCTGGTCGACAGCGGCTCGGGAAAGCCAATCTCCAGCTGGTAATCCATATCATCCATCACCACGGCCAGCTCCAGCCGCTTCGGATCGTGTCGGCGATCGCCCCGGCGCAATCCGCCTGCCCACATCGCTTTCTGAATGCCGCCTTCGTCAGCCAGTGCCAGCGCGAGACGACCGCTGGCCGCCTCGTGCAGCAGTCGCACCGCTTTGTAGAGGTTGGATTTACCGCAGCCGTTGGGACCGCTCACCACATTCAGCTGTTGCAGTGACAGCGTCAGGTTACGTATTGAGCGGAAACCGCGGATCTGAATCTGTTCAATCGCCATAATAAAAAAGGGCGATTGCTCGCCCTCTCCGGTTTATTTTCGACGCCAGCTGGAGCCCTGTGGCCCATCCTCGACGATGACCCCCAGCGCGTTAAGCTTGTCGCGCGCGATATCCGCTTCTGCCCAGGCTTTCGCAGCACGCGCATCGGCACGGGCCTTCACCCAATGCTCAATCTCGGCAACCTCTTCATCATTAACCTGCGCGCCGCTTTGCAGGAACAGCTCAGGATCCTGCTGCAGAATACCCAGCACGTTAGCCATCTCGCGCAGCTTCGACGCCAGACCATGCGCTGACGCGCCGTCTTCGCTTTTCAGACGGTTCACTTCACGCGCCATATCGAACAGCACCGAGTAGGCTTCCGGGGTATTGAAATCATCATCCATAGCGCTGCGGAAACGCGCTTCAAACGCTTCGCCGCCGTGCGCTTTAACGCTGCTGTCGGTGTGACGCAGCGCGGTATAAAGGCGTTCCAGCGCCGCGCGCGCCTGATTCAGGTTATCTTCGCCGTAGTTAAGCTGGCTGCGATAGTGACCGGACATCAGGAAGTAACGCACCGTCTCCGCATCATAATGTTGCAGCACGTCTCGTACGGTGAAGAAGTTGCCGAGCGATTTCGACATCTTCTCGCGGTCAACCATCACCATGCCGGAGTGCATCCAGTAGTTAACGTAAGGACCGTCATGAGCGCAGCTCGACTGGGCGATTTCGTTTTCATGGTGCGGGAACATCAGGTCTGAACCGCCGCCGTGGATATCGAAATGGGTGCCCAGCTGTTTGCAGTTCATCGCCGAGCACTCAATGTGCCAGCCAGGACGGCCGTTGCCCCACGGTGATGACCAGGCGGGCTCATCCGCTTTAGACATCTTCCACAGCACGAAGTCCATCGGATTGCGCTTCACATCAGCGACTTCAACGCGTGCGCCCGCCTGCAGCTGCTCCAGATCCTGACGCGACAGCGCGCCATAATCGGTGTCGCTCAGTACATCAAACATCACGTCGCCGTTATCTGCCACATAGGCATGACCGCGAGCGATCAATGTTTCCACCAACTCGATGATTTCAGCGATGTGACGGGTGGCGCGCGGTTCCTCATCAGGTGGCAGAATGCCCAGCGCGGCGAAGTCGTTGTGCATCTCGCCGATCATACGGTTGGTCAGCGTTTCGATGCTCTCGCCATTCTCATTGGCGCGTTTGATGATTTTGTCATCAATGTCGGTGATGTTACGTACATAGTTAAGCTGATAACCGAGGTAACGCAGGTAGCGCGCCACCACGTCAAACGCCACGAACGTCCGCCCATGACCAATGTGACAGAGGTCATACACCGTGATGCCGCAAACATACATCCCGATTTTACCGGCATGAATGGGTTTGAATTCCTCTTTCTGTCGACTCAGGGTGTTATAAATCTTAAGCATTGAACGGTTCCGTTTTCGCGTGTGGTTGGCTTTTTTAAGTATCCAGACATTGTGCCGTATTTTTATCGCTCGCGCGACGCAAAGCAAGCCAACTGCGCCGTGCTGCTGACGCGTCATTGGAAATTATGATATAAGAACGGTCGACTAAAAGGGGTACGCCAGTTAACAGCGCGATCCCGGCAACTGATCACAACCTTTACAGGACAACAAAAATGGTAACTTTCCAGACGAACCATGGCGATATCGTAATCAAAACTTTCGATGATAAAGCGCCGGCAACCGTACAGAACTTCCTGGATTACTGCCGTGAAGGTTTTTACGACAACACCATTTTCCACCGTGTCATCAACGGCTTTATGATTCAGGGCGGCGGCTTCGAGCCGGGCATGAAGCAGAAAGCGACCAAAGATGAAATCCAGAACGAAGCGAACAACGGTCTGAAAAACACTAAAGGTACGCTGGCAATGGCACGTACCTCTGCGCCGCACTCTGCGACCGCACAGTTCTTCATCAACGTGGCTGACAATGACTTCCTGAACTTCCGTGACGAAAGCGTTCAGGGCTGGGGCTACTGCGTATTCGCTGAAGTGGTTGAAGGTATGGACGTGGTCGAGAAGATCAAAGCCGTTTCTACCGGCCGCAGCGGCATGCATCAGGATGTGCCAAAAGATGACGTCGTTATCCAGAAAGTGACCGTCAGCGAGTAATGTCCCGCACGCTGTTTATCGCAGATCTCCATCTGTGTCAGGAAGAACCGGCGATTACCGCCGGTTTTCTGCATTTTTTACAGCGCGAAGCGCCCCACTGCGACGCGCTCTATATTCTCGGCGATCTGTTTGAAGCCTGGATTGGCGACGACGACCCCAATCCGCTGCATCAGCAGATTGCCCGCGCCCTGCGCGCCCTTCCGGTTCCCGTCTACTTTATTCATGGCAATCGCGACTTCCTGATTGGCCGACGCTTCGCGCAGGCCTGCGGCATGACGCTGCTGCCGGAAGAGCAGGTGCTGACGCTCTACGGCCATCGGTTGCTGATCATGCACGGCGATACGCTCTGTACCGACGATGCGGGTTACCTGCGTTTTCGGGCCAAAGTGCATAATCCCTGGATTCAGCGGCTCTTCCTGGCGCTGCCGTTGTGGATACGTAAACGCATCGCCGCCCGGATGCGCGCCGACAGTAAACAGGCCAACCAGCATAAATCCCAGACCATTATGGATGTGAATCAGGATGCTGTGGCCGCCGCAATGCTGCGCCAGCAGGTGCCTTTGCTGATCCATGGCCATACGCATCGCCCGGCGATTCATACGCTGAACTTAAAAGGTGAAACAGCACAACGCGCAGTGCTGGGTGCCTGGCACAGCCGGGGTTCCATGATCCAGCTCGACGCCAGCGGCATTCAGCTTATCCATTTCGACTTTTAATCTGCGGTTAACTCCCCAACCTTAGCCTGACGCAACCGTTTTCCTTGCGTGCGTCTCATGCTATTCTCGGTGCCCTTCAAAACCTGTCCGCCCGGCCAGGTCTGTTTGTTCATTCACAGGAGTTGACCCCATGTCATCCAACGCCCCGGCCCGCATCGCCATTGTTATGGGTTCCAGAAGTGACTGGGCCACCATGCAGTTCGCCGCTGAAATCCTCTCCAGCCTGGACGTCCCTTTTGATGTTGAAGTGGTCTCTGCGCACCGCACCCCGGATAAGCTGTTCAGCTTCGCCGAAACGGCAGCCGGCAACGGTTATCAGGTGATTATTGCTGGCGCAGGTGGCGCGGCGCATCTGCCGGGAATGCTGGCAGCAAAAACCCTGGTGCCGGTGCTGGGTGTGCCGGTGCAGAGTGCGGCCCTGAGCGGCGTCGATAGCCTCTATTCGATTGTGCAGATGCCGCGCGGTATTCCGGTCGGTACGCTGGCAATTGGTAAAGCGGGTGCAGCTAATGCCGCCCTGCTGGCCGCGCAGATTCTGGCACTGCATGACAGCGCGCTGGCGTCACGCCTGAATACCTGGCGTCAGACTCAGACCGATGAGGTGCTGAACCATCCCGATCCGCGGGTGGATGCATGAAGCCGGTTTGCGTACTGGGCAACGGCCAGTTAGGTCGTATGCTGCGTCAGGCGGGTGAACCGCTGGGCATTGCGGTCTATCCGGTAGGCCTGGATGCCGATCCTGCCGCCCTGCCGATCGCCGATAGCGTGATTACCGCCGAAATCGAACGCTGGCCGGAGACCGCGCTGACGCGTGAACTGGCGAGCCATCCGGCTTTTGTTAACCGTGATATTTTCCCACGTCTGGCCGATCGCCTGACGCAGAAACAGCTACTGGATCAACTGGGGCTCGCTACCGCGCCGTGGCAGTTGCTGGCGGACAAAAGCGAATGGCCAGCGGTGTTTGATTCACTGGGCGAGCTGGCAATTGTGAAAAGCCGCACGGGTGGTTATGACGGACGGGGTCAGTGGCGTCTGCGTGCTGATGAAACTGACCAGCTGCCGGATGCGTGTTATGGCGAGTGTATCGTTGAGCAGGGCATCAACTTTTCCGGTGAAGTGTCACTGGTCGGCGCGCGCGGTCACGATGGCAAGGTCGTGTTCTATCCACTGACGCATAACCTGCATCAGGACGGCATTCTGCGCACCAGCGTGGCGTTTCCGCAGGCGGATCCGGCACAGCAGCAGCAGGCCGAAACGATGCTGAGCGCGATCATGCAGGCGCTGAATTACGTTGGCGTGATGGCGATGGAGTGTTTTGTGACGCCAGCCGGGTTGCTGATCAATGAGCTGGCACCGCGTGTGCATAACAGTGGTCACTGGACGCAGAACGGCGCGTCTATCAGCCAATTTGAGCTGCATCTGCGCGCCATTCTTGGCCTGGCATTACCGCAGCCGGTGGTGTTTGCGCCGTCGGTCATGGTGAATCTGATCGGCACTGCCGTGAATCTCAGCTGGCTGCAACAGCCGCTGGTGCATCTGCACTGGTATGACAAAGAGGTGCGTCCGGGTCGTAAGGTGGGCCACCTCAATCTGAACGACAGCGATGCAGAGCGGCTCAGCGCAGCGCTAAATGCGCTGGTGCCTCAGCTACCGGAAGAGTACGCCAGCGGTATCGCCTGGGCCGTTGAAAAGCTGTAGTTTCCCGTAATCCGCCTGCAGGTTACGGGTGCAGTCTGAATAAAGGTCAAAGGCGGCCTGGTGCCGCCTTATTCCAGCCCTGCTTTACGCCGCATCAAACTTCCTGAACAGCGCCTTTCCTTTCAGTAACCGTATCCCCAGCCAGCCGCCGCACAGCGACAGCAGCAGCGCGCCACACAACGGCAATGCCAGCCACAGTGTCCAGTCAGGCTGCCATGGGAAGTCGAAAATCTTCGTCTGTAATCCCCACAGCGCCGCTTCTGCCCCCATCGCGGCCGCCACGCCGGAAACCACGCCGAGCAGCGCAAACTCACACCACAGCGTCGTGCGTAGCAGGCGTTTACCGGCACCCAGCGTGCGATAGACCACCAGCTCCTGCCGACGCTGGTGCATCCCGACCTGAATCTGCGCCAGCAGCAGCAACACACCGCAGGCCGTGACCAGCACCACCATGATCTCCAGCGCCCGGCTGACCTGCGTCAGCACCTGACCGATCTGCCGCATAATGCTGCCGATATCCAGCAGACTCAGCGCCGGGAAAGCACGGTTCAGCTGCGCCAGCAGTACAGGATTCGCCTCCATGCGGAAGCTGGTGAGCCAGGTCTGGGGCTGACTGTCGAGCGCACCTGGCGGAAAGATAAAGAAGAAATTCGGCTTCAGGCTTTCCCAGTCCACTTTTCGCAGACTGGTAATATGGGCGCTGAAGGTCTGCGTATCGCCGTCGAACGTCAGCGTATCACCGAGCTTCAGCCCCAGACGATCCGCCAGTTCTACCTCCATCGACACTTCACCGGCCTTCGGCGGCCAGTTGCCAGCGACCAGCGGATTGTGATCCGGGCGCTCGGCCAGCTCTGTCAGGTTGAGTTCGCGATTCAGGGCATTATCCCGTTTCGGATCGGCCGGTTTGCCGTTGAGTTCGCTAAGCCGCACCCGCGCAATCGGATAGAAGGTTTCGGGTTTGATCTGGTGCGCTTGCAGGAAATCGCGCACCTGCGGCACCTGATCCGCCGTCATATTGAGCAGGAAGAAATTCGGGCTGTCTGCCGGTAACTGCTGCTGCCAGCGATCCAGTAGATCGCCGCGCATCACCAGCAACAGCGCCAGCAGCATAAACGACAGCGAAAAGGCCGCGAGCTGGCTCAGCGTCATGCCGGGCTGGCGCAGCAGCCGGTTGATCGCCAGTCGCAGCGCCAGATTGCGCACCACCAGCCGACGCAGCAGCAACAGGGTTCCCAAGCCGAGTAACGCCAGTAATCCCGCCAGCACCACCACACCTGCCAGCAGCGCCCAGAGCATTTTACTGCCCCCGACCAGCAACGCTAACAGCGTGACGACCACCGCGATCATCACCGGGATATAGATTTTCAGCGGCCAGAGATTTGCCACTGCATCGCGCCGCAGCACGCGCAGCGGCTGCGTTGCCAGCAGCAGACGATAGGGACGCAAACCCACCAGCAGCGAAATGACAAACAGCGATCCCACCGCCCAGATCCACGGCCAGACGCTGGCCGCCGGTAAGCTGGCGGGCAACACGGGTTTCAGCATGGCCATCAGGATCGCTTCCACGCCCTGCCCCACAACGCCTCCGGCAATCGCCGCCAGCAGCAGCACCGCCAGCCACTGGCCGATGATCAACCGCTGCAACGCACCCTGCGTCGCGCCCAGGGTTTTCAGCACCGCCACCAGATCGTAACGGCTGCGGCAATAGTGACTCATGGCAACCGCCACGGCCGCAATCGCCAGCATCAGCGTCAGTAAGGCCGAGAGCAGCAGGAACTGCTGCGCGCGCTGCATCGAACGGCCCAGCGCATCTTCCGAGTTCTCCACGCTGATCCAGCGCTGGTCCGTCTTCAGCTGCGGTTCAATCCAGCGGTCATAGCGGGCCAGCTGTTCGGAATTACCGGAGAATTTATAGCGCCACGTAATACGGCTGCCTGGCTGAATCGCACCGGTTTTGCCAGCATCCGCCAGATTGATCAGCAGACGCGGTGCCATCTCAAACGGGTTAAAGCCACCATCCGGCTCCTGGATTATCTCCCCGCTGATGCGCAGCTGGGTATCGCCGACTTCCAGCGTATCGCCCACTTTCAGATTCAGCAGCGCAATCAGGCGCGGTGCCGCCAGCGCAGTACCCGCCTGCGGCCTCAGTCCCGGCGGCTGCGTCTGCAGCGTGCCAAACATCGGGTAGCGGTCATCCACTGCTTTTACCGAGGCGAGCTGCGGTGATTGGTCGGCAAAGGTCATGGTCATGAAGGTGAGCTGACGACTGACCGTCAGGCCGGTTTCCCGCGCCTTTTCCAGCCAGGCTTCGGGCGCAGCATCGGTGCTACGCAGCGTGCGGTCACCAGCCATAAAATCACGGCTCTGCTGATTCAGCCCTTTTTCCATGCGATCGCTGATCGACCCCAGCGCCAGCACGCAGGCCACCGCCAGCGTCAGGGCCAGCCAGACAATCAGCAGCGAGGGCGAACGCCACTCGCGCCAGAACCAGCGCCAGATCATTGCTCCTCCCACAATTTTCCGTCGCGCAGCCGCAGGCGACGATCGCAGCGCGCCGCCAGTTGCTCGTCATGCGTCACCAGAATCAGCGTGGTGGCGAAGTCGCGATTAAGGGAAAAGAGCAAATCGGCGATGCGATCACCGGTTTTGCGGTCAAGGTTGCCGGTCGGCTCATCGGCAAACAGCAGACCCGGACGACCACTGAAGGCGCGAGCCAGCGCGACACGCTGCTGTTCGCCGCCTGACAGCTGAGCGGGCAGATGATGCAGACGTTCACCCAGCCCGAGCAGCGTCAAAAGTTCCCGTGCCTGTTCGCGACTCTGGCGGTCGCTGTCACCGCGCAGGAGTGATGGCAGCTGGACGTTCTCCTGTGCATTCAGTGTCGGCACCAGCATAAATGACTGAAACACAAAGCCGACCTGACGGGCACGCAGAGCCGCACGCTGTTCTTCGTTCATCTGGTGCAGCGGCTGCCCCAGCAGATGAACTTCGCCGCTGCTGCCATCGTCCAGCCCGGCCAGAATGCCCAGCAGGGTTGACTTGCCGGAGCCGGACTCGCCAATCAGCGCAATGGTCTCGGCTGGTTTGACAACCAACTCAACTCCGGTAAGGATGGTTAACTGATGCTCTCCCTGACCGACGGACTTAGTAAGATGATGAACTTCAACAATGTTTTCCGCTGGCATTATCCCTTCCTGTTATTGATTCTTCTGATGGTGTCGCGTCTTGCTGCTGCAGATACCCTGATGGTGCTGGGCGACAGCCTGAGCGCAGGCTATCGCATGTCTGCCACCGCTGCCTGGCCCAGCCTGCTTGATAAGCAGTGGCAGCAGAAACCAAAAGTAGTCAACGCCAGCATCAGCGGCGACACTGCCGCACAGGGACTGGCGCGCCTGCCTGCACTATTAAAACAGCATCAGCCGCAATGGGTGTTAATCGAACTGGGCGGTAACGATGGTCTGCGCGGTTTTCCGCCTGACGCTATCGCGCAGAATCTGAGTAAAGTCATCGACGATGTCAAAGCTGCCGATGCAAAGCCGCTGCTGATGCAGATCCGTCTGCCCGCCAACTATGGCCGCCGCTACACCGAGGCGTTCAGCGGCATCTACCCTGGACTCGCGCAGCAGCATGATATTCCTCTGGTGCCCTTTTTCATGGAGCAGGTCTATCTGAAACCCGAGTGGATGCAGCAGGATGGCATACATCCCAATCCTGATGCACAGCCATTTATCGCCGGATTAATGGCAAAAGAACTGGCTCCCTTAGTTAAGCAGCCGTAGCGCGCCTGGATGCGCAAAAAGGGTAAAGAAATGCAAAAAACCATTCTGATTACAGGTTGTTCCAGCGGGATTGGCCTGGTCGCCGCGCACGATCTGCTGGCGCGCGGTTATAAGGTGATCGCCGCCTGCCGAAAAGCCGACGATGTCGCCCGCATGAACACGCTGGGTTATACGGGCCTGCAGCTCGATCTCGACGATCCGCAGAGTGTCGATCGGGCAGCGGACACGGTGCTCGCACTCTGCGATAACCGTCTGGCCGCGCTATTCAACAACGCCGGATTTGGTCTGTATGGCCCGTTGCGAACCCTCACCCGTCAGCAGCTGGAGCAGCAGTTTTCCAGCAACTTTTTTGGCGTCCATCAGCTGACGCTGCGACTGTTGCCGGCGCTGCAGGCCAGCGGCGATGGCCGCATTGTGAATACCAGCTCGGTACTGGGACTGATCTCCACGCCTGGCCGGGGTGCCTATGCCGCCAGCAAATATGCACTGGAAGCCTGGAGCGATGCGCTGCGGCTCGAAGTGCGCAATAGCGGCATCCGGGTCAGCCTGATTGAACCTGGCCCGATTGAGACTCGCTTTACCGACAATGTGACGCAGGGGGAACAGCATAACCCGGTGCGTAACCCGGGCATCGCGGCACGCTTTACCCTGCCAGCGGAAGCCATTCTGCCTAAGCTTCGTCACGCACTCGAGAGTAAACATCCACGTTTGCGCTATCCGGTGACGCTGATCGCACACGTCATGAGCCTGCTGAAACGGTTACTGCCAGGCTGGATGCTGGATCGCATTTTGCGCAGCCATTAATCAGCCATGCGCAATAGCGCTTGAAGCCGGGCCAGTTGGCCCCATATTCTTAGAACACTTTTTGCAAAGAGACTTATCCATGTCACCACACGCTTCTATCATCGACATCAACGAATCTAACCTGCAGCAGACCCTTGAGCAGTCGATGCAGCTGCCGGTGCTGTTCTACTTCTGGTCTGAGCGCAGTCAGCACTGTCAGGAGCTGACACCTGTGCTGGAGCGTCTGGCGCAGGAGTACGCGGGTCAGTTTATTCTCGCAAAACTCGATTGCGACAAAGAGCAAAGAGTCGCGTCGCAGTTTGGTCTGCGTTCAATCCCGACCGTCTACCTGTTCCAGGATGGTCAGCCGGTTGACGGTTTCCAGGGACCGCAGCCGGAAGAGGCGATCCGCGCCCTGCTGGAAAAAGTCCTGCCGCGTGAAGAAGAGCTGAAAGCGCAGCAGGCGATGGTGCTGATGCAGGAAGATAAACCGTTGGAGGCGCTGCCGCTGTTAAAAGATGCGTGGCAGCTGAGCAACCAGTCCAGTGAGATCGGTTTCCTGCTGGCAGAAGTACTGATTACCCTGAACCGCAGCGATGAAGCAGAAGCAGTGCTAAAAGTCGTACCTTTGCAGGATCAGGATACCCGTTATCAGAGCCTGATGGCGCAGATCGATCTGCTGAAACAGGCTGCGGATACGCCGGAGATTCAGCAGTTGCAATCCGAGCTGGAAGCGGACCCGACTAACGCCGGGCTGGCTGCTAAACTCTCGTTACAACTGCATCAGGTGGGTCGCAATGAAGAAGCACTGGAACTGCTGTTCAGCTTTCTGAAATCCGATCTCAATGCCGCAGATGGCCAGGCGCGTAAAATGCTGCAGGAGATTCTGGCGGCGCTGGGAACCGGCGATGCACTGGCTGCGCGTTATCGTCGCCAGCTCTATTCCCTGCTGTACTAACAGCAGCACCACGGGCCGAAGCGACTCGGCCCGTTAATCTGACAATGCGGAGGTTGTATGATAACTGTCATTCCTGCCCTGATTATTCTGGCACTGGTAGCGGTCTGGGCAACCGTCAAGATCGTGCCACAAGGTTTTCAATGGACGGTTGAGCGCTTTGGCCGTTATACCCGCACGCTACAGCCAGGATTAAGTCTGGTCGTGCCGTTCATGGATCGCGTCGGTCGCAAGATCAACATGATGGAACAGGTACTGGATATTCCCTCGCAGGAGATCATCTCCAAAGATAACGCCAACGTCACCATCGATGCGGTCTGTTTTATTCAGGTCGTTGATCCGGCGCGTGCCGCCTATGAAGTCAGCAATCTTGAGCAGGCGATTCTGAACCTCACTATGACCAATATGCGCACCGTGCTGGGCAGCATGGAGCTGGACGAAATGCTGTCACAGCGTGACAGCATTAATACCCGTCTGCTGCATATCGTGGATGAAGCGACCAACCCGTGGGGCGTTAAGATCACCCGTATCGAGATTCGCGACGTGCGTCCACCGCAGGAGCTTATCGGCGCGATGAATGCACAGATGAAAGCAGAGCGAACCAAGCGCGCCGATATTCTGACGGCCGAAGGGGTACGACAGGCGGCTATCCTGCGCGCTGAAGGGGAGAAGCAGTCGCAGATCCTCAAAGCGGAAGGTGAACGTACCTCGGCGTTTCTGCAGGCAGAAGCCCGTGAACGTCAGGCTGAAGCGGAAGCTAACGCCACTAAAATGGTCTCGGAAGCGATCGCGGCGGGTGATATTCAGGCTATCAACTACTTCGTGGCGCAGAAATACACCGATGCGCTGCAAAAAATCGGTGAAGGCACTAACAGCAAAGTCGTGATGATGCCGCTGGAAGCGAGCAGTCTGCTGGGGTCGATCGCGGGCATCGGTGAACTGCTGAAGGAATCGCGTACCGAGTCGACACGCTGATGCTGATGGAAATCATCGCGCATCCGCACTGGTTCTGGCTGACGCTGGGTGGATTACTGCTGGCGGCTGAGATGCTGGGCACCAGCGGTTATCTGCTGTGGAGCGGACTGGCGGCAGTTATTGTCGGCATCTTTGAGTGGCTGGTGCCAGTGAGCTGGACGACACAGGGGTCACTATTTGCCGTGCTGACACTGATTTGCGTCTTTCTGTGGTATCGCTGGATGCGCCACCGTGAAACGCATCAGACGCCCAATGCCCTGAACCAGCGCGGTAGCCAGATGATCGGGTTGCAGCTGACGCTGGATACCGCGCTGCATAACCGCACCGGTCACATACGCATCGGGGATAGCAGCTGGCGGGTTGAGGCAGAACAGGATCTGCCTGCCGGCACACCGGTCGTCGTGGTCGGCATTGAGGGGATTACGCTGCGAATTCAGCCACGCTGAATGCAGCACCCGGCCAGATTATTGATAATCGGGCACTCTGCGCTCTCATCGCCCGGGCAGGCGTCCGCCAGCGCCAGCAGACGAGCGCGCATGGCATGCAGCTCTTCAATGTGCGCTGCAATTTCATCGGCTTTCTGCAGAGTGCGGGCTTTTACATCGGCACTGTGTCGCGACGGATTGTTAAACAGCGCCACCAGCTCGCGGCACTCATCCAGCGTAAAGCCTACCTGTCGCGCCTGACGTAACAGGTTCAGTTCATCCAGATGGTGACCGTCGTAATGGCGGTAACCATTTTCACTGCGCAACGGCGGCGTCACCACCCCTTTCTCTTCGTAGAAACGAATCGCCTTGCTGGTCAGCCCGGTCTTTTTCGCCACATCGCTGATGTTCATTTTCGTCCCCTTGACCTTCCCCTTGATGGAAGGTTTATGCTTAAGCATGAATCGAAACTGACCAGTTGGTCAAATGGGATCACAAGAGGAGTTGATTATGTCACACACTATTTCTCTGGCACTGGACGGCTTGTCCTGCGGCCACTGTGTCAAACGCGTCAAAGAGGCACTTGAGCAGCGCGACGATGTTGACCAGGCCGAGGTTACCCAACAGGAAGCGCAGGTCTCCGGTTACGCGGATGCGGCTGCACTGATCGCCACTGTTGAGCAGGCGGGCTATCACGCGACGCTGAAAACGGCGGACGCGTCCCCAAAGTCTGAACCGTTGACAGCATCGGAGCCGCCGCCGGAGGCGCTGACAACGGAGACCGCTTCTCATCCGGCAGAAAAAACATTACCCACCCATATGCTGCTGATTGAAGGCATGACCTGCGCCAGCTGCGTGAGCCGGGTGGAAAAAGCGCTGCAGCAGGTCGCAGGCGTCAGCCAGGCGCGGGTCAATCTCGGCGAGCGCAGTGCGCTGGTGCTGGGTGATGCTGACCCTGAGCAGCTGGTGGCTGCCGTTGATGCCGCGGGTTATGGCGCGCAGGTGGTGGATGACGAGCAGGAGCGACGTGAAAAGCAGCAGCACAGCGCCCGCAGCGCGATGCGGCGTTTCAGCTGGCAGGCGGCTGTCGCCTTAGCCTTTGGCGTACCGCTGATGATCTGGGGCATGGTTGGCGACAACATGATGCTCACCGACCATAACCACGGCATCTGGCTGACGCTGGGCCTCGTGACCCTGCTGATCATGGTCGTGACCGGCAGCCACTTTTATCGCAGCGCCTGGCGCAGTTTATGTAATGGCAGCGCTACCATGGATACGCTGGTAGCACTCGGCACCGGCGCGGCCTGGATTTATTCCTTTAGCGTGGTGTTGTGGCCCGACTTTTTCCCGCCGCAGGCGCGCCATCTTTATTTCGAAGCCAGCGTGATGATTCTGGGCCTGATCAATCTGGGCCATGCACTGGAGCAGCGGGCGCGTCAGCGATCGTCTAAGGCACTGGAGCGACTGCTTGATCTGACACCGGCCCAGGCGCGGCTGGTCGATCAACAGGGCGACCGACTGATCCCGGTCAGTGACGTCCAGCCCGGCATGACGCTGCGCCTGGTCACCGGCGATCGGGTGCCGGTCGATGGCGAAATCATCACGGGTGAAGCCTGGTTTGATGAAGCGATGCTCACCGGCGAAGCGGTGCCGCAAAGCAAAAATCCGGGTGTGGCGATCTTTGCCGGAACCCTGGTGCAGGACGGCTCAGTAGAATTTATCGCCCGAGCAACCGGGAATCACACCACCCTGTCGCGCATTATCCGGCTGGTACGTCAGGCGCAGAGCAGCAAACCCGATGTGGGCCGTCTGGCGGATCGCATCTCCGCCGTTTTTGTCCCGGTGGTGGTATTGATTGCGCTGCTCAGCGGCGCGGTGTGGTATCTGTTCGGCCCGCAGCCGCAGATTGCCTACATGCTGGTGATTGCGACAACCGTCCTGATTATCGCCTGCCCCTGTGCACTGGGACTGGCGACGCCGATGTCGATTATTGCCGGTGTTGGCCGTGCCGCCGAGCTGGGGGTGCTGGTCCGCGACGCCGATGCGCTGCAGCGCGCCAGCCAGATCGACACCCTGGTGTTTGATAAAACCGGCACCCTGACGGCCGGAAAGCCGCAGGTCAGTGAGGTGCTGGTCTGGGGGAACGCCAGCCGTGAATCGGTATTAGCGACCGCGGCTGCGCTGGAGTTCGCCTCGGGTCATCCGCTGGCAAAAGCGATTGTCGCCGAAGCGAAACTGACTCAGCCAGCGTCGTTAGCGCAATTTCGTACAATACGCGGCAGAGGGGTCAGCGGTAGTCTGGATGGCAGAGCGCTGCTGCTGGGTAACGCTGCACTGTTGCAGGATAACGGCGTCGATTGCCGGGCGGCAGAAGCAGCGATTATGCGCCTGACACAACAGGGTGCCACCCCGGTGTTGCTGGCTGAACAGGGTCAGCTCTCCGGGCTGATCGCGCTGCGCGATCAGCTACGTCCTGAAAGCAGTGCAGCCCTTAAGCGACTGCATCAGCAGGGTTATCGCCTGATTATGCTGACCGGCGACCATGAAGATACCGCACGCGCCATCGCTGCCGAAACCGGCATTGATGAAGTGATTGCAGGCGTATTGCCTGAAGGCAAAGCGGCGGCCATTGAACAGCTACAGCAGCAGGGTCGTCGCGTCGCGATGGTCGGTGATGGCATCAATGACGCGCCTGCACTGGCGCAGGCCGATGTGGGCATTGCGATGGGTGGCGGCAGCGATGTGGCGGTAGAAACTGCGGGAATTACGCTGATGCGCGCCGATCTCAACAGCGTGGCAGATGCGTTAGCGCTCTCTTCCGCGACGCTGCGCAATATCCGGCAGAACCTGTTTGGCGCATTTATCTATAACAGTATCGGTATTCCGGTAGCCGCGGGCGTGCTCTATCCGCTGACCGGCACCCTGCTCAGCCCGATTGTTGCAGGTGCGGCGATGGCGCTCTCCTCCATTACCGTGGTCAGCAATGCTAACCGCCTGCTGCGTTACCGGCCACCGCGCCAGTAATCGCCGTTTCAGCGCTGTTTTTAACGCTCTGAAGTCGCTAGCATGGGGTTTTGAATCGCAAAGGACCGGGAATGACAGGCAACATCTGGCGCTCACTGCGCGGCTTTATCAGCCAACTTTTTCCCGCCAGTTACCGCTGGCCTGCGATAGATGTCCGGCTTGGCAATCGTCAACTGCATCTGGTGGGCAGTATTCATATGGGAACGCGCGATATGCAGCCGTTGCCCGCTCGCCTGCTGCATCAGTTGCAGCAGGCTGATGCGCTGATTGTGGAAGCGGATATTACGCAGGGTGGCTCACCCTTCGATCACCGAGGCGATCGTCCTGCGCTCTCAGAGCGACTGGAGAGCAGCGCGATGCAAACGCTTACCGCACTGTGTCAGGAGATGAGTCTCACGCTTAGCCTGCTGGATAACCTGCCCGCCTGGCAGGTGGCGCTGATGTTACAGGCGCAACAGGCACAGAGGCTGGGATTACGGCCTGACTACGGCATTGATTATCAGCTGTTGCAGGCAGCGAAAGGCCTGAACAAACCCGTGATTGAACTGGAAGGTGCCGATGCGCAGATCGCCCTGCTAACCGCGCTACCGGATGATGGCATGGCGCTGTTACAGGATACGCTGCTGCACTGGCACACTAATGCACGACTGCTGCAGATGATGGTGAGCTGGTGGCTTGATGCACCGCCACGCCAGCCTGAAATCACGCTGCCCGCGACGTTCAGTCAGGCGCTGAATGATACGTTGATCGGTCAGCGTAATGCGCAGTGGTGTGACAGGCTGCAGGGGTTAGCGGCGGGAAACTATGTGGTGGCCGTGGGTGCTTTGCATCTTTACGGCGAAGATAATCTGCCTGAGATGCTGAAGAAGCCCTGAAAAAAAGAGAGCCGATAAGTTTATCGGCCCGTCAAAGAGGAATTTGTTTATGATTTTGGTTATCGCTCAGCAATCAGATTGCTGGCGCGCGGCCAATTTTACGCAAAGAACAAAATTTCGCCACCTTTTTCCATGATTCTGCGTAATAAGATTTTTCTTAGTAAGGAATACGTATGACACCCGCCGTAAAATTACTTGAAAAACAAAAGGTCAGCTTTACGCTGCATCCTTATGAACATGACAGTAACGAAACGCATTTTGGTGACGAAGCGGTCCGCAAGCTTAATCTTGATGCGCGCCAGGTCTATAAAACGCTGCTGGTGGCGCTGAATGGTGAAGCGAAACAGCTGGCGGTAGCGATTACGCCGGTATCGACGCAGCTCGACCTGAAAAAGGTGGCAAAAGCGCTGGGCGCGAAGAAAGCCGATATGGCCGATCCGCAGCTGGCACAGCGTGTGACCGGCTATCTGGTGGGCGGTATCAGTCCGCTGGGACAGAAAAAACAGCTGCCCACGGTAATCGATGACTCAGCCAGCGCGTTTGACGCCATGTTTATCTCTGGCGGCAAACGAGGCCTGGATATTGAACTGGCACCTCAGGATCTTTCACGCCTGCTGGACGCACCGTTTGCGGATATCGCCCGCCACGACTAAACACGCGGCTGGGCGCACAGCTGATCGATCATCCAGCGCCCCGCCGGACCGGGCGGCGTTCGTCGTGACCAGACAACTTCAACGGCGATGTGCTGTGGCCAGCCCGACATCGACAACTCTTTCAGCACGCCATGCCCAAACTGTTTCACCAGCCAGCGTGGCAGAATCGTCCAGCCAAATCCCTGCTCCGCCATCTCCAGCAGCAGTAAATAGGTGGGCGCTGACCAGATGCGACCCATGGGCGCGGGTTCATGCGCCTCAACCCAGGTGTTAAGCCGCAGATGTCGCACGCCTTCCAGTTCGCTTTCGCTCAGGGTATCAGGCTGTGCCAGCGGGTGATCGCGATGTAAAAAGACCGCCATCTGCGCTTCAACCTGCAGCCGCGCCACTGCGATATCTACCGGCAGATTGGGCTGCGCCCGCACGACGCCCAGATGTACCCGCCCGGCCTGCAGCAGATCAAGGACATCACCATCTTCAGCAATCATGACTTCCAGTTCAATCTCCGGATAACGCGCATCAAATTGCCTGAGCAGATGTTCATGATGATCGGTTTGCCAGAAATCGGACATGGCAAAACTGAGCCGGGGTTCAACGCCCTGCGACAGACGTATCGCCAGCGCATCCAGCCGCTCGCTGGCCGACAGAATCTGCTGAACCTGAGGAACAACGCGACGTCCCTGCTCGGAGAGGATCGGCTGACGGCCCGTTCGATCAAACAGCGCAAAGCCGAGATCGTCTTCTAAATTAGCCACCGCTGCGCTGATGGTGGACTGACTTTTACCCAGCGCACGCGCAGCCGCCGAAAAGGAGCCACTCGCCACGGTCTGCATAAAAGCCTCAAGGGATTCCGGGGAGTATCGCATTTTTTCCATCGCTTTTTTCGATAGGTGTTCATTTTATCTTAGCATTCTGACATGTGAAAATGCGCCGTATTATTGAAGGAGAACAAAAAATGCGTACCCGCTCACTTAAAGAACGTATTCTTCATGCTGTCTGCTTTGAAACACTGGCGATTCTGACCGTTTCGCCGCTGGCGGCATGGGCAATGAATAAACCGCTGTTTCAGATGGGATCGCTGGCGATTATGCTCTCTACGGCCGCGATGCTATGGAATATGATTTACAACAGCGGGTTTGATCGGATTTATGCGCCAGGCCAGAAACGCGGTCCGGGCGTGCGTGTGTTACATGCGCTGGGCTTTGAAGGCGGATTTATCCTGATTGGTCTGCCGATCGCCGCCCTGATGCTGGATATCACCCTGTGGGAAGCTTTCCTGGTTGAAGTGGCCTTTTTCCTCTTCTTCCTGCCCTTCACCATGGCTTACAACTGGGGATGGGACAAACTGCGCGAGCGCTGGATCAGACGTCACCCCTGCCGGGCATAAGAAAAACGGGAGGCGCAAGCGCCTCCCGGTCAGTTCAATGCGTGGCGGCTGTTTCGTTCCCCCACGGCCAGATCCACGCCAGAATCATTTTGGGATAGTTACGCTTCCGCGCTTTCTCTGCTGCCTCATCCCGCGCCCGAATCTGCTCATCGGTAAGATGCACGATCTGCCCTTTCGGCTCATAGTCACTGGCTTTAACCGGTGAATGCGCCTTGATGAAGTCGCGCAGCACCTGCGCATCCACTGCTCCGCTGTTGACGTACCCGGCATGATTATCCAGACGCGGATAGCCGTCGCCGCCCGCCGCATTAAAGCTGTTTGTCGCCATGCGATAATGCTGCGTATCTTCAATCGGTTTGCCGTTAATACGGACGTTACTGACATGCTTACCATCGGCGGTCAGGCTGATACCGGCAAACTGGGCATAGCCACCTGAGTCAGGCTGAATATTGGCGACCACATCCAGATATTTTTTGACCTCTGCGCCAGTCAGGCTGACCGAGACCACCTGGTTGCTGAACGGCTGGACCTGTAGCAGGTCACGCCAGCTCAGCTTGCCCGATTTCAGCGAGGTGCGAATACCGCCGCCGCTCATCACCGCAAAATCGGCTTTAGTATGCGCCATCTGAGCGCGCAGAATCAGCTGGCCGAGATTTGTCTGCTCAAACCGAACCTGCTCTTTTTCACCGCTGAAGTCGCCGTCAACGCTGCCGACATTCAGGGTCAGCTTCGCCTCTGCCCGCTTCTGAAACGGCATCAGCAGCTTCATCATTGCGGTATTTTTCGGGATCTCTTCCTGCCAGGTGAGCCAGGTTTCACTGCCATCGGCATTCTTCACCTGATGTTTGAGGTTGACCGGCACCAGCTGATAAGCCTCCAGTGACACTTCTCCATTACGGAAGGTGAAGTCGCCACGTCCGACATATTTGCCCCACTTATCGGCCTGCATAATCCAGATGCCGTTCTGCTGATCGGGTTTGCAGGGCTGGCCGGGCTGATAATTTTTGACGCTGACGTTCTCTTTTTCCATGCAGACCGCATCATGGGAATGCCCACCCACGATCAGATCGATTGTGCCGGCAGGCAGGCTGCGGGCCAGAGTGACGTCATCGATGCCGTTGCTGCCGTGCTTACCGTCGTCATAGTGGCCAAGGTGGGTCAGCGCAACAATCACGTCCGGCTTCTCCGCGGCACGCAGTTCAGCAACCGCCTTCACCGTTTCTGCAATAGGATCGCGGAACTCGGTATCTGTCAGCCCAGCCGGATTGGCCAGTTTTGCGGTATCCGGGGTAATTAACCCGACGACTGCGATTTTCAGCCCGAGACGGTTAAATACCGCCCAGGGTTTAAACAGGCGCTGATCGGTGCCTTTCTGATAAACGTTGGCGGCCAGCAGCGGGAATCGCGCCCACTTCTCCTGCTTGCGCAGAACCGCAATCGGCTTGTCGAACTCATGATTGCCCAGCGCCATCGCGTCATAGCCAATCAGGTTCATCGCACGAAAATCGGGTTCAGCATCCAGCTCGTCGGACTCCGGCACGCCGGTATTGATATCACCGGCAGAGAGAATCAGTGCGCCGCCGCCTCTGGCCTGGACATCGTAGCGCAGGGTATCCATCAACGTTTTCTGCGCCGCCAGACCATATTCGCCCTGCGCATTAAACCAGAAGTGGCCATGCTCATCGTTGGTGTGCAGCAGGCTGAAACGATAGGTGTGATCGGCCTCAGCGGCCTGTGAAAACAGCGGCATCAGGGCCACCAGTAGCGCCACACCTGCTCCTGTCCATTTTGATAACAACACGGTGATTCTCCTTAATTTACTTTCTGGCCCGATTATCTGCCGCTTTGCCCCACTGTGTCGCATATTCCCCCGGCGAACTCAAGGCCAATGCACATCTGCGTGCATGCATGAGCTTACGCTTTTTATTTCTGCTCCGTGTTTGCAGAGCAAGCAAGTGGCTCCGGAGTGACACCTATACAACAGCGGGCTCTCGTTCCAGCCCGGGTCCGGTTTCTCCCGACTGAGCAGAAAGAGGCGATAAAGCGTGTTGTTAACCGATTGTTTACTGCTGCAAAAGTGCCGCTGGCAGGCTTTACCCCCTCTGCATGCACATTTCTCCCTTATTCGTGCCAGACCGACGTTATTTACTGATGCGAATTTTTATTTATCCGGCCCTGTTTAAAGCGTCAAATCAGCCAATATTATGGATAATGGACAAAAACACCCTTTCGATTGTGGTTTTGACTTTTTTTCATGGTTTTTTAAGGTATTCCCGCAAATTGCTCAGCGAAAGAAGTGATTTTGTTTTAAACTCATTTGTTACAAGCGGATACATTTGTATACAAGGAGACAGGCATGCATCACACCACACCGTTGATCACTACCATTGTCGGAGCACTGGTTCTGGCATTTCTCCTTGGGATGCTGGCAAACCGCCTGCGTATTTCGCCCCTCGTCGGTTACCTGATGGCAGGCGTGCTGGCGGGTCCTTTTACGCCCGGCTTTGTCGCAGATACCAATCTGGCCCCTGAACTGGCAGAACTCGGCGTTATCCTGCTGATGTTTGGTGTCGGCCTCCACTTCTCAATGAAAGATCTCATGTCGGTAAAGTCGATCGCCATTCCCGGTGCCATCGCGCAAATCGCAGTCGCGACGTTACTGGGAATGGGATTGTCATGGACGCTGGGATGGTCATGGTTGACCGGCCTGGTGTTTGGTCTCTGCCTTTCTACCGCCAGTACCGTGGTGTTACTGCGTGCGTTAGAGGAACGACAGCTGATTGATAGCCAGCGCGGACAGATAGCCATTGGCTGGCTGATTGTTGAAGATCTGGTGATGGTGCTGACGCTGGTACTGCTGCCCGCCATTGCGGGCATGATGGAACAGGGCAACGCCAGCGCCGGACTGCTGGCCTGGGATCTGCTGTGGACCATCGGTAAGGTGGCTGCCTTTATGGTGCTGATGATGGTGGTGGGACGCCGTGCCGTGCCCTGGATCCTCGCCCGCAGCGCCGCCACCGGCTCACGCGAATTGTTTACGCTGGCGGTGTTAGCGCTGGCATTGGGCATCGCTTTTGGGGCCGTTGAATTCTTTGATGTTTCGTTTGCATTAGGTGCTTTCTTCGCCGGTATGGTGCTGAATGAGTCGGAACTGAGCCATCGTGCCGCACGGGATACTCTGCCGTTGCGTGATGCGTTTGCCGTGCTGTTCTTTGTTTCGGTCGGCATGCTGTTCGACCCGTCGATTCTGGTGACGCAGCCGCTGGCAGTGCTGGGCGCACTGGTGATTATCGTGGTGGGTAAGTCGGTCGCCGCGTGGCTGCTGGTAACGCTGCTCGGCCATTCGCGTCGTACGGCGCTGACCATTTCGGTCAGCCTGGCACAGATTGGTGAGTTCGCCTTTATTCTGGCCGGTCTGGGTATCTCGCTGGGCCTGCTGAGTGATGAGGGCCGCAACCTGGTGCTGGCCGCCGCCATCCTGTCGATTATGCTTAACCCGATTCTGTTTACCCTGCTGGAGCGTTTTCTGGCAAAAACAGAGACGATGGAAGAGCAGACGCTGGAAGAAGCCATTGAAGAAGAGAAGCAGATCCCGGTGGATTTCTGTAATCACGCCGTGATTGTGGGCTATGGCCGGGTTGGCAGCCTGATTGGTCAGAAGCTTCTTGAGGCTAATGTTCCGCTGGTGGTGGTTGAAAACTCCCGTACCCGGGTCGAAGCGCTGCGCGAACAGGGCATCAAGGCGGTGCTCGGTAATGCTGCCCGCGCGGATACCATGGAACTGGCACGACTCGACTGCGCCCGCTGGCTGTTACTGACCATCCCGAATGGCTATGAAGCGGGTGAAGTGGTGACGGCGGCGCGTGAAAAGCATCAGAATATCGAGATTATCGCCCGTGCCCACTATGACGACGAGGTGGAGTACATCATGGAGCGTGGTGCCACCCGCGTCGTGATGGGTGAGCGTGAGATTGCCAGCAGTATGCTGCAAATCCTGCAGGATGAGATGAAGCAGGGCGAAGATTTAAAGCCCTGCGATGTCGTGCGCTGATTCAGTCTGGCCCGTATAGCTGTGATATCGAAACGGCACAGGGAACAGGGTCAGATCGGAAAGACGCAAAAGCCGACATCCATGACACGCCTGGCCCGCGCGATTACGCACCTCATCCCTGAGGTGCGCCCGTTACCGGGCCAGCGCTCTGCGTTGTTCAAAAACGCCTGGCGTTTTTGTCCATGGCGCGGGACGCTCTCCTCTTCTGACCCTGTTCCCTGCGCGTTGAGTTAATCCATTGCTGCCAGATTCACCCTCATTTAAGTTTGCAAACTGTCTGCCGTCCTGTGGCAACCCGCTTTACCGATCCCAGTAAGACTCTTCCAGACTGTCTTCACGCTCCGGCAGGCCGCGGGTTAAACGCGGCGAATGCTGATTCAGCACCTGATAGCTGACGCGATTGGCATACTTACACACCTGCGCCAGTGACGAATAGGTCAGATACGGACGCGCATGTTTACTGGAGTTCGGCACATTCAGGCTGTGATAGTTGTTGGCGGTGATGTCATGCAGCAACGCCGCCAGCGCACCATCTCCGGCGCCGTTGGTGTTCATGATCTTTTCAGGTCCGCCCATATAAGGCGCGATGTGCGAGAAGATACGCAGCGGCTGCTGGCAATCCTGCTGGCGCATCACGCGGCTGAACTCATACTGGTTGAATTCTGCAATCGCGCCAGGCAGCAGCGGATGGTTGGTTTTGCGTTTGAACTCGTCTTCGGTGTAGCCCGCCATATAGAGCCCAATCGGGCCAGCGGTGCAGAGCACCAGATCCACCCAGTCCAGCGCCATATTGGAAGCAAGCAGCGGATCGGCTTCGCCGGTCAGCGCCAGCGCTTCCTCCTCGTTCATCGCCACGATGCTGACGTGCTCGCGCAGGAAGTCCCGCCAGAACTGAGGATTATCGCCAATCACATGTTTGGTACCCAGCGTCAGCACCACCGGCACATTGTGGCGTTTGGCATATTCAATCGCCTGTAACGTTGCCTGCGGCATCGGTTCACCTTCGGCACAGCGCACCAGATAGGAGGTCAGCACCAGCGCAGAAGCTCCGGCGATCACCTCTTCTGGCACCTTCTCCGGATGCAGCTGGTTCATCTGGCCGGGGCTGATCGCGAAGGTTCGCTCGCCATGTTCGCCAATCAGCGTAAAGCAGCGGCCAATAGCGCCATCAACACCCTGCAGATAGTTAAGATCGACCCGGCTTGAGGTGTTACAGAGATAGCGATAGGCGTAGCCGCCAATCTGGATATTGTTGCACATCACGCCGAGCAGCACGGAGCGGTCATCGGCCAGCACCGAGAAGTTGTGCAGCGTGTTACCGATGGTGCCTCCGGCAAACTGATGAGTGATTAGCGCATCGCGCATCAGCTCGTTGTACAACGCTTCCGCGACAGCATTATCGATTACCAGCGAGTGCCCGGCACTCAGACCGTAACGGGCGAGAAAGTCGTCATCGACTTTGGCTTCGATATCCACCAGCGTCTGGTCGATACCCACTACCCAGCTGCCTGCATCAACATCGTGTTGAGCGGGCTGTAACAGGGGATCGCGTGCGCTGACGGGAAAGTAGTGTTTGGATTTACGTTTGCCGGGAAATTTCATCGGGAATGCCGTCTGGAAAAACAGGCGGAGAATGATATCACACTCTCCGCCTTCGCTTTAACGGCGTGCGTCGACCAGTTGCACCATCATGTCGATATGCGCCTCATCGGCGTTCAGCGCAGGGATATACTCAAACTTTTCACCGCCGGCATGCATAAAGATTTCGCAGTTTTCACCACTGATCTCCTCCAGCGTTTCCAGGCAGTCAGACGAGAAGCCCGGACTCATGACCTGAACATGTTTGATCCCTTTGGCAGGCAGGCCTTCCATGGTTTTGTCGGTGTAGGGCATCAGCCAGGGCTCACGACCAAAACGCGACTGGAAGGTCATCATGTACTGATCCTCACGCAGACCCAGCGCTTTGACCAGTGCGGCGGTGGTATCCGCACAGCGCTGCGGATAGTCATCGCCTTCGTTAGCAAAACGTTGCGGAATGCCGTGGAACGACAACACCAGCAGTTCGGGCTGACCGTGCCGCTCAAACGAGCGCTCTACCGTCGCTTTCAGCGCGGCGATATAGGCCGGATGTTCGGCGTAGTCACGGATAAACTGCACATCGGGCAGCGAACGATACCCTTTGAAGACGGCGGTCAGGCCATCCCATACCGCGGCTACGGTGGAGCAGGAGAATTGCGGATAGAGTGGCAGCACAATCAGGCGGGTGACGCCCTGCGCCATCAGCTTATCGACTGCGCTTTTCAGGCTCGGATTGCCATAGCTCATACCCAGTTCGACGGGCATATCAACCCGTGCCGCCAGGGCATCGCGCTGACGCATGCTGTAGACCAGCAACGGAGAACCGCCTTCCATCCAGACCGATGCGTAGAGCTTCGACACGCGCGGTGAGCGAAACGGCAGAATGACAGCATTGAGAACCGGCCACCAGAGCCAGCGCGGTGCATCGACCACGCGCGGATCGCTTAAAAACTGCTTCAGATAGCGTTTAACTGCAGGTGTGGTTGGAGCGTCTGGCGTACCTAAATTAACCAATAACACGCCGGGCTTATCTTGCCTCATTTGAGTTCCTTGATGACAACGGGGATGCGTGAAAACAGGGAAATTGTAGCGGAATTAGTGGGAGGTAAAAGCAATTACTGCAAAAGGGGCCAGTGATACCGGCCCCATTGAGCTTAGCCGAGGATCTTAGCCAGCTCGGCACTCACTTCGGTCACTTTACGGGTGCCGTCGATTTTGTGATAGGCGGTGTTGCCCGCTTCCGCTTCTTTGCTGTAGTAAGCAATCAGCGGGGCGGTCATCTGATGGTATTCCACCAGGCGCTTACGCACGGTCTCTTCCTGATCGTCTTTACGCGTGGTCAGCTCCTCGCCTGTCACATCATCTTTACCTTCCACTTTCGGTGGATTAAAGGTGACGTGATAAACACGGCCAGATGGCGCGTGAACGCGACGGCCCACGATACGTTCAACAATCAGCTCGTCCGGTACGGCGAACTCCAGCACGTGATCAACAGTGATCCCGGCTTCTTTCATTGCATCTGCCTGAGGGATGGTGCGCGGGAAACCGTCCAGCAGGAAACCGTTTTTGCAGTCTTCCTGAGTGATACGCTCTTTAACCAGCGCAATCACCAGCTCATCGGTTACCAGTTTGCCAGCATCCATGATGGCTTTCGCCTGGTTACCCAGCTCGCTGCCTGCTTTTACTGCTGCACGCAACATGTCGCCAGTGGAGATTTGCGGAATGCCGTACTTCTCCATGATGAATTGGGCCTGAGTCCCCTTACCTGCGCCCGGAGCTCCGAGCAGAATAATACGCATTGCGTAAATCCCCTTGCGAATCGCATTGATCTATCTTAGAAGCGGAAGAACATACCATTATGACCCGCTCATCACAAGGAAGGGCGAGGATCGCTCAGGATGACTTTACTCTCTTTATGGCCCTGAACCCGGCCCGGCTGGCTGGCCTGCCGCTTTTTCAGATTTACCGCCTGTGCTGAGCAGGAATTGCAGTCGCCGGCTCAGATGATGTGTCATATTCACGCTTTTTTTGCCACTGCCGCGCACGTTAGCATTCAGCTGCAGCCGTGCCTGCTGGGGCCACTTCACCACATCTTCCGCATCTGACAGCGCAGCGATCAGCGAGGCCGGAACATTAAAACTGGCAAACGGCAAACCGGGCTGATGGCAGGAACTCAGCGGCAGTGGTGCTGACAGGGAAAGCGCATCAACGGTGGCGGCGTTGTAGGGTCGCCACTCGGGATCGGCGAAGCAGCGTAGTGCCTCGTGCGTGCCGTTCAGGCTCAGCCCCTGTTCAAACAGCCGCAGTTCGCTGCGCACCAGCGTACTGAAGTCGTGGGTCCGCAATGCTACCAGCACCAGATCGCTGCAGATCCCGGCGTGGCGATCCAGCCGGGTAACAAACAGATTGGCTTCATCGATCAGCTTCTGATGCAGCACGCTGGCGAAACTCTCGCTCGCCTCTGTCACGCCCTGATTCTGGCATTCCCGCAATGAACGGACGCGGCCATTGGGCACTTCGACATGCGGCACCAGCATAATGCTGCCCGCTATCAGCGGCACCGCGGGCAGCATGTTGAGTTCGGTGACCGGAAAGTGAGACGCATAACGGCTCTGATTGCGTGCCTGCTCCTGCCGCAGAAACAGCTGAGAAAGCAGCACCTGCGTCAGATGCAGTGAAGGCGCAAAGAAGAGATCGAACTGCTCCAGCCTGTAAAAACGGGAGAGCGCCAGGCGTAACCGATGGCGCGCCTCTGCTGACGTTTCAGAGGATAAAAGGCTGTGTGCCATGTATGTCTCGCTTTAGTGATGATGCGGCGTAAGCGCAGGAGAAGCGAGGCGGAATATCGGTGAAAAACCACAGATATCAGGCTGAGTCAACCCGCCAGAATTTGCCATTCAGAGTAGGTCAATGCGTCTGGACTTTAAAATGATATAAATTGACAATCTCTGTTAGTTTTTTGCACAGGAGATGAGGATGAACGGACTGCCGCCACTAAGAGCGCTGCACTATTTTCACCAGGCAGCCTTACACAGCAGCTTTAGTGTGGCGGCCGACCATCTGCATGTTACGCACAGCGCCATTAGCCACCAGATTCGTCAGCTGGAGAGCTGGATGGGCAAACCACTTTTTGTCCGCAGTAATGGCCGGGTGAAACTGACCTCACATGGCGACCGCCTGTTGCTGAGCTGTCAGCAGGCATTCAGTGAGTTACGCAGCAGCTGTGAGAACATTCGTACCGGTCTGCTTCAGCAGATTCGGATCTCCTGTGCGCCCAGCTTTTTGTCACAATGGCTGATTCCCCGTATCGCCAGCTTTTATCAACGCTATCCGGAGATTGAGGTTCACTTCCAGCCGCTGACGCAGGTTTCGGAACTGCGCAGTGAACATGTGGATGTGCTGATCCTCAGTCATAGTGAGCCACCTGAAGCTGATTTAGACGCGACGCTGGTCAGCGAAGATGAGACCGGACCGCTCTGCGCACCGCATTTTGCTTCTCAGCTGCGGGTCGGCGAGGATCTGGCTACCCTGCCCTTGCTGCACGCGGATACCCGACTACACGCATGGTCAGAGTGGGCGGCAAAAACGGGGTACAGTGGCCATTTTAATCGCGGTAAGCATTTTGAGTCGCTGACGCTGGCTATTCAGGCTGCACGAAGCGGCCTTGGCGTGTTGATGGCACCGCATCTGCTGGTACGCAAAGAGCTGGAGGATGGTACGTTGCTTGCGCCGCTTGGCTTTGTCCCCGTCGAGCGGGCAACCTGGATGATGACGAAGCAGAGCCGGCGTCATGATACGGAGATTAGTCTGTTTCGTGACTGGCTGCGGGATGCCGCACAACCCTAAAAAAAGCCGGTGATGATCACCGGCTTGATTTTTATGAGTGCGCCTGGCCTCTGGCCGCATCGAATGAATCCGGTTCGCAGGGAACACGGTCAGAAGAGGAAAGCGTCCCGCGCCATGGACAAAAACGCCAGGCGTTTTTGAACAACGCAGAGCGTTGGCGCGGTAACGGGCGCACCTCCGGGATGAGGTGCGTAATCGCGCGGGCCGAGCGGGTCATGGATGACGGCTTTTGCGTCTTTTCGATCTGACCGTGTTTTCTGCGCTGGCTCGATCTGACAGCAGTCCAGCCCCTGCTTTGACTTTATCAGCCGTCTGAGGCCGGTGAAAACCACCGGCCTGTAAGCGTTATGCCGTCAGCAACTGGTTCATGCGACGGATAAACTGGTTAGGATCGTCCAGCGTGCCGCGCTCGGCCAGCAACGCCTGATCCAGCAGCAGCTCAATCCACTCACCGAAGCGTGCTTCATCCTGCGTATCGGCAACACGTTTCACCAGCGGATGATCCGGGTTGATTTCAAACAGGTACTTCACTTCCGGCACGTCCTGCCCGGCCGCCGCAAACAGCTTCGCCATCTGCGTGGTCATCTCATTGGCATCGGTAGTCACAATCGCTGGCGTGTCAGTCAGACGATGCGTCAGACGCACCTCTTTCACCCGTTCGCCCAGCAGATTTTTCACACGCTCAACAAACGGCTCCAGCGCTTTTTCCGCCTCTTTCTGCTCTTCGGTCTCTTCATCAGCCAGCTTGCTCAGCGACTCATCCGCTTTGCTGACCGACTGGAAGGTTTTACCGTCGAACTCAGTGAGGTAGCTCATCATCCATTCGTCGATGCGATCGGAGAGCAGCAGCACCTCAATGCCTTTCTTGCGGAACAGCTCCAGATGCGGGCTGCTCTTCGCAGCAGCATAGCTGTCAGCAGTGATGTAATATATCTTCTCCTGACCTTCCACCATGCGGCTGACGTAGTCTTCCAGCGAAATGGTCTGTGCTGAACCTTCGCTCTGGGTGGTGGCGAAGCGCAGCAGCTTAGCGATCGTTTCCTGGTTGGCGTGATCTTCTGCCGGACCTTCTTTCAGCACCAGACCGAACTCATTCCAGAAGGTCTGATATTTCTCGTTGTCCTCTTTCGCCAGTTTTTCCAGCATCTGCAGGGTCCGCTTCGTCAGCGCAGCGCGCAGGCTCTGGGTCACGCGGCTGTCCTGCAGGATCTCACGGGAGACGTTCAGCGGCAGATCGTTGGAGTCAATCAGACCACGCACAAAGCGCAGATAGTTCGGCATAAACTGCTCAGCGTCATCCATGATAAAGACGCGCTGCACGTAGAGTTTCAGGCCATGTTTCTGATCGCGGTTCCACATATCGAATGGCGCACGCGCCGGGATGTAGAGCAGGCTGGTATATTCCTGCTTACCTTCCACCCGATTGTGGCTCCAGGCGACAGGGTCGCTATAGTCATGGGCGATATGCTTGTAGAACTCGTTGTACTCGTCGTCGCTGATCTCAGACTTGTTGCGGGTCCATAGCGCCTGGGCTTTGTTGATCTTCTCCCAGTGCGTTCCTTCGCCCTCTTCGTCTTTGCTCTCAATCTCAACCGGCAGCGCGATGTGATCGGAATATTTGCTGATGATGCTGCGCACGCGCCATGCGTCCAGGAACTCATCCTCGCCTTCGCGCAGATGCAGGGTGATCTCAGTACCGCGATCGGCTTTCTCGATCTCAGCCAGGGTATATTCGCCCTCGCCCGCGGATTCCCAGAACACGCCTTCATCGGCTGATGCGCCCGCGGCACGGGTACGCACCGTGACTTTATCCGCCACGATAAAGGCAGAGTAGAAACCGACACCGAACTGACCGATCAGCTGGCTGTCTTTCGCCTGATCGGAGCCCAGGGATTCCAGGAAAGATTTGGTGCCTGATTTGGCAATAGTCCCGAGGTTCTCAATAACCTCATCGCGACGCATACCGATGCCGTTATCACTGAGCGTGAGGGTACGGTTGTCCTTATCAACAGAGAGACGGACACGCAGCTCGCCATCACCTTCATAGAGGCTGGAATCTGACAGGGCGCGGAAGCGCAGTTTGTCTGCCGCATCCGAGGCGTTGGAGATCAGCTCACGCAGGAAAATCTCTTTGTTTGAATAGAGAGAATGGATCATCAGGTGCAGAAGTTGTTTTACTTCCGACTGAAAGCCACGGGTCTCTTGTCCTTTCATGGTCATTGCTACCTCAACAAAACAGGTTGAACAAACGTTGAGGTTGATGTGGGGATGACAGAAGGAATTTCAAGCCGGTGTCTGTCACAACACCGGCAAGTGATTAAAATTTAAACTTCTGGCGGCCTGCCAGCGAGTGGGACAGCGTGGTGCCATCCACCATCTCCAGCTCTCCGCCTACCGGCACACCGTGCGCGATACGGCTGGCGTCAACGCCATACTGACCACAGAGCTCCGCGATGTAGTTTGCGGTTGCCTCGCCTTCTACCGTCGGGTTGGTGGCGAGAATTACTTCCTGCAGCGTTTCATTCTCCAGCCGCTGCTCCAGACGGTCCAGGCCGATATCCGCCGGACCGATGCCGTCGAGCGGCGAGAGATGCCCCATCAGCACAAAATAGCGACCGCCAAACTGGCCGGTTTGCTCAATGGCGTGGATATCTGCCGGGCTTTCCACCACGCAGATTTGACCATTCTGCTGACGCCGTGGATTGGCGCAGATGGTGCAAATTTCCTGCTCGGTAAATGTCCGGCAGTCGGCACAGTGTCCGATCTCCGACATCGCGCGGGTCAGCGCCTGTGCCAGCCGCATGCCACCGCTGCGATCGCGCTGCAGCAGCTGAAAAGCCATGCGCTGTGCCGACTTCGGCCCAACGCCAGGCAGACAGCGCAGCGACTCCATCAATGATTCAAGCAGTGGACTGGTTTGCATCAGAACGGCATCTTAAAGCCTGGTGGCAGCTGCATGCCTGAGGAAACAGACGCCATCTTCTCTTTCTGGGTTTCATCAATGCGACGTGCCGCATCGTTGAACGCGGCGGCAATCAAATCTTCCAGCATATCTTTGTCATCTTCCAGCAGGCTGGGATCGACTTCCACGCGACGGCAGTTGTGCGCGCCGTTAATGGTGACTTTTACCAGGCCAGCACCCGATTCACCGGTCACTTCAATCGCGGCGATCTCTTCCTGAACCTTGGCCATTTTGTCCTGCATCTGCTGGGCCTGTTTCATCAGGTTGCCCAATCCGCCTTTACCACCAAACATAGTTTTCTCTCTCAGCTAAGGCTACAACGCTATCGTTACGATAGCAGCAGCGTGTCTAAACAGGTCGGATACTCTCCTCATCCAGATCGGCATCAAAAAATCGTTGCAGCGTCTGGATGTGGGTATCACAGGTGATCGACTGACGCGCCTGCGCCAGTTTCTCTTCGTAAATGGCCTGACGCCACTCCAGTGGCGTCAACACCGATGAATTATCGTCTTCAACGACAGAGAGTTCAACTTTCTGCCCTGCACTCTGGCTAAGCGCATCGCTTAAGACCTGCTGCGCCGACGGTGAATTAAGGTGACGCTGGCTGCTGCGCAGGTGCAGGCAGACGCCATTTTCGGTTGTCTCTTTCCAGGCATTTAATGCCAGCTGCTGCACCAGCTTCGGCAACGGCAGGGTTGCAATCTCTGCGGCCCAGGAATCGCGCTGCTGGGCTTCTTCCGCCAGACGCGCCGCCAGCTCAGGGGTTTTCTCATGCTCCAGCGCGGAACGCAAGGCCTTAGGCGTCGCCACCGGCTCCGCTACTTCAACCGGCTGATTAACCGCTTTCCAGCGGTATGCTTCCTCTTTTACCGGGACGGCAGGCTCACGATCGCGGATACGCTGCTGACTGCGCTCGGTGACCGAGGCCAGCCGCTCCAGCGCGGAGTTGGCCGGCCGCGCACCTGGCGCCGCCGGCTCACTCTTTTTTGGCTTGTTCGCTCCCTGACGCAGCAACTGCGTGCGCGCCTGCAGGAGCTGGCTGGTGGAGCTGGAGAGTGCAGTGTCAGGTGCCGCATCCGGTGGCGGCGCAGGCTGCAGAGCCGGATCGGGCGCGGCCATCTGTGGCTGAGCGGCAACCTGCTGTTGCGACGCAGGCATCGGCTGCTGAGCTACGGGCGACCTTGTCTGAGCAGGTGACGGTGTGGCTGGCTGTGCTGTCGTGTGTCGTGCTACAGGCGAAGGACCGGATGGTGTCGGTGACGTCGGCGCAGGAGCAACAGATGCCATCTGTTCCGTTAACACGGGACGCGCAATGGGTTCTGCCACCGCCGCTTTGGGATGAAACGCCAGGGCGCGCAGCAGCGTCATCTCAACGCCCATGCGGCGATCGGGCGCAATCGGCAGATCCTTGCGGCCCATCAGCAGTGTCTGATAATAGAGCTGCAAATCGGCGGGTGGTACGACGCGGGCCAGTTCACGCAGCCGGATCGCATTGCTTTCGTCGTCGTCATTAAGCGAGGCCGGCAGCAGTTGCACCATCGCAATCTGGTGCAGCAGGCGCAGCATCTCGACCAGCAGCGCCTCCCACTCCACCCCGCGTGACGCAGCCTGGCTCAGCAGGTTCATTACCTGCTGACCGTTACCGTCAACCAGCGCTTCAAGCAGCCCCAGCGGCTGTTCATCATCCAGCGTGCCGAGCATAACGCTGACCGTGCTGCTGGTCACCGCGCCCTGCCCCATGGCAATCGCCTGGTCGGTGAGGCTCAGCGCATCGCGCATACTGCCATCGGCGGCGCGCGCCAGCAGCTGCAGTGCCCGGGTTTCGCTCTCAATCTGTTCCTGCTTCAGCACATGCTCAAGCTGCTGACGGATTTGATCAACATCCAGCGCTTTGAGGTGGAACTGCAGGCAGCGCGAGAGAATGGTCACCGGCAGTTTCTGCGGATCGGTGGTCGCCAGCAGAAATTTAACGTGTGAAGGTGGCTCTTCCAGCGTCTTTAACAGCGCATTAAAGCTGTGACGCGACAGCATGTGCACTTCATCGATCAGATAGACTTTGAAACGGCCACGCGCCGGCGCGTACTGCACGTTGTCGAGCAGATCGCGGGTGTCTTCAACTTTGGTGCGTGATGCGGCGTCAATCTCAATCAGATCGACAAAGCGGCCCTGCTCGATTTCACGGCAATTATCGCACTGACCACAGGGCGTGGCGGTGATACCGGTTTCGCAGTTAAGGCCTTTGGCCAGCAGACGCGCAATAGTGGTTTTCCCTACGCCGCGGGTGCCGGAGAAGAGATAAGCATGATGGATGCGTCCCAGAGACAATCCATTCGCCAGCGCCGTCAGAACATGTTCCTGACCGACAACATCAGCAAAAGCCTGGGGACGCCATTTTCGCGCAAGTACCTGATAGCTCATGTGGATTCGACGAAGTTGGATGGAAAGATGAGCGCAGACGCTCTGCAACCCCTGTATAAGATTGCAGTAGTCTATCAGCTACGCTTTTGGCTGGCACTCGTTATCTTGACGCCGGGGGCGTGACGGCCTCGCCGGGTGGCGAGGCCAAAAGCGTGGCTTAGTGGCCGGGGAATTTGACCAGGCTATAGCTCTCAACGCCCAGGGCATTGAGACGCGATTCACCAGTCAGATCGAACAGGTTAATAATGAAGGCTGCGTCTTTCACTTCACCGCCAGCACGGCGAATCAGTTTAACCGTCGCTTCAATAGTCCCGCCGGTCGCCAGCAGATCGTCAACCACCAGCACCAGATCGCCTGGCTGGATGGCATCTTTGTGCAATTCCAGCTTATCGGTGCCGTATTCCAGCTCATAGGATTCGCTGTAAACCTCACGCGGCAGTTTGCCAGGTTTACGAACCGGAACAAAACCGACACCCAGACCTAATGCCACGGGTGCACCAAACAGAAAACCGCGCGCTTCCGTGCCTACCACTTTGGTGATGCCTTTATTACGGTAACGCTCAACCAGCAGCGCAATCGACGCAGCATAGGCTTTCGGATCTTCCAGCAGGCTGGTGACATCGCGGAACAGGATGCCTGGCTTAGGATAATCGGGGATACTTTTAATGCTGTTTTTAATGAATTCAAGCTGCTGCGCAGTGTCGGTCATAATGATACGCCTGGTAAAAAATTCTGTTTCGCGCAGCTTCAAAAGCGCTAATACCTGATAAAAGGCTCAGCGGAAGTCAATTCACAAAGGGAAGCCACGCACGAAGACGCCCAAATCTAAGCAAATGACCGGCTAAATGCAACTTTATCGCGGCGGCGGCGGTGCGTCCGCTGTTTCTGCCACCACCGGAATACGCCACATAAACAGCAGCAGCGCCGCCAGCATGATCAGGAGCATGATGCGAACCCAGAGCTGATGCACCAGAAAAAGTGAGAGACTAAAGGTCGCGACTATCAGGAAGATCGCGCGCACTTTGGCACCCGGTGGCATGGCGCGATGCTGTTGCCAGTGACGCAGATAGCGCCCAAAAGGCGATGTCCACAGCAGCCAGTGATGGAAACGCGGCGATGAACGGGCAAAACACCAGGCCGCCAGCAGCATGAATGGCGTGGTGGGTAATAATGGTAATACAATGCCCAGCGTCCCCAGCACAATCGCCAGCCAGCCGAGGGTTAATAACAGAATGCGTTGCATGAATCTCGCCCAGCTCTTTCCTCATCAGCGTAAGTTAGCACAACTCAGGGCCACACGATGAGTGCGATCGCTGTACAACAGCGCCTGCACCAGCTCCTTATCGCCCTGCGTCAGGAGATAGCCCGCCATCCCGATGGCGTTTGCCGTCTGCCACGTTTTGATACGCAGCTGTTCCAGACCAAAGGCACGCGACTGGCGGATTATCTGCAGGAGGTGGAACAGAACTTCGCCCGATTATGCGATGTCAGCCATGACCTGGCCCGCAGTGCCTGGCTGGCTGAACGCCTGGTCGATCAGATTGCCGCCCTGCAACGCGAGGCGAGTACCCAACAGCTGCGTACCCGACGCGAACAGCCAATAAAGAACCCACGCGCGACCAGATATCAGGAGTACCGTGAATTTGAACGGCGTTTACTGGCGATGATCGATCAGCGTGAGCAGCGGCTGGCACTCGCTGAAACCCTGGCGGTACAGCATCAGCTTAAGCAGGATCTGGAAACGTTAGAGGGACGACTGGCACGCTGTCGACAGGCGATTCGCTCGGTTGAGTGGGCCTCGTCATTGCGCGGCAGTGAAGACGGCGAATAAAGCGCAACGAGATAAAAGCGCTTCTATACTGGGTGTAATTCGGCGCGGAGACGAAAAATGGGCTTACTGAGCTGGCTGCTATGCGGGCTGCTACTGGGATTGCTGAAGCGTCTGCTGATGCCGGGACGACCCGGCGGCCTGATGGCAACCCTGACGCTGTCGATGATCGGCGCACTGATTGGCGGCTATATCGCCACCTATTTTGAACTGGGCTCGCTGGCAACGTTGCATGCTGGCGCGCTGGGCATGGCGATCCTCGGCGCAGTGCTGATGCTGCTGGTCGCGGCCCGCTTACGTATTTAGGAGAAAAAATGTCACTGGAAAATGCCCCTGACGACGTCAAACTGGCAGTGGATTTGATCCAGCTTCTGGAAGAGCATCAGTTACCGGTGGAAACGGTGCTTTCAGCGCTGGCCATCGTGCAGCGCGATTTCGAGAACAAGCGCGATGGGCAGCCTGCTTAGCGCTGAGCAGTCAGCGTCGGGCTAAGACGCAGCATATCAATAAAGGCATTGACCAGCGTTGGCGCGTCAGCGGCTAAATCAAAACTTTCAGGCGCAAAAAGCCAGCTTTCCATCATGCCATTAACGTAACCACGCAGGATAAGTGCGGCCTGTCGCGTACTGAGACTACCCGGAAGTTGTCCGGCTTCAATACACTGACGCAGAACATCTTCTATTTTGTCATAGCACTCCAGCAGCAGGCTTTGTTGAATATTTTTCAGCGCCGACATTTCGCCCACAAATTCACATTTATGGAAAATGATCTCCATCAAAGCGCGGCGCTGTGGATCCTTTGCTGTTGCATCAAAGATATAGACCAGCATTGCGCGCAACACAGAGAGTGGATCGCCAGGGTATTTTGTCTGATACTCAAGTTCCACATCGTCCAGACCAGCATCACAACGAAGCCATATTTCATGTAACACATCGGCTTTATTTTTGAAGTGCCAGTAGATAGCCCCACGCGTGACACTGGCCGCGGTGGCAATCTCTGCAAGAGAAGTGGCTGAGACGCCCTGCTGCGAAAACAGAACAATGGCGGCATCAAGAATTTGATGTCGCGTTTCAAGTGCTTGCGCTTTGGTTTTTCGTGCCATAAGGGGCTTTTTTTACAAACAGGTAAGTTTACATACATTTGTGAATGTATGTACCATAGCATGACCTGCGACTTGACACAGCAATGGGTTTTTCAGTTTGTGATCCATTGACCAATTGATATCGGACACTAGAGGTTTATTTATGAATAAAATCAGAGGATTATCGCCTCTGGCGGCCGTCCTGATGCTATCAGGCAGCTTTTTGTTAACAGGATGTGACAACAATAAATCCGAACAAGCCGCCCAGCAACCGCCAGCAGTGGGTGTTGTGACACTTAAAACTGAACCCCTGAAAATTTCGACTGAACTCCCTGGCCGCACCTCAGCATATCGTGTGGCTGAAGTCCGTCCGCAGGTTTCCGGTATCATTCTGAAGCGTAATTTTGTTGAAGGCAGCGATGTCAAAGCAGGTCAGTCTCTTTATCAGATCGATCCGGCGACTTATCAGGCTGCTTACGACAGCGCTAAAGGCGATTTGACACAGGCTCAGGCGAATGCTCGCATCGCTCAGCTGACCGTCAAGCGCTATAAACCGCTGCTCGGCACCAAATATATCAGTCAGCAGGATTATGACACCGCCGTTGCTACTGCCGCGCAAAACGATGCTGCCGTGCAGGTGGCAAAAGCCAATGTTGAAACGGCCCGTATTAACCTGGCTTACACCAAAGTGACCTCGCCTATCAGTGGCCGCATCGGTAAATCCTCTGTTACCGAAGGTGCATTGGTACAAAGCGCACAAACCACCGCGCTCGCTACCGTGCAGCAGCTTGATCCAATGTATGTCGACGTGACCCAGTCGAGCGAAGATTTCATGCGCTTACGTTCAGAACTGGAGTCGGGTCAGCTGAAGCAGAACGATGGCAAAGCCAACGTGACGCTGCTGATGCAGAACGGCAGCAGCTATGCACAGACCGGTACGCTGGAGTTCTCTGACGTGACCGTTGATGAAACCACCGGTTCCATCACCCTACGCGCCATTGTCCCGAACCCGAACCACACGCTGTTACCGGGCATGTTTGTTCGTGCGCGTCTGGATGAGGGGATCAACCCGAATGCAATGCTGGTGCCCCAACAGGCAGTTACCCGCACGCCAACGGGTCAGGCAACCGTGATGGTCGTAGGTGCAGATAACAAAGTCGAATCACGTCAGGTCACCACCTCTCAGGCGATTGGCGACAAGTGGTTAGTGACCGACGGCGTTAAAGCAGGCGAACGTGTGATCAGCACCGGACTGCAGCGTGCCAAGCCAGGCGCACAGGTTACTCCACAAGAAGTCTCAGACGATGCGAAAGCGGCACCCGATTCAAAACCGCAGTCTGACAAGTCATCGTCATAACAGGAGCCGTTGATTCATGGCTAAGTTCTTTATCGATCGCCCCATCTTTGCGTGGGTGCTCGCCATCATCATCATGCTGGTCGGTGCGCTATCGATTCTCAAACTTCCGATCGAGCAATATCCCAATGTTGCGCCGCCGGCAATTGAGATTCAGGCGACCTACCCTGGTGCGGATGCAAAAACGCTGCAGGACTCGGTGACGCAGGTCATTGAGCAAAACATGAACGGTATCGATGGGCTGATGTATATGTCCTCGAGCAGCGACTCATCCGGTACGCTGACCCTGACTATCTCTTTTGAGTCAGGAACAGATGCGGACATCGCGCAGGTTCAGGTGCAGAACAAACTGCAGCTGGCGACGCCGCTGCTGCCGCAGGAAGTGCAGCAACAGGGGATTCAGGTTAAAAAATCCTCCAGCAGCTTCCTGATGGTTGCGGGCTTCATCAGCGACGATGACAATATGACGCAGAATGATATTTCTGATTTCATTTCGTCGTCCATCAAAGATCCCATCAGCCGTACTAAAGGCGTGGGTGATACCCAGGTATTTGGTGCGCAGTACGCGATGCGTATCTGGATGGATCCGCACAAGCTGAACAACTACAACCTGACACCGGTCGATGTGATCAGCGCGCTGAACACTCAGAACACCCAGGTCGCTGCCGGTCAGTTAGGTGGTACGCCTCCGGTTCCGGGCCAGCAGCTTAACGCCTCAATCATTGCGCAAACCCGTCTGACCTCAACGGATGAGTTCGGTAAAATTCTGCTCAAAGTGAACGAGGATGGTTCTCAGGTTCGTCTGCGTGATGTGGCCAGAATTGAGCTCGGCGCAGAAAACTACGAGATCATTGCCCGTTATAACGGCAAGCCTGCGTCCGGTATCGGTATCAAGCTGGCCACAGGTGCGAATGCGCTGGATACCGCCAATGCGGTGAAAGCCGAACTGGCCAAATTGCAGCCAACGTTCCCGGCCGGGTTAAAAGTAGTCTATCCGTATGACACCACCCCATTCGTTAAGATCTCGATTTTCGAAGTAGTGAAAACGCTGATCGAAGCGATTGTGCTGGTGTTCCTGGTCATGTACCTGTTCCTGCAAAACTTCCGTGCCACGTTGATTCCTACCATCGCCGTGCCCGTGGTATTGCTGGGTACGTTTGCCGTTATCAGCGCGTTTGGTTATTCGATAAATACCCTGACGATGTTCGGGATGGTGCTGGCCATCGGCTTGCTGGTGGATGACGCCATCGTGGTGGTCGAGAACGTCGAGCGCGTCATGGCGGAAGAAGGATTGCCGCCAAAAGAAGCGACCAAGCGTTCTATGGAGCAGATTCAGGGCGCGCTGGTCGGTATCGCGCTGGTGCTTGCCGCCGTATTTATTCCGATGGCGTTCTTTGGTGGTTCGACCGGCGTTATTTATCGTCAGTTCTCAATCACTATCGTTTCAGCGATGGCGTTGTCGGTGCTGGTCGCCTTTATTCTGACGCCGGCACTCTGTGCCACCATGCTGAAGCCGGTTAAAAAAGGCGAGCACGGTAAAACCACCGGTTTCTTTGGCTGGTTCAACCGCATGTTCGACAAAAGCACCCACCACTATGTCGACAGCGTCGGCCACATGATCCGCAGTACGGGTCGCTATATGGTGATCTACCTGCTGATCGTGGTCGGTATGGCGTTTCTGTTTATGCGACTGCCCTCTTCATTCTTACCGGAAGAGGATCAGGGTCTGCTGCTCGCTCAGGCACAGCTGCCAGCGGGTGCTACTCAGGAACGTACCCAGAAAGTGCTGGATCAGGTGTCGGATTACTTCCTGACGCAAGAGAAAGATACGGTTAAATCGGTGTTCACCGTTAACGGCTTCGGCTTTGCTGGTCGTGGACAGAACACCGGTATCGCCTTTGTCAGTCTTAAGCCGTGGGATGAGCGTGCCGGTAGCGACATGAAAGTTCCGGCGATTGCTGGCCGTGCCATGCAGGCGCTGGGCGCGATCAAAGATGCGATGGTCATTCCTTTCAACCTGCCAGCAATTATCGAACTGGGTAATGCGACCGGCTTTGACTTTGAGCTGATTGATCAGAACAACCTCGGCCACGATAAGCTGACAGAAGCCCGTAATCAGCTGTTCGGTATGATTGCGCAGCATCCTGATACGCTGGTGGGTGTTCGCCCTAACGGGATGGAAGATACACCGCAGTACAAACTGACTATCGATCAGGAAAAAGCGCAGGCGCTGGGCGTATCACTGAGTGATATCAATACCACGCTGGCAGCCTCCTGGGGCGGCTCTTACGTAAACGACTTTATCGACCGCGGTCGTGTGAAGAAAGTTTACGTCATGGGTAATGCGGATTCCCGTATGCTGCCGGACGACATTGGTAAATGGTACGTGCGTAACAGCAGTGGAACTATGGTGCCCTTCTCTGCCTTCTCGTCAGCGAAGTGGCAATATGGTTCACCGCGTCTCGAACGTTACAACGGTCTGCCTGCGATGGAAATTCTGGGACAGGCCGCACCAGGCAAAAGCTCCGGTGCAGCAATGGACCTGATGGAAGAGCTGGCGGCGAAGTTGCCTGCGGGCATCGGCTATGACTGGACCGGTATGTCCTATCAGGAACGTCTGTCAGGCAACCAGGCTCCTGCGCTCTATGCCATCTCGCTAATTGTGGTCTTCCTGTGTCTTGCCGCACTGTACGAGAGCTGGTCGATTCCCTTCTCGGTCATGCTGGTTGTTCCACTTGGGGTCATAGGTGCGCTGATCTTTACCACGCTGCGTGGCCTGAGTAATGACGTCTACTTCGTGGTGGGGTTATTGACAACCATCGGCCTCTCGACCAAGAACGCCATCCTTATCGTCGAATTTGCCAAGGATTTGATGGATAAAGAGGGTAAAGGGCTGATTGAAGCAGCACTGGAAGCCTGTCGTATGCGTCTGCGTCCTATCCTGATGACGTCGCTGGCGTTTATTCTCGGGGTACTGCCGCTGGCGATCAGTACGGGTGCTGGCTCCGGTTCACAAAACGCCGTAGGTACTGGCGTTATCGGGGGCATGGTCACCGCGACCATACTGGCGATCTTCTTCGTTCCTGTGTTCTTTGTGGTGGTACGCCGCCGCTTTGGCAAGAAAAAAGACGAATCATCCAGAAGTCATCCGGTTGAGGCTGACCAGACTCACTAAGCTGTAAATCATCTGAGGCCGCGCAAGCGGCCTTTTTTTATGCCTGCGATTCAGCCCTTCTCCCTTCCTGACACTTCACGCGAGCTGACGTCCTGGCAGTTGCAATCCTGAACAGTGCGGCGCATAATAATGTTATATTATAACATTACATAGGAGAGTATTTTGAAAGCGAATATCCATCCTCACTATCGTCACGTGGTCTTCCATGACACATCAGTTGACGTTTATTTCAAAATCGGTTCGACCATCAAAACCGATCGCACCGTAGAGTTTGAAGGTGAAACGCTGCCCTACGTCACACTGGATGTGTCGTCGGCCTCACACGTTTTCTATACCGGCAAACAGAAAGATTTCGCCAAAGAGGGCAGCACCGCGCGCTTTAATCAGCGTTTCGGGCGCTTTCTTGGCCGTAAATAAGGTAAAGATTCATGCAGGTATTGAGTTCGCTGCGCTCAGCAAAAAATCGCCATCGGGATTGCAGGGTAGTGCGCCGCAAGGGTCGGATTTACGTGATCTGTAAAACGAATCCACGCTTTAAAGCCGTACAGGGAAGAAAGAAAAAACGCTAGTATGTGTCGTGATGACTGGCCGGGCTTGCCCGGCCTTTTTTATGCTTAGCGCATGCTCTTCAGCATCGCATTCACGTTATGTCTAAAGGCCGCCTCATAAGTGGCTGCCGGGCCAGAGGCCGTGGACAACGCTTCCGGATAGAGCTCACCACCCGGCTCGGCACCCGTGGCGCTGGCAATCTGTTTTACCAGGCGCGGATCAGTCTGGTTCTCTATAAAATAGCGGTTGATATGCTGCTGCTTTAGTTGGGTGATTAAACTACCCACGTCACTGGCACTTGCTTCCGCTTCAGTAGAGAACCCTACCGGCGCAAGAAACGTCACGCCATAGCGCTGTCCAAAGTAACCAAACGCATCATGACTGGTCAGCACTTTTCGCTTGTCGACAGGCACAGCATCAAAGGCCGTTTTTGCCCAACTATCCAGCGCCTCCAGCTGCTGAATGTAATTCTGACCACGCTGACGAATGGCGGTGGCATCTTCAGGATCGGCTTTGACCAGCGCATTCATTACGTTAGTGGCATAGATCACGCCGTTCTGCATGCTGTTCCAGGCGTGAGGATCGGTAACGGTTTTGCCCTCCTCCTCCATGCTGCGGGTGGTGACACCCGCCGAGGCCACAACGGACTGGCCGCGATATCCGGAGGCGCTGACCAGCCGATCCATCCACCCTTCCAGTCCCAGTCCACTGACAAAGACCAGATCGGCCTTTGCAAGTGCCTGACTGTCCTGCGGCGTGGGTTCAAATGTATGAGGATCGCCATTCGGCCCCACCAGGCTTTTCACGTTGACATGGTCGCCGCCGACCTGCTTAACGATGTCTGCCAGCACGGTAAAGCTGGCCACCACATCCACCGTTTTTGCCATCGCAAAAGGCGTGGCAAATAGCGCTGCGAGCGCCAGGCTAACCGGTAATTTCTTCATAGATACCCCTTTAGATTAATGGCGACGAAAAATCCCGCCGCATGGCCCTGCAAGAATGGAGAGAAAAAACAGCATGGCGGCGCTCAGCACCACAGCGGGGCCGGCCGGCAATGAAAAGTGCCAGGAGAGCATCAGTCCCGCCAGCGCTGAAATCATTGCCATGAAAATGGCAATCACCAGCATGGCGGCAAGATGACGGCTCCAGAAACGGGCGCTGGCGGCGGGTAGCATCATCAGTCCCACCGACATCAGCGTGCCCAGTACCTGAAAGCCCGCGACCAGATTCAGCACCACCAGCATTAAAAACAGACCATGCACCAGCGGCGCGCTCCATTTCCCCTGCGCCCGCAGAAAGTCACCGTCAAATGCGTCGATGACCAGCGGACGATAGATGATCGCCAGCAGAATCAGCGTAAAGGCGGCGATGCCGCCGACCAGCAGCAGCGCGCTGTTATCCACCGCCAGCAGCGAGCCAAACAGAACGTGCAGCAGATCCACGCTTGAGCCGCGTAATGAGACCAGCGTGACGCCCAGCGCCAGGGATCCAAGATAGAACCCGGCAAAACTGGCATCCTCTTTCAGGGGCGTATAGCGACTGACCGCGCCAGAAAGCAGCGCCACGGCTAAACCGGCGATCAGGCCGCCGATACCCATCGCAACCAGCGACAGGCCGGAGATCAGATAACCAATAGCGGCACCGGGCAGCACTGCATGTGATAAGGCATCACCAATCAGGCTCATCCGGCGCAGCGAAAGGAACACGCCGAGTGGCGTAGCGCTGACCGCCAGTGCAAAACAGGCCACCAGCGCGCGCCGCATAAAACCAAACTCAATAAAAGGCTGCATCAGGGTCACGGCGCACAACTCCGCAAAGGGATAGCAGGCTGACTGGTGCAGCTGACCTCACTGTCATCCATCGACATGACGTTACTGAAGTAGCGCGCCACCAGCGGACGATCGTGCAGCACCACCAGCAGGGTTGTGCCGGCCTGCTGTTGCTGCTCAAGAATCGACATCAGTAATGTCACGGTCTGGCTGTCAATGCCGTTAAAAGGCTCATCCAGCAGCCAGAGCTGGCTGCGCTGCAACATCAGTCGTGCAAACAAAACGCGCTGAAGTTGTCCGCCTGATAAAGTCGCGGGCTGCACATCTGCATAATCATGCATCTGAACGGCCTCCAGCGCCTGCCAGATTTCACGGCGTAGTACCCGGTTAATACCGCCGAACCAGCCGCAGCGAGGCCAGCAGCCTATTGAGACCAGTTCAAATACTGTCAGGGGAAAACGGGTTTCAAGTTCTGTTCGCTGCGGCATCCAGCCGATATCCCGACGCGAAACCTGCAATTCACAACGTCCGGTTATCGGTGGCAATAAACCCGCAATAGTTTTCAGCAGGGTTGATTTGCCACTGCCGTTAGCACCGACTAAGGCTGTCATCGAGCCAGCTGCAATCTGCCCGGTAACCAACGGGGTGACGCTCTGTCCCTGATAGCCAGCACGAAGCGTGTTGAACCGGATCATGTGATCCCCCATTTTATGGCCACGGCAAGCAGCGCGATGAATAGCACGGCTACACTCAACCTCCCACCCAATGACATAAGTAATCCACTCTGACGCATCGCTTCACCAATATGTTATAACATAACAAATAAGATACCGGATATTCCCGTCAGGGAAACGCGTGATTGTGTATCAAAAGATAAACACCAACAGGACTTACGGCAGGATGCTGGCAGGCACTGCCGCCTGCTGAAGCGCAGATGCTGACAGTTTTGTGCTCTGCTGGCTTGCAAACCAGTTGCAGAAAACCAATGATAGGTTTATTAACGGTTATTAGTGGATCAGATATGCTGTCACGTATTGAATGTGATATTGCCCTGGGCGAAGCAGACTGCGAAAAAATAGCAGAGATTGTTCAGCGGAATATTCTCAAAATAACAGATTTGCTGGTAGGTGATTTACGCTGGTACTCACAGAATGCGCAGTTAGTTCCAGGCAGTTTAAAAATTGTTTCGGTTGAATACCTGGATATGAATAGTTTTAAATTACTTTACGATTTTGACTGGAATTTATTTAATCCCTGTCTGGATCTAAATGAAACCGTGACGCAATCTGAACAGGTAAACTTTCACATTAAGCCCGGAGCACTTGAGTTTGATGTGGTCGACAATCAGCAGCCCTCCCCTGGCGATGAATTGTAATATTTAGTAATGGAGGTGAGCAGAACTAATGGTTTTACACTATCTTTAAGGTATCCCGTTTAATAACTGCCCGAATAATCGCTTCCTGGCTGCGTTATCCACTATCGCTGCCCTGCGGCAACTGAGCTAGCTATGGAGGGGAAAAAGATGGACGAATACTCACCGAAACGGCATGATATTGCCCAGCTTAAATATCTGTGTGAGAGCCTGTTTGACGACAGCATGGCAACATTAACCGACAGCCATCACGGCTGGGTGAATGACCCCACTTCTGAAAGCAATCTGCAGCTTAACGATTTGATTGAACACATTGCCTCTTTCACCATGAATTACAAAATTAAGCACGTCGAAGATGAAGCGCTGATTTCGCAAATCGATGAATATCTTGATGATACTTTTATGCTATTCAGCAACTATGGTATCAACAGTCCGGATCTTCAACGGTGGCAACGTTCAGCGAAACGCTTATTTAATCTGTTCACTGAAGAGTGCGCTTTTCTGCACCAGCCAAGCCATTCATTATAGTACAGACATGAGAACGGTTTATTTATGAACAAAACCCTGACTAAAACCGATTATTTGATGCGACTGCGGCGTTGCCGCTCTCTGGATACCCTGGAAAGGGTCATTGAAAAAAATAAGTATGAATTACCCGAGGATGAATTAGCGGTATTTTACTCCGCAGCCGACCATCGCCTGGCGGAACTGACGATGAACAAGCTCTACGATAAAGTCCCAGGTTCAGTATGGAAATTTGTCCGTTAATCTGACGGATTGTTGCTGCGTTTAATCTCTTCTTTAGTACCGGATATTCCTGCCTGTCGGCAAAGGATCGGCCCAGGCGGGTTTTGCCTGTCTGCAGTTTCGGGAGAAGAGATATTCAGAGGGGGAAAATGGTGGGGGCCCTGCCAGCTACATCCCGGCACACGCGTCACCTGCTGCGGCTGCTTCCTTCCGGATCTGACCGAGTTCACAAGCTAGCATTGCGGGAGAACCAACAGGGCCCCCATTGACAAGCCCTCTTTACGAGAGCGGGGGCATTATCTGGGAAGGAGATGGCAATTGCAAGCGTAGTCGGGACAACCGTTGTTTTCTTGAACAATCGCCGAGCTGACACTGTTTCCTCATCCTCCTCATGCTAAAGTTAAAACCCAATTCCTGATGAAAAAAGCAGAATAAATAAGCACATGGATCAGCCTGACTCTTTCCAGCAACGCATCTGGCAAATTGTTGCCGCAATACCCTATGGCCACGTCGCGACTTATGGCGACGTTGCGCGACTGGCGGGCTCCCCGCGCGCGGCACGTCAGGTGGGCGGCGTGCTGAGCCGGTTACCAGAAGGCACTACTCTACCCTGGCATCGCGTTGTTAATCGCCATGGCACAATTTCACTACAGGGCGACCGTCTGATGCGGCAGCGGGATGCGCTGGAAGCGGAAGGCATAGAGGTCAGTGATGACGGGCAACTCGATCTTTCGACCTGTCGCTGGCAATTTCAGGCAGGATGAAGGGGCGACAAGGTCGCCCCGGCAGAGAATTAAATACGTGTTGGTGCCGGAACAGCAGCAGATGGCGTCACCTGAGTGGGTGAAGTCGACGGAACAGTTGTCGCTGCGCCCGGCTGGGTTGGCATCGCTACTGACGGTACCGGTACCAGCAGCAGTTCAGCTTTGGTGCCACCCTGGTTGATGACCGGCTTCACGCCTTCAGTGACAAAGGCCAGCTTGCCGTCGATTGAGATGGCTGCGCTTAACAGAATGCGTGCATTGGGCTGAATGTCGGCAGGGTTAAACGGTAATACAAACTGGAACGGTGCCTGTTTACCTTCAGTACGCACCACGCGCTGCGACAGCACTTTTGATGGAGCATCAGATACGGAGGCATCAGAAAGCGTCACGGTTAATACCGCATCCGGCGGCAGCGCAATGCGCTGGCGGATAAAGACTGAACCACTTACGTTTGGCTGCGCAATCGCGGCCGTTTGTCCTGCCACTGCAGAACCCAGCGTTGGCGTTGGAACTGGTTTACTCTTGTCGGCACATCCCGCAACAGCAACCGCAATAACTACCCCACTGAACACATGCCTGAGTTTCATTGATGTCGTCTCCATTTGATCAAAATGATTGTCGGCAGCGAATCCTGCTTACAGCGCTTCACTCGCCGTATGGGCTTAATATTGGCACAAAAATGAAATTTTGCCTGGCACAGGCAAAGCGGAAAGTCTGATTGACGTCAACTGGTCCGATCTTTCACACTGAGCGGGTCACTATATTGAGGAATGCGCCATGAGTCAGGCACTGCAAAATCTGCTGAATTTATTGAATCTGGAAAAACTGGAGGAGGGTTTATATCGCGGCCAGAGCGAAGATCTGGGACTGCGCCAGGTGTTTGGCGGTCAGGTGGTGGGTCAGGCGCTGTATGCTGCAAAGCAAACCGTCGCGGAAGATCGCATTATTCACTCATTTCACAGCTATTTTTTGCGGCCCGGCGATAGCCAGAAAGCGATTATCTATGATGTTGAAACGCTGCGTGATGGCAAAAGTTTCAGCGCACGCAGGGTCAGCGCCATTCAGAATGGCCAGCCCATTTTTTATATGACGGCCTCTTTTCAGTCACCTGAAAGCGGATTTGAACATCAGAATCCGATGCCACAGGTGCCGGGGCCGGAGAACCTGTTAACCGAACAGGCGATGGCGCAGAAAATGGCGCATCTGCTGCCAGAAAAGTTACGCGAGAAATTCATTGCTGAACGTCCGCTGGAGATTCGCCCGGTACAGATCCATAACCCGCTTCGTGGACATGTGGATAAACCGGAGCGTCAGGTCTGGATCCGTGCCACCGGCCCCCTGCCCGATGACCTGCGTATCCATCAGTACCTGCTCGGCTATGCGTCCGACCTCAACTTCCTGCCGGTTGCGCTGCAGCCGCACGGTAAAGGCTTTTTAGAGCCGGATATGCAGGTCGCCACGATCGACCACTCTATGTGGTTCCACCGCCCGTTCGACTTCACTGAATGGCTGCTCTACAGCGTGGTCAGTACCTCAGCTTCCGGGGCACGCGGTTTTGTCCGCGGCGAGTTCTACAATCAGCAGGGTGTGCTGGTAGCCTCAACAGTTCAGGAAGGGGTAATGCGCCAGCGCAGCGAATAAAGAGAAATAAAAAAGGGGCGATTGCTCGCCCCCGATTATTCATTTCAGTGCCTGTCCATTACTGGTTGTAAGCATTCTCGCCGTGGCTGTTTACATCCAGACCTTCACGTTCATGCTCTTCCGGTACGCGCAGTCCGACAATCAGATCGGCCAGCTTGAAGCCAATGAAGGCAACAACGCCCGACCAGACAATCGTCAGACCCACACTGAAGAGCTGCACCCAGACCTGATGGCCCATGGTTACACCCTGAGCATAACCGACGCCGCCCAGTGAAGAGGAAGCAAACACGCCCGTCAGGATACAGCCCACGATACCGCACACGCCATGCACGCCGAACACATCGCACGGATCATCAACGCGCAGCCATTTTTTGAGGGTGGTGACGCCCCACAGTCCCGCCAGTCCGCCGACCAGGCCGATGATTAACGCACCGCCTACACCGACATAGCCACAGGCTGGGGTAATCGCGACCAGACCGGCAATAAAGCCTGAGCAGGCACCCAGCAGTGAAGGCTTACCCCGTACCGCCCACTCACCAAAGGTCCATGCCAGTACCGCACCTGCTGTTGCAACCACGGTGTTAAGGAAAGCCAGCGCGGCGATTTCGTTCGCTGCTGAAGCTGAACCGGCATTAAAGCCAAACCAGCCAACGTACAGAATAGCGGTGCCGGTAAAGACCATCGGCAGGTTGTGGGGTTTGAATGCCTCTTTACCAAATCCCGCACGTTTGCCCACCAGATATGCACCAACCAGACCCGCTATAGCGGCGTTAATATGCACCACGGTACCGCCAGCGAAATCCAGTGCGCCATCCTGTGCCAGGAAACCGCCCGCCCAGACCATGTGTGCAATAGGTAAATATGAAAGCGTCAGCCAGACACCGACGAAGATCAATACGGCAGAGAAACGGATACGCTCTGCAATGGCACCAACAATCAGGCCCACGGTAATACAGGCAAACGAGGCCTGGAATGCTACATGGATATACTGATAGAAACTGCCCATAACGGCGGTAAGCTGAATGTTTTTCAGCATGGCCCAGCCAAAGCCGCCGAAAAAGGCGTTACCTTCACTGAATGCCAGGGAGTAGCCGTAGACCACCCACAGCACGCACACCAGCGAGAAGGTGACAGCAACCTGCGTCAGCATCGACAGAACGTTTTTGCCACGAATCAGACCGCCGTAAAACAGCGCAATACCTGGAATTGACATAAAGAGCACCAGCGCGGTGCAAATCATCATAAATGCGTTATCAGCCTTGTCCGCAACGGCAGGCGCAGCCATTGCGAGTGAGGGTAACAGTGCCAGACTGGTGAGGCCCAGCTTAGTGAAAATTTTATTCATTTTTATTCCATCCCATCACAGTACTGAGTCTTAATTACAGAGCGGCTTCGTCGGTTTCGCCGGTACGAATACGGATGACGCGCTGCAGTTCAGCCACGAAAATTTTACCGTCGCCAATTTTGCCGGTGTAAGCCGCTTTACTGATGACATCCACCACTTCGTCTAACTGATCGTCGGCAATGGCGATATCAATTTTGACCTTTGGCAGGAAGTTCACGCTGTACTCTGCGCCACGATAGAGCTCTGCATGGCCTTTCTGACGACCAAAACCTTTCACTTCGGAGACGGTCAGTCCCTGAATGCCGATAGAGGATAAAGCTTCACGTACATCCTCCAGTTTGAATGGCTTAATTACGACGGTAACCAGCTTCATTGGATCCCCTCCAGCGAGTAAATAGGTAACGTTTACGGACACGCAGGGATATAAGCAAAGCCTGTGCCAGAGTGTAAAAGTGCCCTTAATCAGTGAGTCAGGCGAGACAGAGCAAGGGATGCTTCAGGGAAGATATGAATGAGAATGGGTGTGTGACAGGGATCGCAGGCTGAGACTGCACTCCTTTGGTGCTCCAGGCGTCAAAGGAGTGCATTTATACAGATTATTCCGATAAAGCTGCGCAAAAAAGGTGCAAGTCAGCTTTCAGATGTTACAGGTACGCCCGACGCCAGATCTTCCCCTGCCTGCTGCAGCTGATACATCTGCCAGTAGCGTCCCTGCAGCGCCAGCAGTTGCTGATGGGTGCCCTGCTCAACCACACGACCACGATGCAGCACCAGAATCTTATCCGCATCGATAATCGTTGAGAGGCGGTGAGCGATCACCACCAGCGTGCTGTGTTGCCTTAGTGTCGCAAGCGTCTGCTGAATCGCCTGCTCGGTGCCGGAGTCGATGTTAGCGGTTGCCTCGTCGAGGATCAGAATCTGCGGCAGATCAACCAGTACCCGGGCCAGCGCCAGCAGCTGTTTCTGCCCGACCGACAGGTTATTGCCCTGCTCGCCCAGTCGGGTGTGAATCCCCTCCGGCAGGGCATGCGCCAGCGGTGCCAGTTGCACCTGTTCCAGCACTGTCCAGACAGCCTCTTCGCTGATGTCGCGGCCCAGCCGCACATTGGCCAGCAGCGTATCGGCCAGCACCACCGGATCCTGCTGCACCATCGCGATACCGCGTCGCAGCACGGCGTGGCTCAAGCCGCCAATCGGGCGATCATCAATACGGATTTCGCCACGCGTCACCGGGTAATAACCCATTAACAGATTAGCCAGGGTACTTTTGCCACTGCCGGTATGGCCCACCAGCGCCACAAACTCACGCGGTGCGACTTCAAGATTGATATCACTCAGCACATCACGATTTTCACGGTAGGCAAAACTGAGATTGTTCAGGGCAATACGACCTGAAGCCAGTGGCTGCTGATCGGCCCCATACTGCTGCTGGGCGGCATCCATCAGCTCGAAAATACGCTCACCGGAAACCACCGCCTGCTGCAGCATCGACTGCTGGGTGGTCAGCTCAATCAGTGGCTCATTCAGACGGCCCAGGTAAGTAATAAAGGCATAGAGCACCCCCACTTCAAACACACCAGGCACAGAGAAACTGAACAGAATCAGCAGCCCGCACAAGACCATCGCTGAAAACAGGCTCAACAGCGGACGCAGCAGAAAGCCATCGAGGCGCAGCGTCTCCATTCGCGCCAGATAGTGAGAGCGGCTCGCTTCGCCCATGCGCTCACCAAATCGTGCCTGCTGACGAAACTGCTGAATCACACTCATGCCGCTGATCACTTCATTGAAGCCGTTGTTGATGTCAGCCAGATAGCTGCGAACCCGTCGGGCAATCGGCGTGCTGTAACGCTGATAGATGAACATCACTATCAGTACCAGCGGGAAGATCATCATTGCTACCAGCGCCATGCGCCAGTCAAGACTGAACATGGCCACCATCATGGCGCCGACCAGCGCAGCGCTACGCAGTACGGTTGAAACCACTGTGACATAAAGATCGCGGATCACTTCGGTGTCATTCGTCACGCGCGAAATAATCTGCCCGACCGGCTGAGTATCAAAGGCGCTCAGCGGCTGACAAAGCGCAGCATTCATCACGTCACTGCGTAACCGCTGCACCACACCAATCGCAGCGCGATTAAACAGCAGCGCCTGCCAGTAGTGCAGCCCGGCGGCCAGTAGCTGAAGCAGGACAAAGCTGATGACCAGACCGGCCACCAGTCCCCAGGGCATCTGATGCTTCGCCACCAGGTTATCAATAAAGTAGCTGACCAGCACCGGACCGGTTACTTCCGCCGCGGCAGCGATCCACAGCATGCCTACCGCCAGCGACAGGGATTTACGCCAGGGCTTACCGTAACTCAGCAGGCGCTTCAGGGTTGGCCACAAGCGGGCAGACTTAGCCATGCGGCACTCCTTTCTCATTTTCATCATCATCCAGCGCCGCTTCCAGTTGCTGGTAACGATACATGTCACGATACCAGCCAGCGCTGGCGGTCAGCGCGTCATGATTGCCACGCTGTGCCACGCTGCCCTGTTGTAACACCAGAATTTCACTGGCTTCCGTCAGCGCTGACAGGCGATGCGCGCTGATAATCAGTGTTTTTCCCTGCCCCCAGATGCGCAGGTTATGCAGGATTTCGTGCTCGGTACGACCATCCACCGCAGAGAGTGCGTCGTCCAGAATCAGGATTTCTGCGTTCAGCAGCAGTGCCCGGGCAATCGAAAGACGCTGCTTCTGTCCACCGGACAGCATCACACCTCGCTCCCCGACTTCGGTTTCATAACCCTGCGGCAGCCGCAGGATATCGTCATGCACGCAGGCCAGGGTGGCGGCCTGTTCAATCTCCTGCTGGGTTGCGCCCGGTTTCCCCAGCGCAATATTGTTCGCTACGCTGTCCGAAAACAGGAATGGTGTCTGGCTGACCACGGCGAGACGACTGCGCCAGCTGTCCAGCCGTAACTGCGGCAGCGGGATCTGGTGATAACGGATGTCGCCCTGCTGAATATCAAAATGGCGCTGGATCAGGCTCAGTAAGGTACTTTTTCCGCTGCCGGTTGGCCCACACAGTCCCAGCATTTCGCCGGGCTTCAGCTGGAAGCTGACATCACTTAACACCGGAGCCGCGCTGGCCGGATAGTGAAAGGCGCGAATCGCGACCTGCAGCGTGCCCGGGTCAGGTGGCAGTGACTTATCACCATCTTCCACCGCTGGCGCTTCCGCCAGTAATGCACCGATGCGGCTCCAGGCGGCGCTGCCGCGTTCGACGATATTGAACATCCACGCTAGCGCCAGCATCGGCCAGATCATCAGGCCGAGATACATCACAAAGCTGGTAAGCTGCCCCAGCGTCATCTGGTCATGCCACACCAGCCAGCTTCCGCCGCCAATCGCCAGCAGGTTTGAGAAACCAATAGCGATGTAGATAGTGGGATCGAAACGGGCATCGACCCGCGCCACGCGCAGGTTCTTTTCACCGGTATCGCGGGCGATGTCGGAGAATTGCTGCGACTGATGCTGTTCAAGACCGAAGGATTTAATCATCCGGATGCTGGTCAGGCTCTCCTGCGTCTGGTCGTTAAGGCTGGAGAAGGCCGCCTGGGCCAGTTTAAAGCGATGATGCAGCTGATTACCGTAGCGATGGATGACGATCGCCATAATGGGCATCGGCACCAGCGCCAGCAGCGTCAGCTGCCAGCTGATTTGCGTACTCATCACCAGCAGCACCACGCAGCCCATCACCAGCGAGTCGACCAGCGTCAGCACCCCTTCCCCGGCTGCAAACACTACCCGATCCACATCGTTAGTGGCGCGCGCAATCAGGTCACCTGTGCGGTGACGCAGATAAAATGCCGGTTGCTGCCGACTCAGCTGGCGATAAAAATCTTCGCGCAGCTCAACCGCCAGCTGGTAGGAGGCACCAAACAGCAGTACGCGCCAGACGTAGCGCAGCAGATAGACCACCACTGCGGTTGCCAGCATGATGCCAATCCACATCATGATGCGACTGGTACTCATGTTGTCACGTGTGACACCATCAACAATGACACCGACCACATGCGGCGGCAGCAACTGCAGAATAGCAATAACAATCAGCAGGATAACCGCGCCCAGATAGCGCCGCCACTCCCGCAGAAAATACCAACTTAATTGACTGAATAATCGCACAACGCTGCTCTCAATCTCAGGCCCTCAGGGGGCGACAGGTAAAGCCGTGGTGTATTTAATCTCTTCCATGGCGAAGCTGGATGTCACATCAATCAGGCCGGGCACACCGTTCACTAATCGCTTGTAGAAAGCATCATAGCTCTTCATGTCGGCCACCTGAATGCGCAGCAGGTAATCATACTCGCCTGCCATCCGGTAAAAGGCCATCACCTCGGGCATGCTGCTTACCACCGAGACAAAGGCCTGATACCAGTCGCGGCTATGCTGCTGGGTTTTCACAAACATAAACGCCGTCAGTGACAGTCCGATTTTATCCCCATCCAGCAGTGCCACCCGGGCGCGAATAATGCCATCATCTTCCAGCTTTTTCAGGCGCTTCCAGCAGGGTGTGGTGGTGAGGTTGACGGCATCCGCCAGCGCCTGCAGCGACAGCGTGCAATCCTGCTGCAGCAGTGAGAGCAGTTTAAGATCAGTTTTATCTAACATATGGGACTCCCGGAGAATCATTTTCTCCATTACCGCGATTTTAGCGGTATTTTTGCAATCTCTTTTTCCTGCACGTGCCATAAAATAGCCGCATCACTTCTTTACCGGATGCCTGAAATGCAGACCTGCTGGATTCGCCACGCTATCAACGAAATTAACGCTGATTTTCAACGATCGGCTGAAACCCATTTGATCCGTTTCGATCTGGCGGATTTTCCCGGCATCTGGTTCTATCTGAAAGATGAGAGCACCCATCCCAGTGGCAGTCTTAAACATCGGCTGGCACGATCCCTGTTTCTCTACGGTCTCTCCAACGGCTGGATTAAAGAGAATACGCCGATTATCGAAGCCTCGTCAGGCAGCACGGCCGTTTCAGAGGCGTACTTCGCAAGGCTGCTTGGTCTGCCCTTTATTGCGGTGATGCCCGCCAGCACGGCGAAACGTAAAATTGAGCAGATCACCTTTTATGGTGGACAGTGCCATTTTGTCGAGGATCCCTGCCAGCTTTACGCAGAATCTGAACGGCTGGCACGTGAGCTGAATGGCCATTTTATGGATCAGTTTACCTACGCTGAACGCGCTACTGACTGGCGCGGTAATAACAATATTGCTGAGAGCATTTTCCGTCAGATGCAGCATGAACCCTATCCGATTCCGCATACGGTGATTATGAGCGCGGGCACTGGCGGCACCTCAGCGACGCTGGGCCGCTATATTCGTTATCAGGGCCTGGAAACGAAACTGCTGGTGGTGGATCCCCAGCATTCCGTGTTTTTCGATTACTGGCAACAGCGCGATGCAACACTGACCAGCACGCGCGGCAGCATGATCGAGGGAATTGGCCGTCCGCGCGTAGAGCCGTCATTTATGCCTGACGTGATTGATGAAATGATCAAAGTACCGGATGGTGCGACGTTGGCCGCCATGCTGAAGCTGGAAAAGATCCTGGGACGCAAACCGGGCGCCTCTACGGGCACCAATTTCTGGGGCATGATGCAGGTGGCGAAACGCTTACGGGCAGCAAATCAGCAGGGATCCCTGGTGACACTGCTGTGCGACAGTGGCGAACGTTATCCCGATAGCTACTATCAGCCGGAATGGGTGGCAAAACATATTGGCGATATCACGCCGTGGCAGTGCGAACTCGAATAAAAAACCGGACATCCAGTCCGGTTCACGGCAATCCTCAGCATTCGGGGGAATACGCGAGGTCGGGTGTTGCCAGCCAGTGATTTAAATAGTGAGACACCGCCTGTGTCTCGCAATGCCCTAATACCGGCAGATGCGGTAGCGCAGCTTTCAGTTGCGCCATCGCATTGCCCATGATGAAGCCCCGCCCAACCTGCGACAGCATTTCTCGGTCATTCATTGCATCCCCGAACGCCATGCACTCCGCCAGCGTCAGTGACAGATGGTCGCACAACAGCGCCAGCGCGCTGCCTTTGTTGCAACTGGCGGGCAACACTTCCAGACAGTCCACTGCAGAGAAGCAGATATTCGCCTGCTCACCCAGCGCCGCACCCAGTTCCGTTTTCAGCTGGCACAGATGCTGATGCTGATCGATAAAGCAGATTTTTGTTACCTGATGCGCGGGAAGCCTTTTCAAATCGCACAGCTGATAGCTAAACCCGCTCATCTGATGGGCCACCAGCAGCTCAGGCTGGGGGCGATCGGTAAACCACCCCTGATCGTTGAAAATGTGGATCGACGCGGATGTTTCCCAGTGGCGATGGATGACCTCTTCGGCTACCGCAGAGGGCAGATCACGCGCAAAGATCAGATTGCCCTGCCTGTCGTGTACACGAGTGCCGTTCCCGGTAATCAGCCACGCAGGCAGCGTTAATTTCTCCCTCAGAATCTGCATCTCCAGCAGATGGCGGCCCGTCGCCAGCGCCAGATTTACGCCACGCAGATGCAACGCCTGCAGGCTATCCAGCGTCTGCTGACCCAGCTGATGATCCGGCAGCAATAATGTGCCATCCATATCGAATGCGGCTAAACGCATTATGGTTACCCTCATGCTGAAAAGATGAGCTTACTATTGCCTGTTAATCGCGGAACTAATAGTGAATACTTTTAAAAAACTGTTCCGGGTTTACGATGCGTCAGCTTAACCGCCTTAATCAGTTTCAGCGCCTGTGGCAGCAAAGCCAGGGCATCCCTCAGCAGACCTGCGTGGCAGAGATGGCGCGCCACTGCATCTGCAGCGAGCGTCATCTGCGCACGTTACTGTCACAGTGGCAGCACGCTGGCTGGCTTAGCTGGCACGGCGAGCCGGGCCGTGGCAAACAGGGTCAGTTAGTGTTTCTGCGCACGCCTGAACAGTTACGGCAGCAGTTGTTGCAAAAACAGCTTGATGCCGGAGATGCGGCGGATGCCTTACAGCTGCTGGATCTGCCGCCGGAAAGGCTGATCAATATGCTGCGGCCGTTAATGGGTGGACAATGGCAGAACGACACGCCGGTTCTGCGTATCCCCTACTATCGTCCGATGGAGAGCACCGAGCCGCGCCAGATTACCGGACGGGCTGAACAGCACCTGGTTCGTCAGATCTATTCCGGTCTGACCCGTTTTGAGCAGGATGCGCCGGTCGGCGACCTGGCGCATCACTGGCAGCACGATGAGGCGTCATGTAGCTGGTTATTCTGGTTACGGCCTCAGCTGATGTGGCATAACGACGAGCCGGTGCAGGCCGCACAACTGGTGACGCAGTTCCGCCAGCTGTTGCGGGATACGCGTGTCAGGATATTGCTTGCCGATGTGGTCAGCGTGGATGCGCCTCACCCGCTGGCGCTGCGGTTTACCCTGCGACGACCTGATTTCTGGTTGCCTCACCGACTTGCCCATCTTTTGTGTCTGCTGCCCCATCCCGCTGATATGAAGACAGGCAGCGGGCCGTGGAAACTGAGGCATTTCAGCGCTGAGCTGGTGAGGATTGAAAGCCATGCGCGCTGGCATCTGCAGCGTCCTCTGCTGCAGGCGGTGGAGTACTGGATTACTCCTCAGCTGTTTGATCCCGCTCTCGGCAGCAGCTGTCGTCATCCGGTGCAGATTGCGATAGGGGATGCCGCAGAACTCAGGACATTGAAGCCGGTCAGCAGTAGCATCAGTCTCGGCTTCTGTTATCTGGTCTGCCGGCCGCGAGCCGGATTTACCCCTGATCAGGCGCGCACGCTTTTCCAGCTGATTCAGCAAAGCGGCATCGTCAGCCGATTACCACTGGATGAGGGATTAATTACCCCCAGCAAAGAGCTGTTACCTGGCTGGGAAGTGCCGCTGATTGATAATGTTCCGGTCCCCTTGCCCACCACTCTGACACTGCATTATCAGCTGCCGGTTGAGCTGCATCAGATGTCACAGGCACTGGTCGCCCTGTTAAAACAGCACGGTTGTACTCTGAACGTCGTTTTTCACCCGGTGAAAAGCTGGCATCATATCGACCCGCCTGATGAGGCGGATATCCTGATGGGCGATCGGCTGATTGGCGATGCGCCGATCTTCACACTGGCGAGCTGGTTACAGATTGACCCGCTATGGCGTCGGCTGTGGTCTACACCGCATGGCGAAGAAGTCCAGGCGCAACTGCTGGCTATCCAGCAGATAGCAGATAGCGACAGCCGTACCCGTGCGCTACAGCAGCTTTATCATCAACTGATGAGGGACGGCATCCTGCTGCCTCTGTTCAATTATCGCTACCAGATTTATGCGCCCCCTGCCGTAGAAGGGATTGAACTGAACACGCTGGGCTGGTTTGATTTCAGCCGCGCATGGATTCCACCGCCCATTGATCCGCCTTGCAGCTGTTCAGCAGCGGACTGAGGCATTACCATAAGCGCAAAATTAATTATCAGGGAAACACCATGAAACGCGCGGTTGTAGTTTTCAGCGGTGGACAAGACTCCACTACCTGCCTGATTCAGGCTGTACAGCTTTATGATGAAGTTCACTGTGTCACTTTCGACTATGGACAACGCCACCGGGAAGAGATCGATGTCGCCCGCGATCTGGCGATGACACTGGGTGCGCGCGCACATAAAGTGCTGGACGTGACCATGCTGAACGAACTCGCTGTCAGCAGCCTGACGCGGGATAACATTCCGGTGCCGGCTTATAATCCTGAGGCCAGTGGATTACCCAGTACGTTTGTACCAGGACGCAATATTCTCTTTCTGACGCTGGCCTCAGTTTACGCGTATCAGGTCGAAGCGGAAGCGGTCATCACCGGCGTCTGCGAAACCGATTTTTCCGGCTATCCCGACTGCCGCGATGAGTTTGTCAAAGCGCTGAACCATGCGGTGTCGCTTGGCATGGCTCGCGAGGTGCGTTTTGAGACGCCGCTGATGTGGCTCAATAAAGCGGAAACCTGGGCGCTGGCAGATTACTGGCAGCAACTTTCGCTGGTACGCGAGCAGACGCTGACCTGCTATAACGGCGTAAAAGGCGACGGATGTGGTGAGTGTGCTGCCTGTCATTTACGGGCCAATGGCCTGCAGGGTTATCTCAGCGATCGGGCGGGCGTAATGTCTGCCATGAAAGCTAAAAGCGGCCTTAACTAAGACGGTATGACATGGCGGCAAAGCAGTCAGGTTTGCCGCTTTTTATCAGCTCATGCCATCAGACGCATCAGCCGCTCACGTAACTCCCCTTCCAGCGCAACCGCCTTTTGGGTCCGCAAATCAATACAGACAAACGTGAGTGCGGCATCCGCCACCACGGTCTCCTGACCTGCCAGCAACACCCGCTGGGCAATAATGCCGCTTTTGCCATTTAACTGCGTAATCTCACTGTCGATAGCCAGTACGTCGCCCAGCACGGCCGGGCGACGGTAGTTAATGTTGATATTGACCACCACAAAAGCCAGTTTCTGTTCCAGCAACCAGTGGAACGCTTCAACCTCTTCCAGCCATTGCCAGCGCGCCTCCTCAAGAAACTCAAGATAGCGCGCATTGTTGACGTGCTGATAGACATCCAGATGATAGCCACGCACTTTTATGGTGGTCTGCATGATCATGCTCTCCTGCTACTGTAAGTTAACTGGTTGGACCTGTTCACTTTAGCAGAGTCACCTGATTAGCGTGGGTTAAGCATCACAGATGTGTACTGCCTCACAATTTCAGCCGGGACGCATTTCGCTCTATCAGCGCGTTACCGATACCCGGTACTTCACTGAGTTGCTGAATCGCGCTAAAGGGTCCGTACTGTTCGCGATAGTTCACAATCGCCTGCGCTTTCTTCAGCCCCACACCATTCATAGCAGCAGAGAGCTGTTCCGCTGTCGCTTCATTGATGCTGACCTGTTCCTGCTTTGGCTGCAGCTGCGCGGCTGTCTCCGGCTTCGGTGCAGGATGTGCGTTCTGCGACACAGCCGGACTGGCAGGTTCAGGTGCCGCAGAGACGCTGCCGTGACAGAGTGTACCGCCCAGTGCGAGTGAGAGATAAAAGGCAACAAGTTTATGTTTAGCCATGCTGTGTTTCTCCTTGTGTGTAAACAGCAGTGACAGAGTGGCACTACACCGCACAAGGCTCAAAAGCGGGATTTCAGAAATGGAAAAGGCCGCGAATGCGGCCTTTGATTGTTACAGTGGTTGCGTAGTTTTTGCGAGGCTTACTGCATTTGTGCGGCAGCGCCGTACTTGATTTTCGCCTCTTTACGGAGGTTTTGCAGTAAGGCTTCAAACGTCAGCTGCGCATTGTTCTGCGTGACGCCCTTAACCATTTCGTCAATCTGCGCCTGTGGCATGCTGCCGGTTTTAACTTTATCTACCGCCACCAGCACCACATTACCCTGCATATCTTCGCTGACACCCCATGAAGGCTTATTGTCAGCAGGCTGAGGCAGATTAAAGGCGGCCTGTGCCACCGGATCCTGCGCATTCCGGTCAACGGTTTTGCTGGCGCTCAGTGTCAGGCCTGCTGCTGTCAGTGCTTCCAGCTTGCCCGCTTTGAGATCGGTCAGCAGTTTATCGGCCTGTGCTTTCGCCTGCTGTGTCGCTTTGTCATGCTTAAGCGTATCCGTAATCTGCGCCTTAACCTGCTCCAGCGGTTTTACCGCTTCCGGTTTGTGCTCGCTGATACGCAGCACAAAGGCACGATCGCCGTCGACGGTAATAATGTCGGAGTTGTTGCCCGGTGCACCGTTCTGACCCACCAGACCGCCGTTAAAGATTGCCTGCTTCACAGCATCAAAGTTAAGCGCGTCTGGCAGCGTGTCCTGACTGAACCAGCCGGTCTCTTTCGCTTTCAGACCCGAAGTCTGCTCGGCACCCGCCAGTGACTCATTGTCATTGCTGGCCGCTTCACTGACTTTTTGCTGCAGTTTGTAGAAGGCATCAACGCCCTTCTCCTGCTTCACTTTCGCGGCAACAGCGCTGCGAACGTCATCCAGTGGCTTAACCTGCTCTGGCTGAATATCGTCGAGACGAACCACCAGGAAGCCCACTGAAGATTTAATCACGCCTGACATCTGGCCTTTCTCCGTCAGACCGGCATTTTTCAGCTCATCAGGGGTCGTTGACGGTTCCAGCCAGCCCATATCACCGCCCTTACGCGCAGAGATTGGGTCGATGGATTTGGCTTTCGCCACATCCGCGAAGTTAGCGCCCCCCTTCAGCTGAGCCAGTACCGCATTGGCATCGGCTTCAGTTTTGGTCTGAATGACGCTGTAGCGCGTACGCTGTGGCTGCGAATAGTCCGCTTTATGCTGGTCGTACCAGGCCTGAATATCCGCTTCGCTGGCATCCTGCTGCATGCTGGCAGCATCCATCAGGATGTAGCTGACACGGAACTGCTCCGGTGCCATAAAGCTGGTTTTATGCTGCTGATAATACTGACTGATTTCGTCGTCGGTGACGGTTTGTTTCGCCATCAGGGCATTGACGTCCAGCGTCGCCTGACGAATATCACGTTGCTGTGAAACCAGATCCACCAGTTTGCTGGCTTCGCCTTTCAGCGTGAAGTCTGTGTTGGCCACGGCATTGATCAGCTGCTGATTGGAGAGTTGCTTACGCAGCGCTTCAGCATACTGGTCGGCACTGAAACCCATGTTGCCGATCAGCGCCAGATATTTAGCATTATCGAATTTGCCGTTGGTCTGGAAAGCCTGCTGATTGAAGATAGCCTGCTTAACCTGATCGTCACTGATGCTGAGGTGGAGATCTTTGATGTAGCTGTCGAGCAGTGCCTGGTCGATTAACTGAGACAGTGCCTGCTGACGCATCTGCTGCATGAAGCCATCGTTGCTGGCCAGCTGCGAGAACTGGTCACCCAGCATCTGCTGCTGACGACTGCGTTCACTGTTGAAAGCCTGCTCCAGCTGTCCCCGGCTAATCTCCTGACCGTTAACTTTGGCCGCATAGTCGTTATTGCCGCCAATCAGATAGTTGCCAACGCCTGTCAGCACAAAAGAGACGATAATCAGTCCCAGAATAATCTTGAGCACGACATGGTTCGACGCCGCGCGTAAATTGTCCATCATGGTATGGCAACGCTCCGCTGTAGTGTGAATGTAAAGCTCGGTCGCAACTCGCCACTGGCTGGCGACTCACGTAACTGCTGGCTTGGCTGGCAGTCTCAATACGGTCCAGGTCCATCTTACGACCCGATTCTCACCGGTTAAAACAAAAAAGGCACATCTCATTGATGTGCCCGTATGTTACATGAGAACGGGTTAATCGTCCTCTAATCCACTGAAGAAAATGCGTCAATGAATCTATTCGTTGTTATTAATTGACAGCGTCTTTCAATGCTTTACCAGCACGGAAACCCGGTACTTTACCAGCCGGGATGGTGATTTCTTTACCGGTTTGCGGATTGCGGCCGGTACGTGCAGCGCGGTCACGCACAGAGAATGTGCCGAAACCCACCAGAGCCACTTCATCACCCTCTTTCAGCGCATCTGAAACTGAGCCCATAAATGCATCTAAAACACGTCCTGCTGCAGCTTTAGAAATATCAGCATCGGCAGCAATTTTGTCGATCAATTGTGACTTATTCACTCTCTTCATCCCCTCTTTTATTATTTCACATCGTACCGGGCTTCCGGCCGGGTACGAACGCGCAGCAAGTTATATCAAGCCTGTGGAGCCGAAACAACGGAATTTCTCTGAGAACGTCGCATCGACAGCCACCTAAATTAGCGGCACAAAAAAAAGCTGGCAAGCGCCAATTGCCTTGCCAGCTCCGCTTTTTAACGGTTTATGCCGTTAATCACTATTTTGCTGTTGCGACCTGCATGCCGTAAGGCGCATTTTCCAGTGCCAGATTCAGCACCTCTTCAATGCGTTTCACCGGATGGATCTCCAGATCGGCAATCACGTTCTGTGGAATCTCTTCCAGATCACGCTTGTTGTCGTCCGGGATCAGCACGGTTTTAATGCCACCACGGTGTGCTGCCAGCAGTTTCTCTTTCAGACCGCCAATCGGCAGAACCTGACCACGCAGGGTGATTTCACCGGTCATAGCGACATCCGCACGCACCGGGTTACCGGTCAGACAAGAGACCAGCGCGGTACACATTGCGATACCGGCACTCGGGCCATCTTTCGGTGTGGCGCCTTCTGGCACGTGAACGTGAATATCACGTTTTTCGTAGAAGTCACCATTAATGCCCAGTTTCTCGGCACGGGCACGCACCACGGTCAGCGCAGCCTGAATCGACTCCTGCATCACTTCACCCAGGGAGCCGGTGTAAGTCAGCTTGCCTTTACCCGGTACACACGCAGTTTCGATGGTCAGCAGATCGCCGCCCACTTCCGTCCACGCCAGGCCAGTGACCTGACCCACACGGTTTTCACTGTCAGCACGGCCGTAGTCGAAGCGCTGTACGCCCAGGAAGTCCTTGAGGTTTTCACCGTTGATGGTGATGTGCTTTTTCGTCTTGTCCATCAGCAGTGATTTCACCGCTTTACGGCACAATTTCGACAGCTCACGCTCAAGACTACGCACGCCAGCTTCACGGGTGTAGTAACGGATAATGCCGACAATCGCGCTATCTTCAACCGTAATTTCACTGGCTTTCAGCGCGTTGCGCTCAATCTGCTTGGTCAGCAGATGCTGCTTAGCGATGTTTAGTTTCTCATCTTCGGTATAACCCGACAGACGAATCACTTCCATACGGTCCAGCAGCGGTGCCGGGATGTTCATTGAGTTCGACGTTGCCACGAACATGACATCAGAGAGGTCATAGTCGACTTCCAGATAGTGGTCGTTGAACGCAATGTTCTGCTCAGGATCAAGCACTTCCAGCAGCGCTGAAGCAGGATCGCCGCGCATGTCCGAAGACATTTTGTCGATCTCATCCAGCAGGAACAGCGGGTTCTTAACCCCGACTTTCGCCATTTTCTGGATGAGTTTACCCGGCATAGAGCCGATGTAAGTACGACGGTGACCACGGATTTCCGCTTCATCACGCACGCCACCCAGCGCCATACGCACATATTTACGTCCGGTCGCTTTGGCGATCGACTGACCGAGGGACGTTTTACCTACCCCTGGCGGTCCGACCAGGCACAGAATCGGCCCTTTGATTTTGCTGACACGACTCTGAACCGCAAGATACTCAAGAATACGATCCTTCACGCGCTCCAGGCCGTAATGGTCAGTGTCCAGCGTCTCCTGCGCTTTACGCAGATCTTTCTTCACTTTGCTGCGCGCGTTCCACGGAACCTGCACCATCCAGTCGATGTAGCCGCGAACCACGGTCGCTTCAGCGGACATCGGGGACATCATTTTCAGCTTCTGTAGCTCAGCTTCTGCTTTTTCACGCGCTTCTTCCGGCATTTTTGCCGCGTCGATTTTGCGTTTTAACGCTTCGTACTCGTCAGGCGCGTCGTCCATCTCACCGAGCTCTTTCTGAATCGCCTTCATCTGCTCATTCAGATAATACTCGCGCTGGCTCTTCTCCATCTGCTTCTTAACACGGTTGCGAATGCGCTTCTCAACCTGCAGCAGATCGATTTCAGATTCCATCATCGCCATCAGATATTCCAGACGCTCATTAACGTCGGACATCTCCAGCACAGACTGTTTGTCTGCCAGTTTCAGTGGCATATGCGCTGCAACGGTGTCAGCAAGGCGGGCCGCATCGTCAATGTTATTCAGTGAGGTTAAAACCTCGGGTGGGATCTTTTTATTGAGTTTGATGTAGCCTTCAAACTGATTGATCGCCGTACGCACCAGCACTTCCTGCTCGCGCTCTTCAATCTCTGGCGAAACCAGATATTCAGCTTGTGCAACAAAATGGTCACCGTTGTCGGCCAGCGTCGTAATATGGGCGCGCTGTAAACCTTCTACCAAAACTTTGACAGTGCCATCCGGCAGTTTCAGCATTTGCAATACTGATGCAACGGTCCCTACTGAAAAGAGATCGTTAATGCCAGGTTCATCCGTTGAAGCCTCTTTCTGTGCGACCAGCATGATTTTTTTATCATGATCCATTGCGGCTTCAAGGCACCGAATTGATTTTTCCCGGCCAACAAACAACGGAATTACCATGTGCGGATAAACCACCACGTCGCGCAGCGGCAACACGGGGATTTCAATGCGTTCAGAACGCTCAGGATTCATAGAGCTCTCTCTTTGTTTAATGTCCGCCAGGTGATGGGAACCGCATCAGGCAGGTATGCAGTTAAACCCACAGGTATCTGAGTATATGGGGATGATTGTCCGACATTCAACGTCACAGAGGCGAGAAAAGCAAAAGGGGAAACATTTTCCCCTTTTTTAATTGAACAACATGGACGATCTGTTTAATTATTCGCCAGATGCCTGCGCTTCATGCTTGCCGTAGATCAACATGGGCTCAGACTGACCTTCAATAACTGATTCATCAATCACTACTTTTTCCACGTCATCCATGGAAGGCAGGTCATACATGGTTTCCAGCAGCGCACCTTCAACAATAGAACGCAGACCACGAGCACCGGTTTTACGTGACATCGCTTTCTTCGCGATAGCGGTTAATGCCTCGTCACGGAACTCCAGTTCAACCCCTTCCAGGTTAAACAGCGCCTGGTACTGTTTGGTCAGAGCGTTTTTCGGCTCACGCAGAATCTGAATCAGCGCTTCTTCGCTCAGCTCGCTCAGGGTCGCGACCACAGGCAGACGACCGATGAACTCAGGGATCAGACCAAACTTGATCAAATCTTCAGGTTCACACTGTGAAAGCAGTTCACCTTCGCTGGCTTTCTGTGACTTCCCTTTCACGGTGGCACCAAAACCAATACCAGATCCGGTTTCCACGCGCTGGGAGATCACTTTGTCCAGGCCGGCGAATGCGCCGCCGCAGATAAACAGAATTTTCGAGGTATCAACCTGCAAGAATTCCTGTTGCGGATGCTTACGTCCACCCTGCGGCGGAACGGCAGCCACGGTGCCTTCAATCAGTTTAAGCAGAGCCTGCTGTACACCTTCGCCTGACACGTCACGGGTAATCGACGGGTTATCAGACTTGCGTGAGATTTTATCGATTTCATCGATATAAACGATGCCGCGCTGTGCTTTCTGTACGTCGTAATCACATTTCTGCAGCAGTTTCTGGATGATGTTTTCAACGTCTTCACCCACGTAACCGGCTTCAGTCAGCGTGGTGGCGTCAGCCATAGTGAATGGCACATCCAGCAGGCGCGCCAGCGTTTCTGCCAGCAGCGTTTTACCACTACCGGTCGGGCCAATCAGCAGAATGTTACTTTTGCCCAGTTCGATGCCATTGCTGGTATCACCGTTACGCAAACGCTTGTAGTGGTTGTAAACCGCAACCGCCAGCACTTTCTTCGCTCTTTCCTGACCGATAACATAATCATCGAGGTGATGGCGAATTTCATGTGGGGTTGGCAACGCACTGCGTTCACGATGCGGGGCAACTTCTTTAATCTCTTCGCGAATGATGTCGTTGCACAGGTCAACACACTCATCGCAGATATACACTGACGGCCCGGCAATCAGCTTACGCACTTCATGCTGGCTTTTGCCGCAAAAAGAGCAGTACAGCAACTTTCCTGAACCGTCTTTGCGCTTATCTGTCATCAGTTAACCTCTTCTTGTTCTCAGGCCATACCCGCGTACGGCTCAGGCCGTACAGGGACGGCCGAAATTCATTCAACCCATAAATAGTACCGTTGTCCTGTTAACTATAGACCAGTGACAACGGTAAGTCGGGGTCTTATTGGCGATGCGTCAGAATTGAATCGACTAATCCATACTCTACCGCTTCATTTGCAGAGAGGAAACGATCACGCTCGGTATCACGCTCAATTTCTTCCAGCGTTTTACCGGTATGCTCAGCCATCAGCTCATTCATGCGCTGTTTAACTTTAAGGATTTCACGCGCATGGATTTCAATGTCTGACGCCTGGCCCTGATAGCCGCCCAGCGGCTGGTGGATCATCACGCGCGAGTTTGGCAGACAGAAACGCTTCCCTTTAGTGCCCGCTGTCAGCAGAAACGCCCCCATTGAACAGGCCTGTCCCATACAGATGGTGCTGACATCCGGTTTGATAAATTTCATGGTGTCGTAAATCGACATACCGGCCGTGATCACACCGCCTGGCGAGTTGATGTAGAGATAGATATCTTTTTCCGGGTTCTCAGCTTCCAGAAACAGCATCTGCGCCACGATCAGATTAGCCATGTGGTCTTCAACCTGACCGGTCAGAAAAATGACGCGCTCTTTCAGCAGACGGGAGTAGATGTCGTAAGAACGCTCACCACGCGAAGTTTGTTCAACCACCATTGGCACCAGCGCATTGTGCGGTGCAGTATATTCACGATCGCCACTGTATGACATTACCGTCTCCTGGATAAATTTCATTGGCAACATTCTGTACCGATTCTACGTAAGACGCTCGGGAAACTCCACGTCGCACCTTTTCCGACACCTTCAGGACGGTTAATCAGCCAGCCTCACTCTCATTTCTGCATACTCCCACTATCTGGGGATGCTGCACGCATGTTTCAAGCATAACAATCTTTTCCCTGTTCGCTAACCCGGAAAAAGCGATGCGTGAATAATTTGCCGATTAATTAAGCAAATAGCGGCGAAGAGTCGCGTTCTGTACGCAAAATACAAAAAAGCCCGCGACTTTTCAGTCACGGGCTTAGCACAGACGGTTAACTGCGTGATCAGGCCTGAGCGGTCTGATTCATCAGATCCTGGAAGTTGGTCTCTTTCTCGGTCACTTTAGCTTTCGCCAGGACCGCTTCAACCGCTTGCTCTTCCAGCGCGACGTTGCGCATATTGTTCATCAGCTCGTTATTCTTGCTGTAGAACTCGATGACTTCTTTCGGATCTTCATACGCAGAAGCCATCTCTTCGATCATGGTGTTCACGCGCGCTTCGTCAGCTTTCAGCTCGTGGGTACGAATCACTTCGCCCAGCAGCAGACCGACAACAACACGGCGTTTAGCCTGCTCTTCAAACAGTTCGCGTGGCAGTTCCAGCGCCTGCTGTTCGTTGCCACCGAAACGCTGTGCAGCCTGACGACGCAGAACATCGATTTCGCTGTCAACCAGCGCAGCTGGCACGTCGATTTCGTTCGCTTCAACCAGGCCGTCGATCGCCTGAGTTTTGATGCGGTTACGGATAGCGCCTTTCAGCTCGCGATCCATGTTCTTACGCACTTCAGTACGCAGACCGGCTACAGAACCATCTTCAACGCCGAAACGTTTGATGAACTCTTCAGTCAGCTCTGGCAGCTCACGCGTTTCAACTTTCTTCAGCACGATCTCGAACTTCGCATCTTTCCCTTTCAGGGTTTCTGCGTGGTAGTCGTCCGGGAATTTCACGTCGATAGTGAACGTTTCGCCCGCTTTGTGACCCACAACGCCTTCTTCAAAGCCTGGGATCATGCGGCCCTGGCCCATGGCCAGAACGAAATCAGTGGCTTTGCCGCCTTCGAACTCTTCACCGTCAACAGAACCGTTGAAATCGATAGTTGCACGATCTTCCGGGCCTGCAGCTGCGTCGCTTTCGATCCAGTTGGCCTGCTGCTTGCGCAGAGTATCCAGCATGGCATCAACATCAGCATCAGTTACTTCAACGACAGGTTTTTCGACTTCGATGTTTTCCAGGCCTTTCAGCTCAACTTCCGGATAGACTTCGAATTCAACCGCGTAGGTGAAATCCTGACCTTCTTTGTATTCGCCCGGCACATAGTTTGGTGCGCCAGCCGGATTAATTTTTTCTTTGATGATGGCGTCAACAAAGTTGCGCGTCATCAGCTCGCCCAGCACGTCCTGACGGACAGAAGCGCCGTAACGCTGCGCCACGATGTTCATCGGCACTTTGCCTTTACGGAAACCATCGATGCGAACTTTCCTGGCAACGTCAACCAGTTCTTTTTTTACTGCGCTTTCGATGCTGTCAGCTGCAACAGTAATCGTAATGCGACGGCCCAGGCCCTGAGTGGTCTCTACAGAAACTTGCATCTTGTTACCTCAAAAAATCACGTGCTCGGTCAACTTCAGACACCACACATAGTGAAATGCGCCGTATCCAACAACCGGGACGGCTTCCGTGAAGAGAACCTGATCCCTGTTACCAGAAGCGTCCCGAAGACATTCCGGAAAAATAGACGCAGCATTATAGCGGCATCGCTGGAATGAGTCGAGGACGCTAACTCACCACTTTTCAGCAGGTTTGCTGCTTTTTTGAGCCAGGGATCGCGTTTTTCGCTAAATCACAGAAAAAACGGCCAGCAGGCCGTTTCAGAGGAGGGAGATCAGGCGAGACTACCGGCACCACGACAGTTAGGCGAAGCCAGAACGGTATCCTGCAACCCTTCCCACTCTTTCAGGGTGTAAGTATGCAGGGCTAAGGCATGGACACTGCCCGCTAATTCAGCCGCCAGTTCGCTATAAATCAGACGATGACGCGCCAGGAAGCGCTGGCCTGCAAAGCAGTCGCTGACAATCACCACTTTGAAGTGACTTTCCGATCCGGCAGGCACGTTGTGCCGGTAACTTTCGTCATGCACTTCCAGATGAGCTGGCTGAAACGCCACACGCAGCTTTTCTTCTATTTGTTCGCGGATCATGGCTATTACTCCTCAATGGCGAGCGCGGTGCCCCATCTCATTCAATCTTAGTCGCTTTTAGTGCGCTTACCCGCCGGCGGACGCTAAATATTGCATTTTATGTCAGCCCGCTTCTGGTGTGCATCATAACGCAGTCGAAACCATCAGCAAACCTGCCTGTCAGAGAAGGGGCTTAAAACGGTTTCAGAGACAATTTCACCCGCAACAGGGCTTTTTTCACTGCCGGGCAATGCTATGATGGCCGCAGTTTTTGCAAACCAACCCCCTGACACCAACGAGAAAAAGTATGTTGAAAAAACTGTTATTCCCACTGTTGGCTGCGTTCATTTTAGCCGGCTGTGCAACCAGCAATAATACCCTCACTATCCAGCCTAAAATTCAGCTGCCGCAGCAGGATCCCGGCCTGATGGGCGTGACCGTGAGCATCAACGGTGCCGACCAGCGTAAAGATCAGGCGCTGGCAAAAGTTAACCGTGATGGTCAGTTAGTGACCCTGACGCCTTCGCGCGATCTCCGTTTCCTGCTGCAGGAAGTGCTGGAGAAGCAGATGACCGCACGTGGTTATATGATTGGTCCTGATGGCGCGGTCGATCTGCAGATTGTGGTTAACAATCTCTACGCTGACGTGACGCAGGGCAATGTGCGCTACAGCATCACTACCAAAGCGGACATCTCTATTATTGCGACCGCGAAAAATGGCAACAAGCAGGTTAAAAACTACCGCCAGACTTACAGCGTAGAAGGCGCATTCAACGCCAATAACCAGAAGATTACTGACGCGGTGAACGCCACCATGAGCGATGTGATTGCGGATATGGCACAGGACACCAGCGTTAACGACTTCATCAAGCAGAACGCCCGTTAATATCGTCTCACCTCTGCCCTGCCTCGTGCAGGGCTTTTTGTTATCTGCAGGATCCGCATGAACCACTATCTTCGCCTCTTCAGCCAGAAAAATGCCGCCGTACTACTGCTACTTGGTTTTGCTTCCGGACTGCCGCTGGCACTGACTTCGGGCACGTTGCAGGCGTGGATGACGGTGGAAAATGTTGATCTGAAAACCATCGGCTTCTTTTCACTGGTCGGCCAGGCCTATGTCTTTAAATTTCTCTGGTCGCCGATGATGGACCGCTATACGCCGCCGTTTCTGGGCCGGCGTCGCGGCTGGTTACTGCTGAGTCAGTTGGCGCTGGCAGGCGGGATTGTCGCGATGGGATTTCTGCAGCCAGAACGCGATCTGACCCTGATGGCGGCGCTGGCAGTGCTGATCGCTTTCTGCTCCGCCTCCCAGGACATCGTTTTTGACGCCTGGAAAACGGATATTCTGCCACCTGAAGAGCGCGGCAGCGGCGCAGCCATTACCGTGCTGGGCTATCGGCTGGCGATGCTGATTTCAGGCGGGCTGGCCTTGTGGCTGGCTGACCGTTATCTGGGCTGGCAGGCGACCTACTGGTTGATGGCGCTGATGATGGTGCCGGGCATTATTGCCACACTGATGGCGAGCGAGCCGGACACACGGACTTCCACCCCGCATTCACTGCGACAGGCAGTTGTCGATCCGCTCAAGGATTTCTTTCAGCGCAACAACGCCTGGCTACTCATTACGCTGATTATTCTCTACAAGCTGGGCGATGCCTTTGCCGCCTCACTGACGACTACCTTTCTGATCCGCGGCGTCGGGTTCAATGCCGGTGACGTCGGCCTGGTCAATAAGACGCTGGGTCTGCTGGCGACCATTATCGGCGCGCTTTATGGCGGCGTACTGATGCAGCGTCTGAGCCTGTTCCGGGCGCTAATGATTTTCGGTCTGCTGCAGGCTGTCTCGAACTTTGGTTACTGGCTGCTGGCAGTGACCGACAAACAGTTGTGGAGCATGGCCAGTGCAGTCTTTGTCGAAAACCTCTGCGGCGGCATGGGCACCGCGGCCTTTGTCGCATTGTTAATGACGCTGTGCAATAAGTCGTTCTCAGCCACCCAGTTTGCCCTGTTATCGGCGCTCTCCGCAGTCGGCCGGGTCTATGTCGGCCCGGCGGCGGGCTGGCTGGTGGAACTCTGGGGCTGGCCGACATTCTATGCTTTCACGGTGATGGCGGGTCTGCCAGGCCTGGTGCTGCTGGCTTTTTGCCGGCAAACATTGAATCAGGTCGAGCAGAGTGGCAATTTCCTCACACGTAGCTACTATCCTCATGGCTATCGCTGGACTAATCGTCTGTTTGCAGCTGGCTGCGGCGTGCTGGCTATCTGGCTGGTCGTGCTGGCACTGAATGCACTGGGGCTGACTGCGCTGGCACCGCTGCTGACCCGCCTGTTTGAGCTGGGCATGAGCCTCTCCCTGCTGGCGGTGTTTGCCGGGGTCTTGCTGGACTATCGGGCACTGAAGAGAACGCCGGTGTTGCCCGCGTCAGATGCTTAAGTGAAATCGATAGGTTAACGGGGTGCGGCTTATTTTTTGACATCCGGATAAGTCGCCGTCATTTATCATCGCGTGTTATTTTTAAAAAATAAGAATAGATCCTGAGGAGGCGTAGCGGAAATACTAAAAACCGGTTAGCAATTACTTTAGTTAAATTTCATCGCGCAAATGATGCAGACTTGTTAAATATTTGGGAGTTAAAAGTAAGGGTTATTCCTTTCCCTGATTTTTTTACGGTTACTTCCATTGGTTTTTGTTATATTGATGCCAACTGCTTGTCTGCGTTAATTATTTGTCACCTGGCGCAACATCTGTGACACCCTTAGCAAAAGGTGTCAACACGTATCTGACACATCCTTAAGCTGGTTTACACTGCATAAACCTTCCCGTAAAATGCGCGCACACTTAAACGACAATAGAGCCCTTTGTCATTGAGGTCGTTAAATGAGACTCAGTAAATACAATAAAAGTTTGGGGATTTTGTCATTAATTGCAGGCACTTTATTAATGAGTGGCTGCGATAGTGCATTGTTAAATCCCAAAGGACAGATTGCACTGGAGCAACGTTCGCTGATACTGACTGCCTTTGGCCTGATGTTGATCGTCGTGATTCCCGCAGTCCTGATGGCCGTGGTGTTTGCCTGGAAGTATCGGGCGTCCAACACGAATGCGAAGTACAGCCCTAACTGGTCACACTCTAACAAAGTGGAAGCCGTGGTCTGGACCATTCCGATCCTGATCATTCTCTTCCTCAGCGTACTGACCTGGAAATCAACCCACGCACTGGAGCCCAGCAAACCGCTGCAATCTGATGTGAAACCGGTTGAGATCGATGTGGTTGCACTGGACTGGAAATGGTTGTTCATTTACCCGGAACAGGGTATTGCGACTGTGAACCAGATTGCCTTCCCGGCAAATACTCCGGTGAACTTCAAAATCACCTCTAACTCCGTCATGAACTCTTTCTTCATTCCAACACTCGGCAGCCAGATTTATGCGATGGCGGGTATGCAGACCAAACTGCATCTGATTGCGAATGAGCCAGGCACGTTCGACGGTATCTCTGCGAACTTTAGTGGTCGTGGTTTCTCTGGCATGAAGTTTAAAGCCATTGCAACCAAAGACGATGCGGAATTCCAGCAGTGGGTGGCTAAAGTTAAAGCAGCCCCTAACACGCTGACCACCATGGAAGATTTCGAGAAAGTGGCTGTGCCAAGCGAAAATCATCCGGTGGAATATTTCTCTTCAGCTGATCCGAAACTGTTCATGCAAGTCATCGACAAGTTCAAGATGAGCCACGGGAAAATGGACATGCCACAGCATGAAGGTATGGACATGAGTCACGCCGCTTCCGCGGGAGCCGAGGAATAATACGATGTTAGGAAAATTAACACTTGATGCAGTGCCGTACCATGAGCCGATTATCATGGTTACGGTTGCCGCTATCCTGATAGGTGGTGCTGCGCTGGTCGCTGCGCTTACCTATTTTGGTAAGTGGAAATACCTGTGGTCTGAATGGCTGACGTCAGTTGACCACAAACGTCTGGGTATCATGTATATCATCATGGCGTTCGTCATGCTGATTCGTGGTTTCGCTGATGCCATTATGATGCGTACCCAGCAGGTGATGGCTTCGGCCGGTGAAGCGGGCATCCTGCCACCGCACCACTACGACCAGATCTTTACCGCGCACGGCGTGATTATGATCTTCTTCGTGGCGATGCCTTTCGTGGTTGGCCTGATGAACATCGCCGTTCCGTTGCAGATTGGTGCACGTGACGTTGCGTTCCCCTTCCTGAACAACCTGAGTTTCTGGTTTACCGCGGTCGGTGTGATCCTGGTTAACCTGTCTCTGGGTGTGGGCGAGTTCGCACAGACCGGCTGGCTGGCTTATCCGCCGCTTTCCGGCGCGGAGTATAGTCCCGGCGTCGGGGTCGATTACTGGATCTGGAGCCTTCAGCTTTCAGGTATTGGTACGACCTTGACCGGTATTAACTTCTTTGTGACCATTCTGAAGATGCGCGCACCGGGCATGAGCCTGTTCAAAATGCCGGTATTTACCTGGACTGCGCTGTGCACCAACGTCCTGATCATCGCTGCGTTCCCGGTTCTGACCGTGACCCTGGCGCTGTTGACCCTTGATCGTTATCTCGGCTTCCATTTCTTCACCAATGAAATGGGCGGCAACATGATGATGTATGTCAACCTGATCTGGGTCTGGGGCCATCCGGAAGTGTATATCCTGGTACTGCCGGTGTTTGGTGTGTTCGCAGAAATTACCGCGACCTTCTCCAAAAAACGTCTGTTTGGTTATACCTCACTGGTGTGGGCGACCATCGCCATTACCGTGCTGTCGTTCATCGTCTGGTTGCACCACTTCTTCACCATGGGTGCGGGTGCCAACGTTAACGCCTTCTTCGGTATTATGACGATGATCATCGCGATTCCGACCGGGGTTAAAATCTTTAACTGGCTGTTCACCATGTATCAGGGCCGCATTCAGATGCACTCTGCCATGCTGTGGACCGTTGGCTTCCTGGTAACCTTCTCTGTAGGGGGTATGACCGGCGTACTGCTGGCCGTTCCGGGCGCTGACTTCATTCTGCACAACAGCCTGTTCCTGATTGCACACTTCCACAACGTAATCATCGGCGGTGTAGTCTTCGGTTGTATGGCGGGCGTGACCTACTGGTTCCCGAAAGCATTCGGCTTCACCCTGAACGAAACCTGGGGTAAGCGCGCATTCTGGTTCTGGATCATTGGCTTCTTCGTTGCCTTTATGCCGCTGTACGCACTGGGCTTCATGGGTATGACCCGTCGTCTGAGCCAGGATATCGATCCACAGTTCCATCCTCTGCTGGTGGTTGCTGCGGTTGGTGCGGGTCTGATTGCGCTGGGTATCCTGTGTCAGCTGACCATGTTCTACGTCTCGGTACGTGACCGCGACCAGAACCGTGATGTGACAGGTGACCCGTGGGGCGGTCGTACGCTGGAGTGGGCAACCTCTTCACCACCACCGTTCTATAACTTTGCTGTGATCCCACATGTCCACGAGCGTGATGCGTTCTGGGAAATGAAAGAGAAAGGCGAAGCGTATAAGCAGCCGGCATCGTATGAAGAGATTCATATGCCGAAAAACAGCGGTGCGGCAATCGTCATCTGTGCATTCGCTACTGTGATGGGCTTTGCGCTGATCTGGCATATCTGGTGGATGGCGGGTCTTTCATTCCTCGGCATGATCGTTACCTGGATCGTGAAGAGCTTCGACGAAGACGTGGATTACTACGTTCCGGTTGCCGAAGTTCAGAAGATTGAGAACCAGCACTTTGACGAAATCAGCAAAGCAGGTCTGAAATAATGTCAACTGAAACTCTGATTAAACATCACCACGACGCCCATGCGGAGCATGGGCATCACGATGCAGGAGCCAATAAAGTCTTTGGCTTCTGGATCTACCTGATGAGTGACTGCATTATCTTCGCAACCCTGTTTGCGACCTATGCCGTCATGGTCAACAACACTGCCGGTGGCCCGGCAGGTAAAGATATCTTTGAGCTGCCGTTTGTTCTGGTAGAAACCGCCCTGCTGCTGTTGAGTTCGATCACTTACGGCATGGCTGTTATCTCCATGAACAAGGAGCAAAAAGGTGCCGTTATCGGCTGGCTGGCGCTGACCTTCCTGTTCGGTCTGGGCTTCATCGGGATGGAAATCTATGAATTCCATCACCTGATTGCTGAAGGCTTTGGTCCGGATCGCAGTGGCTTCCTGTCTGGCTTCTTTACGCTGGTCGGTACCCACGGTCTGCACGTGACCTCCGGTCTGATCTGGATGCTGGTCCTGATGTTCCAGATTTCCAAACGTGGCCTGAACGCGACTAACCGTACCCGTATCATGTGTCTGAGCCTGTTCTGGCACTTCCTGGACGTGGTCTGGATTTGCGTCTTCACCGTTGTTTACCTGATGGGAGCCATGTAATGAGTCATTCTGTTAACGAACATGGCGCTTCACACGGTAGCGTGAAGTCCTACATGATCGGCTTCATCCTCTCTATCATTCTGACGGCGATCCCGTTCTGGATGGTAATGGATGGCAGTGCATCTCACGGTACTATCCTCGGTGTTGTTCTGGTGTGTGCGGTCATTCAGGTGCTGGTTCACCTGGTGTACTTCCTGCACTTAGACAGCAAATCTGAGGGTGGCTGGAACATGGTAGCCATTGTTTTCTCGGCCATCATCATCCTGATTGTCGTAGTAGGCTCACTGTGGATCATGTGGAACCTCAACTACAACATGATGCCTCACTAAAGAGTCACGCGTAATGTTTAAGCAATACCTGCAAGTTACAAAACCAGGAATTATTTTCGGGAATTTAATTTCTGTGATCGGCGGATTCCTGTTGGCCTCCAAAGGCAACACGGATTACGCCCTGTTTCTCATCACCCTGGTGGGCGTGTCACTGGTGGTTGCATCGGGTTGTGTTTTCAACAACGTGATTGACCGCGACATCGACATCAAGATGGAGAGAACCAGGAATCGGGTGCTGGTAAAAGGCCTTATCTCCGCGAAAGTAAGCCTGGTTTATGCCACTGTGCTGGGTATTGCTGGCTTTGCGTTGCTCTACTTCGGTGCTAATCCGCTGGCCATGTGGCTGGCGGTGATGGGCTTCGTGGTGTACGTGGGCATCTACAGCCTGTACATGAAGCGTAATTCCGTTTACGGAACGCTGATTGGCAGTCTGTCAGGTGCTGCGCCGCCAGTTATCGGCTACTGCGCGGTCTCTAACCAGTTTGATGCTGGCGCGTTGATCCTGCTGGCGATCTTTAGCCTGTGGCAGATGCCGCATTCGTACGCGATTGCTATCTTCCGCTTTAAAGATTACCAGGCAGCGAACATCCCGGTTCTGCCGGTGGTGAAAGGCATTTCCGTCGCGAAGAATCATATTACGCTCTATATCCTGGCGTTTATGATTGCCACGCTGATGCTGACGCTGGGCGGTTACGCAGGCTACAAATATCTGGTGGTGGCCGCTGCGGTCAGCGTCTGGTGGCTGGGCATGGCATTATCGGGTTATAAAACCGCAGATGACCGTGTCTGGGCGCGTAAGCTGTTTGTCTTCTCTATCGTGACCATCACCGCACTGAGCGTGATGATGTCAGTAGATTCGATGGCTCCGGCTTCGAAGGACCTGCTGACCTACGTCTGGTAACCGGCACCGATACAGCATGAAAAGGGCGCGATTTTCGCGCCCTTTCTTTTTGTTACCACTGCTTAAAAACTATTGTTTTACCCGCCCTGCCCCGCCCCCTAGAATAAAAGCAGCACATTAACAGAGGTTGGAATGAACGATAATAAAATGACTCCGGTGGAGCTGCGCGCCACATGGGGCCTCGGTACGGTCTTTTCCCTGCGAATGCTTGGAATGTTTATGGTCCTGCCGGTACTGACCACTTATGGCATGGCATTACAGGGCGCGAGTGAAACCTTAATTGGTCTGGCGATTGGCATCTATGGCCTTGCCCAGGCAATATTTCAGATTCCTTTTGGTCTGCTCTCTGATCGCATCGGCCGCAAGCCGTTGATCGTCGGCGGACTGTTGCTGTTTGTTCTGGGCAGTATTATCGCAGCCTGCACCGACTCCATCTGGGGCATTATACTGGGCCGGGCATTACAGGGCTCGGGCGCGATTGCCGCTGCCGTGATGGCACTGTTATCCGATTTAACCCGCGAGCAGAACCGCACCAAAGCGATGGCGTTTATCGGCATCAGTTTTGGTGTGACCTTCGCGATTGCGATGGTGGTCGGTCCGGTTGTGACTCATGCATTGGGTCTGCATGCGTTGTTCTGGATGATTGCGATCCTGGCATCGCTGGGCATCGTGATTACCCTGCTGGTAGTGCCATCTGCCTCCAATCATGTCCTGAACCGTGAATCGGGCATGGTGAAAGGCAGCTTCCGCAAAGTGATGGCTAACCCGCGTCTGGTGAAACTCAATATTGGTATTTTCTGCCTGCACGTCCTGCTGATGTCGAGCTTTGTTGCGTTGCCAGGGCAGTTTGAACAGGCCGGTTTCCCGGCACCCGAACACTGGAAAGTCTATCTCTCCACCATGCTGATCGCTTTTGCTGGCGTAGTCCCCTTCATCATTTATGCCGAAGTGAAGCGCCGCATGAAGCGTGTCTTTGTCGGCTGTGTCGGAATGATTGTGATTGCGGAGATCGTGCTCTGGGGTGCAGAAGGCCACTTCTGGACGCTGGTGGTGGGTGTTCAGCTCTTCTTCTTCGCCTTCAACCTGATGGAAGCGATTCTGCCTTCGCTGATCAGTAAAGAGTCGCCTGCAGGATACAAAGGTACGGCGATGGGGATTTATTCTACCAGCCAGTTCCTGGGTGTGGCTGTTGGCGGCAGCATGGGTGGCTGGGTGTTTGGTCATTTCGATGCACAGACCGTATTCCTGGTGGGCGCGATGGTGGCCGCAGCCTGGCTGTTTGTCAGCATGACGATGCAGGAGCCGCCTTATGTCAGCAGCCTGCGCATCGTGCTGAGTGATGCTGCACTGGCTGTGCCGAATCTGGAGCAGCGCCTGAAGGCTCAGAAAGGCGTTAACTCCGTGTTTATCGTGCCGGAAGAGAAAAGCGCGTATATCAAAATTGATAGTAAGGTCACCAGCCGGCCTGAGCTGGAAGCGCTGCTGGGGAGTTGCTAGCTTTAAAAAGTTTAGTGATAACGTCAGCTCGTTTCGCTTCAGGATCGAGCTGGCTCAGGGAACACGTTCAGATCGGAAAGACGCAAAAGCCGCCATCCGTGGCATGCTCGGCCCGCGCCGTCCTGGCGCGGGACGCTTTCCTCCTCTGACCGTGTCCCCTGCGCCCCTTAGCTTTTGCGTTGCTGCCAGGTTCAGCCGCATTTAAATTTCTGAGTAAATATCACCCAGCACAATCCTTCTTACAGACCACTAATCAGCTTAAAGCGATGGGAGCCTGTGCCTGTAGCAAAGCATCGCGGGCCAGGGATGGCCCGCGCTGAGCCAGCCATGGATGGCGCTTTTGCGTCTTTGCGAAAGGCACAGGCTTCCTGAGCCTGAACGCGATGTTCCAGACGACATCCATCTCACAAAGCGATATAAGCAAGGTGCTAACAAAAAACCCGGCCTGAGCCGGGTTTTTTATCACTGCATTCAGGCCAAAAAAACAGCCTCCCCCACTTAATCGCGGAAGTTCTTAAACTGGAACGGCTGGCCCAGATTGCTGCCGCGCACGATCGCCATCGCACCCTGCAAATCGTCACGCGCTTTACCGGTCACACGCAACGCTTCACCCTGAATCTGGGTCTGCACCTTCAGCTTGCTGTCTTTGATCAGCTTCACCAGCTTCTTCGCCACGTCGCTTTCAATGCCTTTCTTCAGTTTGGCATCGACCGCCCAGCTCTTGCCGCTGTGCTCAATCTCTTCCGGCACCTCTAAAGCACCGCCTTCAATCCCACGCTTCAGCAACTTCTCTCGCAAAATATCGACCAGTTGCTTAACCTGAAAATCGGACTCGCTGGTGATTTTGATGGTTTCATTCTTTTCGTTGAGCTCAAACTCGGCGCTCACGTTGCGGAAATCGAAGCGGGTAGACACTTCACGGTTGGCATTCTCCACCGCATTGCGAATTTCCTGCAGATCGACTTCTGAAACGATATCGAAAGATGGCATCTCTTCTTCTCCTGACGCTAAAGTGACATGCATAATACGCGTCTTAAGGTGCTAAATAAAATCAGGCTGCACACAACGCTATAATGTAGGTGTGACAGTAAATAACAGATGGCTAGCCCGCCAGCGGGAGGCAGCATGAAAATTACCGTGTTAGGTTGCGGTGCATTGGGTCAGGTCTGGCTGACAGCGCTTGCCCGCCAGGGACATGAAGTACAGGGATGGCTGCGCGTGCCGCAGCCTTACTGCTCAGCCAATGTGATTGATCCACAGGGCAACATTTCGAATCGCACATTTATCGCCAACGATCCGCTGTTTCTGGCGGAAAGTCAGCTGCTGCTGGTCACACTCAAAGCGCCACAGGTCTCACCCGCCGTGAAGAATCTGGAAAGTGTGCTGCCAGAAAACTGCCCGGTGCTGCTGCTGCACAACGGTATGGGCACGCTGGAGGAACTGAAAGGGCTGACTCAGCCACTCCTGCGTGGCGTCACCACGCATGCGGCGATGCGTGATGGCACCGTCATCAAGCACATCGCCAGTGGCATCACCCACATTGGTCCCGGTAACCGCAAAAGTGCCGCTTACAGTGATCTCGCCGATATACTGCACCCTGCCCTGCCCGACGTTGCCTGGCATGACAATATCCGGGCGGCCTGCTGGCGCAAACTGGCCGTCAACTGTGTCATTAACCCGCTCAGCGTGGAGTATGAGTGCCAGAACGGGGCATTGCGCGCGTATCCGGAGCAGATCGCGCAGCTGTGCGAAGAGATCAGCTGGGTCATGGAGCGTGAAGGCCAGAACGTGGCCAGTGACAGTTTGCAGGACATCATCTTCGACGTGATCGAAAGCACTGCGGCCAATACCTCTTCCATGCTGCAGGACGTTCGCGCCCAGCGGCTCACCGAAATCGACTATATCAGCGGCTTTCTGCTACGCCGCGCCCGGACGCACGGCCTGGTGCTCACGGAGAATACCCGTCTGTATGACATTGTAAAACGCAAGGAGTCCCATTATGACCGCGAACGCATCGGTGCTGGTTTGCCTGGCACATGGCAGTGAAGAAACAGAAGCTGTCACCACCATCGACCTGCTGGTTCGGGCCGGGCTGAAGGTTGTTACCGCCAGCGTCGAAAGCGATGGCAGCCGTGAGATTGTCTGCTCGCGCGGTGTTCGTCTGCTGACTGATGTCACGCTGGTTGAAGTCGCCGACAATGATTTCGCCGCCATTGTGCTGCCCGGTGGCCTCAAAGGGGCTGAGACCTTCCGTGACAGTCCGCTGTTAGTCGAAACGGTGCGTCAGTTTCACCTCAATGAGAAGATTGTCGCGGCAATATGCGCAGCCTCAGGCACGGTTTTGATCCCTCACGATCTCTTTCCGGTCGGCAATATGACTGGCTTTCCTGGTCTGAAAGAGACAATTCCGGAGGAAAAGTGGATGGAGCGGCGTGTCGTCTGGGATCCGCGCGTCAATCTGCTGACCAGCCAGGGGCCAGGTACGGCAATGGATTTTGCGCTGAAGTTAATCGATCTGCTGGTGGGAAAAGAGATGGCGCGTGAGGTAGCTGCACAGCTGGTGCTGGCTCCCGGCATTTATGACTATCAGGCGTAAAGACTCAGTCTTTGATAGAAAGGCTTAAAACGAGAAAGCCAGTCAGACCTGAACAGGCACTGACTGGCTCAACATGGTGACTACGGGCGGTAAACTTTAACGTTCTTAAAACCCTGCTCATGCAGATAAAGCGCCTGCAGACGGCTCATCACACCGCGATCGCAGTAAAGCAGCCAGGTCCGGTTCTGATCGAGATCGCCAAACTGCGTGCTGAGTTTATAGAATGGGAGTGATTTCACTTCTGTAGCGTTCAGCGTCAGTGGCTTCTCTTCCTGCTCATCAATAGAGCGGATATCCAGCACGACGTCGTTGTCACTCAGAAGCGCGACGGTCTCAACTTCAACCACCTCCTCTTCTGTCTGCTCAGCAATAGTACGGATGTCGACATTGGTCGCTTCTTCCACCACCCGATCCAGAATCGCAAAGTCGAAATTCTGCTCTTCCGCTTCAATCTTCGCCTTCACCGCCTTCACCGTTGGGCTTTTTGAGATCACACCACAATATTCCGGCATCGTGCTGGCGAAATCTTCGGTGCCGATCTCCCGGGCAACTCTGATGATGTGCTCTTTGTCATGAGAAATCAGCGGACGCAGAATCAACGTATCGGATGCGTTATCAATCAGTCGCAGGTTGGTCAGCGTCTGGCTCGACACCTGCCCCACCGCTTCACCCGTGACCAGCGCCTGCACGCCGTAGCGTTCAGCAATCGTCGAAGCAGCACGCACCATCATGCGCTTCAGCACCACGCCCATCTGGCCGTCATCCACTTTTTCGAGGATCTCACCGACGACCGGCTCAAAATTGATCGCCACGAAGCGCACGCGGTGTGAACGACCAAAACGATTCCACAGATAGTGCGCAACCTGACGCACGCCAATCTCATGCGCGGCACCGCCAAGGTTAAAGAAGCAGTAATGCACGCGACTGCCACGACGCAGCAGCATATAACTGGATACGCCGGAATCGAAACCGCCGGAAATCAGCGACAGCACATCTTCCTGCGTGCCGATTGGGAAACCACCCAGACCTTCGTAACGTGCAGTCACCAGTGTCAGGCGATTCTCTTCAACTTCAAGGTTCACCGTCACGTCAGGGTTTTTAAGCTGCACGCGGGCGCTTTCAATATGCTGATTCAGGCCGCCGCCCACATAGCGCTCTACATCCTGTGAACTGAAGCTATGCTTACCGCGACGTTTCACACGTACGCAGAAGCTCTTGCCTTCAAGACTGTCGCGATACTGCGTTAACGTCTGCTCAAAGATGTGATGTATATCGGTGTACTCACGATCTTCAACCGCTAAAACGTGATGGATACCGGGAATGCGGGAAAGCTCATCGGGAATAATGTCAGCCAGCGCCGCATTTTTTGACCGCACTTCAATGTGATCCCAGAAGCGCACAACGGCGATGTCGTCGCTGACGGTTTTCAGGACGTTGCGGATATTGCTGGCAAGAATCTTGATAAAGCGCAAACGCACCGACGGACTCTTGATGGTGATTTCAGGAAATAACTTGATGATAAACTTCATGGCGATACAGCTTCGTTGGGCAAATAAGTGCTAAAACAGGCGGCACTTAGCTGGTAAAATCACAAAATTGCGGGCTGCAAGGCGCAACCGCATCCGAGGCGCGGGAGTATATCACCTTTGTCAGGTGACTGCTTCTTCATCAGCCGCCGCATTGATTATTTTGCTAATCATAGGGTCTCAGCTACCATGACCGATTGCGAGATAATGTCCCAACCGTGAGTCGACACGAAATATGCCGAAAAAAGCCGAACAGCCAGCCAGCTTTGAAACGTCATTGCAGCAGCTGGAGCAGATTGTCAGCCGTCTGGAAAGTGGTGAACTGCCGCTGGAAGAAGCCCTGAACGAATTTGAACGCGGCGTGCAGCTGGCGCGGAATGGCCAGCAGACGCTGCAGCAGGCTGAACAGCGGGTCCGCATTCTGCTGAACGATGATAAAGATGCCGACCTCACTGCTTTCATGCCGGAAAACGACTAATGGATTTTGCCCGCTTACTCGACGCCTATCAGCAGCAGGTCAACGCCGCGCTGACGCGTTTTATAGAGCCACTTCCTTTTCAGAGTTCTCCTCTGGTGAATGCCATGCATTATGGGGCATTATTAGGCGGTAAACGTCTGCGTCCTTTTCTGGTCTACGCGACCGGCGAAATGCTCCACGCCAATCCGGCGAGTCTGGATGCCCCTGCCGCCGCAGTTGAATGCATTCATGCGTACTCTCTGATTCATGACGATCTCCCTGCGATGGACGATGATGCATTGCGTCGCGGGCAGCCAACCTGTCACATTAAATATGGCGAAGACACTGCGATTCTGGCGGGTGACGCCCTGCAGACGCTGGCTTTCTCCATTCTGGCCGATGAAGCAATGCCCGGTGTCAGCGCCGAATACCGTCTGCTGATGCTCTCCGAACTGGCAAAAGCCAGCGGCGTAGCCGGGATGTGTGGCGGGCAGGCACTGGATTTAGCGGCGGAAGGCAAATCCGTCGATCTTGATCAGCTGGAACAGATCCATCGCCATAAAACTGGCGCGCTGATCCGCTCAGCGGTGCGCTTAGGCGCATTAACGGCAGGCGATGCGGGCCGCGAAGCGCTGCCGCTGCTCGACCGCTATGCAGAGGCGATTGGTCTCGCATTTCAGGTGCAGGACGACATTCTGGATGTGATCGGTGACACAGCGGTGATCGGAAAACGCCAGGGTGCCGATCAGGATCTGGGGAAAAGCACCTATCCTTCATTGTTAGGCCTTGAAAATGCTCGAGCCAAGGCGCGGGATTTGTATCAGGAAGCTCTTGATGCTTTAGAATTGCTCGCTGCGCACTCCTATAACACCACAGCACTGCAGGCGCTGGCGAGCTTCATAATTGAACGCGACAAATAACTTCCATAATGAGTCTCTGATGAGTTTTGATATTGCTAAATACCCGACACTGGCGCTGGCAGACACCGTTCAGGCGCTACGCGCCCTGCCGAAAGAGAAGTTGCCTGCGCTGTGTGATGAACTGCGTCAGTATCTGTTAGACAGTGTGAGCCGCTCCAGCGGCCATTTTGCATCGGGTCTGGGCGTGGTTGAACTGACGGTCGCGCTGCATTATGTCTATAACACCCCGTTTGACCATCTGGTCTGGGATGTAGGTCATCAGGCTTATCCGCATAAAATTCTGACGGGTCGCCGCGATCGCATCGGCACTATCCGTCAGAAAAACGGCGTACACCCGTTTCCGTGGCGCGGTGAAAGTGAATATGACGTCCTGAGCGTCGGTCACTCGTCGACCTCAATCAGTGCCGGTCTGGGCATGGCCGCTGCGGCAGAACGTGAAGGTCAGGGCCGTCGTACCGCCTGTATTATTGGCGATGGTGCGATTACCGCAGGCATGGCGTTTGAAGCGATGAACCATGCTGGTGATATTAAGCCGGACATGCTGGTCATCCTCAATGACAACGAGATGTCGATCTCCGAAAACGTCGGCGCGCTGAATAATCGCCTGGCGCAGATCCTGTCGGGTAAAACCTACGCACGACTGCGCGAAGGCAGTAAACGGGTGCTGACAAATCTGCCGCCAATCAAAGAGCTGGTCAAACGCACCGAAGAGCATCTCAAAGGCATGGTCGTGCCGGGCACGCTCTTTGAAGAGCTGGGCTTTAACTACATCGGCCCGGTTGATGGTCACGATGTGCTGACGCTGGTCAATACGCTGAGCAACATGCGCAGCCTGAAAGGGCCGCAGTTCCTGCATATCATGACGAAGAAAGGTAAAGGCTACGCCCCGGCAGAGGAAGATCCGATTGCCTGGCACGCCGTTCCTAAATTTGACCCGGCGATTGGCGAACTGCCGAAAAGCGCAGAAGGTCTGCCGAGCTACTCTAAAATCTTCGGCAACTGGCTGTGTGAAATGGCCGCCGACGATCCGAAGCTGATGGCGATTACGCCAGCGATGCGTGAAGGCTCCGGCATGGTGGCCTTCTCACGTGAATTCCCGAAGCAATATTTTGACGTGGCGATCGCCGAGCAGCATGCGGTGACTTTCGCGGCCGGTATGGCGATTGGCGGCTATAAACCCATTGTGGCCATCTACTCGACCTTCCTGCAACGCGCCTACGATCAGCTGATCCACGACGTCGCTATCCAGAAATTGCCGGTCCTGTTTGCTATCGATCGCGGTGGTATTGTTGGCGCGGATGGTCAGACTCACCAGGGCGCGTTTGATCTCGCCTATCTCCGCTGCGTGCCGGATATGGTGATCATGACGCCGAGCGATGAGAATGAGTGTCGGCAGATGCTTTACACCGGCTATCACCATCAGGCTGGCCCAAGTGCAGTGCGCTATCCGCGCGGCACCGGTATCGGCACGCCGCTGGCTCCGCTGCAGAGTCTGCCGCTGGGTAAAGCAGTCGTGAAACGTCAGGGTGAAAAGCTGGCGATTCTGAACTTCGGTACTCTGCTGCCAGAAGCAGCCGCCACGGCGGAAGTGCTGAATGCAACTTTGGTTGATATGCGCTTTGTGAAGCCGCTGGATGAGGCGCTGATCGCCGAGCTCGCTAAAACCCACGACTCGCTGATTACGCTGGAAGAAGGCGCAATCAAAGGCGGTGCGGGCAGCGGCGTAAATGAGTTTGTGATGGCGAAACGGCTGGCCGTTCCGGTACTGAACATTGGCCTGCCCGATGAGTTCATCCCGCAGGGCACGCAGGATGAAGTGCGTCATGACTATCTGCTGGACGCCGAAGGCATTCAGCAACAGATCGCCCGCTGGCTGGCGCAGTAACTTCTCCTCTCTGCGCTCCCCCCTGGGGAGCGCAACATCCTGCTATGCTGTAACCTTTGCACTTTCGCAGGAGCCTCCACCATGAAAACGATTCAACTGGGTACTACCGATCTGCAGGTGTCGCGTCTCTGTCTTGGCTGTATGACCTATGGCGAGCCAACGCGCGGTAATCATGCCTGGACGCTGCCTGAAGCGAGCAGCCGTCCGCTGATCCAGCAGGCGCTGAACGCGGGCATCAACTTCTTTGATACCGCCAACAGCTACTCCGATGGCAGCAGTGAAGAGATCCTGGGCCGGGCGCTGAAAGATTTCGCCCACCGTGAAGAGATCGTGGTCGCCACCAAAGTCTATTTTCCGCTGACCAATCTCTCACAGGGACTCTCGCGCAAAAATATTCTGCAATCGATTGATGACAGCCTGCAGCGTCTTGGCATGGAGTATGTGGACCTGCTGCAGATTCACCGCTGGGATTATGACACGCCGCTGGAAGAGACGCTGGAAGCGCTGCATGAGGTAGTGCAGTCTGGCAAAGCCCGTTATATCGGTGCCTCGTCAATGCACGCCAGCCAGTTTGCTCAGGCGTTGCAGATGCAGTCGGAACAGGGCTGGCATCGCTTTGTCAGCATGCAGGATCAGTACAACCTGATTCAGCGCGAAGAGGAGCGTGAAATGCATCCGCTCTGCCTGAAAGAACAAATCGCCGTGCTGCCCTGGAGTCCGCTGGCGCGCGGTAAGCTGACCCGCCCGTGGGGGGAAAACACCGCGCGTTCCGCCTCCGACCAGGTGATGGCGAAGCTCTATGACAATACCGAAGCGAATGATGCCGTGATTGCAGAGCGGCTGGCACAGGTAGCGGAAAGCAAAGGCGTGACGCGGGCGCAGGTGGCGCTGGCCTGGCTTCTGAGCAAGCCTGCCGTTACGGCACCGATTATTGGTGCATCGCGCGCAGAGCAGTTTGAGGATCTGGTGAAGGCAGTGGATGTCACGCTGAGTGACGAAGAGATTACCCTGCTGGAAGAGGTCTATCAGCCGCATCAGGCGGTAGGATTTGAATAAAACCAGAATGTGACGCCCTGCCCGGGCGTCACCTCTTATCATGCGTTTAGCATCGACGTTTAACCCGCCAGCCAGACCCCAAAGCCATAGAGCATCGCCGCAGAAATCACGCCAGCAATAATGTCATCCACCATAATGCCCATGCCGCCATGTACATTGCGGTCAAACCAGCGAATCGGCCAGGGTTTCCACATATCAAGAATACGGAACACGACAAAGCCGCCCAGTACCCATTGCCAGTTGTTAACCGGAATCGCCATCAGCGTAATCCACATGCCGATGAACTCATCCCAGACAATACTGCCGTGATCGTGTACGCCCATATCTTTGGCGGTGCGATGGCAGAGATAGACACCGACGCAGATACCAACCAGCACAACCAGCGAATAGAGATCCTGCGGCAGAAAGGTCATCAGCCACCAGAATGGAATGGCCGCCAGCGATCCCATGGTACCAGGCACGACCGGGCTTAATCCGCTGCCGAAACCGGTGGCCAGCAGATGCCAGGGATTGCTCATCCGCAGGCGGCTCTTCGCCACGTCGTTATTTAGTATCAAAGTGATCAAACCCTTTATGATGGAACGTGGCGGGCTTGCCATTATCCAGCAGCGTTAAGCCTTCTGATTCCGGTGCTATCTGTCCGATGCAGGTATAAGGCACGCCCAGATGCCCCAGCGCCACATCAAGCGCACCGCGATTCACTTCCGGCACGGTGAAGCAGAGTTCGTAATCTTCTCCGCCACTCAGCGCCCAGCGCAATACCTGCTCAGGATCGAAATGGTCACGCAGCGCCGCCGACAGCGGCAACGCATCCAGGTTAAGCCTTGCACCACAGCCGCTGGCTTTCAGCACGTGGCCGAGATCGGAAATCAGGCCATCGGAAAGGTCCACGGCTGAAGAGGCCAGCGAACGCAGTGCCTGGCCCTGCAGAATGCGTGGCATTGGGCGCAGATGCCGTTTAATCAACGCTTCATGCACCGCCGGATCGCTGATGCGACAGTGATGCTGCAACAGCGCCAGACCCGCCGCGCTGTCACCCAGCGTGCCGGTCACGTAGATCCAGTCGCCCGGCTTCGCACCGGAGCGTTTCAGGGCGCGGCCCTGCGGCACCAGACCGTGAATCGCCAGCGTCAGGCTCAGCGGGCCACGGGTCGTGTCGCCACCCACCAGCTGCATGTCGTAATATTCCAGCAGTTCAAACAGGCTTTCGCTAAAGGCGGAGAGCCAGCTCTCATCGACCTGCGGCAGCGTTAAGGCCAGCGTCAGCCACGCGGGATCGGCACCCATGGCAGCAAGGTCGCTAAGATTCACAGCCAGCGCTTTGTAGCCCAGATCGGCAGGATGGATATCCCGTAAGAAGTGCACACCCGCGACCAGGGTATCGGTGCTGATCGCCAGCGTCTGTTTTTCCGGCACGCTAAGTAACGCACAATCGTCACCGATGCCGAGTTCGACATCACGGCGGCTGCGTGTTCTGCGGTTGAAGTAGCGTGCGATGAGTTCAAATTCACCACAAGACATAATTGCGTTCCGCTTAACTCTTCATGAAAAAAGGCCGGCAAGCCGGCCTTTTTGTTTATTTGCGATGGGGTCGAATTTGTGGACCGGCTTTATCCAGCACGCCGTTGACAAATTTATGGCTGTCTTCGGCACCGAAGACTTTCGCCAGCTCAATGCCTTCGTTGATGGCCACTTTATAGGGCACATCATCACGTTTGCTCAGCTCATACAGCGAGATGCGCAGGATAGCTTTTTCTACCTGGCCCAGCTCTTCGAGCTGACGCGACAGATAAGGCTTCATCAATCCATCCAGATACGCACTGTTGGTCGCCACACCGGACAGCAGTTCGCGGAAGTAGGTAATGTCGACGTCTTTGACGTCCTGTTCCGCCAGAAACTGGTATTCCACATCGGCAATGTCGTTATTCGACAACTGCCAGGAGTAAAGCGCCTGAACAGCGCACTCACGGGCGCGACGACGAGCAGCAGGTTTCACAAAATTCCCCTTACAAAAATCAGGCTTTAATGGCTTTCAATACGTTAATCATTTCGAGCGCAGTCAGCGCCGCTTCAGCACCTTTATTACCCGCTTTGGTGCCGGCACGCTCAATGGCCTGCTCGATGCTTTCAGTGGTCAGCACGCCGAACGCGACAGGAATGTCGCTGTTCATGGCAACGCTGGCGATACCGGAGCTGGCTTCACCCGCCACATATTCGAAGTGCGCAGTGCCACCACGAATAACGGTGCCGAGTGCGATAATCGCATCATATTTGCCGGTGTTTGCCAGGGCACGGGCTGCCAGCGGCAGTTCGTAGGCACCCGGCACCCAGACTACGGTGATATTGTCATCTTTGACCTGGCCGATACGTTTCAGGGCATCAACTGCGCCATCCAGCAGGCTGTCATTAATGAAGTTGTTAAAACGCGCGATGACGATGGCAACATTGGCCTCAGGCGTTGCAACAGCAGCTTCGATAACTTTCATACTTATCCTTTCAGGGGTTTGGTTGGCCCCGCGCAGGGGGGCGGATTCTATCATACTCTTAGGCGGCGTGCTCTCGCTTTTCCGGGCATGCTATTGCGGTGTCAGGGTCAGACGTAAATCGTCACCGACCTGCCGGACATCGCTGAAACGGAACGCAGGCGCGTCAGCCAGCTGGCTGAGCCCCGGCAGCTGACACAAGCCGCGTCCTTCATGGCCTAATAGCTTAGGTGCCAGATAAACGATCAGTTCATCCACCAGCCCGGCCTGTAACAGGGCACCAGCCAGCGTGGCACCCGCTTCAACCCAGACGCTGTTAATCTGTCGCTGTCCCAGCAGCATCATCATCGCCACCCGATCCAGGTGCTGTTCGCGCAGCGGAACGGCGATTTGCGTCACGCTGGCGGGCCAGTGCTGCTGATCCGGCTGATGACGCATCAGCCAGGTTTCGCCCGGCTGGGAGATGAGCCGATGCTGCGGCGTCACGCGATTCTGGCTGTCGATAATCACACGTACCGGCTGACGCAGTTGCTGTTCATCAACCAGAGCCTGGCTGTCGGTATTGAGTTCAGACCAGCGCACTGTCAGAGAGGGATCGTCCGCCAGCACCGTGGCGCTGCTGCTGAGAATGGCGGCGCTTTGCGCCCGCAGACGCTGCACATCACGGCGTGCAGCCTCAGAGGTGATCCACTGACTTTCGCCACTGGCCATGGCCGTGCGGCCATCCAGCGATGCGCCCAGCTTAAGCTGAATCCAGGGAAAGCCGGTGCGCATGCGCTTGAGGAAGCCGCGATTCAGTGCTTCTGCTTCCTGCATCATCAGACCATGGCTGACGTCAATGCCCGCCTGATGCAGACGGTGCAGTCCGCGCCCCGCGACCTGCGGATTCGGGTCCTGCATAGCGGCGACGACACGGGTTACACCTGCGGCGATCAGCGCATCACAGCAGGGCGGCGTGCGGCCATGATGGCTGCACGGCTCCAGCGTGACATAGGCAGTTGCGCCACGCGCTTTCTCGCCAGCCATGCGCAGCGCGTAGACCTCAGCATGGGGTTCACCGGCACGCTGATGCCAGCCCTCACCCACGACTTCGCCATCGCGCACAATCACACAGCCGACATTCGGGTTCGGCATGGTCGTAAAACGGCCGCGTCGCGCCAGTTCCAGCGCACGCGCCATGTAGCGTTCGTCCATACTTTAATCCTGTAACCGGGCGATCTCTTCGCCAAAATCGCGAATATCTTCAAAGCTGCGGTAAACCGAGGCGAAGCGAATATAGGCGACTTTATCGAGCTTCTTAAGCTCATCCATCACCAGATTGCCAATCAGCTTACTGGGGATCTCACGTTCGCCAGTGGCGCGCAGCTGCGTTTTAATATGGTTTACGGCGCTTTCCACCGCGTCAGCGCTGACCGGACGCTTCTCAAGCGCTTTCATCATCCCGCTGGCCATTTTGTCTTCATTGAAAGGCTCGCGCACATCATTGCTTTTCACCACGCGGGGCATCACCAGTTCCGCCACCTCAAAGGTGGTGAAGCGTTCATGACACATCAGACACTGGCGACGGCGTCGCACCGAGGAGCCTTCACTAACCAGACGAGAATCAATCACTTTGGTGTCGACAGCGGAGCAGAATGGGCAATGCATGACGTTTCCTGACGCGAGAGTGATGGGCCACACAGTGTAGCGCGAACTGTGAATCAACAAAATCTCTTCCGTGTCTTTCGTGGGCTTCTCATCGCAGGATAAACGATGCTAAATTTCGTCTGCGGCAAAAGGGACTACGCTTTAAGAGCGGCAATTAAAATTTTCCACTAACACATTGGAGGTTGTATGGGTCTGTTTAACTTTGTGAAAGAAGCCGGTGAAAAACTCTGGGACGCCGTACATGGCGGTGAAGACCAGAATAAAAAGCTACAGGATCACATCAACAAGCTCGGCTTGCCAGACAGCGACAAGGTGGACGTAAAAGTTAATGGTGATACCGTCACCGTGACCGGCGATGGCCTTTCTCAGGAACTGAAAGAGAAGATTCTGATCGCGGCAGGTAATGTGGCAGGCATCACGAAAGTGGAAGACAAGGTCACCGTCACAGACAGCGCGGCCGAGTCAGAGCTTTATACCGTAAAAAAAGGCGACACGCTGAGCGCTATTTCTAAACAGGTTTATGGCAACGCTAACGAATATAACAAGATTTTCGAAGCGAATAAGCCAATGCTCACCCATCCTGATAAGATCTATCCTGGCCAGGTTTTACGTATTCCAAAATAACGGACAAGGATCACTTATGAGCAGGATGGTTTGGGTTCCGGTGGCGTTCTCACTGGTGGCGCTGAGCGGCTGCAGTAGCAGTGCAGGTAACCCGCAGGTCAGAGAGCTGCACCAGGAAGTGAGTCAGCTCAATCAGCAGATGCAGCATCTGACCACACAGGCCAGCGCGCTGGAGATTCAGGGGCAGCTTAACAGCCAGTTGCAGCAAGGTGCCTGGCTGGTGCCACAGGCGAACACGCCAGTGGCGTTGCAGACTCAGCTCGGCACGCTGAGACTGACGCTCTCCCCTGTCACTGCAGAAGCCAGCGGCTCGCGGGCAACCCTGACCGTACGCTCAATGGACGATCGGCCTTTGCCCGCCCTGCATGCGACGGTGATCTGGGGTGAACTCGACCCGGCGACCGGTAAACCGCTGAGCAGTGACAGTCTGACTCAGACGGTCGCGGTGCCTGCCTCGCTGCTGCCGCAGCATTCGGCGACGATCCCGTTGCGTCTCAGTGGCCTGACCCCGGAGCAACTGGGTTATGTCCGCGTGCATAACGTGTCCGCTGCCACCCCGTCCCAGACCTCCCCTGCGGCACCTGCTAACCCTTAACCGTGGTGCAAAAAAAACGGGCAGCCAAAAGGCTGCCCGTTTTTATTACTGACGCGCGATTAAGGCAGGATAGAAGGCTGATCGGCGCCCTCTTTCTCGACTTTCTGCACCATCATATGTTCACGCTTCATGCCCAGCTTCAGCGCCAGCGCCGAAGAGACATAAATGGATGAGATCGTACCAATCGTCACACCAATCAGCATGGTCAGTGAGAAGCCTTTCAGCAGCGCACCACCAAATATGAAGAGGATGAGGATCATCGCCAGCGTCGTCAGTGAGGTAATCAGGGTACGGCTTAACGTCTGGGTCAGTGATACGTTCGTAATATCGTAAGAACTGCCGCGACGGATCTTGCGGAAGTTTTCGCGAATACGGTCAGAGACCACGATTTTATCGTTAAGCGAGTAGCCAATTACCGACATCAGCGAGGCAACAATCGTCAGGTCGATTTCAATGCGGAACAGCGCCAGCAGGCCGCAGGTGATGATCACGTCATGCGCCAGCGCCAGCACGGTGCCCAGTGCCAGACGCCACTCAAAGCGGAAACCGATATAGATCAGAATCGCAATCAGCGCCGATAGCAGGGCCATCGCACCCGCCTGCGCCAGGTCGCTGCCCACACTCGGCCCCACGAACTCAATGCGCTTAACGGTGGCGTTTTGCTGCGTAGTCTGGTTGATCACCGACACCACTTTATTGCCTAACTCGGTACCTGCCGGGCCGGTAACCGGTGCCATACGCACCATGACGTCACGGCTGCTGCCAAAGTTCTGCACCAGCGGCTCGTCAAAGCCCGCTTTCACCAGTTCGCTACGCAGCGTGTCCAGATCGGCGGGTTTCTCCAGCGCGATCTCAATCACCGTACCCCCGGTGAAATCAAGGCCCCAGTTAAAACCACGCACGCCCACGATCGCAATCGCGGCCACAATCAGCAGTCCCGAAATGATGAAGGCCAGCTTATCCCAGCGCATAAAGTCGACGACTTTACGCCCGTGGTTTAACTGCTCAATGTTATATTCCTGTGCCACAACGCACTCCTCAGATAGACAGCTTGTTGATGCGTTTGCCACCGTAAACCAGGTTAACAATGGCACGGGTACCGATAATCGCGGTGAACATTGAGGTCGCGATACCAATTGCGGTGGTAATCGCAAAGCCTTTGATCGAACCGGTGCCGACCGCGTAAAGAATGATAACTTTGATCAGGGTGGTCACGTTCGCATCGACAATACTGGAGAAGGCGCCTTTGTAGCCTTCATGAATTGCCTGCTGAACCGAGCGCCCGTTTCGCAGCTCTTCTTTAATACGTTCGTTAATCAGTACGTTGGCATCAACTGCCACCGCCAGCGTTAACACGATACCGGCAATACCGGGCATGGTCAGGGTCGCGCCAGGCAGCAGGGACATGATGCCGACAATCAGCACCAGGTTAACCAGCAGCGCACTCGTCGCAATCAGACCAAACTTTTTATAGAACACCACCATAAAGAGGATCGAGGCGAGCAGACCCCACAGGCAGGCTTCCAGACCCTGAGTAATGTTCTGCTGACCCATGGTCGGCCCGATAGTACGCTCTTCCACAATCTGGATGGGCGCAATCAACGCACCGGCACGCAGCAGCAGCGACAGCTGACGCGCTTCGTTCGGGTTATTGATACCGGTGATGCGGAAGCTGTTCCCCAGGCGAGACTGGATATTAGCGACGTTAATCACCTCTTCCTGTTTCACCAGAACTGAACGACCGTTGGCATCTTTTTTACCGCTGTCCTTGTACTCCACAAACAGGGTCGCCATCGGCTTGCCGATGTTGTCCTTAGTGAAGTTGGACATGATGTTACCGCCTGCGCCATCCAGTGAAATGTTCACCTGTGGCTGGTTGTACTCATCCATGCTGGAGGTTGAGTCGGTGATATGGTCACCGGTCAGAATTACCCGCTTGTAGAGCACGACCGGCTGGCCATCGCGCATATCTTTCACTTCAGAGTCACCCGGTACACGCCCACTGGCCGCCGCAGTAGGATCCACGCTGGTGTTAACCAGACGGAATTCCAGCGTCGCGGTGGCACCCAGAATCTCTTTGGCGCGCGCCGTATCCTGAATACCCGGTAGCTCAACCACAATACGATCGGAACCCTGACGCTGAACCAGTGGTTCAGCTACGCCCAGCTGGTTTACACGGTTACGCAGAATCGTAATGTTCTGCTGAACCGCATATTCACGCGCTTCGCTGAGACGGGCATCGCTCATGGTGGCACGCAGCGCATCACTGCCGCTGCTGTTGATCACCAGATCCTGATGACGGGAACTCAGCCAGGAGATCGCCGCATCACGACTGGCAGCGTCACGGAAACGAATTTCCACGCCGTAGTTCGCGATTTTATTGACGTTGGTGTAGGGGATATTTTTAGTGCGCAGGTCGCTACGCAGCGTGTCAGCATTCTGCTCCTGCAGCTTACTGAGCGCGGTGTCCATGTCCACTTCCATCAGGAAGTGCACACCACCACGCAAATCGAGACCGAGTTTCATCGGCTCTGCTGACAGCATCGTCAGCCAGCGCGGCGTGGCGGGCGCAAGGTTCAGCGCGACAACGTAGTTTTCACCCAGCGCTTTCATGATCGCTTCACGGGCGCGTAACTGCACATCCGTATTATTGAAGCGCGCGGTAATCGCACCATTTTCCAGCGCAACAGATTTGCTCTGGATATTGTCTTGTTTTAATACGGACTGAATTTGATCCAACGTCTGCTCACTGGCGGCGCTTCCGCGCGCACCAGTGATTTGAACGGCCGGATCCTCACCATACAGGTTGGGAAGCGCATAGAGCAGGCCGACGAGAATCACGACGACCAGCATTACGTACTTCCACAAAGGATAACGATTTAACACGGCAGTTCCCTTAGGGAAGAAAGAATTACAGCGCCTTGATAGTGCCCTTCGGCAGCACGGCGGCGACGAAATCACGTTTAATGACGACTTCATTGGTGTCATTCAGCGCAATAGCTACGTAGCCCGTGTCAGAGACTTTCGTTACGCGGCCTACCAGGCCACCGCTGGTCAGCACTTCATCACCCTTAGAGATGGAATCCATCAGCTTCTTGTGCTCTTTCGCACGTTTCTGCTGCGGACGCAGGATCATGAAATAGAAAATCAGACCAAACACCACCAGCATGATCACCAGAGAATACGGACTTCCCTGAGACGGAGCGCCTGCTGCGGCCACGGCGTCAGAAATGAATAAGCTCATTAAATTTCCCTCATTGATGAATTATCAGACGTTAATGGCGGAACTTCTTTGCCCGTCCGTTGGTAAAACTCAGTTACAAAGCGCTCTAATTTACCCTCTTCGATGGCCTGGCGTAAACCAGCCATCAGACGCTGGTAGTAGCGCAAATTGTGAATAGTATTCAGACGCGCGCCCAGTATTTCGTTACAACGGTCGAGATGATACAAGTAGGCACGGCTATAATTGCGACAGGTGTAACAATCACACTCCGCATCCAGCGGCGCAGTGTCATCTTTGTAGCGGGCGTTGCGAATCTTCACTACACCTTCGGTTACAAACAGGTGACCATTTCGCGCATTACGGGTTGGCATCACGCAGTCAAACATATCGACGCCGCGACGGACGCCTTCAACCAGATCTTCTGGCTTGCCGACACCCATCAGATAACGCGGTTTATCCTGCGGAAGCTGCGGACAGACGTGCTCAAGAATACGGTGCATGTCCTGCTTAGGCTCACCCACCGCCAGGCCGCCCACAGCGTACCCATCAAAGCCAATCTCTACCAGACCTTTCACCGAGACATCTCGTAAATCTTCGTAAACCGAGCCCTGAATAATGCCAAATAAGGCATTTTTATTTCCCAGGCTGTCGAAACGGTCACGGCTGCGTCGCGCCCAGCGCAGCGACATCTCCATGGAGCGTTTGGCGTAGTCCCAGTCCGCCGGATAGGGCGTACATTCATCGAAAATCATCACGATGTCGGAACCGAGGTCATACTGAATCTCCATCGATTTTTCCGGATCGAGGAAGATCGGGTCGCCGTTGATCGGGTTACGGAAATGCACGCCCGCTTCGGTGATTTTACGGATGTCGCCCAGGCTGAAGACCTGGAAGCCGCCGGAGTCGGTCAGGATCGGCCCTTTCCACTGCATAAAGTCATGCAGATCGCCATGCAGTTTCATGATCTCCTGGCCGGGACGCAGCCAGAGGTGGAAGGTATTGCCCAGAATGATCTGCGCGCCGGTCTCCTGCACTTCTTCCGGCGTCATGCCTTTAACAGTGCCATAGGTGCCAACAGGCATAAACGCAGGGGTTTCCACCACACCGCGATCAAAAATCAGACGGCCACGGCGTGCGCGCCCGTCTGTGGTATCAAGTTCAAATTTCACAAAGCCTCCATCGGAGAAACAGTCCGATGCAGATAACCTTCATTCGCACGACAGGCGATTCCGGCTATCGGTTAATAAATCAGTCGCCCACTTTTTCCAGCGGCGCCTGCGGATTTTTGCTGATAAACATCGCGTCGCCATAACTGAAGAAACGATATTGCTCAGCCACGGCTGCGCGGTACGCGGCCATGGTGTGCTGATAACCGGCAAACGCCGAGACCAGCATAATCAGAGTCGATTCGGGCAGGTGGAAGTTGGTGATCAGTGCATCGATCACCTGATACTCATAGCCCGGATAGATGAAAATCTGGGTATCGTCGAAGAACGGCGCAATCAGGGCATCCTGACTCGCTTTGGCGGCGCTCTCCAGCGAACGAACGGAGGTGGTGCCGACAGCGACCACCTTATTGCCACGCGCTTTGCAGGCCAGTACTGCGTCGACAACCTCCTGCGGCACTTCGGCATACTCCGCGTGCATGTGATGCTCTTCGATGGTCTCGACACGCACCGGCTGGAAGGTGCCAGCACCGACATGCAGCGTCACAAAGGCCATATCAATGCCCTTCTCTTTCAGTGCCTGCAGCAGCGGTTCATCGAAGTGCAGACCGGCGGTCGGCGCCGCCACAGCACCCGGACGGGCGCTGTAAACCGTCTGGTAAAGTTCGCGATCCGCCTCTTCATCCGGACGGTCAATATACGGCGGCAAAGGCATGTGGCCGACGCTGTTGAGGATGTCGAGCACCGCGCGCTCATCATCAAACGCGATCTCAAACAGGGCATCGTGACGTGCCACCATGGTCGCTTTCACGCTCTCATCTTCGCCCAGCAGCAGTTCTGCCCCCGGTTTTGGCGCTTTTGAGGCGCGCACATGTGCCAGCACGCGCTTGTCGTCGAGCATCCGCTCCACCAGCATCTCGATTTTGCCGCCGCTGGCTTTACGGCCAAAGACGCGCGCCGGAATCACGCGGGTGTTGTTGAACACCAGCAGATCGCCTGGATTCAGCTTATCCAGCACGTCGGTGAAAACACCGTGCGACAGCGCACCGCTGGGACCGTCGAGCGACAGCAGACGACAGCCGCTGCGCTGCGCCTGGGGATAGTGAGCAATCAGGGATTCGGGCAGTTCAAAAGCAAAATCGGCGACACGCATTGACATGTTCTTTCTCAGGCAAAAACAGGCGGCACAGTTTAGCGGAAAACCGACCAATTCTGAACAACTGGCTGCGCAAAGGCAGTTCTGCCTATAATGCGGCATGAACTTTCTTGCTCATCTCCATCTGGCTAAGCTGGCCGACAGCTCCCTTCTCGGCAATTTAATGGCCGATTTTGTGCGTGGCAACCCGCACCAGCACTGGTCCGCGCCTGTCGCAGACGGCATTCTGATGCATCGTCGTCTGGATGTGATGACCGATGCACTGCCGGAAGTACGCAGCGCCCGTCAGCTGTTCCGTGCGGAAACCTATCGTGTGGCCCCGATTACGCTGGACGTCATCTGGGACCATTTTCTGGCCCGTCACTGGCAGCAATTTACGCCCGACCAGACGCTGGTGCAGTTTTCTGCCACCGCCGAGCGCGAAATCCTGCCGCAGCTGGCCGACACGCCCGTAGAGTTTCAGGCACTCAACGCGGTGATGTGGCGCGAGCGCTGGTTCGAGCATTATGCCCAGCCTGCCCGGCTGGAGCGGGTGCTGCACGGCATGGCCAGCCGCCGTCCCCGCCTGTCGGCACTGCGCGACTCCTACCACGATTTCATCCAACATTATGATCAGCTGGAAGCGCTGTTTTTTGTTTTTTATCCGCGTTTAATGGCGCTGGCGACCAGCAGAACCCTGTAAAACCCGATCCTCTGCTGCCGGGCTGACGGACACGCGCTTTTGCCAGATGAAAAAAGCCGGCCACCCGGCCCAGCACTATCTTGCCATTGCTGCTTATCTGCGGCTTAATGAAGCCTTTCTTAACAATACTGAAGTAAACATCACAGCCAGACCGCCTGTTCAGGCGCGCCTTCCGTTCGTTATGGCAAAAAAATCATAAGAGGAAAAGATGTCATCCGCTTCGCATTCTGAAATAGACGCGCGTTACCGTTACGCCTGCGACATCGCCCGTGCAGCGGGCAGCCGGGCCTTATCATGGTATCAGCAGCGTCAGACTCTGGTCGTGGAACACAAAAGGGATTTGCAGGACGTGGTCAGCGAGGCTGATCGTAACGTTGAGGCATTAATTAAGACCTTAATCGCTGAACGTTTTCCTGAGGATAGCGTCTATGGCGAAGAGAGCGGCGGCGAGGTTGAGGGTGCGCCGTTTATCTGGGTTGTCGATCCGATCGATGGCACCGCCTGTTTCGTCAACGGTTTGCCTAACTGGTGCGTTTCGCTGGCGGTGGTCTGCGAGGGCCAGCCGGTGATCGGCGTCGTCTGCGATCCTAATCATCAGGAGCTGTTCCACGCACGGGCAGGCCAGGGGGCATGGCTGAATGAAAGTCGCCTGCAGGTTCATGACGCAGCGCATCTCAATGAGGGTTTACTTGGCATCAGCAACTCCAGCCGGACACCGGGCGAAAGCGTCTCACGCCTGATCAGCGGCTTAATTGAACAGGGTGGTATGTTTATTCGCATCGGTTCGGGTGCGCTGACCAGCGCCTGGGCGGCAGCCGGTCGGCTGATTGGTTACTACGAAGCGCATATGCATCCGTGGGATAGTCTGCCGGGCATCGTTCTTATGCGCGAAGCAGGCGGTGTCACCAATGATTATCTGCGTAATGAAGGCCTGAAAAACGGTAACCCTGTGTTGCTGGCCAATGCGGCTCTGTATCCAAAAATTAAAGCGCTGACCGGCAACGGCGCACTGGAAGAGTAAATGACGCTGCCAACCCTGTGCCGCTGTGCGCTGATCCTCGGTTCTCTCTGGCTGTTAAGCCCGGCGACACAGGCGGCGGATTACCAGCTGGAGAAAGTGGTTGAACTGAGCCGTCACGGCGTACGTCCACCCACGCCAGGCAATCGAAAAGAGATTGAAGCCGCCAGCCAGCAACCCTGGACACAGTGGACCACTGCCGATGGCGAGCTGACGGGTCACGGCTACAGTGCCGTGGTGAATAAAGGACGCTGGGAAGGCGAGCACTATCGCCAGCTCGGCCTGCTGGGCACGGGCTGTCCGGATGCGGCTCAGGTCTACGTGCGCGCCAGCCCGCTGCAGCGCACCCGTGCCACGGCTGCGGCGCTGACGGACGGCGCCTTTCCCGGCTGCGGCGTAACCGTGCATCACGTCGCGGGCGATGTTGATCCCCTGTTTCAGAATGAAAAGCTGACGGTCACCCGGACCGACCCCGTGCAGGAACTGACTGCTAAACAGCAGAAAGCGGGCAATCTGGCACATCTGCAACAGCAACTGCAACCGGCGATTCAGCAGCTGAAAACCGCCGTCTGTCCCCCCGCAACGGCTTGTCCCCTGTTTGATGCGCCCTGGACGTTCCGGCAAACCCGCAACGGAAATAGTTACGTTTACGGGCTGAGCGTCATGGCGAGCATGGTGGAGACGCTGCGACTGGGCTACAGCGAAAATCTGCCGTTTGATCAGCTCGCCTGGGGGCATATCACCTCGGCCGCGCAAATCACCTCCCTGCTGCCGCTGCTGACCGCAAACTACGATCTCAGCAACGATGTACTCTACCTGGCACAGCGCCGTGGCTCGATACTGCTCAACACGATGCTGGAGGCGATCGCTGCCAATAGCTCGCCGAGCCGCTGGCTGATTCTTGTCGCGCATGACACCAATATTGCGATGGTGCGCACCCTGATGGACTTTAACTGGCAGTTACCCGGTTACTCGCGCGGTAACATTCCGCCGGGCAGCAGTCTGGTGCTGGAGCGCTGGCGCGACACCCGCAGCGGCGAGCGTTTTTTACGGATCTATTTTCAGGCGCAGAGTCTGGATGGCATCCGCCAGTTGCAACTCATTGATGATAAATATCCGTTATTACAACAGGAATGGCATCAGCCTGACTGCAGAGTTACCGATGTCGGCCTGCTCTGCCCTTATCAATCCACACTGACTCAGCTCCGGAAAAACCTGGATAACAGCGCTGTGCTGCCGGTTTCGGTTATATTGCCCTGAGTCTGTCGCTAATCAAATTAAGGCCGCAGCCGCAATGCGGCCTTAATAATGTTAACCGCTGTTAATTAACGCCACTCAGACCTTTTCTTATTTAATTCATCTGACTATCAGCGCCACACATTTTGATTTACGATAGTCCTGTCAATCATCCCTTTATTATCTATTTTCCTGTAATTCTTGCGTATTTCGGCGACTGGTTTCGCCGTTTTTTATTTCCGCCTCTCTGCTTTTTTAGCGCACCACTGCCCGTATAGCTGCACATTCCTGCGCATGAAGCCCCATCAACAATTTTTCCCGCCTGTAACCTTCAGCGATATTCACTGCCCGTTTGAATAATCTTTTCGGGATACATTCGCCGTAATAAACCGGCGCAGCGTCTTATTTCGCTGACAGAGCGTTAACGCGTAATAAAAGAATTCAGCGTTGTGGCGAAGATCACGCAAATAAGCAGCGATGTGAGAAAATAAAAGAGGAATATTGCGGGTTCTGCTCCCCCATATATCAGGAGAGCAGAACAGGAGATTAGCGTGGTTTACGCACCAGTTTATAGCCCAGTAGCAGCACCACAATCCACACCATGCCAACATAGAGTGAAATGCGGGTATCGGGGAAATAACCAATCAGACCGATAATAAAGCAGAGGAACGCAACGCCAACGCCAGCCGTCCAGCTGCCACCTGGCAGCGCAAACTGCAGCTTACTCGCCGCCTCTTTGCCAATTTTGCGACGGAAGGCGATCTGCGACAGCAGAATCATGATCCAGACCCACACCGTTGCAAAGGTCGCCAGCGAGGCGATCACCAGGAAGACTTTTTCCGGCATCAGGTAGTTGAGATAAACCGCAATCAGCATGGCGAACATCATCACCACCACCGTCACCCACGGAATCCCGCGCGACGAGACCTTCATAAAGACTTTCGGCGCATGACCCTGCTGCGCCATCCCGTGCAGCATGCGACCCACGCCAAACACATCGCTGTTAATCGCCGAGAGCGACGCGGTCAGCACGACGAAATTGAGGATAGAGGCGGCTGCCGCGATCCCCAGATGCTGGAAGGTCAGCACAAACGGGCTGCCCGAGGTTCCTACCTGATTCCAGGGATAGATCGACATAATCACAAACAGCGTGCCAACGTAGAACACCAGAATGCGCCACGGCACCGAGTTAATCGCGCGCGGAATCGACTTCTCCGGATCTTTCGCTTCACCCGCAGTGATACCGATGATTTCGATGCCGCCATAGGCGAACATCACCATCTGTAGCGACAGCAGCATGCCGACGACGCCGTGGGCGAAGAAGCCGCCGTTGGTCCAGAGGTTATGGATACCGGTCGGCTGACCGCCGTTGCCAATCCCCCAGATAATCATGCCGAAACCAGCCAGAATCATCACAATGATGGTGGCGACTTTGAAGAAGGAGAACCAGAACTCCACTTCGCCAAACACCTTCACGCTCATCAGATTGACGGCACCGATGATCAGCACCACGCTCAGCACCCAAATCCAGTGCGGCACCTCAGGGAACCAGACGCCCATATAGATGCCGAATGCGGTAACGTCCGCAATCGCCACAATCAGGATTTCAAAACAGTAGGTCCAGCCGGTGATATAGCCCGCCATCGGCCCAAGGTAGTCCTGCGCGTAGCGGGAGAAAGAGCTGGCCTGAGGATTGTTAACGGACATCTCACCCAGCGCGCGCATGATGATGTAGGCTACTGCCCCGCCGATGATATAGGCGAGCAGCACGCTCGGTCCGGCCATTTTTATCGCGTCGGCGGAACCGTAAAACAGCCCGGTGCCAATCGCCGATCCCAGCGCCATAAAACGGATGTGGCGCGTGCTCAGTCCGCGTTTGAGCTTATTGGTTTCTTGCATAACAACCTGTACCTGTGAAATGAAAAAACCACGGGCAAGCCCGTGGTTAAAGAAGAATCAGTGCGCTCTGTTACGAGTGAACCGTCACCTGTTCCGGTCCTTTCACCCGATCCACAACAGCGGCAATCAGCAGCATTACCAGCGACGGTGGCAACCAGGCGAGACCCTGATCGGCCAGCGGCAGATGCTGACTGAATGCCGGCAGCAAATCTTTAAACCCGGTAGTTTTAATCGCATCAACAATGCCAAACAGCAGGCTTACCAGCATCGCTGGCGCGATAATCCGGCTGCTCTTATTCCACCAGTTGAGGGTGAAACTCAGCACCACCAGCACGATACAGGGCGGATAGATCGCCGTCAGTACCGGGATGGAGATCTGAATCAGGTGGCTCAGGCCGAGATTCGACACCACCATCGAGAACAGACCCAGAATAAACACCAGCGTTTTATACGACAACGGCAGGTATTGCGCAAAAAATTCCGCACAGGCACAGGTCAGGCCGACAGCGGTCACCATACAAGCGACGAAGATCAGCGCGGCCAGGAAGAAGCTGCCCATGTTGCCAAAGGTATGCTGAACATACGCGTGCAGAATCGCTGCACCATTGGCATTTTGATCCACCAGCGCCCCGCTGCCCGCGCCCAGTTTAAACAGGCAGAGGTAGACCAGCGTCAGGCCCAGACCGGCAATCAATCCTGCCAGCACGGTATAGCGGGTCAGCAGCGCGGCATTATCAACACCACGTGAACGGGCGGCATTAACAATCACGATGCCAAACACCAGCGCGCCCAGCGTATCCATGGTCAGATAGCCATTAACAAAACCGCTGGAGAACGCCGCACGCTGATAATCAGCCGTCGCCGGAATGGTCCCGCCTGCAGGCCAGACCAGTGCAGCTACGCCCAGCACGGTCAGCGCGATAATTTTTAGTGGCGCAAGGAAGTGCCCTACCGTGTCGAGCAGCTTGCCCGGATAGAGCGACACGCCAATCACCAGCGCGAAGTAGATCAGGCTATAGATGAACAGCGGCAGCGCGCCATCGCCGGTCAGCGGTGCAATGCCCATCTCAAACGAGACCGTTGCCGTGCGCGGGGTAGCAAACAGCGGCCCGACAGCCAGATAGCACACGGTGGCCAGCACGATACCAGCGACCTTGCCTATCGGGCTGCTGAGCGCATCCACGCCGCCGCCGACGCGGGCCAGCGCGATCACGGTCATCACGGGCAGACCGACTGCGGTAATCAGAAAACCAATCGCGGCTGTCCAGACGTGTTCGCCAGACTGAATGCCGACCATTGGCGGAAAAATGATGTTACCCGCGCCAACAAACAGGGCAAATGTCATAAAGCCCAGCGCGAGAATGTCCTTCGAAGTTAAACGATGTGTCATACGGCCTGTCACTGATGTTGCGGTGGAAGTTGGGTTAGTGTTGTCCCCTCGCTGCGTGCAAACCGCGACCTGGCTGACAATGTCAGCGCATTATGCTCATCGCAGGGTAAAGCGCAGGTGATTTAAGCTGCTTTTATTCTGTTCACAGAGGGATGGATCGACAACGGCGCTAAGTAAAACGTTTATAGCGGTGAAAGGCAATACGGGATCGGAAAACCAGAAGGTTATGCCGCCATTTTTTCAAAAGGCAGTGGATAGCGTTAATTTTTGCCGTAGGCACACAAGATGATGTGCTTAAATAACAGACAGAGCGTGAGAAAACCCCGCATAAATGGGCCAGAAGATACACAAAAGGCGCGTTTTACGCGCCTGTCTGCACAACGTTACAGCATTACCAGACCTGATTAGCGATATCGACCACTAAACGAATCTTCTGCCATTGCTCCGCTTCGCTCAGGCTATTGCCCTCTTCGGTAGAAGCAAAGCCGCACTGCGGGCTGAGGCAGATCTGGTCCAGGCTGACATACTGCGTCGCCTCTTCCAGTCGGGCTTTCACCTGCGCCGGATCTTCCAGCTCACCTACTTTGGTGGTGATCAGGCCCAGAACAACCTGCTGATGGCCCGGCCTGACGTAACGCAGTGGCTCAAAGCCGCCAGAACGGGCATTGTCATACTCCAGGAAGAACGCATCCACGTTGACGCTGCCGAACAGGATTTCTGCCACGGGTCCATAGCCGCCTTCAGAAATCCAGGTTGAGCGGAAATTACCGCGACAGACATGCAGACCCACGGTCAGATCGGCAGGTTTATCCGCCAGCGCTTTATTCAACACCTGAGCATACGTCTGGGCCAGCTGGTCCGGATCGTCGCCACGTGCGCGGATATCGCGCTTCTGATCTTCGGAACAGAGATACGCCCAGACGGTGTCATCCAGCTGCAGATAGCGACAGCCCGCGTCGTAAAAGGCCTTGATCGCCTGTTTGTAAGTCTGCGCCAGATCGTCGAAGTAGTCCGCCAGATCGGGATAGACTTCCGAATCAATCACTTTGCGTCCACCGCGGAAGTGCAGCACGCTGGGGCTGGGAATGGTCATCTTCGGCACCGCATCACCGGCAATACTCTGCAGGAAGCGAAAATGGCCGAGCATCGGGTGATCCGCCGGGAAACCGAGTTTGCTCACCACTTTCACGCCATGCGCTTTAGTCTGAACGCCATTAAACTGGATGCCCTGCTCCGCTTCATAGCTCTCGACGCCGTCAAGGCCATAGAAGAAGTCGAAATGCCACCAGCCACGACGGAACTCGCCGTCTGTCACCACTTTCAGGCCATTTTCGCGCTGTTTCGCGACTACATCGCGGATTGCCGCATCTTCAACCTGACGCAGGGCTGCGGCATCAATCTCGCCCGCTGAAAACTGTTCGCGCGCCTGCTTAATCGCAGCAGGACGCAGGAAGCTGCCAACGGTGTCGGCGCGGAACGGGGCGGTTTCTCTTTGCATGATCACTCCTGTCTCTCCTGCAAATGATTGCGGCAGGAAATAATTACATTCTGATATGGATAGCCATCTGGATGGCTATATGTCTGAATGCAGAGTGACATGAGTAACCTCTGTCTGCAACTGAAGAAAATTCAGCGATGATGAAAAAAATTCAGGTTGGAAATTATTGCAGCGCTGCGCGTGCCTGTGCCATCTGGCTGTCAGAGAGCGGCAGGTAGCCTGCTTCGCTGACCCGCCGCTGGCCTTGAGGAGAAAGTACCTGCTGCAAAAAGGCGGCGACCAGCGGTGGCAACGGTTTGCCGGGCGCTTTGTTGACGTAGAGATAGAGCGGACGCGCCCAGGGATAGCGGCCACTGCGGATAGCATCGGCATCCGGAACAATCGCCTGCCCCTGATCGTTCATCACCGCCAGCATTTTTACACCGCTGAGATGAAAGCCGAAACTGGCGTAACCGATGCTGCGCGAATTACCGGCCACCGCCTGCACCACGGCGGCCGAGCCGGGAAACTCTGCCACGTCGCTGCGGAAATCGCCTTTGCACAGCACCTGCTGCTTGAAGAAACCCCACGTGCCGGAGGCGGAGTTGCGGCCATAACGCTGAATCGGCCGTTTGCGCCACTGGTCGCCGGTTAAACCGAGATCGCCCCAGCGCAGCGGCACACCGTGCGCGCCACACAGGCGGGTAATGGAGAAAATAGCATCGAGCTGACGCGGTTCAATCTGCTGCAGCGGATTGCGCTGATTCACCACCACCACCAGCGCATCCATCGCCACCGGCACCGCCAGCGGCGGATAGCCGTAGCGCGCCTCAAAGGCCTGGCGTTCGTCGGCCTGCATCGGTCGGCTCATCGGCCCGAGCTGAGCGGCACCCGCTGCCAGCGCGGTCGGCGCGGTAGACGAACCAGAGGCCTGAACCTGCACATTAACGCCCGGTGCCTGGCGGCTGAAATCTTCGCCCCACAGGGTCATCAGATAGCCAAGCGTGTCGGATCCGACGCTGCTGAGATTGCCGGAGAGCGCGCCGGGCTGGGCCAGCGCCATGCCCGGCAGCAGAGAGACGATTAACAAAAGAAGGAGGCGCATCAGAGAGATCCGGCAGCGATTAATGAACGGCATTCTCCTGCATCACGCTGCTGACAATCAACCTCGCGGGCAGCGTAAAAGTAAAACAGGTCTCTTTATGCGGCACGCTGGTGATATCGAGCCGCGCGTTGTGGTGGCTCAGCGCATGTTTCACAATCGCCAGCCCCAGCCCGCTGCCGCCGGTGGCGCGTGAACGCGCTTTATCAACCCGGTAGAAGCGCTCGGTCAGACGCGGAATATGTTCTGAGGCGATACCTGGCCCGTTGTCGCATACCCGGAAGGTTGCGCCCTGCTTGCCACGCAGCCAGCTGATATCGATCCGCGTGCCCTCCGGGGTGTGATTGACCGCGTTGTAAACCAGGTTGGAGATCGCGCTGCGCAGCTGTTCGTCGTTGCCGAACACTTTCAGATGGGGATCGGTATGAAAATGGATATCGTGCCGACCGCCACTCAGTGTCGCCGCCTCATGCTGCAGCAGTTTCAGCATCACCGGCACATCGACCTTCTCTTTGAGATCGATCGCGGGGGCGGCTTCAATACGCGACAGCGTCAGCAGCTGTTTCACCAGGCTGTCCATGCGGCGCGTCTGCTCCGACATGGTGTGCAGCGCTTTGCTGCGCGAAGGCTCGCTCATCACCGAGTCGTTCATCATCTCCAGATAGCCCTGTAGCACGGTGAGCGGCGTCCGTAACTCATGGCTGACGTTGGCAAAGAAGTTACGGCGCGCCCCTTCCAGCTGATGCATCTGCGTCACATCACGGGCTACCAGCAGCCATTGCCCCTCGCTGTAGGGCATGACGCGGAATTCCATATGAAGTTTGTTGTTCAGCACCAGCGTCAGCGGCTTGTCAAAATCGCGCTGGCGAAGATAGCGGGAGAACTCCGGGTAACGCAGCAGATTGAGGATATTCTGGCCATTATCTTCCGGCCAGCGCAGCCCCAGGTGCTGTTGCGCCAGGCCGTTACACCAGAAAATAGTGCCCTCTTCCGTGGTCAGGATCACCGCATCCGGCAGCGATTCGGCCCCGCTGCGGAAGCGTTTAATGAGATTGCCCAGTTCACGCCGCCGCCGCCGGTTGCGCAGTTGCATCTGGTAAAGCCCATAAAACAGCGGTTCCCAGCTGGCACGCCCGGTCGGTGGCGTCATGGTGCGGTCGAGCCACAGCCAGTGCGACAGCCGCATCAGATTGTGGAAATGCCACAACAGCACCACCAGCACGCTCACCAGCAGCCACCAGGGCAGGCTGCCAAACAGCAGGCCCAGCAGCGCAGCAGGCAGACTGGCCAGCAGCAGTTCTGTCAGTAATCTCTTCCAGGAGAGGCGTTCCAGCACGGTAAAGGCTCCGTTCAGTAGCGGGCAGAGAAACGATACCCTGTTCCACGGACGGTTTGTACCATGCGATCGTGGCCGGAGACTTCCAGCGCTTTACGTAAACGGCGAATGTGAACATCGACAGTGCGATCCTCCACATACACATTGGTGCCCCAGACGTGGTTCAGCAGCTGTTCGCGGCTGTAGACGCGTTCCGGGTGAGTCATAAAGAAGTGCAGCAGCTTATATTCGGTGGGGCCCATCTCCAGCGGCGTGGTTTCGGACATCACGCGATGTGAGGAGGGATCCAGACTCAGCCCCTGCATCTCAATCACCTCTTCCACCGCCATCGGCGAAATGCGGCGCATCACCGCTTTGATCCGCGCCATCAGCTCTTTGGGTGAAAACGGCTTGGTAATGTAATCATCGGCGCCCACTTCCAGGCCACGTACCCGATCTTCCTCTTCGCCACGCGCGGTCAGCATCATCACCGGGATATCGCGGGTCATCGCCTCGCGCTTCAGATGCTTAATAAACTGAATACCGCTGCCACCGGGTAACATCCAGTCCAGCAAAATCAGATCGGGCCAGGGTTCAATCAGCTTGCCAACGGCGCTGTCATAATCTTCCGCCTCGATTGGCTGATAGTCGTTCTGCTCCAGAACAAAACACAACATTTCACGGATGGGGGCTTCATCCTCCACAACCAAAATGCGCTTAGCCATTATTACTCCTGCTGATTATGACGGCTGTCACTGAGATTCGCGGCGCCATTATGCGTCAGATTTGTGACACTTTTATGAAAAACATAACCTGCCTGTAACCTCACTGGTAATCATTTATGACAGCGCAGCGACATTTTTTTGCTTTGGCCGCAGAGCCAGTATAATCGCCCGGCGAATCACAACGGCAGGGACTCATCATGCGCATTATTCATACTGCGGACTGGCATCTGGGGCAGTTCTTTTACAACAAAAGTCGGGCAGCCGAACATCAGGCGTTTCTCGACTGGCTGTTGATCCAGATTGAACAGCATCAGGTGGATGCGCTGATTATTGCAGGCGACCTGTTTGATACCGGCACGCCGCCCAGCTACGCCCGCGAGATGTTTAACCGTTTTGTGGTGGCGCTGCAGCCCACCGGCTGTCAGCTGATTGTGCTGGCGGGTAACCACGATTCCGTGGCAACGCTGAACGAGTCACGCGAGCTGCTGGCCTGTCTCAATACCCGGGTGATCGCTACACCGCAGGAGCAGGATGATGTGCTACTGCTCAACACCCGCCAGGGCGAGCCGGGTGCGCTACTGTGCGCCATTCCCTATCTGCGCCCGCGCGATATCCTGCGCAGCCGGGCGGGTCAGTCGGGCCGCGACAAACAGACCTCGCTGCTGGAGGCGATTGCCCACCACTATCAGCAGCGTTTCGCCGCTGCCCAGGCGCTGGGCTATGCGCTGCCAATCATTGCTACCGGTCACCTCACCACTGTCGGCGTCAGCCAGAGCGATTCGGTGCGCGACATCTACATCGGCACGCTGGACGCGTTTCCGGCCAGCGCGTTTCCGGCTGCTGACTATATTGCGCTCGGCCATATTCATCGCGCCCAGCGCGTGGCCGGCAGCGAGCATATCCGCTATAGCGGCTCGCCGATTCCGCTGAGCTTTGATGAGCTGGGGAGTGAAAAGAGCGTCTTCCTGCTGGAACTGGCGGTCAGTGGCCTGCAGTCAGTTACGCCGCTGGTGGTGCCACAGGCGCAGCCGATGCAGGTGCTGAAAGGTTCGCTGGCGCAGATTGCGGAGCAGCTAAACGCCTTTAGTACGACAGAGCAGGAAAAACCGACCTGGCTCGACATCGAAGTTACCACCCAGGAGTACCTCAGCGATCTGCAGCGCCAGGTCGAAACACTGACCGCTACGCTGCCGGTCGAGGTATTGCTGTTACGCCGCAGTCGTGAACAGCGTCAGCAGAGCCTGGCGCGGCTCGACAACGAAACGCTGAGTGAGCTGAAGGTGGAAGAGGTCTTCGCGCGCCGCCTGGCGCTGGATGAGGCGCTGCAACCGGCGCAAATTGACGAGATGACCACGCTGTTTCGCCAGACGCTGGCCGCTATGGAAGAGACCCGATGAAGATTCTTACGCTACGGTTTAAAAACCTCAACGCCCTGCGCGGTGAATGGTTCATCGACTTCCGCGCCGAACCCTTTGCCAGCAACGGCCTGTTTGCCATAACCGGGGCCACCGGGGCCGGTAAAACCACCCTGCTGGACGCGATCTGCCTGGCGCTCTATCACCAGACGCCGCGCCTGGGGGCGATTTCCCAGAGCCAGAATGCCCTGATGACCCGCGACTGCGCAGAATGTCTGGCTGAGGTCGAGTTTGAGATCAAAGGTGAAGCCTGGCGCGCCTTCTGGAGCCAGAACCGCGCACGCGGCACCGCCGACGGCAAACTGCAGGCACCGCGCGTTGAGCTGGCGCGCTGTGACGACAACCTCATTGTTGCCGATAAAGTCGGTGACAAGCTGAAGCTGATCGAAACCCTCTCAGGTCTTGATTTCGAACGCTTTACCCGCTCGATGATGCTGTCACAGGGCCAGTTTGCCGCCTTCCTCAATGCTAAAGCCAGTGAACGCGCCGAACTGCTGGAGGAGCTAACCGGCACCGAAATTTACGGCCTGATTTCCGCTGCCATCTACGAGCGCCACAAAGAGGCGAAAACTCAGCTGGATCTGCTGCGCAGCCAGGCGGGGGCGATGGCCCTGCTGGATAGCGACGCCCGTGACGCCCTGCAACAGCAGCTCACCGCTCTGACTGACGCGGAACAGCAGCTCAGTGCACACTATCAACTGGCGCAGCAACAGCAGCAATGGCAGCAGCAGGCACAGCAGTTACTGCAGGACAGTGCGCAGGCTGAAGCCGCGCTGCAGCAGGCTCAGGCCGTCTCACAGGCGGCAGAGACGGATCGCCAGCGGCTGGCTCGCAGCGAACCGGCTGAAAAGCTGCGGATAAAACTGCAGCAGCGCGACGCGTTGCGCAGCGAACAGCAGCAGGCTGAGAGCCGCTATCAGCAGCTCACGTCAGCGACGGCGCTGGCGCAGAACCAGCAGCAGCAGCATCAGCAGCACTACGCAGCCGCTCAGACGGCCCGCCAGCAGGCGCAGCAGGAACAGCAGCAGCAGGAAAACCTGCTGACGGAACAGGTGCTGCCGCTGGATCAGCGGATGAGTACGCTGCAGCAGCACCTTGCGGAGCAGCAGCAGGAGAACAGTCGTCTGCAGCAGCATGCCGATCAGACCCAGGCCAGCCTGACGCAGCAGATGCAGCAGGTCGCGGGCTGGCAGCAGGCGATTACAGAACAGCATCAGTTACGCGAGCAGCTTGCCGATCTGGCGCACTGGGGCGCTTCGCTGCCGGTATGGCAGGAGAATTTTGCTTTGCTGGCACAGCGTGAGGCGACGCTGGCGGAACTGACACAACAGCGCGAGCAGCAGCAGCAACAGATTGATGCGCAACAGGCGAAACAGCAGCAGCAGGCACAACAGGCACTGCCGCGCCAGCAGGCGGAGCAACAGGCCCGCCAGGCGCTGTTGCAGGCGGAGCAGGAACTCACTTCGCTTCATGAACAGCATCCACCGGCTGCACTGCGCCAGGCATTAAGCCAGTTGCAGAACAGTCGTCCGGCGCGTCAGCAACTGCTGCTGCTCTCAACGCAGTGGCAGCCGCTGCACCAGCAGCTGGACCAGCACCAGCAAAAGCTGAGCGCGCTGGTAAAAGCGCATCAGCAGAGTGAAGCGGAACTTCAGACCCTGCGCGAGACGTGGAAACGCGAAAAGCAGCAGCTGGATGACGTCGAAAAAATCTGCGCGCTGGAGCAGCAGATTGTCGACCTCAGCGATTACCGCGCCCGGCTCACCGCCGATCAGCCCTGTCCGCTGTGCGGCTCCTGCACCCATCCTGCGGTCGAGGCCTACAGCACACTGGAAGTAAGTGCTAACCAGCAGCGCCGGGCTGCGCTGCAACAACAAACCGAGGCACTGCGCGAAGCGGGCACGGCAAAAAACGAACAGCTGAAGCAATCAACGGTGCAGCAGCAGACTCTGCGCGAGGAAATCGCCGGGATGCAGCAACAGCTTGATCAGCTTGAGCAGCAATGGCAGGCGCTGAGCGGTGAGCTGGCACTTACCTTCCCGCTTGCCGATCGCGAGTCCTTAGCCACGTGGCAGCAGCAGCAAAGCGACCGTGAAAGTCAGCTTGAGCAGCAGCGACAGGCTCAGGAGGCCGCTGAACAGGCGCGTCAGGCTGCGAAAGATCACCATCTTCAGCAATTGCAGGCCTGGCAGCAGCACCAGCAGGCCGGACAGCTGGCGCAGCAGTCGCTGACCAGCCTGCAACAGGCGCTGGATGCGCTGCAACAGCGTCAGCAGCAGGAACAGCAGGCCTGGGCGCAGTTGCAGAGCCGTCTGGAGCAGCAGTTCACTGCACACAGTCTTGCCCTGCCCGATGCCGCCCATCGCGATGCGTGGCTGGCGGAGCAACAGCGGCGCTGGCAGCGCTGGCAGGAAAGTGAGCAGTTGCTCGCTAACCTGCAGCCGCAGCTGTTAAAAGGGGAAACTCAGCTCACTGCCCTGCAGCAGCAGGCTGAACAGGAACAGCAGCAGCTCACGACCCGTCAGCAGCAGCAGCAGCAGAGCCAGACGCAGCTCAGCGAGATGCGCCGTGCCCGTCTGGCGCTGTTCGGCGATCGCGAGGTTACCCTCGCCCGTCAGCAGATGCAGACCCGCGTTCAGCACGCTGATGAACAGCTGGCACAGCAGCTCACCGCCCTGCAACAGGCGCACGCCGAGGTCAGTCGCCTGCAGGGTGAGCTGTCGGGGCTGGAAAATCAGCGTCAGACCCTCAGCGGCAAACTGGCAGAGGCGGAAAGCGCACTGCAGCAGGCACTGGAGAGCGCCGGATTTGCCGATGAAGCCAGCCTGCGCGAGGCGCTGCTGGATGAGCAGACTGCACTGCAACTGCGCCAGCAGCTGCAGCAGCTCGATCAGCAATGCCAGCAGCAGCAGGCGCGACTGGCGGATCTGCATCAGCGGCTCAGCGCGCATCAGCAGGCGAAGCCCGACGCGATGCCGGAATCTGCGGAAGCGCTGGCGCAGCAGCTGGAGCAGTTGCGGCTGGCCCTGCGCGACAACGCCAGCCAGCAGGGTCAGATTCAGCAGCAGCTGTACAGCGACGCCAGTCTCCGCGCCCGACAGCAGAGCCTGATGACGCAGATTGAACAGGATGGTGTGATACTGGCGCAGTGGAGCCTGCTCAACGATCTGATCGGCTCCGCCAGCGGCGACAAGTTCAGGCGCTTCGCGCAAGGGTTAACGCTGGATCATCTGGTCGCGCTCGCTAATCGCCAGCTTGATCGGCTACATGGCCGTTATCTGCTGCAGCGCCGGGCGCAGGATCTGCTGGAGCTGGATGTCGTCGATACCTGGCAGGCCGATGCGGCGCGCGATACCCGCACGTTATCAGGTGGCGAGAGCTTCCTGGTCAGTCTGGCGCTGGCACTGGCGTTATCAGATCTGGTCAGCCACAAAACGCGCATCGAATCGCTGTTTCTGGATGAGGGGTTCGGCACGCTGGATGCGCAGACGCTCGACACCGCGCTGGATGCCCTGGACGCGCTGAACGCCAGCGGCAAAACCATTGGGGTGATCAGCCACGTGGAAGCGATGAAAGAGCGCATCCCGGTGCAGATTAAAGTGCGCAAAATGAATGGCCTGGGTTACAGCCAGCTGGAGCTGCCGCAGGGATAACGGGCGCCAGAGCGCCCGTCTGAGTCTGATCAGCGGGCGCTGACGACCTTGTAGCGAGGGCCGGTGAGTAATCCGCCCTGCTCGTTCTGTGCCAGCAGACGATTGCTGGTCAGTCCGGCCACGGTATGGGCTTTGTCACTGACGTTGTCGGAGATCTGCTTGATCGCCGCGCTGACCAGAATACCGATCACGCCGTTATTGTTATTGTTGCCCTGATCATTGTCGGTAGCGGTGGCGGAACCCTGCCAGATCTCTTTGCCGCTGCGTAAATCCACCAGCCGTGCTTTGGCGGTCACCGTGGTCACGCTGTCAATGACACGATAGCTGCTGCCATAGTCGCTGATCGAGATATAGAGCGCGCTGTCGGCGTGGAAAATCTCATTCAGACGCTTCGCGCTGACCGCCTGGGCGTCGCTGGCGCTGGACAGGCCGTTCTGCTGAAAGGTCTCTTCAACCACCGCTACCGGGAAGACGTAGTAACCGGCCTCGGCCAGCGGACGCGTCACCAGCGAGTTCAGGCTGTGCGCAGCGTTGATATCCGGCGAGGTGTTAGCGGCAGGCAGCACCAGAATCGAGGCAGGCTTGCTGGCATGAAACGCCGTGTAGTCATACGGTTTTTTCGGCTGCGCACAGCCAGTCAGTAGCAGCACGATCAGCGCGCCGCTCAGAGCAATCCATTTTTTCACTGTACCCCTCCTTGTTTTTTACTCATCAGAAAATCCATGTAAGGTGCCGATTCGGGAAACAGCTGCTTCTCGGTGGCGAACTGACCAAACGCTTTATTGGTATCACCGGTTTTAGCGTAGAGCAGGCCGAGCTGCGCATGCAGGCCTGGCGGCACTGGCTGACCCGCAGCACGGGCTTTTTCCACATCCAGATTCAGCGCATCGATCTGCTTCAGCGGATCGCCGCTTTGCTGATAGTAGCTATAAATCTGTTCCTGATAGTCGCCCCAGTAGTAGATCGTTTTCGGCGCTTTTGGCGCACAGCCGGCCAACAGCGCCGCTGCCATCAGCAGGCTGCTCAGTGTCATCATTTTCATTTACTGCTTCCTTATTTAGCCGGGCGCCATGCGCCGTTGTTGATTCCATCCACTAAATGATCAACCGCTTCGCGAATCGCCAGATCCATCACTTTACCGTTCAGCGTCGAGTCATAGCTGCTGGTGCCGCCAAAGCCGATCACTTCGCGTGCCGAAAGCTGGTACTCGCCCGCACCCTGGGTGCTGTAAACCACTTCAGAGGTGGCGACATCCACCACGTTGAGATTCACTTTGGCATAGGCGATCTGAGTTTTGCCGCGGCCCAGAATGCCCCACAGCTGCTGATCGCCTACTTCTTTGCGGCCAAACTCGGTGATATCACCGGTGATGATGAAGTTCGCGCCTTTGATATTCTGCTGGCTGCGTTTGAAGTCTGACTCCTGCTGCAACTCTTTCAGGTTGCTGCGATCCAGCACGCTGAAGCGATTGGTCTGCTGCAGATGGGTAATCAGAATGGTTTTCGATTGATTACCCAGCCGATCGACGCCATCAGAGAAGATGCCGTTCATGTACGAGGAACGGTTATCAAACTGACCTACCGCAATCGGGCTGCGCACGCCCTGATAAACCGGCTGGCTGGCTGCGCGAACCTGCGGCGCCTGAATTGCACGGGAAGATTCGGTGGCACAGCCGCTGATCAGCGAGGTGGTTAACAAGGAGAGTGCCGCAAAGGCATATTTTTTCTGCATTTCTAATCCATGAAGTGAAAAGAGACATCATCCGCACAGGGGCGGTAAATTCTGGTTCTGCCGACAGTCGGAGGAATGCCATAGCATTCAGCATGCCGGTCTGTAGACTGTCGGCAGCAGACCGGAAGATCTTTAGAAAAAAGTGGCTAATTTAATGAATTTAATTAATACAATAGTGAGAATGTTGCCGGGTGTGATTATTGCTTTTTCGCTCAGTGCCTGTCAGCAACCTTTGTCAAAGCAACGTGATAGCGTGGCAAACCTGTGTGAGCCTGCGAAGGATCCGGACAGTAAATCCTGTCACTGGACTAATCGAATGCAGCCGGTACTGAATCGGCAGTTTACTGATGCGGTACGTTATACGGGTCAGCAATGTCTGGTACGGATGGAGTGGCAGCAACATAGCAGACATTATGCGGTGACGCAGACTCAGGGGGATGAGGCGCTCTGCCTGCGTGCCTGGCAACTGGTGGCACAAACGCGCGATCTGCCACCGCCACCGGAGCCTGGACAACCGGCGTGGTTTGGCTTTGCGCCGCGTGGTTAGCTGGCCAGACCTTCCTGACGCCACTGGCGCGGACTGATGCCAAACCAGCGGCGAAATGCGCGTGAGAACGCGCTGACTTCCGAGTAGCCCAGCAGCAACGCCATCTCCGAGATCGGCAGCTGCTTCTGCTGCAGATAGTACGTCGCCATCTCGCAGCGCACCTGATCCACCAGCGCAGTAAAGCTGCTGCCCTCTTCGCGCAGCCGTCGCTGCAGTGACCAGCTCGACAGCCCGAGTTTATCCGCCACCTCTTCCAGTACCGGCTCGCCCTGCATCAGCGATAAATTAACCTGCGAACGCGCCTGCTCAATCATGCTCTGTTGAGACGTCCCACGGTTCAGCCGCCGGATCGCATCCTGCATCACCATCAACAGGATCGGATCGCTCTCCGGCATCGCGCGCAGCAGATCGCGTTTCGGGATCACCAGCGAATTAAACGGCTGATCGAACCAGACCGGCGCATCAAATACTTTGCAGTGATCGTGCCACTGGCCGGGACGGGGGTGTTCGAAATGGACTTCACGTGGTGCCCAGTGTCTGCCAGCGACGTGGCGGATCAGATTCATAAACATTCCCAGCGTCAGCTCGGCATCCTGACGGCGCGACAGGATCGCGCCGTGCCGTACCTGATAGTCGAGCCGCCAGCACTCTCCCTTATCCACCAGCCGGGTTAAGGTGTCGTGCTGATGCCAGGGAAATGCGTTAACCACATTGTGCAGCGCCTGTTCCAGCGTATCGGAGCACAAGCCAATGTAGCCGATCAGACCTAATGACTGCGGTTTAAACTGCCTGCCGTAGTGCAAACCGAAGTTATCAAAACCGGAGTGACGCGCCGCCTCTTCCAGTACCCGACAATAGTTAACCAGCCCCAGGCTCAGCGTCGGGCTGGCCAGGCGCTCCGGATCGATGCCGCTGATGCCAAAAATGCGATCAACATCGCCGCCCTGAGAATGAATAAACTCGCTTAAACCGGTCGCCGCCGCAGCCAGCACGCCGTGATTGCCTGCCCCCGCCGCTGCAGAGCAGGCCGCAAATGCATCAGGCTTGATCAGTGTCGGATTCATGGTCGCCTCAGTCAGAAGTCAGGTGGATCACCCGTTCCTGAGATCAGAGCAAATTCCATACCAGGTTCCCAGGCCCCGCCGCACCGCCTGCGGGTGGTCCAGACTGCGCGCGGACACGGCATCCGGCACTGCGGCGGCGCAGCTACGCCCGCCGCTGGTGCATCAGACGCCGACCGGCAGCGGTTTACCCGCCAGATAATCGCGGCAGAGGCGGACCGAGTGACTGGCCCACTCCGGGCCGAGACTGCGCGCCATTTCGGTTTCAGCATGCGATCCTATCCAGGCGGTGAGCTGGATACGACGCTGGATCAGCAGCGCGGGCAGCATGGCCATCTCGGCATCGCTGATATGCGCCACCTGCTCATAACCGCGTATCCAGTGATCGATCCACTCTGGTGCGCGCGGATGATGCTCAACAAAACTGATCGCCGCCGCCAGATCGTGCAGATACCAGCCAAGTCCGCAGTCATCGAAGTCGATCACCCGCGTTTCGCCCTTGTGCAGCAGCAGATTGGTCAGCCGCAGATCGGCGTGGATCAGACCATAGCGATCCGATCCCTTACCAAACTGCGCCATCGCCGCGCCGACCTGCGCGATCGTCTGTTCGACGACGCCGTGATCGGCGGGAGGCAGAGTGGGCGCATCCTGCCAGCGTCCCCAGTGACTCTCAGCGCTGGTCATGGTGTGGTGATCCCAGATGATGCGCTGGAAACCCGCGGGTGGCTGCCACTGCTTACTGTGCTGATGCAGCCGCGCGGTAATCTGTCCCAGCTGCTGAAAGGCGCGGGGATCAACGTCGGTGGTCGGCATCTCCCCCTCGATCCAGTGAAACAGCACCACGTAGCGCTCACTGCCATCCGGCAGCCGCAGCGTCAGCACCGTTTCGCCCGCGTTGTCCGGCACCGCTTCCGGCACCATAATGCCGGTTTCGCGCAGCGCGTCGAGCCACAGCAGTTCGCTAAGGATATCCGCTTTCTGATGGTAATCGCCGCGATGCAGCCGCAGCGCATAACGCCGGCCTGCCGCTTTAACCAGGAACGTGGCGTTCTCTGAGCGGCACAGCAGGCTGAGCTGCCCCTGCAGCGCAGCGGGATAACAGGCCAGCGCCTGCTGCGCCATCAGGGTGAGTTGGGAATCAGTCAGGTTGTCATATTGTTTTGCGCTCATCATCCGGCTCCTTTTCACTTGCGTTATCTCAGCATGTGTTGCCAGAAGGTGAGTTGCTTGACCTCAGAAGAGACAAAGTTGACCGCAGCGTGCATCCGGCCCGGTTGTTGCCTGTGAGTTGACCGTGGAGGACAGAAGTCACTGCGCCCGCGTCAAGTCGTGGTGAGTAATGCAACGGCATTATCCCCTTACTTTAGTAGTTATGGCGGTGTAAGGCCGCGTGAGACCAACAACGACGGGGATAGCAGAATGACAAACAGACTCAAGCCCACGCTGGGCACCCTGCATCTGTGGGGGATTGCGGTTGGCCTGGTGATCTCAGGCGAATATTTTGGCTGGAGTTACGGCTGGGCCGTGGCGGGCACGCTGGGATTTCTGGTTACTACCGCGCTGATCGCCACGCTCTACACCTGCTTTATTTTTAGCTTCACCGAGCTGACCACCGCGATCCCTCATGCAGGCGGACCCTTTGCCTATAGCTGTCGCGCCTTTGGCGAAACCGGCGGGCTGATTGCTGGTCTGGCGACGCTGATTGAATTTGTCTTTGCGCCTCCGGCGATTGCCATGGCGATCGGGGCTTATCTGAATGTGCAGTATCCCGAACTTAATCCGAAAACCGCGGCGGTCGGCGCGTACCTGCTGTTTATGACGCTGAATATTCTCGGTGTAAAACTGGCGGCGATGTTCGAACTGGTTGTCACTGTACTGGCGGTCATTGAGCTGCTGGTATTTATGGGCGTGGTCTCACCTGGCTTCAGCCTGGCAAACTTTGCCGCACACGGCTGGGCGGGCAGTGACAGCTTCGGACTGCCCGCCTTCTCCGGCATTTTCGCCGCTATTCCCTTCGCTATCTGGTTTTTCCTTGCCATTGAAGGTGCCGCGATGGCGGCCGAAGAGGCGAAAGATCCTACCCGGACCATTCCCCGTGCCTGGATCAGCGGGATCCTGACGCTGGTAGTGCTGGCAATTGGCGTAATGCTGATGGCGGGCGGCGCAGGTGACTGGCGTAAACTGGCCGACATTAACGATCCGCTGCCACAGGCGATGAAAATGATCGTTGGCGAACACTCTACCTGGATGCATATGCTGGTGTGGATTGGGCTGTTTGGCCTGATTGCCAGCTTCCACGGCATCATCCTCGGCTATTCACGGCAGTTTTTTGCCCTGGCCCGCGCGGGCTATCTGCCGCCTTCGCTGGCAAAACTGTCGCGTTTCCAGACCCCACATCGCGCCATTATTCTCGGCGGCGTGCTGGGCATCGCGGCGATTTACAGCGATGGCGTGATTAATCTGCAGGGAATGACGCTGACGGCGGCGATGATCACCATGGCGGTGTTTGGCGCGATTGTGATGTACATCATGAGCATGCTGAGCCTGTTTAAACTACGCCGCAGCGCGCCGGAGATGGTGCGCAGTTTCCGCGCGCCGGGCTATCCGATTGTACCGGGCATCGCTCTGCTGCTGTCAGTCATCTGCCTGCTGGCGATGCTGTGGTTTAATCCGGTGATTGGCGCACTGTTTTTCGCCATTATGCTGGTCGGCTATCTCTACTTCCTCGCCACCAAAGCGCAGCGCGACCGGGCTCCGCAGGACACGATGCTGGTGGGCGAATAACCGCGGCGCGGCAGGATGCCGCGCCGGGGCTTAAGTTCAGCGCCAGAAACCCAGGCGCTGAACGTCAGCGGATGTGCGGGACACTCAGCCGTTAAGCGGCCAGAGCCACGCCGCACCGCGAACGCCGCTGGAGTCGCCATGCTGCGCCTTCAGCACCGGCGTTTCACACTCCCCGCCAAACACCCATTTCTTCATCAGCACCGGTACGGTCTGATAGAGACGATCCACATTGCTCATCCCGCCACCCAGCACGATCACGTCGGGATCGATCAGATTAACCACCTGCGCCAGCGATTTGGCCAGCCGCAGCTCATAACGGCTCATCGCCCGTTCGGCGATCGGATCCTGCTGCGTCAGCAGCGAAACGATCTCAGCACCTTTGCGATGCACGCCACTCAGCCGCTGATAGTCGATACCAAAACCGGTGCCAGAAACAAAGGTCTCGATGCAGCCCTGCTGCCCGCAATAACAGGGCACTTCCTGGCGGTAGCGCAGCTCATCTTCATCCATCCACGGCAGCGGATTATGGCCCCACTCGCCGGCATTGCCGTTGCCACCGATGCGCGACTCCCCATTGATCGCTACACCTGCGCCCGACCCGGTGCCGATGATCACGGCAAACACCAGCGACTGTCCGGCACCCGCACCATCGACCGCTTCCGACACGGCCAGACAGTTGGCGTCGTTGGCAATACGCACTTCCCGGTTCAGCGCCTGAGCCAGATCTTTGTCCAGCGGCTGGCCGTTGAGCCAGGTAGAGTTGGCATTTTTCACCCGCTTACTGAAGGGCGAAAGCGAGCCAGGAATACCCAGCCCGACCGTGCCGGTCTCGCCGGTTTTCTGCTCCGCCAGTGTGACCAGATCGACAATCGCCTGCACCGTTGCCTGATAGTCATCACGCGGGGTATTCACCCGATGGCGGAACAGCTCCTGTCCCTTATCCGACAATGCAATCACTTCTGTCTTGGTGCCACCCAGATCTATGCCTATGCGCAAGGTTACCTCCTCGTTATTCGTTCAGGTGAGAGATACAGTAGAAGGCGGCTGCCTTAAAGGCAATGAAACCACTCCGATGTTTCGCTATCATGCGCGCTGACTCTCGCAGACTTGTGCGCCCGATCGCGCCACGGTAAGGAATCCCGATGTTGTGGTTTAAAAATATGATGGTTTATCGTCTGAATCGTGACATTCCGTTGTCCGCAGATGAGATGGAAAAACAGCTCGACGCCTTCACGTTTTCACCGTGTGGCAGTCAGGATATGAGCAAGACCGGCTGGGTCCCGCCGATGGGTAACCGCAGCGACGCGCTGACCCATGAGAACAAAGGCCAGATTGTGATTTGCGCCCGCAAAGAGGAGAAAATCCTGCCGTCGCCGGTCGTGAAACAGGCGCTGGAAGCGAAAATCGACAAGCTGGAATCTGAGCAGAGCCGCAAGCTCAAAAAGACCGAAAAAGATTCGCTGAAAGATGAAGTGCTGCACAGCCTGCTGCCGCGCGCCTTCAGCCGTTTCAGCCAGACTTATCTGTGGATCGACACGGTCAACAATCTGATTATGGTGGACTGTGCCAGCGCAAAAAAAGCGGAAGATACCCTGGCGCTGCTGCGCAAAAGCCTGGGTTCACTGCCGGTGGTGCCGCTGACGCTGGAAAACCCGATTGAGCTGACCCTGACCGAGTGGGTTCGTTCGGGCGATCTGCCTGCCGGTTTTGCGCTGATGGATGAAGCGGAGCTGAAAGCGCTGCTGGAAGATGGCGGCGTCATTCGCTGCAAGAAACAGGATCTGGTATGCGATGAGATCGCCAACCACATCGAAGCGGGCAAGCTGGTGACCAAACTGGCACTCGACTGGCAGGAGCGCATTCAGTTCGTGCTGGCGGATGACGGTTCGGTGAAACGTCTGAAGTTCAGCGACACGCTGCGCGACCAGAACGACGATATCGACCGCGAAGATTTTGCTCAGCGCTTTGATGCTGACTTTATTCTGATGACCAGCGAACTGGCCGCACTGACCAGCAATCTGGTGGAAGCCTTAGGTGGCGAAGCCCAGCGTTAATCAGAATCACCCGGACAGACATGGTTTGCCCAAAAAAAGGGCCGCTTAGCGGCCCTTTTTTTAATCTTTGTCTTTCAGGTAGCGGCAGAGATAGGAACTTGGCTCGCCGACCTGCAGATGAAATTCACTGTGACCCGGCACGTTAAACACCGAACCCGCTTCAAACCATTTCCACTCAGTCTCACCCGGCAGCAACACCTTAAGCGAGCCGCTGACGACGGTCATCTCTTCCGGCTGGCCGGTTCCAAATGTGTATTCACCTTCAGACATCACGCCCACGCTGGCACGACCGGTGCTCGCACTGTCAAAACCGATAGATTTAACTTTTCCGTCAAAATACTCACTTACGTTGAGCATAATAGTTCTCCAGAGCACATGTTGTGTGTCTGGAAGTGTAGAAGGGAACCCGCTGATCTGTCACGCGAAATGATGGTCGTTTGTGATCTCTTCCGATGGGAGAGCGCGTTAAGCAGGTGGTCCGGGCAGCGCTGTTTTGATTCGGCTATGGGGATTTGGGGAGTCAAACATAGAGGGAAAAGATCAGGCAACTTACGGGCAGATTAAAGCTGAGCAGCAGGCTGGCGTCCCTGCCAGCCGTGACGTGTTACTCTTTTTCGACGTCTTCGTAGCGCGCTTTAGCATCATGCGCTTCTTCTTCCGTCTCGTGCTCGCTGATTAATGAATTCGGTTTGGGATGATCAGCACGCAATTCGTAAGAAGTGACTTTATTACCTTCAGTGCCCTTTTCAACGGGCACAACTTTCGCTTCACGTGGGTACGGTGGTCTGGTCGGCATACTGTGTCCCTCTTGTCTGAATAACATTCCACAGGACAGGCCGCTGCCTGTCATAGAGTAAGTATAGACAATGCCATCCGAAGCGGGATCAAAGCGGGAAAAATCGGAGGGTTAGCTGGCGCGCGCCAGGGAAAGTGACAGCAGAATCTCTTCCACCACGCACGCCGGCGATTGCATGGCGTTGACCTGATGATGGGCCGCCGCCTGGTAGAGATGCGCACGTTCACGCAGCACATCACTCATCTCATCGGCAATCGGACGTCCGGTCAGCGTTGGACGCTGAGCCGCTTCAGGTTCGCTTTCCAGTCGTTCTGCCAGCACTTCGGGCGACGCGCTGAGCCAGATCACCCGGCCCTGCTCCTGCATGAAGCGGCAGTTCTCTTCAGCCAGAATCATACCACCACCGGTAGCAATCACGGTCCCGGGTGCTGTTACCGCTTTAAGCGATTCCGTTTCACGGGCGCGAAAACCTTCCCAGCCTTCTGCCGCAACAATCTCGGCCACGCTGCGCTGCGTGCTGAGTTGCAGATAGTGATCGGTATCTCTAAAGGCGTAGCCCAGCGCCTGCGACAACGCTTCGCCGACCGTGGTTTTGCCGCAACCGCGAGCGCCAATCAAAAAGATGGGTAGTGACATCAGGGCCATTCCTCCGCCTGACCGCGCGATGCGGCTGCATGGTGAGCTTAATAATGCGACGCATGATAACTGGAAATTATTATGGCCTCCACCTGTCAGGCATGATTTACGCATTTTCGTTACCTGAACAGCGATAACATTCGTATTTTCAACAGGAAAAGCATGCACGTTTTGTGCATCAGGGCGCTAACAGGACGATAAAACAACGCGTAAAGTAGCGTCCGGAATGCGCTGGCAATATTTGCTTACCGCCGCGATTTTACTTTTCTCACTGGCGCCCACATATACTGATAAACATTGCCACAGGAGAGTCATCATGCAACGCGAAGAACAACAACTGATCGAAGGGCTGTTCAGCCGTCTGAAACAGGCTGAAAGCCAGACCGTGGCACGCGATGCCGCAGCCGAACAACTGATTAATCAGCATCTTCAGGCGCAGCCGGGCGCGCCTTACTACATGGCGCAGGCGATCCTGATTCAGGAAGCGGCACTGAAAAAACTTAATGAGAAAGTGTCAGCGCTGGAAAGCCAGGTTGCACAGTTGCAACAGCAACAGCAGCAGCAACCCGCACAGAGCAGCGGCGGCTTTCTGTCGGGACTGTTTGGCAGCGGTTCGCGCCAGCAGCAGCCCGTTCAGCAGCAGCAACAATCGTCGCCGTGGAACAGTGCACCGCAGCAACCGGCACAGCAGCAATATGCTCCTGCCCAGGCACCCGCGCCACGCGGCACCGGTTTCCTTGGCGGCGCACTGCAAACAGCGGTGGGCGTGGCTGGGGGGGTCGTGATGGCCGACATGCTGACCAGCATGTTCCACCATTCACAGCCGGAAGAGATTGTGAACATCATCAATGAGCCGCCATTGCCGGAGGTGAATGATAATCTCAACACCTTCAACGGTGGCGATGACAACGCCGATGCCTTTAACGGCGGTAATGATAACGCCTTCCTGGACCAGAACGCGGGCTGGGACAGTAATTATGCTGACAACAGCGATCTGAACGATTTTGGCGGCGGCGATTTCGACGACGACGATAGCTTCGTTTAAGTAGAGCGTTTCTGCTGAGTGAGCCAGCTGTCCAGCTCATTGGCAAACTGCTGGCGGTCACGCGGACTCATCGTCGCGGGGCCGCCGGTCTGCACGCCGCTTGACCGCAGAGTATCCATAAAATCCCGCATCGTCAGGCGTTCACGTATCGTGGCCGGTGAGTAGCGCTCGCCGCGCGGATTCAACGCTGCCGCCCCTTTCTCAATCACCTCAGCCGCCAGCGGAATATCGGCGGTGATCACCAGATCGCCGGGCTGACAACGTCTGACAATCTCATTGTCCGCCACATCAAATCCGGCTGGCACCTGCAGGGTGCGCAGATAAGGCGATGGCGGCACACGCAGAAACTGGTTTGCCACAAAAGTGACCGTGGTGGCGGTGCGATCCGCAGCACGGTAGAGCACCTCTTTGATCACATTCGGACAGGCATCGGCATCGACCCAGATAAACATCATGATTCCTTACAGTCAGAGAAGCCTGAGATCTTGCCGGGTTCTCCCTGAATGGCAAATTTTATTTGCGGCACGCTTTCCAGCCCGCACCCGGCTGACTTGTTATTCGGGCTGGCTGAAGTAAGCTAGCCCACTGAGAAAACCGAATAATGTCCTAAGGAGATGGCGATGCTGGCAAAAAAAATCGGGTTTATCGGCGGGGGAAACATGGCGAAAGCCATTATCGGCGGACTGGTCAATAGCGGCAAAATCGCCCCGTCTGATATCTTCGTTTACGATCGCAAAGCAGAGACCAACCAGGCGATGGCAGAGCAGTATGGTATCAACGCGGCTGAGAGCACGGATGCGCTGGCACGTGAAGTGGACATCCTGTTCGGCGCGGTAAAACCCAATGTGATCCTGAAAGTATTAAAAGAGCTGGCCGGCAGCCTGAAAAAAGAGGCGCTGGTGGTGTCGATTGCGGCGGGCGTGACGCTGGATTCGCTTTCATCGGTGCTGGGCTACGATCGTAAAATCGTCCGGGCGATGCCGAATACGCCTTCGCTGGTCAGCGAAGGCATGACCTCGGTCACGCCCAACGTGCTGGTTGAGCAGGCGGAGATCAACGAGGTCGTTGCGATTTTTGAGAGCTTCGGCAAAGCGGCCGTGGTGGATGAATATCTGATTCACTCCGTGGTCGGCGTCAGCGGTTCTGCGCCGGCCTACGTCTTTATGTTTATCGAAGCGATGGCGGATGCGGCCGTACTGGGCGGCATGCCGCGCGCCCAGGCCTATCAGTTTGCTGCACAGGCGGTAAAAGGAGCGGCGGAGATGGTGCTGACCAGCGGTAAACATCCGGCTGAACTTAAAGATATGGTCTGCTCACCTGGCGGCACCACCATTGAAGCCGTGAAGGTGCTGGAAGAGAAAGGGATGCGGTCGGCAGTGATTGAAGCAATGCAGCAGTGCATGGCGAAGTCCGAAAAACTGAGCCGCAGCTAAGCGTCAGGCATTGCGCAGGGCGGACCAGCTCGCGGCCCGCCCTGCGCGCAGCTTAACTGATGTGCGCCTGACAGAGCGCTACCGCGTCGGCAAGCGTCATCGGTTGCTGCATCCGCTCCACCAGCTCAGCGGTCAGCGTGTACATACCGCATGAGCAGATCGCGGCCAGTTGCCCCTGCTGACCATAAAACGCCATAAACTTTTTGTCCTCCAGCGAGCCGATCAGCTCGAAATTATCCCATTCTGCTGCGTGGCCAACATACTCATAACGGGTGCCATACTGCGTCGTCCAGAAAAACGGCACACGATCAAAGGTGACGTTCTGATCCAGCATATTCCATGCGGCAGTCTGTCCCTGCTGATGCGCGACGCGATAGTGCTCAATGCGCAGCGGCCCCTGTGCCGACGGATACGTGGCGATATCACCCGCCACCCAGATATTGTCAGCGACCCGTAAATGCTCGTCTGCCTGCAGACTGCCATCCTCTGCCAGCGGCAGATCGTGGATAAAGTCGGTAGCCGGTTTAACGCCGGTAGCAAACAGCACAACATTCGCGTCCAGCTGCCGTCCGCCCTTAAGCTGCACGCCACTCACCTGCTGGTCGCCCTGCAGTGATGCGATCTCACCCTGCACCCACTTCACGCCATTTTGCTCATGCAACTGGTAGAAATAGCGGCCAATCTGATCGCCAAACCGTTTTGCAAAGGGCAGCGCCTGACGGGCAATCACTGTAACGTCGATGTCACGGTTACGCAGTGCCGACGCCAGCTCGGTGCCGATAAAACTGTTACCGATAATCACGATTTTATGGGTCGCATCCACCGCCTGAAGCAGCTCATCGGTCTGCGCTTTGCTGCGCAGCAGATAGACCCCGTCAAGATCGCTGCCCGGCAAATCGGGACGGACAGGCTTCGCGCCGCTGGCGATCAGCAGTTTGTCGAAGGCAAGCGTTTCGCCATCGTCGAAGATCAGCCGTTGCTGCTGCGCATCGAGGCGGCTCACGGTTGCCTGCACTCGTTCAACGTGATCCATCACATCCGCTTTCAGCAGCTGTGGCACCTCGCTGATGTCCATTTTGCCCGACGGCACAAATTTGGTCAGCGCGGTGCGGTCGTAAGGTGCGTCCGCCTCCCGCTCAACCAGAATCAGGCGGCCTTTGAAACCGTCATGACGCAGACGCCACAGCGCTGCGCTGCCCGCCGCGCCACCACCCAGCACCACATAGACCGGCGCGGCTGCCCCGCTGCCAATGGGGGCAGCGGGTGACATCGCTTTAGGATTCACCAGCACCCGCCCCTGTTCGATGCGCAGCGGATACTGTTTGAGATCGGCTAGCGCCAGCGGTTCACACATTTTGCCGTCGGCAAGATCAAACGCGGCTTTGTGCCACGGGCAGACCAGCCGGTCGCCGCAGATGGCGCCCTGCTCCAGCGGCGCGCCCGCGTGTGGACATTTCGCCTGATACGCGCGTACGTTGTCCCCGTCGCGAATCAGTAAGACCTCTACCTCACCCAGCGTTTTTTTAACCGGCTGTCGCTGAGGCAGATCGTTCAGGTCGGTGGTAAATTGATAGTTCACGGCATGGCTCCTTTCGCTGTTTCTGGACTGATGCTGCGCGGTAAAACGAGGCCTGCGCAAATCCTCACAAACAGTAAGTGTGGCAAAGGAACCAGGAAGCCTGACGCCGAATGTTTGTCAGAAGGTTAACCTGCTGTTGTGAAAGATAATTTAATCGTCTTCAGGCGGGCAAGGAATCGGCAGGGAGAAGCGGCCACCTGCGTGGCCGTGAGGGATGATTAGCTTTTTTTCAGGCACTGGCTCATAAAGGTTTTACGCGCGTCGCCTGCCAGCTTTTTATCGCCAGCTTCGCCGTTACAGCTTTTCATTTTCATCTGCTGCGGCGTCATGTGCGACAGTTTGCTGTCCTTTTTCAGGCATTTACTCATAAAGGTTTTACGTGCTTCCCCTTTGAGATCCTGAGATTTGGCGTGCTGGTTACACATCGTCATTTTCTCCTGCTGCGGCGTTTTTTCCGCCGCACCCGCCATACCACTGACCAGCAGGCCCGCCATCATCATCGCCATTAAACTGACTTTCATCTTGTTATCTCCACAATGGATTGTCACCTGTTATTCTGGCAGCGAATAAGCAAAGCGGAAAATGTTTCAGGTCAAAGTGACGTGAAGATCCCATTCCCGTCTGGGACTAACGGCGTTACTGGCGGGGATGCCGCAACAGCTTTTCGATGTAACTGCGCAGCAGGCGCACATCGTCATTTGCCAGCATTCATCAGGCAGGGCTTAACTGGGATCGACAAATCCGCGGCCCGGCCCGCCGCCATGTCCGCCCCAGCCACCCCCACCGCCGCCACCAGGAGGCGGGAAAAGACATCCACTTAATGCAGTCACTAATGCCACAACGGCAGCCAGCTTAACGATTCGTACCATATTTACCTCAGGGTGATGAAATCGGGCTGAGTGTATGAAGGCACCCGCATGGCGACAAGTGAGATTCCTCCGCTTCCGGCTGCTATTCATCTTTGCTGACCAGACTTAACGTTTTACAGTCAGTAAGCCGCCACATTCTCAACAGTGCGGCCTGCTTTCGGGGCAAACTATTTGTGCAAATCGGGATGGCGAACGCTTTACAGCCTGAACAATATTCCGCATTGTGAGCGCATCACATTTACAGGATATAACCATGACTCTCTCACAGGCTGCTTTCAGTGACATCCTCTCCCGGCGCGACTGGGAAAACCCGGTCATAACCTCGCTGCATCGGCTGGATGCGCACCCGCCTTTTGCCAGCTGGCGGGATGAAGCGGCAGCGCGAGATGACACGCCCTCCGCGTCACTAAAGAGTCTGAATGGGGAGTGGGGTTTCAGTTACTTTGTACAGCCTGAGGCGGTCCCGGCCAGCTGGTTACTGCAGGATCTGCCGGATGCCAGCACGATTCCGGTCCCGGCAAACTGGCAGATGCACGGTTTTGATGCGCCCATTTACACTAACGTGCAGTATCCGATTCCGGTTAATCCTCCGCTTGTGCCCAAAGAGAACCCGACCGGATGTTACTCGCTCACATTCAGCACGGACGCTGCCTGGCTCACTTCCGGGCAGACACGCATCATCTTTGACGGTGTCAATTCAGCCTTTCATCTGTGGTGCAACGGAAGCTGGATTGGCTACTCTCAGGACAGCCGCCTGCCCGCCGAATTCGACCTGACGCCTTATCTGCGACCAGGCAAAAACCGGCTGGCGGTGATGGTGCTGCGCTGGAGCGACGGCAGCTATCTGGAAGACCAGGATATGTGGCGGATGAGCGGCATTTTCCGCGATGTCACGTTACTGCATAAGCCGCAGGTGCATCTGGCTGACGTGCAGCTGGAAACCCGGCTCAGCCCGGAGTATTACCGTGCCGCGCTGCGCGCCCAGGTCCGCGTCGCCCTGCCGCCTGATCTCACCTCGCACTATCAGCTGCGCCTGACGCTGTGGCAGGGTGAACAGCCGGTTGCGCAGTGTCAGCAGCCGCTGGGCAGCGCCATTATTGACGAGCGGGGCCACTATCCTGAACGCGCCCTGCTCAGCCTGCCGGTGGAACGGCCTGTACTGTGGAGCGCCGAAATGCCCCATCTCTATCGCGCCACGCTGGCGCTGCTGGATGGGGATCAGCAGCTGGTCGAGGTGGAAGCGTATGATGTCGGCTTCCGTCAGGTCACTATCGATAACGGCTTGCTCTGTCTCAACGGCAAACCGCTGCTAATCCGTGGCACCAACCGCCACGAACACCATCCGGAGCACGGTCAGGCGGTGGATGAGGCGACAATGCGCCGCGACATTGAGCTCATGAAGCAGCACAATTTCAATGCGGTGCGCTGTTCGCACTACCCTAATCATCCGATCTGGTATCGGCTGTGCGACCAGTATGGGCTTTATGTGGTGGATGAAGCGAATATCGAAACCCACGGCATGCAGCCAATGAACCGGCTCTCCGACGATCCCCGCTGGTTCGCTGCCTATAGCGAACGCGTGACGCGTATGGTGCAGCGCGATCGTAATCACTGCAGCATTATTATCTGGTCGCTGGGTAATGAGTCTGGACATGGCACCACGCATGATGCGCTCTACCGCTGGGTGAAAAGCAGCGATCCTACCCGTCCGGTACAGTATGAAGGCGGCGGTGCGGACACCGCCGCGACCGATATCATCTGCCCTATGTATGCCAGGGTCGATGAAGATCAGCCGTTCCCGGCGGTGCCGAAGTGGTCGCTGAAAAAGTGGATCGGTCTGCCGGGCGAAACCCGTCCGCTGATCCTGTGTGAGTACGCGCATGCGATGGGCAACAGCTTTGGCGGTTTCGCGAAATACTGGGAGGCATTCCGTCAGTTTCCGCGTCTGCAGGGCGGCTTCGTCTGGGACTGGGTTGATCAGAGCCTGACCCGTTATGACGATCAGGGCCAGCCATGGCAGGCCTACGGCGGCGATTTTGGCGATAAGCCCAACGATCGCCAGTTCTGTATGAACGGGCTGGTGTTTGCCGATCGCACGCCGCATCCGGCGCTGTATGAGGCGCAGCGCGCCCAGCAGTTCTGGCAGTTTACGCCCGATCCCGGCGACCCGCTGAGCTTTACGGTCAGCAGCGACTACTTATTCCGTCACAGTGACAATGAAGTGCTGCGCTGGCGCATTGAGCAGGAGGGCCAGGTGGTGACGGAAGGTGAAGTCTCACTGGATATCGGCCCGCAGGGTCAGCAGCGGATCACGCTGCCGTCACCGCCCGCGTTACAGGGCGAATGCTGGCTTAACGTTGCGGTTCATCAGATTCACCCGACCCGCTGGAGTGCTGCGGACTGGTGTGTCGCCTGGCATCAGTGGGCGCTGCCTTCGCTGCTGGTGCTGCCCCCGCTGCCGGAAACAGCTGAAGTACCTGTCCTCTATGATGACGCCAGTGAGATTGTCGTCACTCACCAGCAACAGCGCTGGCATTTTTCACGCCACAGCGGTGAACTGACGCAGTGGTTTGTGAATGAGGCACCGACGCTGCTCTCCCCGCTTCAGGACTGCTTTATTCGCGCGCCGCTGGACAACGATATCGGCACCAGCGAAGCAGAGCGGGTGGATCCCAATGCGTGGGTTGAGCGCTGGAAAGCGGCAGGTTATGACCAGATGAGCAGCCAGCTGGTGTCGATAGCCGCGAATGCGTTGCCGCAGGCGATACAGATTGAGACGCTGCATAGCTGGATCGCTAATGACCAGCTCGCCTTTATCAGCCGTAAGCGTTATCTGATCAATGCGCAGGGTGAGTTGCAGTTACAGCTTTCCGTTGTGCAGTCTCGCGGTTTACCACCGCCTGCACGCATCGGATTGCGCTGCGCGCTGGCGCAAATCCCGCAGCAGGTAAGCTGGCTCGGCCTGGGACCGCATGAAAACTATCCCGATCGCCAGCTGGCCGCGCAGTTCTCACGCTGGCAACTGCCGCTGGATCAGCTTTCAACGCCCTACGTTTTCCCCAGCGAGAATGGTCTGCGTGGCGGCACCCGCCAGCTCGACAGCGGCAGCTGGCAGGTCAGCGGCGATTTTGCTTTCTCGCTGAGCCGCTTCAGTCTGGAGCAGTTGCGTGAAGCCTCCCACCGCCACCTTCTGCGTCCGGAAGCGGGCTGCTGGCTGCACCTGGATGCCTTCCATATGGGCGTCGGCGGCGATGACTCCTGGAGCCCCAGCGTCAGTCCTGAGTTTTTGCTGACTCAGCAGCGCTGGCAGGCTGAGCTGACGATTTGTCAGCCGACGCGGGCAGCACAGTCTTCGGACGCCGGTAAAAGCGTTTCAGGAACAGGACATTAATCAGCACTACAACGGCGGTGGCACAAAAGACCCAGCGGAAACCTGCCACCGCCGATACCGCTGCGCCCAGTAATGGGCCAGCAACATTGCCAAGATACATAAACGACTGGTTATAACCGAAGATCCGGCCGGTGATAGTGTCGCGCGAATGACGCACCAGCAGCGTCTGTACCGCAGGCATCATCGCGCCATCGGCGAAGCCCAGCAGAAAACGTAAGATGCCCAGCTGCGTGGCACTGGTGACAAAAGACATGGCGATAAACAGCAGCAGCGAGATAACCATCGTTGCGAGCAGAATACGCTGCGTGCCGATGCGATCGCCGAGTCGCCCCAGACGAGGCGCGGCCAGCAGTGCAGAGACGCCAGGCAGCGCGGCAATGACCCCGCTAAGAAAAGCGATATTCTCAGCGGTGGGTGCCAGTTCCCGCACAAAGAGCGTCAGGATAGGGTTCACCGATCCGTTGCACATCTGGATGACCATGGTGGTGAAAAACAGGCAGAGCATCAGCTTTGGGTTGTCCAGCGAACGAAAAACCTCGCGTCCGCTGAGTTTCTCTTTTTTACTCACCGGGGTGTAACCGGTCTCTTTAATCAGGAACAGCGTCACCATAAAGCTGACCATCAGCAGCGCCGCGGTGACGATAAATACCGTGCGCAAACCGACCCAGTCAGCCAGCAGCCCACCCAGCATCGGCCCCAGAATCACACCGCCAATCTGCCCGGTGGAGACACAGCTCAGCGCCCAGCCGCTACGTTCACGCGGCACCTGAGCCGCCACCAGCGCCATCGCGTTGGGGATATAGCCAGAGGTCAGCCCCATCAGGGCGCGCAGCAGCAGTAACTGCCAGGCTTCGGTGACAAAAGCCTGTAGCAGGATCACCACGCCCATACCAAACGCCGCGCGCAACAGCATCAGTTTACGCCCTTTGCGATCGGCCAGACTGCCCCACAGCGGGGCGACCGCCGCCGAAACCACGAAGGTGATACTGAAGGTGAGCCCCGACCAGAGACTCAGGGACTCGCCTCCGGTGACGCCAAGCTGCTCAAGGTAGAGCGGCAGAAACGGGATAATCTGGCTGATGGCCAGGCCAGTAAAAAAACAGCCAAACCAGACTGAGATCAGGTTTATCTTCCAGGGTTCAATAGTGCGTGGCATGGGCAGATGATTCAAAGAGAGGGAGTGCTTAGTTTAACGCGACGATTCTTAACGTGACCGACATAACATGGCACAAACGGCAAAAGACAGGATTCCTCTTGATTCAGCGCAATTACCCGCGAAAATTTTCTCTGACCAGCGGTTTACAGCGTGAATCCCGTGGCCGATGGCCTGCCCTGGCACCCTCTTCCTCAACCATGCCTCATCAATATGGAAAAATATGTCATTCTGTTACTGACAACGATTCACGCCGCTTCTATGTTTAAAAAATCGCCAGTCGTGGCGATGTGACGATCATTCTGCCTGGCGCGACGTCCTCCGCTAAAAAACGGTCCAGACCATCCGGCTACGCTGAGGCAGTTCAGCTTATGACGTGCATAGATGCCCTTACACCTGCGTAAGGGTCGGGGTAGCGTTTCAGCGGAGGTAGGGAAATGAGAGTGCAAACAAGCAGTGCCAGCCGCGCTATCAGTGACTATTTCAACAGCCCGAACTGGCGAATACCGCCAGAGTCCGATCTGCTGGCGGTTATTCTGCGTGAAATTATGGAGGCGGGAGAACCCGCGACCAGTAAGGCACTGATTGCGCGGGTGATCGACAAACTGGAAGTCGAAGGCGATGAGGCGCAGTTGCAGCGGTATCGCACCCTGCTGGCACAGCTCATCGACACGCATCCGGAGGTGTAAAGCGTCGGTTTACTTCACCCAGCGCAGTTTATCCGCTTCGCTGACGCTGGCCCGTCCGCTGCTGAGCTGAAACAGGCAGAGCTCGCGTCCACGCCTGTTTTTCATATGCTGCTGGGGATAGCGCCCCTCCAGCAACAGTGCGCTGTAACCTGTGTTGTCGTCATACTCAATCGGCTCGCCCAGCACCTTTACTTTACTCAGATGGCTGGCATTAATACACGCCTGTGTCATGATCTGGCGGCTCTTCTGCCAGGCCTCTTCACTGGACGCCTGTGCCAGTGTGCTGCTGAGTAACAACGTGGGCAGCAGTGCCCCTATGCATTTCATCTTCTCCGCTCCTGTTCCGGCCCGAAGGCGCTAAAAAAATTCCCGCCGGGGCGGGAATAAACAAGACGAGCACTATTTATTGTGTGACGAGGAAGTTTCTTAAACGCGCTGCTATCCTCGCCTGCCGTTATGACAAGCCTATGACAGACCGGCCGTCAGCCACAATAAACTGAGCTGATATTGCCATTTTTGTCGGCCAGGAAGTTAAGCCGGTTAAGGTTGAAATCCATGGTGACCGCAGAATTATAGGGGATTGGACGCACCTGCTGTTCAAAGTGTTGACCCTGAAGCACGGTTAACGGTTTGCCGACATAGTTCTGAAACTGAGAGGCACCGCAGCGGTCGGCTTCAGGATCCTGCGGCACACTGGCGGTGTCAGGTTTACTGGCAGACTGACAGGCGGTTAATGCAAACAGACCCACTACCAGCAGCCCTTTTCCATAAAATTTCACGTTTGTTCTCCTGTTGGACGTGTAAAACCTGCCCCAAGAGTAGCAAAGCGTGCCTGCTGACCAGAAGCCGGAAAAGGTAAAGTTGTTACAGTGAGCGCGGATCCGGGTGTCCCACAGACTCTCTTTTTAAGATTAATCGCACTCACTGCCTAAAAAAACCACAGTGAGCCGCTACACTATCTTAAGACTATTCTTACCCCTGTGGAGGTCATGATGGAACTGATTATTTTTGTTGTCTGCGCAATGCTGATGACCGCCGTGGCGGTCAAAGTCCGTTAAACCGGCTCAGCCTGATTCTGCGTTGTTCTTTCCAGAAGCGTACTGAATGCAGCCAGCGGCATCGGCCGACCGAGGAAGTAGCCTTGCCCCTCTTCGCACGAGAGCTGTTTTAGCTGGTTCAGCTGCGCTTCTGTCTCAATTCCCTCCGCCGTGATCGTCAGGGCGAAGGCGCGTGCCAGCGCAATAATGCCCGCCACCACCGATTGCGCCTGCTGCGACTCCGGGAAATCTTTCATCCAGGAGCGATCAATCTTCAGACCGTTAAACGGGAAGGTCTTCAGATAGCCCAGCGCGGCATAGCCGGTGCCAAAATCGTCGACGGTTAACCTTACCCCCAGCGACCGTAAGCCCTGCATTACCTCCAGCGCATGCTGTGGATGTTCAAAGGTGACATTCTCCGTGATCTCCAGCTCCAGCCTTGTCGCTGGCAGACCACTTTTCGCCAGCGCATCTGCCACCCGTTGCACCAGATCGCTGGTGCGAAACTCCATCGGCGAAATATTGACTGACACATAGCGATCGCCACCCCAGCCCAGCGCATCCTGGCAGGCACGCATCAGAACCCAGTCGCTGATAGTGGCGATCAGACCGCTCTCTTCCGCCAGCGGAATAAAGTGGTCTGGCGTAATCCACTGATCCGGGGCAATCTGCCAGCGAATCAGCGCTTCAGCGCCGGCCAGCTGACCGGTCAGCAGCTGATAACGGGGCTGATAGTGCAGACGGAATTCATTAGTAGTCAGTGCTTTCTCAATGCGCCGCGCCATTTCACGCTTATCTTCGCGCTGGCTCGCCATTTCATTGGCGTACCAGACCCACTGATTACGTCCCGCATCGCGTGCTTCATTCAGTGCGATATCTGCCATCTGCAACAGCGCTTCCGGATGGCTGGCATCCTGTGGCGCACAGGCAATGCCCATGCTGATGGTGAGATAGTGGACATGCTGACCGGTGCTGACTGGCTGCTGAACCTCGTGCACCAGCTGAGCACAACGCTGATCGATCCGCTCACGGTTCGTTTCCCGCAACACCAGTACAAATTCATCACCGCTCAGCCGCGCCACCAGCTCCTGCGGGCCGATACAGTGCTTCAGACGCTGCGCTATCTGGCTCAGTACCTCATCGCCCGCCGCATGACCCCAGGTTTCATTAATTGGCCGGAACTGATCGAGATCGAGGGTAATCAGCGTCAGCGGCGCAGCGCCATCAGGCAGCGCAAGGTGCAGCGTCAGAAACTCCAGCAGCTGCACGCGGTTCGACAGACCGGTTAAAACGTCGTGACGCGACAGAAACTGAATGCGTGCCTCTGCTTCCATGCCCTGGGTGATGTCCGATACCGTGCCGCGAAATCCGATACGTCGCGCATCATGCCAGATGGTTTTCGCCACCAGTTGACCGATGCGGCGGTGACCCTGTGCGGACATAAACTGACAGCGCAGCGGCATCTGTTGCTCTTCCGCCTCCTGCCGCAGCAGCCAGGCGACCAGTGAATGGCTGGGATGGGTCAGCAGGTGATCGATGTGACGTCCCAGCCAGTGTGTGATGTCGTGGCCGGTAAGGGTATGAAAGCGCGCGGACAGATAGATCAGGCGACCCTCTTCATCCGTTTCCCAGATCCAGTCTGACGCCGCCTCAGCGAGATCGCGAAACCGCGCTTCACTGTTGGCAAGCTCCTGCTGACTGATTGCCAGCATGGCAAAGCGGCGGTCAGAGAGAATCGCATTGGAGAGCGCATGGCGGCTGACGCGATGAGTAATGATGCCGATGATGATCGCCGTCAGCAGCAGCAGTGGCAGCAGCAACCCGATCAGGCCCATGCCCGGCATTTTTGACGTCCAGCGCAGCACAATCGGCTCGCCGCCTGGCAACGGTAGTACCATTCGCGGTTCATGCAGGGCATCCTCTTCACTGGCGGGCAGACGCAGTTCGCGTATATCCAGCGTCGCGCCCAGCGCCTGTAATTTGGCGGGTGTAAACAGATTCACGAACACCATGATTGATGCAGGCCCGGCCATGGGCGGCACGTTCGGCAGTTTACCGCTGCTGATAGGTGCGGCCACCACAATCGCGGGCAGATGGTTGATCAGCGCATTGCGGGTCATCGCTTTATTATTGAGCTGACGCGCTGCCGCAATTAGCGTCCGTGTCTCATGACCCAGCCAGGCTTCCAGTGGCGTATCCGCCATCTGCCCATTAATCACGCTGTAGGTGGTGTGACCTTTGCTGTCGACCACGAACACGCCTTCATAGTGATACTCTTCGTAAAGACCCGGTCCGAAGTTCTCTTCGTCAAACGCCCAGACTTTGTTCACCCTGACATGGAGATTGCGCCAGGCTTCTCCCCAGAAGGCATAATCCCGGATATCGGTGACCATCGCCTCCTGACGATTTTGCCACGTCTGCTGCATCAGCATGCGGTCATGCTCAACCGATGCGCTGTTCTGACGCTGTGCAATCATCAGTACCATCAGCATCGAGAGCACCAGCACACCAGACAGCAGCAGCGAAAGCGTACGCAGGCTGCGCCGCGTAAAGCGGACAGTGCGATCTTCAGCGGCATGTCTGAATGGTGGCGACGGCGGCGCCGGAGGGTTAAAAGTCATTAAGAGTGCTCACTACACAGCCAGGGATTAAGATCACAGGCCTGCAATACAACATGCGTTGCTGGCCAGATTAGTTTCATCAGTTATCGGCCCGGGCGCTCCGGTGTTTAGTCTGCGGCTAACATTTTGCGCTTAAATAATGTGTAACAGGCTCACTCGACAGCGATCGGGTGCATTGCTACTATGCGCTTACCTTCGCTGGCTGAGTCGCCTATGAACACCAATTCCGACAGAGTGACCCTGACGCTGTTCTACGTCGGCAGCTTTGTGGTCTATTACCTGGTTACCATGCTGATCACGCTGTTCCCTAATTACAGCGTGCTGCGTAATGACGGCCTGCTGGTGCCCGTACTCTGCCTGTTTGAATTTGCTGTTATCTACCCGCTTTATCGCTTTTACTGCCAGCGTCGTACTGATTTGCCGCTGGGTGAGCTTTACACGCTGCAAACCCTGCTGTTTACCGGCGCGCTGTTTTTGTTGATGGCAGCACAGATGCAGTTCATGCAGCCGGAAGGCTGGCTGGTGATGCAGGCCCAGCAGGGACGCAATTCGCTGTTGATCCTGCTGCTGACCGCCGTACTGCTGGCGCCGGTGTTTGAAGAGGTGCTGTTCCGCGGTTTCCTGTTACAGGGTTTTCTGCTGTGGGCGCCGCGCAGCCGTTTCGCCTGCATGCTGCTGACCTCACTGCTGTTTGCGGTGATGCATACACAGTATGTGCACTGGCAGACCCTTATCGCTCTGACGCTGTTTTCGCTGCTGCTCTGCTATGCGCGGCTGCGGAGTAACAGTCTGGCGCTGCCCATCTTCCTGCACACCCTGAATAACCTGATTGCGCTGCTGCCCGCCTGGTATTTTGCTGGCTGACTCCCTGCCAGCGTCCTCGTCTTACCCAGCCCTCATCCTGCCGCAGGCCGCTGCCTGGCAGCGTCATAGCTCACACTGACAATGCCGCCCCGTCACGTTTGTCTATACTGGATGTTAAAAAGGGATAAAAAGCACCATAGTCCGGACCACCAGACCGTGTAAAGGAGAGGATCTATGTTGATAGGATTTGTGTTGTTAGTGAGCGCGTGTGGCTACGATGCCTGCGAAGCGCTGCCGGTCTCGGAGCGCATCTATCCGACGAAGGTGGACTGTGAAACGATGGCAAACCGTATTCATAAAGTCAGACCGAATGTGGTACTGCTTTGTGGTGAGGTCCATCGCTGATTCAGGACCAGATTCAATAAAGCAGGGCTGCAACATTGCAAGCTGGCGCTTTAACGTACAAAATATAAGCTGTTGTTAACCTTTACCGTAGTGAATCCCATGAAAACATCACGCCCCCGTCGTCCTGGTGGACGCTGGGTTTACTATCTTTTGTATGATGGCATTCTGTGGCCCTGCCCCGTCCGATGGGAGTGGGAGAGCAGCTATGGCGGCTGGTTGCCATTTTACTACACGCCAACCTTTGAGTTTTTGGTGGGTGATCCGCGTAAGGCTTATCGTATTGCGCGCAGCGATGTGCGGACTAAACGGCGCGAGGATGCTTTTGTCTGAGGGCGATTATCGCCACGGCAGCCATGAGGCTGTGAGCAGAAAATGAACCGCTTCCAGTACGATAATTACCATCACTAAGATGCCCAGCGAGTGGCGACTCATCCACTTCATCGGCTCAGGCCCAGATCATCGCAGCCCAGCGGATCAGCAGCAGCGCGCCGCAAATGCACAGCAGAACCAACACCATCTTCCAGTACTTTTTGGCCGCCCGGTATCTTGTCACCTCGGTTTCCCCTCTGTCAGAAAGCGAAGATGCGCCAGAAGGCGCATCTGTTCCGGTCAGCAACAGGACCGGGAGGCATAGCATAACGTCGGGGCCACCAAAAGGCGACCCGTTGCCGGCATCAATTGTTCAGGGTGTAATCCAGCGTAATTTCCGCGTTCAGTACCTGAGAAACCGGGCAGCCCGCTTTGGCTTTGTTGATGATTTCGTCGAAGGCCGACTCATCAATGCCAGGCAGAGAAATCGTGCTGGTCAGCGCCACTTTAGTGATGGCAAAGCCGTCGCCTTTTTTATCCAGTGACACGTCAGCCGTGGTATCAATGCTTTCCGGCGTATGACCTGCATTGCCCAGCATCAGCGACAGTGCCATAGAGAAACAGGCCGCATGCGCTGCACCAATCAGCTCTTCCGGGTTGGTGCCTTTGCCGCCTTCAAAACGGGTATTAAAGCCATAAGGCTGCTGGCTCAGCACGCCGCTCTCGGTGCTAACGGTGCCTTTGCCTTTGATATTGCCTTCCCAGTGCGCCGAACCTTTCTTATGAATAGTCATGTCATTCCTCCTGTGGGTAAAGAAGCTAAGTATAGACAACACATTCATTTTCGCAGGCTAACTCACGGCGCGAGGACGTGACACGGTGCTTGTTGGTGTCAGCAGCGCCTCCGCCTGCACCAGCGAATCGCGGGTAATTTCACTTATCGATTTTGCGCCGGTCAGCGTCATGGCCACGCGCATCTCTTTCTCAATCAGGTTCAGCAGGTTTTCCACGCCACGCTGTCCGTGAGTCGCCAGCGCATAGATAAACGCCCGTCCCAGCAGCACGCTGTCTGCGCCCAGCGCAATCATCCGTACTACATCCAGTCCGTTACGAATGCCGCTGTCCGCCAGAATAGTGATGTCACCTTTGACCGCATCGGCAATCGCTGGCAGCGCACGGGCTGAGGAGAGTACGCCATCCAGCTGGCGTCCACCGTGATTCGAGACCACGATGCCATCAGCGCCAAAACGCACCGCATCCCGTGCATCTTCCGGATCGAGAATGCCCTTGATCACCATCGGCCCGTCCCAGAACTCGCGGATCCACTCCAGATCTTTCCAACTGATGGAAGGATCAAAGTTGTTCGCCAGCCAGCCAATATAATCTTCCAGCCCGGTCGGCTTGCCGAGATAGGCGGAGATGTTTCCCAGATCGTGCGGACGGCCCTGCAGACCCACATCCAGCGCCCACTGTGGATGGGTGACCGCCTGCCAGTAACGACGCAGCGCCGCGTGATTGCCGCTCATCCCGGAGTGCGCATCGCGATAGCGCGCACCCGGCGTCGGCATATCCACGGTAAACACCAGCGTTGAGCAACCGGCGGCTTTGGCCCGCTCCAGCGCATTGCGCATAAAGCCGCGGTCACGCAGCACATAAAGCTGGAACCACATCGGACGGTTGATCTGCGGAGCTACCTCTTCAATCGGGCAGACCGAAACCGTCGACAGGGTAAACGGAATGCCTTTCAGGGCGGCCGCGCGCGCCGCCTGCACTTCGCCGCGACGGGCATACATGCCACACAGGCCGACCGGTGCCAGCGCAACCGGCATCGACAGGGTTTCATTAAATAATTTCGTTTCGAGGCTCAGTTCCGACATGTTCTTCAGAATGCGCTGGCGCAGCGCCACGTCAGAAAGGTCCTCCACGTTGCGACGCAGGGTGTGCTCGGCGTAAGCACCGCCATCAAGATAGTGAAACAGGAATGGCGGCAGGATACGTTGCGCGGCGGCGCGATAGTCACTGGCAGCTGAGATAATCATCAGTCAGATTCCTTTGGGTTGCGTGTGTCGTTATCCGGTAAGCGGGTGATGCGCGCCTGGCGCGCTTCATCTTCATGGAGGCTTTTCAGGGTGGTGTGGACAAAGCCCAGATGCTGCATCGCCGCCTGACGGGCCGCGTCGGCGTCGCCCGCGAGGATCGCATCCAGCAGCGCCTGATGCTGTTCCGTCAGGCGGGCGAAAATATCTGGCTGGGTATACATGCGCTGACGACTCTGCATCACCGACGACTGCAGCAGCTCGAAAAAGCCGCGCATGGTCTGCAGCAGCACTACATTGTGCGACGCCTCGGCAATCGCCAGATGGAAGCGCACATCTGCCTGGGCAGCGAGGTCGGGATCGTCACTCTCTTTCAGCTTCAGGGTGGCGTCAAAGGCGTACTGCAGCTTCTCTTTGTCGGCGTCAGTAGCCCGCAATGCCGCATGCCAGGCGGTGCTGGCCTCAATGGCATGGCGCGCTTCCAGAATGTCGTAGCGGTAGTCGGGATCGTCGCGCAGCAGCTGCCGAATCGGTTCGACGATGCGCTGTTCCGACCAGGGTGCCAGCTGCTGACGAATCCAGGTGCCGCCGCCGCGCCGGCTAATCAGCATGCCGCTGCTGATTAGCTGCTGTATCGCTTCACGCAGCGAAGATCGCGAGACGCCGAGTTCAGCAGAGAGCTGGCGCTCGGCGGGCAGACGCATGCCCGGCTCAAGCTGATGTTCGGTGATATAGGTCCGCAGGCGTGTCACCAGCGGATCGGCAGTGTTGCTCATGGGATCATCCAGGGGAAGACATAGGCCTGAAGCGTGGTAATCACACCCACCATACAGGTGAAAATCAGGCTGTGTTTAACCGTAAACCGGAACAGGTCGGACTCTTTCCCCACCAGCCCGACCGCTGCACAGGCGATAGCGATCGACTGCGGCGAGATCATCTTACCCGTCACGCCACCGGTGGTGTTGGCCGCCACCAGCAGAATATCGGAAACGCCGATCTGTTGGGCGGTGGTGGCCTGTAACGCGGCGAAAAGCGCATTTGATGAGGTATCTGATCCTGTCAGGAAGACGCCCAGCCAGCCCAGAAACGGCGAGAAGAAGGTAAATGCGTGACCGGTATGCGCCAGCGCCAGGGCAAGCGTGGCAGAGAGGCCGGAGTAGTTGGAGATAAACGCAAAGGCCAGTACCATCCCGATGGAATAGATCGGCAGCGCCAGCTCTTTCAGCGTTTCTCCAAAGGTCTGCAGCGCCGCCTTTGGCTTCATACGCAGGAACAGCATCGCCATAATCGCCGCAATTAAAATCGCGGTGCCGGTCGCAGAGACCAGATCCAGCTTATAGATCGCCGGATAAGGGGTCGCACTGCTGACCACCGGCGGCATCCGCGCCACCAGTTCATGCAGCATCGGCACCGGCATAGCCAGCACCCACTCATAGAGCGCACCGCCTTTGGCGAAAAGCGCTTTAAACGGTGGGATACTCCAGAGCGTGACGGTAGCGGTGAGAAACAGGAATGGCATCCAGGCGCGGATCACCTGCCCCAGCCGATACTTCTGCGGTGGCAGCAACGGAGCACCCTGTTTCGCCTCTGCATCGGCAAAGCGGAAGATGCGCACCGGCTTCCAGACCCTCAGGAAAAGCGTCAGCGAAATCAGCGAGGCGAGCGACGAGATAATATCGGGCAGCTCCGGACCCAGGAAGTTGGAGCTGAGGAACTGGGCAAGGGCAAACGAGCCACCTGCCACGACCACCGCCGGCCAGGTCTCTTTCACGCCGCGCCAGCCATCCATGATCGCCATAATCCAGAACAGCACAATCAGGGTGAGCAGCGGCAGCTGGCGTCCGGCCATCTGGCCGATGGCAAAACTGTCGAGCCCGGTTACCTGCCCCGCCACAATAATCGGGATTCCCATCGCGCCAAAGGCCACCGGCGCGGTATTCACAATCAGGCAGAGCCCGGCGGCGTAGAGCGGATTAAAGCCGAGTCCCACCAGCAGCGCGGCGGTAATCGCCACCGGCGCACCAAAGCCCGCAGCCCCCTCCAGAAACGCCCCGAACGAGAAGCCGACAATCAGCATCTGCAGACGCTGATCGGGCGTAATCGACAGGATAGAGGCACGGATAATGTCGAACTGGCCGGTTTTGACTGAGATCTTGTAGACGAACACCGCGGCGACAATAATCCAGGCAATCGGCCACAAGCCATAGAGAAAGCCATACACCACGGCGGCCAGCGCCTGTGCAACCGGCATCTGATAGAGAAACAGCGCCACCAGCAGCGCCAGCACCACGGTGGTGGTGGCCGCCAGGTAGCCTTTCATCTTCAGCTTAATCAGCGCAAAGAAGAAAAAGAGAATCGGGATCAGTGCGATCAGGCTTGAAAGCCAGATATTACCCAGCGGATCGTAGTTTTGTTGCCAGATCTGCATGCCAGTATCTCCAGAGGAAAAGGTGACGTGGCACGCAGCCGCAGCGCTGGTGCCATCTGCCCCGGATTGGTCAGACCAAACCGCTGTGTCGGGGCTTATGGCAACAGATAGTTAACGCATTGTTAACCTGTGGCAACAAAAGATGCGCGAATTTTCCCGGAGTGTGAACCAGAGAAAAATATTGCCGGGATTGGTCGGACCAAAATCAGGGATTGGTATCCCGAAAGGCGCGCTGATAGCTGTGCGGATGAAAACGCAGATTAAGCGCAATCAGCAGCAGCGTGATCGTCGCCTGCAGAATCCAGACGCTGGTGAAATTTCCGGTGAGCGCATGCAGCTGACCGGCGATAAACGGCATGCTGCCCGCGATAATAAAGCCGACGCCCTGCATAAAAGCCACCAGCCGCGCGCCAGCCTGCGGCTGCTCCAGATGATCCAGCGCCAGCACCAGCGTCAGCGGAAATGCCCCGCCCAGCCCGAAGCCCGCCATCCCTGCCCAAAGCCACGGTGCCAGTTGTGGCGCAAACAGGAAACCGAGCATGCCGCTGAACTGCATCAATAGTGTCAGCAGCAGCAGCGGACGGCGATCGCGGCCCCGCGCCAGCAAGGGCAACAGCAGCGCACCCGTGACCTGACAGCCGATCATCATGCCAAGCAGTGAACCGCCCGCCTGCGCGCTCCAGCCGAGTTGATGATAAAAATCGGGCAGCCAGGCGACACAGATGGCATATCCGCCGTTCACCAGACCGAAGCTCAACGCCAGCGTCCAGGCGCGGGTTTTCCGCCACAGCGAAGGCAGAGCGGCGGACTCCGTCCGGGCTGCACGTGGGGTGGTGATAAACAGCCAGAGCAGGATGGCCAGCACCACCGGCAGCGCCCAGCTGCTCAGTGCGCCCTGCCAGCCAAGCTGCCCATTCAGCCACGGCGAGATCGCCGCGCCAATCCCACCGCCGCCCATCAGCGCCGCTGCCCACAGTCCGGTCACGCCGGCACTGCGGCCGCCAAATCGCTGACGGATCAATCCCGGCATCGCCATCTGCACGATGCCAATGCCCGCTCCTCCCGGCACAGTACTCAGCACCAGCCCGCCTCCGTCAGCCACAAACAGCCGACTCACCAGCGCCAGCAACAGCAGCAACAGGCCACCCAGCAGCAGTTTACGCACCGTAAAGCGCTGCATCAGCGGGGCGCTGACTAACGCAATGGCACCCATCATCATCATCGGCACCGCAGGCAAGAGCGATGCCGCCAGTGGCGACAGACCGATGCTCTGCCGCAGCTCGCCGAGTAACGGACTGACCGAGGTCATCAGCGGTCGCATATTGAGCCCGGCCAGCACCAGCGCCGCCAGCAGCAGGTTGTTCTCTCTCTTCATATAAAATCTACGCTATTAAAAGTTGCCAGCCTGGCAGCAGTCGTTACTATCTGGAAATGAAATATTACTCTGCCAGGTAGTGGAAAAATGAATCGTCAGCCGATGTTTACTCCGCAACAGCTGCTCAGCTTTGTCGCGGTGTGCGAAACCGCCAGCTTTACCCGCGCCGCCGACCGGGTGCACCTGTCGCAGTCCACCGTCAGCCAGCAGGTGCGGCGGCTGGAGGAGATGGTCGGCAAAGAGCTGCTGGTCCGCTCCTCGCATCAGGTGCAGATCACCGAGGAGGGCGAAAAACTTTTAGGCTACGCCCGGCGAATTATTGCCCTGAACGGGGAAGCGCACGATGTGCTGAGTGACCAGTGGCGCGATGGCGTGCTGCGCCTTGGCGTGCCGGAAGATTTCGCCGCGCCCACGGCCGGTCTGCTGGCGCACTTCAGTCGCGACCATCCGCAGCTGCGGCTGGACGTGATGAGCGGCATGCAGGTGGAGCTGCGTCGCGCCTGGCAGCGTGAAGAGCTCGACATCATGCTGATTAAACAGCCGTACGGCGAGAGGCCACTGGCATCGCGTCCTGAACCGCTGTTGTGGCTCGACAGCGCAGAATGGCCCTGCTTTGAGCAGACGCCGGTGCCGCTGGTGCTGTTTCCCCAGTTGGGGCTCTATCGCGATGAGGTCTGTCAGACGCTTGATGCGCTGGGTCGAAGCTGGCGCATAGGTTACAGCAGCGCCAGCCTGGTCGCGCTGGCCGCCGCCAGTGCACAGGGGCTGGGTCTGACGTTACTGCCTGCCAGCTGCCGCCTGCCGGCACATCGGGTATTAGGTCCTGAACAGGGTCTGCCGGTGATTGATACCTTTGAACTGGCGTTGTTCTGCCGTCATCCGCATGATCCGCTGCAACGTGAACTGGCAGCGTCACTGGCGGCGTTTGGCAAGCTGCGCTGGCAGTGAGATAGCGAATAGCCATCAGTGGAAAATAACGCAGCAGAGTGAAGCGTCGTTTGTCAGATTAAAGCCTTGTTCTCTTTGCAGGAGCCTCTGATGCCTATTTCCTCTTCGCCGAGTCGCCGTGATTTCCTGGGGCAAAGCGTTCGCTGGACCGCTGCAGGCGGCTTGCTGGCCGCCGGTCTCGGTCAGGTCAGTGCCGCCATTCCCCCATCGTTGTCCGCCATCAATCCCGACCAGGCCGCCACTCTGCCCCGGCAGGATCACTATCTGCTGCGCAATGTGCGACTGGAAGAGGGCTTTATCCGCGAAGATGACGACGTCGTCGCGACCCGGACCGGTCTTTATGACATCAGCGTGCGCGACGGCAAAATTGACCAGCTGACCTCTGCGGGCCAGGGTAACAGCACGCTGCCGTCGTGGGATGCGCAGGAGGCGCTGCTGCTGCCCGCTACGCAGGACATGCATATCCATCTCGATAAAACCTTCTACGGCGGTCCGTGGCAGGCTCCACGTCCACGTCAGGGCAAAACCATCATGGATATGATTGCGCGCGAGCAGGTACTGATTCCGCAGCTGCTGCCGCACTCGCAGGCCCGCGCCGAAGGATTGATCGCCCTGCTGCATGCCAAAGGCACCACCCGCGCGCGTAGCCATTGCAATATCGACCCGGTCAGTGGCCTGAAAAGTCTGGAACATCTGCAGGCGGCATTAGCCCGTCATCCCGCCTTTGCGTGCGAGATCGTTGCCTTCCCGCAGCACGGTCTGCTGCACTCGCAGGTCGATGGCTTGATGCGTGAGGCGATGCAGCACGGCGTTGAGTATGTCGGCGGACTGGATCCTACTAACGTGGATGGCGCGATGGAGAAGTCGCTGGATGCCATGTTTCAGATTGCGCTCGACTATCAGCGCGGCGTGGATATTCATCTGCATGAAACCTCACCGGCTGGCGTGGCGGCGATTCAGTATATGGTTGACACCGTTGCGAAGACTCCGGCGCTGAAAGGCAAAGTGACGCTGAGCCACGGTTTTGCGCTGGCGACGCTCACCGGCAGTGCGCTGGATAAAATGATTGAAGGGCTGGCGGAGCAGCAGTTCAGCGTCGCTTCCACCTTGCCGATTGGCAAGCTCGCTATGCCAGTTCCACAGTTGCAGGCGGCGGGAATTAAAGTGATGACCGGCACCGACAGCGTGATCGATCACTGGTCTCCGTTTGGCACCGGCAGCATGCTGGAAAAAGCGAATCTCTATGCACAGCTCTATCGCGGTTCAGATGAGTTCTCGCTGTCGCGGGCGCTGGCCATCGCCACAGACGATCGGCTGCCGCTCTCTGCTCAGGGCGAACGTCAGTGGCCTGCGCCGGGCGATGAAGCGAGCATGATGCTGGTAGCAGCGAGCTGTTCTGCCGAAGCCGTGGCACGCATGTCACCGGTAGTCGCGACCTTCTCGCGCGGTAAACCGGTATTTGCGCTGGCATCGACCTGAAACAGCAGGGCTGCGGACAAAAACGCCGGGAGCGTTTTTGAACAACGCAACGCGTTGGCCCGGAAGGGCGCATCTCAGGGATGAGATGCGTACTAAAAACGCCGGGAGCGTTTTTGAACAACGCAACGCGTTGGCCCGGGAGGGCGCATCTCAGGGATGAGATGCGTACTAAAAACGCCGGGAGCGTTTTTGAACAACGCAACGCGTTGGCCCGGCTACGGGCGCACCTCAGGGATGAGGTGCGTAATCGCCCGCGCTGAGCCTTCTCAGCAAATGCGGAGAGATCGAGCCGGCTCCGGCCCGGTTACAGACGATCACCTTACCTAAAGCGCCGGGAGCCAGTACCCGCCCCACAACGCAAACCCACTCCCCCAAAAACAACAGAGCCTCCACAAGGGAGGCTCTGCATTTACCTGAGCGGAGTGCGGGTTACGCGCTTTTGGCCCATTGATTATTCGACATTAGTTCCATTGCCAGCGCGTATAAGCGACGATCTTCCTGATCACAGGGCTCATCTTCCGCATAACAGCCGATCATGGATGCGATTTTATCCGCAGATAAACTCTCTCCATGAACATGCAGTGTCAGTACGGCGCGGCCTACTATTTTAAGCACATTTTCATGTGGTCCCTGGATGCTATTACTCAATGCAAATACCCTCTACCGGTCGTTGTACCAGGAATATGGCGCGATAAATATAAAGCAATTAGATCAGGATTTTTATCGGCACTAGTGGTGATATTTTTTAATGATTAATTCTATTACTGGAGTCATAGTTAAGGATTTGTCTGATTAACAATGAAATATTTTTTTAAAAACGGTCACTTATAAAATAATCATTGGTATTAACCGATCGTCAATCCGGAACACCTTCGTTAAGCCGGCATTAATCTATAAAAATAAACCACCTTTTTTCAGTAAACTTCAGCTTATTCCTAAGCGTACCGGCAGATATAGTTGCATACTGCTAACCATCGAGGTTCCCGTTGCTGTCAGGCGTGCTTTCTGCCAGACTTGCCCCGCAATAATGCCCTACACTTTCAGCCTCAGAGGCCGCGCCCGTGACCGCTTTTTCTACCCTCAATTCGCTTCCCGATAGCCAGCTCGATAACCTGCGCGAGATGGGCTACACCAGCATGACGCCCGTGCAGGCCGCTACGCTGCCCGCCATTCTGCAGGGACGCGACGTGCGCGCGCAGGCGAAAACCGGCAGCGGTAAAACGGCTGCCTTTGGTATTGGTTTACTGCACCATATCGACAGCACCCGCTTTCAGACGCAGGCACTGATCCTCTGTCCGACCCGTGAACTGGCGGATCAGGTAGGCAATGTCCTGCGCCAGCTGGCGCGCTTCACCCGCAACATCAAAGTCCTCACCCTGTGTGGCGGACAGCCGATGAGCGCACAGCGTGATTCACTGGTGCATCCACCGCATATCGTGGTTGGCACGCCGGGTCGTATCCTCGACCACATCAATCGTGAGAACCTCAAGCTCGACCAGCTCAACACGCTGGTACTGGATGAGGCGGATCGGATGCTGGAGATGGGTTTCCTCAATGATATGGAAACCATCATTGAAGCGACGCCTGCCTCGCGCCAGACGCTGCTCTTCTCCGCCACCTGGCCCGACGGCATCACAGCCATCAGCACCCGCTTCCAGCGTGATGCGCTGAGCGTCGTCACTGAAGATGTCAGTGAACTCCCGTCAATCGACCAGCAGTTCTTTGAAGCCAGTCACAATGAAAAACTGGGTCTGCTCATCGCACTGCTCGGCGATCGTCAGCCTTCATCCTGCGTGGTCTTCTGCAACACTAAACGTGAATGTGACGATGTCGCCGCGGCGCTTAACGCGCGTGATATCAGTGCTCTGCCACTGCATGGTGATCTTGAGCAGCGCGATCGCGAACGTGTGCTGATCCGCTTCGCGAACGGCAGCGGTCGCGTGCTGGTCGCTACCGATGTCGCTGCGCGCGGACTCGACATCAAATCGCTGGCGATGGTAGTCAACTATCAGCTCGCATGGGATCCTGAAGTCCATCTCCACCGCATCGGTCGTACGGCGCGGGCAGGCGAACATGGCGTTGCCGTCAGCCTGGTCGCGGCTGATGAAATGGCGCGCGCGCACGCGCTGGAAGATTTTCTGCAGCAGAAGCTGCCGTGGGTCTCGGCCAGCACGCTAAAAAAGGGCAGCAGCAAGCCACTGCCTGCCGCCATGATGACGCTATGCATTGATGGTGGCCGTAAAGCCAAGATACGTCCGGGAGATATTCTGGGTGCACTGACCGGTGAAGCAGGTTATCGCGCTGAGCAGATCGGGAAAATTGTTCTGACCCCGACCCATGCCTACGTAGCGATTGAGGCAAATCAGGCTAAAGCGGCACTGGTGAAACTTAAGCAGGGCAAAATCAAAGGTAAAACCTGTCGGGCGATTCTGCTGAAAGACTAAGAAAAAAGGGCGAGGTTATGACCTCGCCCTTTTTGTTATGGCTCTTCGATGCGGGACACATGCAGCGTGGTTTTATCCCCTTTGCCCTGTACCTTACCACTGACGCGCACTTTGTCTTCAGCGGTGTAGGTTTTACCATCAAAGGTTTTCTTTGGGGCGATAATGGGTAACGTGCCGGTGTTGTCACGGAACTGATACCGCTCGCCCTGCTCTTTCTTCAAAATGTAACCTTCCAGCGTCACATACCCGCCCTGACGGAAATCGCGGATCTGATCGATGTGGGTCTGACCGGTATCTTCCGAACCTTTATAGCCGGCATCCTGCTTGTGTTGCGGCGGCGGCGTATCACCAGCTTTGTATCCGCCCTCTTCAGCTGAAACGCCCGCGCTCATCATCACCAGCAACGACGCTAAAATCACTTTTTTCATTTCACACTCCTTTATTGGAAAGGTGTCCATGTTGAACCTTCAGGGTTAAGCCTGGCACAATAATTGGCATCCGTTTTATTTCACCCTTCTCTTCTCACCTTTTTCCGTTTGCTGCCGATAACCTGTTCACACCCTATTTCACCAGCTGCGTTAATGCAGAGGCAACCATGGATAATTTTCAAAAAGAGATCGATGAAAGAGCGAACCTCGCGTTATCGAACAAGTTTGAGCTGCTGCTGTTTCGCTTAGGTTCCGATCAGCTGAAAGGCAAGTCTGAACTGTTTGGCATTAACGTCTTCAAGCTGCGTGAAATTGTACCGATGCCGACCATCACTAAAGCCGCGGGCATGCGTTCGCCGTTGCTGGGTATGGCGAGTATTCGTGGTCAGTTCATTCCGGTGATCGACCTGCCAGCGGTAGCGGGCTGTGTACCTGAAACCGGTCTTAACCTGCTGCTGGTGACCGAGTATGCCCGTAACACCCAGGCGTTTGCCGTGGAGTCAGTAGAGAACATCGTGCGCCTCGACTGGAGCCAGGTGCATACCGCCGAAGCCGGTATCGGTGGCCGCAATATTACCAGCATCGCCTGCCTGGACAGCGACAAGCAGAGCAACGAGCTGGCGATGGTGCTGGACGTTGAGCAGATTCTGTATGACATCATCCCTTCAGTGCGCGGCGTTGAACCGGAAGCGGCCAGACCGCGTGCCTTCAACTATCGCCCTGGTGCGGTCGCCATTGTGGCAGAAGATTCCAAAGTGGCGCGTCAGCTGCTGGAACAGGGCCTGAAGAGCATGGGCATTCCGGCGCTGATGTTTAACACCGGACTGGAAGCCTGGGAAAAAATTAAGCTGATGAGCCAGGAAGCACAGGCTGCAGGCGAGTCGATTCACGACAAAATTGCGCTGGTCCTGACCGATCTGGAGATGCCAGAGATGGATGGCTTTACGCTGACCCGCAACATCAAGCGGGACCCGATTCTCAAGGTTCTGCCGGTCGTCATTCACTCCTCACTCTCTGGCAGCGCCAACGAAGATCATGTGCGCAAAGTGGGTGCCGACGGTTATGTGGCGAAGTTTGAACTGAATGAGCTGTCAGACGTGATTTTCAACGTTCTCGACACTGCCCGCTAAACAAATCCGGGCCGCAAAGAATGCCCGGTATGTTTTTACTTTTTAGCCAGCAAAATAGCTGGCCTGACCAGGAACCGACTATGCACATTGAAACTTTACCTGTTACACCGGCACCTGCTACCCCTGCTCCTCAGAAAGCGCTGCGTGGCCGTTTACGCCAGCTGGCCTGGATTACCGCCGTCACGTTAAGTGTCGCATTCTGGACAGGCCTCTACTTCTTAGTTTTCTGAATCCGGTCATGCTTGTCTGGATCGGGCCGTCAGCACTCCTGCTGACGGCCCTTTTTTTTGCCTGCGTTTCCCCCCTTTGTTTATTTGTTAACCTTTTCTGAAGCTTTTCAGTGACTATTTATTCACGTACCGTTATTACTTAAAAATTATTAAAGGTACATGTTCGTATTCCGATAACTGTATGCGCGAGATCACCTTTTTGCCTGCGGCTGTGACCACAGACATCAGCAAGGCACTGCGCACAACAGCAGAGAACCTGAGCGTTGCTAACAAATTGATTAATAATAAAACGGGGAAGAGAACATGTTCAGTATCAAGAATATGAAGGTGGGAATGCGGCTCGCAGCAGCCTTCGGTATTATTGTGACCTTACTGATAGTGATTGGCGTAACATCCATTACCAGAATTAACAGTATTAATACCGCGATCTCATCGATCGTTGACGATCGCTATGTAAAAGTACGACTGGCATTTGATGTGCGCGATGGCGTCAACGATCAGATCAAATACCTGCGCGGCATGGTGATCGACACAACACGCCCGGAAATGAATGTGAAGCGTTATGGTCAGCTTGATGAAGCGACGCAACGCACTAACATCGCGATGAAAAAGATTGAGGATATCCAGGTCACACCCGTAGGTAAGAAAAAGATCGCCGGTCTGCTGGCCTCTTCTCAGGCGTTTGAGAAGGTTAAAGCTGAGTTGATCACCCTGATTAAAGCAGGCGATTTTGATGCTGCCAGCACCTATGTCCTGAAATCGATGACCGCTACACAGAATAAGTTTCTTCAGGATGCGGTGAATTTTGCCAACTCACAGGATTCCCAGCTGCGCAGTGAAGGCCAGGGTATTGTGGAAAATGGACAGTCAGCCATCACCATCACCCTGATTTTCTCCGCGCTGGCCATTCTGGCCGCGATTATGCTGGGCTACTTCCTGACCCGCTCTATTGTCCGTCCACTGGTTGCAGCGGTTGACGTTGCTGAACGTGTTGCCGCGGGCGATCTGAGTACCCAGATGCAGGTAACCTCGCGTGATGAAACCGGCGTCCTGATGCAGGCGCTGCAGCGCATGAACGATAACCTGCTGTCGATTGTGACTGAAGTACGCACCGGCTCCGACACTATCGCGGTCGCCTCTAATCAGATCTCCAGCGGTAACCTTGACCTCTCAACCCGCACTGAGCAACAGGCCAGTTCGCTGGAAGAGACCGCCTCTGCCATGGAGCAGATGACGTCGACCGTGAAACACAATGCCGACAATGCGCGTGAAGCTAATCACCTGGTATCGACGACGTCCAGCGTAGCGCGTGAAGGTGGCGTGGTCATGGAGAAAGTGATCGAGAAGATGGAAGCGATCGCGCTCTCCTCACGCAAAATTGTCGATATCATCAGCGTCATCGACTCCATCGCCTTCCAGACCAATATTCTGTCACTGAATGCCGCCGTTGAAGCTGCGCGTGCGGGTGAACAGGGTCGCGGCTTTGCGGTGGTTGCGAGTGAAGTGCGTAATCTGGCACAGCGCTCAGCCTCCGCGGCCAAAGAGATTAAGGTCCTGATTGAAGATTCGGTCGCTAAAGTCGATGAAGGCAGCAAACTGGTAACCCATGCGGGTTCGACCATCGGTGAGGTGGTGAACAGCGTGCAGAGCGTGGCGAATATCATGAGCGAAATCACCATTGCCAGCAGCGAGCAGAGCAGCGGTATCAATGAGATCAATCAGGCGATTACCCAGATGGAAGCGGTAACGCAGCAGAACGCCGCGCTGGTTCAGGAAGCGTCAGCCGCTTCACAGGCACTGCAGGATCAGGCTGAGCGTATGGCACAGGCAATGAGCGTGTTTAATACCGGCAAGCTCGCACTGCAACCCGTGCTTCGCTGATTCCCTTTAATGGCCTGCTCCGGCGGGCCTTTTCAGATCGGTGACAGTAAACGAACAGGTTACAGATGGTTGACCAAAAAGTTGCGCAGGGAAGCTAAGGTATTCCGGGGGTTATAGAAGAAAGGATTAGGGATTGCGGATGGAAACAGCAGAAACAAAAAAGGCTGCCAGAGGCAGCCTTTTATTACTGTAAATGCAACAACGCTATAAAGCTCACTAGCCTTTATCAGAGAGCGCGAAGCTGGCTCTGAATTGCAATCCTCGCCGCGTTCACCTGAACAACGACAGATTTGCAGAAAATGCATTTCGCTCCATGCGGGTTGGCTCTTGTAACATCAAAATGTGATGTACGAAACTGTGAGCCATTACAGTGAGGACATTTAAAAGTAATTTTCAGTCCTTAGAGACCAACAACGTTCGCAGCAGCTGGGCCTTTGGCGCCATTTTCTACTGTGAATTCAACTTGCTGACCTTCGTCTAATGAACGGAAATCGGTGCCCTGGATTGCAGAGAAATGTACGAATACATCTTTGCTGCCGTCTGCAGGAGAGATGAAACCGAAGCCTTTCTCTGCGTTAAACCATTTAACGGTACCGCGAATTTTGTTAGACATGCTTAAATCCTTAATATATCGAGCCTTCCGGCATAATGGCCTGAGAACAGATTTTAATCAGAACGTAAGAGAAGACTCAAAAAGAAGGGATGTCTCGCGACAAACTTAGAGATGAGAACTGCTTTGGTTACTTACTTTGATAGTGTCTGTTAATCAAACCGACAATTCATTAGGCCACACTTCACCAGGCGACGCAAGCCGTAATTAAAATTAAACTCAAATAGCGTTGCCCGAAAGCCGCACAGCGACGTTGCTATGTTACAGCCTGCTCTGCCCCACACTGCGGCCTGAAAGAAAAGATCACTCTGCTACGTCACCCTCCAGCCGCCTGAACAGCACGTTTCGCATCTTTGCCTCATCTGCTGGAGTGAGATTAAGCCAGGTCAGCGTCTGACGATCTCTTTTCTGATCGTAGTCAGAGTAAACACCATGAATCTCCCCTTTCTCCGGAGAGTAAAGGAGAGCAATAGATTGTGCCGGACAGTTGTGCGGCTTACAGCCGGAGAGTAGCTGCCAGGTTTCACCCTGGAGGGTAACTGTACTGGCCGGTGTACGGGTTCCGCCCTGCTTAACCCAGGCAGGGAAATCATGTCCGGCGATAAGCTGGTGATACGCCTGGCTGGTCTTTTTATTCATTATGAAATCAGAAAGATAAGTCTGATTTTCAGCATTTACTAACATTGGCATGCCAGCTAATACTGCTACCAGTAAACCTTTATTCATCGCGCGTCCCTCTTACCCGCTGAGTTTTGCCTGTGTTAAACAGGACATTATCGGCTTTGCCACTGTTTGTCAGGCGGGGAACACTTGTCATTGAAGCTTCAGAGAGGCAAATCAAAAAAAAGGGCGAGGCCGGAGCCTCGCCCAAAACATGCCGAACATCAATCGTAGTAAGGAACCTTGCGGTCAACGCCGTTGATATTGATCAGCACAAAACCGGTTGGCGCGGTTTTATTGGTCGGTGTACCCGCCGCAGTAGCGAGCGTAACGACCCCTTTTTCATTGGCACCGATGCCCGCCAGGCCATTGTGCATGCCGAAGCGTGCAGCGGGTTTCAGAGTGCCAACTTTAGTAATGTCCGTCACCACCGACATATCGGACTGGAACAACGAGCAGGAGCCGGTATCGAAGCGGGTCGGACCGGTGGTCTTCAGGTTGAACATGGTCTCGCCACTGCTGGCTTTCAGCTTGACCCATACCGCTGCATAGGTGGTTCCTACCCGGCTATAACGGATGTCCAGCACGGAAGGCTGCCCCATGTGGTAAGCATCCGCCCAGACCGTTTCCAGCCGCTGCAGGTTGATCAGCGTTTTACCGGTAGCAGGCATATTTACGGGTGAAGCGGCGGTGCCGGACGGCGTAGTGGCATCTGCTTTCCCGATCAACTCCATCACCCATTGCTGGTTAGGCGCCGGGAAAAAGAGCTGCCCCAGCCGATACCAGTTATCGGTATCGGTGTTGTTCACCACTTTATAGCCGCTGTAATAGCCGGCACGCAGCGAACCCGTCATGAACGTGCCGAAGTTCTCATCCCGACGATAGCCATATTCAAAGGTCGATAACCACTTACTTCCGGCCAGATCATTGGTAATTTTCGCCCCCGCCTGCAGGTTAATCTGACGCATCACCACGCGGGCATTGTTAAGATTGAATGGTGCGGCACAATCCTCAATGTTGAGCGTATCAATGGTCCACCCACCATCCGACAGGTCTCCCGGGTTGGTCGTGTGCTCAATCCAGACGTTTCGCATGATACCCTGCGTGACGCGCGGCATGTAGAGTGTGGCGTCGCCATAGCCCGACTGGAAGTTGGCATTACACAGCTCAATGGCGGTTGAGTGGTCCCAGTTCCCCTTCGGTGTGTTTGACCAGCCGATATCAAACACCCTTGAATAGGTCGAGGAGCTGTAAATCTGATCGAACTTACTGTCGAGCGTATCTTGTAGCTTAAAGACGGTTCCACCGGTACTTTGCGCCTTGAAGCAGAAGATATTGACGATCTGGCCGCCGACAATCGTATTTTCGAAGAACGGCTGCACGTTGCTGCACTGTTCAGGCGTAACGGTGACTTTTTGAGTGGTGTCGACAGTCCCGGCATTAGCTTGTCCGTGCCAGCAGATGCCTTTGATGACGATTTTGCGTGCATTAACCTTAAACACCGCACTCGCGCTTTTATCAGAGACAATGGTGGTGCGCGGTGACGATCCGAGTTCGATATCATCACCTGCCAGACCAAAAAACGGCAACTCTGTATCGCTGATATCAATGGGTGAAATCAGGAAGCGGCCCCCCGGAAAACGCACCGGCATCGCTTTCGCATAGGCGTTATAGGACTGCGTCCATGCCAGCATCCGCTTAAAGGCTTCAGTGTCATCGGTCACGCCATCCCCTCTCGCGCCAAAGTGCAGAACATTCACTTCAGTAGGGTCGTTGATGGTGCGCTTCCAGTAGAAACCATTACCCACTGCCACCGTACCGCCATCATCTTTCAGCGTAGTAGTGGAGAGAAAACCGACAAAGTCAGCACCGCCACGGAAGCTGGAGTCTTTGTCGTAATAGCGTTTCAGGCTCGCGACTTCACCTGATTTTGGCGGGACCGTGGTACGCAGTTCAGCAAAAGAGTTAACTTCGATCATAGAATCCTCCTCAGGATCAATGTGATATCGCGCTGATTGTCAGCGCACTACTTAGCCGCAGCCGGATGGCCGCAAAGGGTGTCCCACATATCGTTGTGGGTATTGATGGCGCGCACTGTCCTGACGTCCATTTTTTGCGCGTCATCGCCGTAGGTATAAAGAGGGGAAAAAAGTACGCAGGCAGAGTCGGTGATCGCCACCGGCTCAGGGTTTGTGGTATTTCGACTGCTGCAGCTTGTCGCGAGCAGCAGCGTCATCAAGGCTGTGGTTATCGGTCGCCACACGGTTAGCCTCCTCGCGGTTATGTTGTTGTTGCTGCGCCACCGCGCTGACGCGGGACGCCTCCTGTTGTGCGTTATCGACGTCAGATCGCGCTTTTTGCTGCACTTTGCCGATTTTCCTGCCGCCGAAATAAGTGGCGCCCAGTGCAGCAATAACGCCTGCCAGTGCAGCAAGCCAGTGCCAGCTGCCGCCCAGTAAGGTGGTAATCAGAGTCATGGTTTCGCTCCTTCAGCCTGCTCCTTCGCGTTGAGCAGGTTTTTCTGACGAACAAACTGTGCAATCACCCCCATCGCCACCATGAATGCGCCCACCAGCCCCAGGTAGTCGTGCGGCAGAATCGTTTTCACGTCCTCCGGCAGTACGCTCCAGGCATCAACGGCAGCAGAAGGAAACGACTGCGCCCAGGCGCTGAGCATCGAACCCAGTGACGCGAGCCAGACGGACCAGGTTTTGAAGAGGAGCCGGGCATGAGAGACAAACTGCAGGGTAGTGAAGCGCTGTAAGAGCAGCAGGATGACGATCGCCGCCAGAACGGCAACGAGAAACATAAGCCATCTCATAGCAGCCCCCTGTAAACCGCATAGGTTCCGCTGCGCATCATCTCCGCATGACGTCGGGCGCGGCCCGGTGTCTGGCGGGCCCAGAGGCTGTTCATCATCGCGTCAGCCGCTTCATTGAACTGTTCAGCCGCGATGGCGGTAAGCATGTTTTTAAACTGCATAACGCCTTCGACGCCCAATTGATACGTCATGCTCAGCAACACATCCGTTCGGGCGTCATTACACTTCGCCAGCGCATTACGCAGCAGATCCCTGCCCTGCATCTCCTGAACTTTGTTTTCAAGAATGCACTGCTTCCAGACGTCCCCGACGCGCCGCGGCACGCGGAAAGTGTAATTACTCAGTGATGCCCCCTTAGGTCCGATGCGGATACCGCCTGCCACCGTGGGAAAGCCCAGCGTGTCGAGGTAAGGCGTGTCGACATACCCCTCTTCAAAATTCAGCACTGCAATTATCTGGCTCATAACGACTCCTTAATGACGGGTTAAAGCAATTCACCATTGTGAAAAGAAATACATAACGCCTGCTGATCATTACCCGTTCAGGCGCAGCAAGAGGCCTTACTGACCCTGCAGCAAAACTGAACAGTAATTCAGCACATTGCGTCCAGTGAGAGCTGGAGATAACGAAGAGTTAGCCGGAACGGAAAAGCATGCTGTCTTCGCGCTTCAGCTCACGACGTAGAGATGAACGTGGGGAAGACAGCAATTGTCGAAACTGGGTGTTTCCTGACTAGTGACGCGGGGTGCGGTGATTGCGCGATCAACGCGCGGGGCGACCTGACGCTGGCAGATTTGCTCTGCACGTCTCAGGACAGGGGGTTCAGTTGGAAAGTTAAGGGCCTGGTCGATGCTCTGAGTCAGGCTGCTGAGAGGTTGGCGCCGCCGATGGCGACGAGTACGTGCGTTGCCCACAAAAACGCTTTTGCCATAGTGAATTATCGCCATAACTCCTCCTGTGAATGAGTCTTTGGCGATGGGGTGGCAGGCGCGAGCTTTCGGTGATCCGAACGGGCCCGAATGACGTGTATCGCGCTCGCACGCTCGCCGCCCGGCTGCGTTAGCAGCCAGGTGGAAAGTAAGCGAGGGGGAAATAAACGGCATCTGACGACGCTGCATTTTGCGCATCCACCCCATCCCAAAGTTCACTGACTTTTGGGTGGTATGATTCGCGCTTGTGCAGCGCCTCAATTGTTTAAGAGCGGCTCATCCGTGAAAGAACTGGTTCGTTCATCCATATCCAAATTATTAACAGGTTCTTATGCTTTATCAAACACTGTTGGTTAATTTTTTATTTACCGCTGGTTAAATTTATGAATTTATGTCGATTATTTTTTTGCAGCCCGTCTGAGAAAGGCAGCAAAAGCGGCCTTAGCCGAGGATTTGATAGTGACGCGCCTGACTCATGATCACTTTTGCCAGGACCTTCAGGCTGGTGACGTCATCATGATTGAGATACCAGGTTTCATAGCGTTTATTGTCTGAAATCACAGCAATTTTCTTATGCTGCAGCTGCAGGCGCTTGAGATAGAGTTGCTCATCGAGGGTAAAAATGTAGATGCCATCACCGTCGAACATCCGCACGCTGATATCCACAAACAGCTGATCGCGCGGTGCAAAGGTGTCAGCCATAGAGTCGCTATTGATGGCAATTAACCGGATGTTCTCCGCCGGACGCCCATTGAACAGCACCCGCGCCTCATCCAGACCATATTCGATCGCCTGGATGGTCTCCACAAACTCATCACGCGCGGGCAGTCCCGCAGCACTTCGCTGCCCGATATCGAGGCTATCAACCCGAAACACATTCTTATGGCCGGTGAACGTGCTCAGCGTTACCGGGTCAGCGGGTTGATCCATACCGTATTGCAGCCACTCTACCCTGACTCCCAGCAACTGGCTGAGCGCCAGTAAATTGCCGCCATCAGGCACTGACTGCGCGTTAAACCACTTCCACACTCCCGGCGTTGAAATCTTGCAGCCTTGCTGCTGCAGGGCTCTGGCAACCTGTTTGTTTCGTCCATGTCCGGCAATGCCGGCACTCTCACAGGCCGCTATCAGCCTGGTGGTGAAAGCTTGTCTTGTACTTTCTTTTTTAACCATTAGTTAATAATCAGCCATAGAAGAGATACTGGATGTTATTTTCATTATTGCTACCAGTTCATTTTATATTACCGCTCGTTTACTACCTAACCGCTTTATCAAGCATTTCTAATTATCATTATCCGCTTCGGTCTGCATCTGAACAAAAAATATTGCCTCAGGCCGCATACAGCCCCGGCTTTCAGGAATGTTCCGTAAGAAATTGCGTAAAATTCAGCCAGCTTAACGGGCGACGGTGGCGGGATCGGAATGAAATTTAATCAGACAGGGAGAAAACTCTACCTTTCACTGGATCGAAAAATCGGGCTAAAAAAAACGGGAGTCTCTGAAAGACTCCCGTTTTGTTAAAAATTATCGTCGTTATGACCTGAGTGTGTCGTCGCCCCAGGCAATCCATTTATAGGTGGTCAGCGCCTCTAATCCCATTGGCCCGCGTGCATGCAGTTTCTGGGTACTGACCGCCACTTCCGCACCCAGGCCAAACTGCCCACCATCGGTAAAGCGGGTGCTGGCGTTAACATAGACCGCGGAAGAGTCGACCTGACGGACAAAGCGCGCGGCGTTGCGGGTGTCGCGGGTCAGGATGGCATCCGAGTGCTGCGTGCCGTGCGTGCGGATGTGATCGATCGCCTCATCCATATCCGCCACTAATTTGACGTTAAGATCCAGCGACAGCCACTCATCATTGTACTGCTGTGGATTGACCTGTCTGACAGCCGCCGGACCCTGCTGCAGCTGCGCCAGCACGTTACTGTCCGCATGCAGCGCAATCCCTTCCTGCGCCATACGCGCGCTGAAGGCGGGCAGGAAGCGTTCGGCCATCGCCTGATTCACCAGCAGCGTTTCCAGCGAATTACAGGCGCTGGGACGCTGTTTTTTGGCGTTAACGATCAAATCAAGAGCCGGTTCAATCTCCATCGTCTCATCAATGTAGATGTGACAGACGCCGATGCCGCCGGTAATCACCGGAATAGTGGAGTTTTCCCGGCACAGCTTGTGCAGCCCGGCTCCGCCACGCGGGATGAGCATATCGACGTAGCGATCCAGCTTCAGCAGCTGATTCACCAGCTCGCGATCCGGATTTTCAATCGCCTGTACGATAGCTGCCGGTAAACCGTGCTGCTGCAGCGCGTTCTGAATGACCCGGACGGTGGCCGCATTGGTGCGCCAGGTCTCTTTGCCACCGCGCAGTATGGCGGCGTTACCGGTTTTCAGGCACAGGCTGGCGACGTCCACCGTAACATTGGGACGCGCCTCGTAGATCACGGCCACCACCCCCAGCGGCACGCGACGGCGTTCAATGCGCAGACCGCTGTCGAGCTGACCGCCGTCGATTAACTGTCCCACCGGATCGGCCAACTGACAGACCTGGCGCACATCGCTGGCGATGCTGCTGAGGCGTTGCGGGTTGAGTGTCAGCCGATCTAACAATGCGGCGCTCATGCCGTTCTGACGCGCATCAGCTAAATCCAGCTCATTGGCTGCCAGAATGTCTGCGCTTTCCGCCTCAAGGCGATCGGCAATGGTCATCAGAACCTGATTCTTCTCAGCCGTCGACAAATCGGCCACGGTGTAAGCTGCGGCACGCGCCGCTTTTCCCATCTCTTCTAGCATTGTCCGCTCCTTAACTGACGATCATGTCGTCGCGGTGAACGGCCACCGGGCCATATTCGTATCCCAGAATTTCGCTGATCTGCTGGCTGTGATGACCGGCAATCATGCGCATCGCGTCGCTGTTGTAGCGAGAAACACCGTGAGCAATATCCCGGCCCTGCAGGCTGCGGATGCGGATCACTTCACCGCGCGAGAAATTCCCCTGAATAGCGCGAATGCCCTTGGGCAGCAACGAACTGCCGCGTTCAATGATGGCAGCCAGCGCACCGTCATCGACGGTGAGTTCGCCTGCCGGTGGCGCACCGAAGATCCAGCGTTTACGGTTCTCCAGCGGCGATTGCTGCGCATGAAAGCGCGTTCCAACCGGCTTGCCGTCAATCACATCACTGATCACACCGCTGCGACTGCCCGAGGCGATAATCACGTCTATTCCTGCCCGGCAGGCAACATCCGCCGCCTGAAGCTTGGTCGACATGCCGCCGGTGCCCAGGCCGGACACGCTGTCACCCGCGAGCGCGCGTAACGCATCATCAATCACATGGACATCGCTGATCAGCTCAGCTTCTGGATTGTTACGCGGATCGGCAGTAAACAGTCCCTGCTGATCGGTCAGCAGCAGCAGCTTGTCGGCACCGCCAAGCATCGCTGCCAGCGCCGAAAGATTGTCGTTGTCGCCCACTTTGATTTCGGCAGTCGCAACCGCATCGTTCTCGTTAATCACCGGCACAATGTGGTTATCCAGCAACGCGCGCAGCGTGTCGCGGGCATTAAGGAAACGTTCGCGATCTTCCATGTCAGCACGGGTCAGCAGCATCTGACCAATATGGATGCCGTAGATAGAGAATAACTGTTCCCACAGCTGAATCAGACGGCTCTGCCCCACCGCAGCCAGCAGCTGCTTTGAGGCGATGGTCGGTGGCAGTTCGGGGTAGCCCAGATGTTCGCGTCCTGCGGCCATTGCGCCAGACGTAACAATCACAATGCGGTGGCCGGCTGCGTGCTGCTGCGCGCACTGACGAACCAGTTCCACCATGTGCGCCCGATTTAACCGGCGAGAGCCGCCGGTAAGAACGCTGGTACCCAACTTGACCACTAAGGTCTGACTGCCACTCATATTTCCTGCCGTAGTGAAAAATTTTTACGAAAGGACGTTTTAACAGGAGTCGATACGGAAGCCAACAGCCAGCGGGGGAAAAGCACGAATTTACGCGGACAAGGCAGTAGACCAAAAGTTCAGCATTAACAAGAAATCCGGAAAAGTGTCATAAAAAGTTCATCACGGACGGGTAAAAAGTCGGTGTTTTACAAAAACTTTCATTTTTTTACGGCGTTCACATTGGGATTGATAGCAAATGAAGAAAAGCACACTGGCCATGATCGTCTCCACGCTGACGCTGGCTTCTGCCGCGCACGCTGCCGAAATCTATAACAAAGACGGCAATAAACTGGATTTATATGGCAAAGTTAAAGCTGAGCACTACATCAGCGATAATGCCAGCACAGACGGTGACAAGTCTTATACCCGTATCGGCTTTAAAGGCCAGACGCAGATTAATGACCTGATGACCGGCTACGGTCAGTGGGAATATCAGTACAACGTTAATAACTCTGAAGGCAGCGACGCCAATAACGGCAACAAAACCCGCCTTGGTTTTGCTGGCCTGAAATTCTCGCAGTATGGTTCGGTGGATTATGGCCGTAACTATGGCGTGCTGTATGACGTTGAAGCCTGGACAGACGTGTTCCCGGAATTCGGTGGTGATGGCACGGCACGCTCTGATAACTTTATGACCCAGCGCGCCACCGGCGTCGCGACTTACCGCAATAACAACTTCTTTGGTCTGGTCGATGGCCTGAAATTTGCACTGCAGTATCAGGGCAAGAACGACGCCACCAGCGCCAACAGCCGCACCGATATTAACCGCCAGAACGGCGACGGCTATGGTGCTTCACTGGGCTACGCGCTGGGTGATAGCGGCGTGAGCCTGATGGGTGCCATCACCTCATCTGATCGCACCAACCAGCAGCAGGCGCGCGCCTATGGCGGCGGTGACCGTGCAGATTCCTGGGGCGCAGGCGTGAAGTATGATGCCAACAGCGTTTACCTGGCGGCGATTTACACCGATACCCGCAACATGACGCCCATCAGCGGCACCAACCGTAATACCGGCGCTGCCGTCGCGGGCGCAGCCAACAAAGCGCAGAATATCGAACTGGTGGCGCAGTATCAGTTTGATTTCGGCCTGCGTCCTTCTATTGGTTATGTGCAGACTAAAGGCAAGGATATCGAAAACGGTATCGGCGATGCGGATCTGGTGAAATATATCGATGTGGGTGCAACCTACTACTTCAACAAAAACATGTCCGCCTTCGTGGATTACAAAATCAACCAGCTGGATGATGACAACGCGCTGTCGATCAACAACGACGACATTGTGGCGATGGGTGTGACTTACCAGTTCTGATGTCAGGCTCATGCCGCATAGCATGAGCGACAGAATTTGTGAGCATCGAAAAGGGCGAGTTTTTCAACTCGCCCTTTTGTTATTTCAACCATCTGGCCCGGTTTGCTGTGAGATCGAGCCCGCTCAGGTAATCGGGTCAGAACGGAAAGGCGATTACGCCAATCCATGGCCGCTCGGCCCGCGCGATTACGCACCTCATCCCTGAGGTGCGCCCGTTGCCGGGCCAACGCTCTGCGTTGTTCAAAAACGCTCCCGGCGTTTTTGTCCCTGCCGCGGGACGCTTTCCTTTTCTGACCCGATTACCTGCGCGTTGAGCTTATTCGTTGCTGCCAGATTCACCCTGATTGAGAGTTGTCAGCAGTTTGTGGGCGAGCGTTTTAACTCACCCTTTTATCGCTAAACACCCTATCAGGCGCTCAGCTTCACCGGTTTCTCATCGAAATCACTGGCCGGGATAAGGTCCAGATCTAACTCCTTCAGCATCGCCTTCAGGCGGGTATGGAAATTCCGTAAGGTCTCTTCCACGCGCGCCATGTTCTCTTTGCCCTTGATGGTTGCCACCGACCAGTCACCCTCTTTATCGAACAGACCGATATGGTAGACATAGGTAAAGTGGTCAGCCTGCGCTTCCAGCTCCATCCACCAGCCCCAGAACTCACGAAGTTCCGGTGCCGGTTTCACATTGACGCAGGCAGCCAGACAGTCGAAGAAGAACCGGGTTTCGTCACATTTCCCATCGCGAATATAAGGCCCAAGCTCGGTAAAACGCTTAAGCAGGCGACTGCGGGGATGACCACTTGGTAACGTCATGCTGATTCTCCATAGGTTTTGACCGCTATACAGCCCTGATTTCCGGGCGGCCTGATTACGTCATAAGCCTTTATAGGGCAGCCCGGAAGAATTCCGCTACTAGTTGTAGCAAATACTGTAAATTTTGCCAGTTACCTTTTTAAACGCTTCTCCAGCCAGTCGCAAATCTCATTCAGCGCTTTATCGAAGCTGGCCATCATCGGCTTCACCGGAATCAGCAACGCTTTGCCGTCAGACGACGAGTTAGCGATCAGCTTGCTCTCCTCTTCCGGGCTGAAGAGATCGTTCTGCCAGTAGCCCGACAGCATCGGCGTCGGCGTCCGGCGGCCCAGCAATCCCTGAGTTTTAAGCGAATAGCGATTGAGTTCGGTGCGCAGCGCGCTGTCGGAAGCGGTCGCCATGCCTAACCGGCTGGCCAGCATATCCATGTACATATCCGGGATCTCATCCTGCAACGCCGTCTGCGTCAGCAGCGCATGCACAATCGGGCCAAGACAGGCGACGCCGCGCAGCCGCTGCGATTCCAGATAGGCCAGCCGCACCGCCACGTTCGCGCCAAAGCGATAGCCAAACGCCGCCACGCGGGTGTGGTCAACCCAGGGCACATTTTTCAGATCGCGGAGCACCTGCTGATGCAGAAAACTGGTGTCCTGATTCAGCGTCCATTTCACCGAGTTACCCACCGACGGCACATCAATGGTCAGCATCGCAATGCCGCGCGGGGCGAGATAGTCATGGAACAGACGGTAATGATCGCTCTGTAACGAGTCGAGCGCGCCGCAGAACAGCACGGTGGGATAAGGCGCTTCAACATCCGGCGGTATGTGCAGAAAGCCGCTGACCGGGCTGCCGCCCGTGATGGCAAACGTCAGGGACTTCAGTTCGCCTGGCAACCGCTGAGTGGCCTCTTCATAGGCGCGGTTGGCCAGCGTCTGTGCCTGGTCAGCCAGCTCATCGCCTTTTATATAGGGATAAGCGGCAACGCTATAAAGGTGCGCCGCGTGCAGCCAGTAGTCGCCCGCCTCACTGTCTTCGGTCGCCTCCAGCGCCTTCTGCTGCCAGATGCCTGCCTGTCTGCACCATTCAAAATGCCAGTTGCCGCCGCGGAAACCAATCACCGTGTCGAGCAGCATCTCATCAGTATGTTCAACGTTGCTGATGGCGATACGCGCCAGCACTTCACTGATCTCCTGCGGCGTCAGGCCGCGCCATGTCCACATCAGCTTATTCAGCATGCGATACCAGCCACGCTGGCTATCACCGTCCAGGGCTGAGTGGACATCCGGGGTAGCGTGATGCTGGCGGCGAACCAGGGAAGAGGTTTCAGGATGCTTAAAGCGCGGCTTGAATAGCTCCTCGCTGAGATTTTTGCTCGACATACTCACTTCTCCTGCAACAAAACGGCGATGGCTAAGTGTACTGTACGCCAATTCGGGGTGCGAGGCTCAGAAAGCACAACGCCCGGAAAACCGGGCGTTGTCTGATGTGTATCAATCAGTTTTTTACAATCGGCGGGATGTAGACCACACCCATATCCCACGGCTGCTCAATCCAGGTATCCTGCGGAATATCGACGATATAATCATCAACCAGTGAGCGACCAGCCGGTTTCGCGAAAATGGTGCAGAAACGCGCTTTCGGGTACATCTCGCGGATCGCCTGAGCGGTGCCGCCGGTGTCTACCAGGTCATCGATCACGATAAAGCCTTCACCGTCGCCTTCTGCGCGCTTCAGCACTTTCATTTCGCGCTGATGATCGTGGTCATAGCTGGAGATGCAGACGGTATCAACGTAGCGGATACCCAGTTCACGTGCCAGCAGCGAAGCCGGTACCAGACCGCCGCGGCTCACCGCGATAATGCCTGTCCACTGCTCAACAGGCAGCAGGCGCTGGGCCAGTTTACGGGCATGAATCTGAAGCATGTCCCAGGTAACGACGTATTTTTCGCTCATAGAATAGAAATCCCAGCCAACCGAAGTGGCGTAAAAATGTGCAACGGGGAAAAGGTTGCGCGAGATTATAAGGAGTTGACGCACTAAAAACCAGCATCCGCGCGCTGGTTGCGGCTTTTTAGCGCGTCTGAGAGCGCACCCGGTAAAAAACAGTGATATTCTCAGGCCTGGCTCGTCAGATTCTCTGACGGCGATTTTTCACTGGAAACTCGCGATGTCCGGCCTCGCCGGTACACTGACACAGGAGACCTGTCGTGTCTGAATTGTCTCAACTCTCTCCACAGCCACTGTGGGATATTTTCGCTAAGATCTGCTCGATTCCCCATCCCTCTTTTCACGAAGAAGCGCTGGCGAACTACATCACCGGCTGGGCTAAAGAGCAGGGCTTCTGGTGTGAGCGCGATCAGGTCGGCAACATCCTGATTCGTAAGCCCGCCACCGCAGGTATGGAAAACCGTACTCCGGTTGCGCTGCAGGCGCATCTGGACATGGTGCCGCAGAAAAATAACGACACCGTTCATGACTTCACCAAAGATCCGATTCAGCCCTGGATTGACGGCGAGTGGGTAAAAGCGCGCGGCACCACGCTGGGCGCGGACAACGGCATCGGTATGGCTTCTGCGCTGGCGGTACTGGCTGACAACAGCCTGACGCATGGCCCGCTGGAAGTGCTGCTGACCATGACCGAAGAGACCGGCATGGATGGCGCTTTCGGTCTGCAACCCAACTGGCTGCAGGCTGAAATCCTGATCAACACCGACTCCGAAGAAGAAGGTGAGATCTACATGGGTTGTGCAGGCGGTATCGACTTCGTCTCTACCCTGCCGCTGACCCGTGAAACTGTGCCTGCTGAGTTCCAGACCCTGAAGCTGACGCTGAAAGGACTGCGTGGCGGTCACTCCGGCGCTGATATTCATATGGGCCTCGGCAACGCCAACAAACTGCTGGCGCGCTTCCTGGCGGCACACGCGGCTGATCTGGATCTGCGTCTGCTGGCGTTCAGCGGCGGTACGCTGCGCAACGCAATTCCGCGTGAAGCCTTTGCCACCGTGGCGGTCGAGAGCCACAAAGCGGATGCGCTGAAATCCGCGGCGGCGCACTTCCTGAGCGCCATCAAAAACGAGCACGGCATTAAAGAGCCAAACATCGCTCTGGTCACCGAGCCGCTGGCGCATCAGGGTGATGCCCTGAGCACTGACAGCCGCGATCGCTTCCTGAACCTGCTGAACAGCACGCCAAACGGCGTGATCCGCAATTCAGACGTGGCGAAAGGCGTGGTCGAAACCTCACTGAATATCGGTGTGGTGACGATGGAAAACGATCACGCAGAGATCAACTGCCTGATCCGTTCGCTGATCGATACCGGCCGCGATTATGTGGTGCAGATGCTGACCTCGCTGGGCCAACTGGCTGGCGCGCAGACCAAAGCGAAAGGCGGCTACCCAGGCTGGCAGCCGGATGCGGACTCCGCCATCATGGCGCTGACCCGTCAGACCTATATCGCGCTGTTTGATAAGACCCCGAACATTCAGGTGATTCACGCCGGTCTGGAGTGTGGTCTGTTCAAAAAGCCTTATCCGGATATGGATATGGTCTCGATTGGGCCGACCATCACCGGGCCGCACTCGCCGGATGAGCAGGTTCACATCGAAAGCGTTGGTCTTTACTGGAAACTGCTGACCACCCTGCTGAATGTGGTGCCAGAAAAGTAATTCTGTCACAAAAAAAGTCAACCAGGCTCCGGCCTGGTTTTTTTATGCCTGTCATTCACGCCCAGCATAATCCGCTGCCTTTTCCGCGCTTTACCCCGCAATTCCGCCACGTTCCCGCGGTTCGCTGGTCACAGCCGCCATTATGTCCGGATGTCTGGATGGCTAATAAGATTTCGTGCTAGCTTATGCGCTTTCGGCTGTTGCCGCGCCTGAATGTTCAGGAAAAAATGCGGCCAGTGTTTCTTCAGGAGAGTAATGACATGCCAGGGTTAAACTGCCTTGAGATGCGTAACATCTCCATCGCTTTTGGCGGGTTTGCCGCGCTATCGTCGGTGGATTTCCGCGGTGACGGCCATTCGGTCCATGCGCTGACCGGCGCGAACGGCGCGGGGAAGTCAACGCTGATGGCGATCCTGTCCGGCGCGCACAGCCACTACAGCGGCGAGATCCTGCTGGATGGTGAGCCGGTCTCCATCCGCACGCCGCGTGATGCAAAACAGCTGGGTATCCATCTGGTTCAGCAGGAAGTGGATGTCGCCCTGGTGCCGCAGCTCAGCGTGGCGGAAAACATTCTGCTGGATCGGCTGGCAGAGCCAGGCCACCGCTATCGCTGGGGCGAGATCCGCCGTCAGGCACAGGCCTTGCTGACGCAGCTCGACGTGGTACTGGACGTCAACCGACTGGTGGAGCGCTGCACCCTGGCGGAAAAACAGCAAATTCTGCTGGCGCGGGCGCTGTCGCACCACTGCCGCTTCCTGATTCTGGATGAACCCACCGCCCCGCTGGATCAGCACGAAAGCGAGCGGCTGTTTGCCGTGGTGCGTCGTCTGCAGGCCAGTGGGATCGGCGTAGTGTTTATCTCTCACCGCATCCATGAACTAAAAGCCATCTGCGACCAGCTGACGGTGCTGCGTGATGGCCGCCTGATTGAAACCGGCCCGATGGCGGCGCTGAGCGGCGAACAGATCGTGGAGAAGATGCTGGGCCATCAGCTCACCGATATCTTCCCGGCCCGCCGTGCACAGCAGGCACAACCACTGCTGCTGGCGGTGGAAGGCCTTCACGATGAACAGCTGCTGCAGGATATCTCGCTAAGGCTGCACAAAGGCGAAATTCTGGGCATCGCCGGTCTGGCCGGTGCGGGCAAAACCGAACTCTGCAAAGCCCTGTTTGGTGCCAGCAAAAGCCGCGTCAGTCGCGGGGAACTGCATGGTCAGCCGTGGCAGCCCCGCTCGCCGTACGACTCCGTCAGTCGCCGCATGGCGCTGGTGCCGGAAGAACGGCGCAAAGAGGGGATCTTTATTGATGAGTCGGTCGCGATGAACCTCAGCGTCAGCGCGGACGACAGCTTTTCGCGCTGGAGCCTGTTCGGGCATCGTCAGGCGTGGCGCTGGGCTGAGCAGGTTATCCAGCAGTTGCAGGTACGCACCACTGGCCCGGCACAGACACTGCGGCGTCTCTCCGGCGGCAACCAGCAGAAAGTGGCCATTGGCAAATGGCTGCGCAACAACGCTGATGTGCTGATTTTTGATGAGCCGACCAAAGGCGTGGATATCAAAGCCAAAACCGAGCTGTTCACCCTGATCGATAACCTGGCGCGCGAAGGGAAAGGCATTATCTACGCGTCGGGGGAATTTTCTGAACTGGTCGGCTTATGCGACCGGATTTGCGTGCTCTGGGATGGACGCATTGTGGCCGAGCTGGCTGCACGCGACGTGACCGAAGAGACGCTTTTGCTCTATTCCACCGGAGGAACCCCTGCGTGAGCAGTAAAGAAACCCGCCTGAACCTGACCCCCTCGCCGTGGCGTCACCAGTTGTTCGACTTTCTCTATAAATGGGGCATGTTGCTTACGGTGGTGCTCCTGATCGCTGCCTTTGGCCTGGCCTCCGACAGCTTCCTTGAACCCAACAACATCATCAACATTCTGCGCTCGATTGCGATTGTTACGGTGATTGCGATCGGCGTGTCCATCTCCCTGACGGTTGGCGGCTTTGATCTGTCGGTCGGCTCGACCGCCTCGCTCGCCAATGCCTTAGTGATTTCGCTGTTTGTCTGGTACGGCTTCGGCACGACCACCGCCATCCTGCTCACCCTGGCGCTCTGCACCCTGGTCGGGCTGTTTAACGCCTTCCTGATTGTGATCCTGCGCATTCCCGACATGCTGGCGACGCTGGCAACCCTGTTTGTGATTCAGGGTGTGGCAATGACCTACAGCTTTGGCGGGTCGATCACCGAGAATATGGTGCTGCCGAGCGGTGATATGGCGGAAGGCACCATTCCAGCGACGTTTGGCCTGCTCGGCCAGGTGCCGACCATCGTCATCATTATGCTGGTGGTGACCGTCGCCGCACAGCTGGCGCTGTCGCTGACTAAACATGGTCGCCGGATGTATGCGCTGGGCGGTAATCCGGAAGCGGCGCGCCTCTCCGGCATCCGCACCACCCGCTACCGGGTGCTGGCTTATGTGATTGCCTCTCTGCTGGCCGGTCTGGGCGGCATCCTGCTCGCCTCGCGTATCGGTTCATCGCAGGTCAACGCCGGAAGCGGCTATCTGATGGATGCGGTCGCGGCGGCGTGGATTGGCTTCTCGCTGGCCGGCTCCGGCAAGCCCAACGCGCTGGGCACGCTGGTTGGCGCGGTCATCCTCGGCGTGCTGCAGAACGGCCTGGTCATGCTCTCTGTGCCCTATTACGCCATGGACATTATTAAAGGGCTGGTGCTGGCGTTAGCACTGGCGATCACCTATATCCAGCGCCGCTGAGGCGCGTTTACCGGAGTTGATAACAATGCAAAAAATAACACTCTCGCTGCTGGCCCTGAGCCTGCTGAACGCCAGCGCCGCCTTCGCAGACATCGTCACCCCGGTGCCTGCGGCAATCGCCAGCCATGACGGCCCGATTCGCATTGCGGTGATCCGCAATCTCGGCTCCGATGACAACACCACCCAGTTTGTTGCCGGTGCCATTCAGCAGGGTCGCCAGCTGGGCTTTAAAGTCAGCACCTTTCTCAGCAACGGCGACGATGCGCGCTTCCAGGATTTCGTAAATCAGGCGATCAGCCAGAAATATGACGGCATCGTGCTGTCGCACGGTAAAGCGCCTTACGCCAGCGGACTGGTGAAGCGTATTGCCGATGCCGGTATCAAACTATCCGTGTTTGATACCCCGGTGGATAATCCGATTCCGGGCGTCACCGTCACGGCGCAGGATGATGCTTCACTGGCACAGCTGTCGCTCGGCCAGCTTATTCACGATTTCAACGGCAAGGCGAATATCGTCAAGCTGTGGGTCGCCGGTTTCCCGCCGATGGAGCGCCGTCAGGTGGTGTATGAAAAACTGCTGAAAGAGAATCCGGGCATTCATCAGCTGGAGTCGATTGGCGCAGTGTCGACGGATGTTCAGGGCGATACGGCCAACAAGATTGGTGCGATTCTGGCGAAATACCCGAAAGGCAAAATCGACGCGATCTGGGGTGCGTGGGATGCCTTCAGCCAGGGCGCTTACAAAGCGCTACAGGAGAATGGCCGTACTGAGATCAAGCTCTACAGCATTGATGTCTCGAACCAGGATTTGCAGCTGATGCGCGAGAAAAACAGCCCGTGGGTGCAGACGGTGGCGGTCGATCCTAAAACCATCGGCGCGGTGAATATGCGTCTGGTCGCGAAGAAGATTGCCGGTGAAGAGACACCAGCGACTTACCAGTTTAAAGCCGCGTCAATCTCTCAGCAGCAGCTCAACAGTCAGCCTGGCGCGGTGAACGTTGCATCGCTGAACAGGATTATTCCGGGCTGGGGCAGCAATGAGGATTTCGTTGCCCCGTGGTTTGCGACTCTGGCGGCGAAATATAAGAAGTAATCGGAGGTCAGCCTCATCGGGCGGTGAGGCTGATCGTTACAGACCCAGCAGCAGCTGACGCTCCAGCTGGGGATCCACCATGGTGACATGCAGTCCCACCAGCCGCACGCCACGCCCGGCACGACGCTCATCCCAGGTTTTCCGGGCGATGGCAATCATGTCCTCTTTATTCAGTACCGGCCAGATATGCTCCTGGGTCGTCTGCTGGAAATCGCTGAATTTCAGTTTCACGCCCTGCCGCGCCACCTGTTTGTCAGGTCGTATCTGCGTCAGCCGGCGATCCAGTTCAGCATAGAGAAAGTCGATAATCTCCAGGCAGGCGTCCCAGTCGCTGATATCTTCTGCCAGCGTGCGTTCCACCCCCAGCGATTTACGCTCGCGCTCGACGATAACTTCGCGATCGTCAATGCCGTTACTGCGCTCCCACAGCACCCGGCCAAACTTTCCAAAGCGCTTCAGCAGCAGCGCTAAATCTGCCTTCTGCACGTCGCCACAGGTGACCAGCCCCATCTCCTCCAGCTTTTTGGCCGAGACCTTGCCGACGCCTGGAATTTTCGCCAGCGGCAGGGGCAGCAGAAAACCGGCCATCTCTGGCGGGGTAATCACATACTGTCCGTCCGGCTTATTCAGATCCGAGGCGATCTTTGCCAGAAACTTAATCGGCGCGATACCCGCTGACGCGGTAAGCCCGGTTTCACGGTAGATGGTGGCGCGGATCGCCTGCGCCATTAGCGTGGCGGAGCCGTGACAGTGCGGACTGTCGGTGACATCCAGATAGGCTTCATCGAGGGAGAGCGGTTCGATCAGCGGCGTGTAGCGGGTAAAGATATCGCGAATTTGTGCGGAGGCTTCTTTATAGGCGTCGAAACGGCCTGGCAGCAGACGCAGATGCGGACATAACTTAAGTGCCATGCCGGTTGGCATGGCACTGCGCACGCCAAATTTGCGGGCCGGATAGTTAGCGGTGCTGATCACGCCGCGGCGTTCGCGGCTGCCACCAATAGCGATCGGGATATCGCGCAGCTGGGGATTATCACGCATCTCCACCGCGGCATAGAAGCAGTCCATATCGACATGAATGATTTTACGCATACCCCCTCCGGCACTGGATAAGTATACAGTTGGCAGGGGTAACTGCAATATTTGTCGCGCCCACAATTAAAGTTTACAAATTTGTGGCCGAATATCTTTCAGTAAATCGCGAATCTGGCTGTCGGCGTCTTGCTAAAAAAACAGACAATGTTTAATGTTGCGCTGCGGTAGCGGACAGTTCCGATAATGCAAACAAAGACGCACATTTTGCGTCATGTTCTCTTCACCTCAAGGTATACACAGCATGGGCAAAATCGCACTCCTGTTTGCGATGATTTTACTGCCAGCCCTCAGCATGGCAATGACACCCGAACCCGTCTCAGCGGCACCGGTCAGCAAAGAATTAAAGAAGCAGTTACTCGGTACCCCGGTCTATATCCAGATTTTCAAGGAAGAACGCACGCTCGAACTCTACGGCAAAATCGGTAATGAATTCCGCCTGCTGGATACCTATCGCATCTGTAACTTTTCTGGCGGCCTCGGCCCGAAACGTCGTGAAGGCGATTTCAAAAGCCCGGAAGGTTTTTACAACGTGAAGCTGAATCAGCTGAAGCCGGACAGCCGGTTTTATCGCGCGATTAATATTGGCTTTCCGAATCAGTACGATCGTAATCAGGGCTATAGCGGCAACTACCTGATGATTCATGGCGACTGTAAGTCGATTGGCTGCTATGCCATGACCAACGCCTATATGGATGAGATTTTTACTTATGTGAACGCGGCGCTGCGTAACGGCCAGCAGGATGTCAGCATCAGCATCTATCCGTTCCGCATGACCGACAGCAACATGCAGCGTCACCGCTACTCCAGCGATGCCAGTTTCTGGCAACAGTTGCAGCCGGGCTATGCGTACTTTGCGAAATATCACCAGCCGCCGATGGTCAATGTCGCCAGCGGGAAATATGTGATGAACAGCAGCCCGGCACCGGTGTTAGCCAGTCCCGAAGCCGCTTCACGTTCATTCCTGGCGCTCTCCAAGGCAGAATAACGCCCATTCACCTGGCGCAATCCGTTGCCAGGTTTCATTGGCCGTCAGTGGCTGCGTAGCAATCACCGTCACCACGTCATGCGGCGTGGTGTGCTGCTGAAAATCAACCTCCACATCCTGATCCAGTAACTGCGCCCGGCCAAACGGTGCCCGGCGGGTTATCCAGAACAGGTTGGTGGAGCAGAAGGCCATCAGATAGCGGCCATCTGACAGCAGCATGTTAAACACGCCCTTCTGCCGTAACGAACCGGCCAGCTCTCCGATAAAACGAAACACCGCAGGCCAGTTGCCCGGCGTGCGTGGATAGCGTGTCGCCAGCTGATGCAGGATCCAGCAGAACGCCTTCTCACTGTCCGTTTCGCCCACGGGCCGGAATGTACCGGTCTCCAGTTGACGATAGCCTTTAAGCTGACCGTTGTGCGCGTAGGTCCAGTTTCGGCCCCACAGCTCGCGGGTAAATGGGTGGGTGTTTTCCAGCGACACCTGACCACGATTCGCCTGGCGGATGTGCGCCACCACCGAATGTGATTTGATCGGATACTCCTGCACCAGACGCGCAATCGGCGAGTTAAAGCTCGGCAGCGGATCTTTAAACGTACGACAACCTTTATCTTCGTAAAAGGTAATGCCCCAGCCATCTTTGTGAGGCCCGGTTCCACCGCCCCGCTGAACCAGTCCGGTAAAGCTGAAACAGATATCCGTGGGAACATTGGCGCTCATCCCGAGCAATTCGCACATAGCCACCACCTCTGATTTTGCGGCCTCCCGTCAGGCAGGAGGCCAGCGCAGTTATTTCACCATCTCTTTTTCGATCAGCAGCATCAGGATGTGGATCACTTTAATGTGGATCTCCTGGATGCGATCGGCATAACCAAAGTGCGGCACGCGGATTTCAATATCGGCACTGCCTGCCATCTTACCGCCATCTTTACCGGTCAGGGTGATCACTTTCATCCCCTGCGCACGCGCAGCTTCAATCGCTTTAATAATATTGGCAGAGTTGCCGGAGGTTGAGAGGCCCAGCAACACATCGCCTGGTCGTCCTACCGCTTCCACATAGCGCGAAAAGACATAGTCATAACCAAAGTCATTACTGACGCAGGAGAGATGGCTGACATCAGAGATAGCAATCGCCGGATAGCCAGGACGATTTTCACGGTAGCGACCGGTCAGCTCTTCGGCGAAATGCATCGCATCACAATGTGAACCGCCGTTACCGCAGGAAAGCACCTTGCCGCCCGCCTTGAAACTGTCAGCCAGCAGCACCGCAGCACGTTGAATCGCATGAATATTGGCGTCATCGCTGAGGAATTTAGTCAGCGTATCAGCAGCTTCATTAAGCTCAGAGCGGATGATGTCCTGGTACATAGGGATGTCCTTTTTTAGGAGAGGTTAATCGCAGCAAGTTTAACGGAATGGCCGGTCAGCGCAAAGCGTCATGCCATGTCCGGCCAGATAGTGGCGGCGATGATCATTGCCACAGTTGATGCAAAAATGGGCTAAAAACGGTTTTTGTGAGGCAGGTTGTAATTGCGATGTAAACAAATTGATAAATCCCTTCAACTACTCTAAACCTCTCTACATAACAGGTCAGACCTCTTACTACTTGGAGCGGTTCATTATGATGGTTGTTTCGATACTTGCCACTGTGGCGCTGATTGGCGCCCTGTTCTATCACCGCCTGTCGTTGCGGCTCAGCAGCGCCATCCTGTTGCTGTGGACTGCGGCGATGGCTGTTGCTCATCTCTGGACGCCGTGGCTGCTGTTGCCGCTGGCGATCATCCTGCTGCCATTTAACCTGCCGTCACTGCGCCGCAGCCTGTTTTCAAAGCCGATCTTTCAGCGCTTCCAGAAGGTGATGCCGCCGATGTCACGCACCGAGAAAGAAGCGATTGATGCGGGCACCACCTGGTGGGAAGGCGATCTGTTCCAGGGCAAACCGGACTGGCAGAAGCTGCACAACTATCCACAGCCGCGCCTGACTGCCGAAGAGCAGGCTTTCCTCGATGGCCCGGTTGAAGAAGCGTGCCGCATGGCTAACGATTTCCAGATTACCCATGAGCTGGCCGATATGCCGCCGGAACTCTGGGCTTATCTGAAAGAGCACCGCTTCTTCGCGATGATCATTAAGAAAGAGTATGGCGGACTCGATTTCTCCGCCTATGCACAGGCCTGCGTGTTGCAAAAACTGTCAGGCGTTTCCGGGATTCTGGCGATTACCGTGGGCGTGCCTAACTCACTGGGTCCGGGCGAACTGCTGCAGCACTACGGCACCGAAGATCAGAAAAATCACTATTTACCGCGGCTGGCACGCGGCGATGAGATCCCCTGCTTTGCGCTGACCAGCCCGGAAGCGGGTTCAGATGCCGGTGCGATCCCCGATACCGGCGTCGTCTGCATGGGCGAATGGAAGGGTCAGCAGGTGCTGGGCATGCGCCTGACCTGGAACAAGCGCTACATTACGCTGGCGCCAATCGCCACCGTGCTGGGCCTGGCATTCAAGCTTTCCGACCCGGAGCATCTGCTCAGCGACAATGAGAATCCTGGCATTACCTGTGCGCTGATTCCAACGAATACCCCCGGCGTGGAAATTGGCCATCGCCACTTCCCGCTTAACGTACCGTTCCAGAACGGGCCGACGCGCGGCAACAATATCTTTGTACCGATTGACTATATTATCGGCGGGCCGGAAATGGCCGGCCAGGGCTGGCGGATGCTGGTGGAATGTCTGTCAGTAGGCCGCGGTATTACGCTGCCATCGAACTCAACCGGCAGCCTGAAAAGTGTGGCGCTGGCGACAGGTGCCTATGCCCATATCCGCCGTCAGTTCCGGGTTTCAATCGGTAAGATGGAAGGGATTGAAGAGCCGCTGGCGCGCATCGCCGGTAACGCTTACGTGATGGATGCGGCGGCCACGCTGATTACCGCCGGGATTATGCAGGGTGAAAAACCGGCAGTGCTGTCGGCGATTGTGAAATATCACTGCACCCATCGCGGTCAGCGCGCCATTATCGACGCCATGGATATTGCGGGCGGTAAAGGCATCATGCTCGGCAACAGCAACTTCCTGGCCCGTGCCTATCAGGGCGCACCGATCGCTATCACGGTGGAAGGCGCTAACATTCTGACCCGCAGCATGATTATCTTCGGACAGGGCGCGATTCGCTGCCATCCTTATGTGCTGCAGGAGATGGCGGCCGCAGCCAGCAACGATGTTAATGCGTTTGACGGGGCGCTGTTCAGCCATATCGGGCACGTGGGCAGCAGCACTATGCGCAGCCTGTGGCTGGGCTTAACCGCAGGGCGCACCAGCGCCAGTCCGACCCGGGATGGCACCCGCCGTTATTACCAGCACCTGAACCGCATCAGTGCCAATCTGGCGTTGCTCTCTGATGTGTCGATGGTGGTACTGGGCGGCAGCCTGAAACGCCGCGAGCGTATTTCGGCGCGTCTGGGCGATGTGCTGAGCCAGCTCTATCTTGCCTCTGCGACGCTGAAACGCTATGACGATGAAGGCCGCAACGAAGCCGATCTGCCGCTGGTTCACTGGGGCGTGCAGGATGCGCTGCATCAGGCGGAAGTGGCTATCGACGATTTGCTGCGTAACTTCCCGAACCGTCTGGTGGCGGGTGCATTGCGGATGACCATTTTTGCTGGCGGTCATCACTGCCCTGCGCCATCTGATCGCCTGGATCATCAGCTGGCGAAAATGCTGCAACAGCCGTCGGCTACCCGCAGCCGTCTGGGCCGTGGCATGTATCTGACGCCGAGTGAGCACAACCCTGCCGGTCAGCTGGAACAGGCGCTGCAGGATGTGATGGCGGCAGAAGTGATCCATGACAGGCTGTGTAAACAGACGAAACAGCACCTCTCCTTTACCCGGCTGGACGCGCTGGCGAAGCGTGCGCTGGAGCAGGGCTGGATTGATGCTAAAGAGGCTGACGTGTTGAAGCGTGCTGAAGCCAGTCGTCTGCGTTCGATTAACGTCGATGAGTTTGAGCCGGAGGCACTGGCCGTACCGGTGCCAGAGAAAGCCCCTCAGCCTGCGTCACGGGCAAGTGAGGCGGCATAAGATTCAGGGCCGATGTGATATCAGCATCGGGTACTGAACTTAAAGCGATGGGAGTCAGCACTGTTTTCAGAGGTCGACGCCTCGTCGGCCAAAAAGAGCTGACAATGACAAATCCAGGTGAATCTGACCACAATCGATTAGCTTAAGGCGCAGGGAGCAGGGTCAGAAGAGGAAAGCGTCCCGTGCCACGGACAAAAACGCCGGGAGCGTTTTTGAACAACGCAAAGCGTTGGCCCGTTTACGGGCGCACCTCAGGGATGAGGTGCGTAATTGCGCGGGACGAGCGAGCCAGGGATGGCTTTAGCGACTTTCCGATCTGACCCTGTTACCGGCGCGGTCACACTCTTACAGCCAGCCTTTGATTTACCTGAAAGCCGACATCATGTCGGCTTTTTTTATCCCGCCTGACGGATGCGGGCAATCAGCGCATCCACATCTTCGACGTGATCGGCTGCCAGAATCAGCGTACGTCCCAGGTTAATCGCATTGCGGATGCAGTCGGTACGCATTGCCGGATCGGCAATCAGCTTCATATCCGCCACGTGAGACATCCCCACCGTGCGGCGAATCAGTTCGGTGCCGCAGTAACCGATGGTATCGGCCCACACTTTACGCAGAAATGCTTGCGAATAGCCTGGATAAGCCAGCGCCTCATCGCGGGTCTTCTCTGCCGCCAGCGCCAGGAAGCCTGACGCAAAGGTCGTCCAGAGGGTGTGAACATCGCTGAGACGCTGCTCGCGTGCATCGGCGGCCTCACGCGGAGGCAGCAGACCCGGCAGGCCGCAGTAGTTAATCAGCAGGTTGCCGATGGCGGTGCCGACATCAAAACCGATAGGGCCAAAATAGCCAAATTCTGCATCAATCGCTTTCAGGCTGCCGTCCGCAACGAAAATCGAGCCGCTGTGAATATCGCCATGCAGCAGCGCTTCAGCATGGGCAAAGAAGCGATGTTTAAGGCCGCCCACCGCAATGCGCAACGCATCGTCATCACGCAGGCTGGCGACCAGGGGCTCAAGCGCAGCGGGATAGCTGTTGCGCTCATGGTTGGTGTAAGGATCGTTAAAGAAAAGATCTTCGGTGATTTCACACATTTCCGGATTAATGAAACGCGCCACTTCCGCCTTTTTTTGATGCGGATGCAGGATGAAGTCGGAAGTATGGAACAGGGTCTGCGCCAGATAGTCGCCTAACTGCTGCGCCGCTTGCGGGTAATACGCGCCTTTCACCAGCTCGCCGCGCCAGATGCGATGGCTGGAGAGATCTTCCATCACCATCACTGCCAGCTCCGCATCATAATGGGTGATCTTCACCGTATGCTGCGGACAATATTTGTAGTGTTCGACCAGGGTCTGCGCTTCCAGCCGCGCCCGATCCAGCGTCAGTGGCCAGGACTCCCCTACGCAGCGCACATAGGGCAGCGCCTGCTTGACCACCACCCGACTGTTGCCCTGATCGTCATAAATTTTAAACACCAGGTTAAGGTTGCCATCACCAATCTCTTCTGCGCTGCTCAGCGCGGCAGGATTGTCCACGCCGCCAAATTGTCGGGCATATTCCACAGCATCAGCAGCAGTAAAGGTACGGTATTGCGACATTGCCTGTTCCTTATCATTCGAAGGGGGTCACTCAGGGATAATAAGCCGTTCAGACGTCTATACATCCGTTCAGCATGTTGGCACAATACGCATCATTAACGCAACATGGATTTCACCCACAATGCAGACACTTCAAACCACCAGTTTACAGATTCGTGACAATCAGCTCTGGATTCTGGATCAGCAGGCGCTGCCGCAGCAGAAGAACTGGCTGCCCGCGCACAGCGTGCCTCAGCTGATTGAACATATTCACGCGCTGCGGGTGCGCGGTGCACCGCTGATCGGCCTCTCCGCCTCGCTGCTGCTGGCGCTGCTGGCAGAACAGGGACTGACGCGCGCTGAACTGGCGCAGGCACTGGAGACCCTGCGTGCCGCCCGCCCTACTGCGGTCAATCTGATGAACAACCTGGATCGGATGAAAGTGGCCTTGGCACAGCCAGACTTTACCCCCGCGCTGGCTGAAGAAGCCTGGCGGCTGGTGCAGGAGGATAAGCTGCTGTGTGATGCCATCGCTGACGCGGGCTGCACGCTGGTGAAACCCCATAGCCAGTTGCTGACCCACTGCAATACCGGCGGGCTGGCCACCGCTGGCGTCGGTACGGCGCTGGGCGTGATTGCCCGCGCCCATCAGCAGGGGCTGATTAAGAATGTCTGGGTGGATGAAACCCGCCCGCTGTTACAGGGCGGCCGGTTAACCGCCTGGGAGCTGGGCGAACTGGCGGTTCCTTACACGCTGATCACCGATTCCATGGCCGCCAGCCTGATGGCCCGTGGAGAAGTGGATGCGGTGTGGGTCGGCGCTGACCGCATTGCCGCCAACGGCGATGTGGCGAATAAAATCGGCACCTACAGCCTGGCGGTGCTGGCGCATTATCATCAGATTCCGTTTTACGTAGCGGCCCCACACACTACGCTGGATCGCAGCTGTCCTGATGGCGCAGCGATTCCCATTGAGCAGCGCGCCGCCAGCGAAGTGACGGGCGTAGCCGGCAGTTTTGGCAGCGTGCAGTGGGCACCGGAAGCGGCAAAGGTTTACAATCCGGCGTTTGATGTTACGCCCGCCGCCCTGATCAGCGGCTGGGTGCTGGATACCGGCGTGGTCACGCCTGACCAGGTACAGAACGGCATCTTCCAGCCGCAGTAACGGTCTGCAAGGCGTTTACCGTGAGCGGCAAACGCCTTGCGAAAACGACGGGCTGATTACGCCAGACGCGGATAGGCATCCGCAATCTTATCGCCGGTAAAGTTCGCTACCCAGCCTTCCTGATTATCGAAAATACGGATAGCCGTGAAGTGCGGTGACGATCCCATATCAAACCAGTGCGGCGTGCCCGCGGGCACCGAGATCAGATCATTTTTCTCGCACAGGATCTGCAGGATCTCACCATCCAGATGCAAGCAGAACAGCCCGGCCCCCTCGACAAAGAAACGCACCTCATCTTCACCGTGCGTATGCTCATTGAGAAACTTCTCGCGCAGCACGGTTTTCTGCGGATTGTCGGCACGCATGCTGATCACGTCCCAGCTCTGATAGCCCTTCTCCGCCACCAGCCGATCAATCGCATGCTGATAGGCGTTGATCACCGTTTCGGCATCCGGGTTCTCACCCAAATCGCGATCGGCTTCCCAGCGCTCAAAACGGACACCTTTAGCATTCAGGCGGTCACGAATCGCTTCCGCGTCAGTGCTGTGCCACACCGGCTGGCTGGCTTCGCGGTCGGTAAAAATAGTCAGTGCGCTCATCCTAAATCGACTCCGGGTTAATCTGGGTAAAATCAGTCACCTGACGATGGCGGCTCTCGTCGTCCGCTTCGCCACGCAGTAATTGCATTGTCTGCCAGCCCGCCTCTGCGGCGGCATCCAGCTCCTGATGAATATCGGAGAGAAACAGCAGCTGCGCCGCTGGCCGACCAATTTCAGCGGCGATGGCGCGATAAGCCGCGACTTCGCGTTTGGCACCCACGTGCGTATCAAAATAGCCGCTGAACAGGCCAGTAATATCACCTTCGTCGCTGTAGCCAAATAACAATTTCTGCGCCGCAACCGAGCCGGAGGAATATACATAAAGTTCAATGCGCTGCGCCTTCCAGTGGCGCAGCGCAGGCAGGACGTCGGGATAGAGATGACCGGTAAAACTGCCGTTCACGTAGCCGTCACGCCAGATCATCCCCTGCAGCGCTTTCAGGCCGGTGGATTTGCGATCCTGGTCCATAAAGCTCAGCAGAATGTCCGTCACCCCGTTCAGATCGGCCTGCGGCTGATCGGCCTCTTCACGCACCGACTGCAGCGCCGCTGCCACCTCGGGCTGGTGCGCATTGTTACGCACGAAGTCCGGCAGGTGCTGGCGGGCATAGGGAAACAGGATGTTATGTACAAAGCGGATATCGCTGGTGGTGCCTTCGATATCAGTAACAATGGCGCGAATCATGCTTTCTCCAGCAGGCGACGTTGACGTTCACATTCGAATAAAAATTCCAGACCTTCCAGATGACGGCGGGCTTCGCTGACATCCTGGCCCCAGCAGGTTAAGCCGTGGCCGCGCAGCAGAAAGCCATAACGCAGCGGAAAGCGGGCAGCGTAATCTTCAATTTCTGACGCCAGCGCCGTAATGTCCTGGCTGTTGTCGAAAACGGGAATCGCCAGGGTATCCAGGTGGGTGTGCTGGCCGCTTAACGATTTTTGCATCTCATAGCCATGCAGCAGCAGCGCCGCACCCTGCTCCACCCGCGACAGTACGGTCGAATTGACCGTGTGGGTGTGCAGCACCGCGCCCGCCTCCGGAAAGAGGCGATAGATCATCGTGTGCAGCCCGGTTTCTGCCGACGGCTTACGGCCAGAGAGCGACTGGCTGGTGGCGATATCGACCTCGATAAAGTCATCCCGCGTCAGCGTGCCTTTATCTTTGCCCGATTCACTCAGCAGGCAGACATGTTCATCACGGCGCACGGACATATTCCCGCCGGTGGCCGGTGCCCAGCCTTTCGCCCCAATCCAGTGACAGGCGGCGACCAGTTGATCTAACGGAAGACTCTGCGACATAAAGGTTCCTTGCGGTGAAATATAATTCCGGATAAGTACGGGTAGCCAACGCCGCCGACGCGCAGCTCATGACGCATGTAAATGCTAAATGGACCGTGTGTAACATGGCGCATGTAAATGCGAAATGATCCGCATCTCAGCGAGGCAGCAAGTGCGCGCATCCCCGTGAGCTGACACTTGTCAGTGACCGGGGTAAGCAAACGAAGCTAACGAAGCTGAGGTGTGGAGCATGACGCATTTAGCCGTCTAAGCGTCTTGATTGCCAAATACTACCATCCTGTTTATAGTGGCACAAACACCGGGTGACACCGCATCAATCTTCGCGCTTAAGGCCTGACACCATGACGCAGCACAACCTGATCCCCGAGAGTAAACTCCCTCTGCTCGGCACCACGATTTTCAGCCAGATGAGTGCGCTGGCGCAGCAGCACAACGCCATCAATCTCTCACAGGGCTTTCCCGATTTCAGCGGCCCGGACTATCTGCAGCAGCGACTGGCGTATCACGTCAGCCAGGGCGCGAATCAGTATGCGCCGATGACCGGTGCGCTGCCGTTGCGTGAGGCGATTGCAGAGAAAACCGCGCGACTTTATGACTATCGTCCGGATGTTGAGGCGGAAATCACGGTGACGGCGGGCGCAACAGAAGCGCTTTATGCGACGATTACCGCGCTGGTGCGGCCAGGCGATGAGGTGATCTGCTTTGATCCCAGCTACGACAGCTATGCCCCTGCGGTGGAGCTGTCGGGCGGCGTGATGAAACGCATTACGCTGCAACCGCCCGCTTTTCGGGTGGACTGGCAGGCGTTTGCTGCGCTACTGAGTGACAAAACCCGGCTGGTGATCCTGAATACGCCGCACAATCCTTCGGCCACCGTCTGGCAGCAGCAGGATTTCGCCGCGCTGTGGCAGGCAATTGCTCAGCACCCAATCTATGTGCTGAGCGACGAAGTGTATGAGCACATCTGCTTCGATGAGACGGGCCACGCCAGCGTGCTGGCCCATCCTGAACTGCGGCAGCGCGCCATTGCGGTATCGTCGTTTGGCAAGACGTTCCACATGACCGGCTGGAAAGTGGGTTACTGCATTGCCCCTGCGGCAATCAGCGCCGAACTGCGCAAGGTGCATCAGTACCTGACCTTCTCGGTGAATACCCCGGCGCAGCTGGCGATCGCCGATATGCTGCGTGAGCATCCGGAACACTATCTTGAGCTGCCGGCGTTCTATCGCGATCGCCGCGATCGACTGGCGACGGCACTGAGCAACAGCCGCTTTAAGGTGCTGCCCTGCGAAGGCACCTACTTTTTGCTGGTCGATTACAGCGCCATCTCCGATCTGGATGATGTCAGTTTCTGCCAGTGGCTGACCCGCGAAGTGGGCATCGCCGCGATTCCCCTGTCGGTGTTCTGCGCCGATGCTTTCCCCTATAAACTGATCCGCCTCTGTTTTGCCAAACAGCCGGCGACATTAGATGCCGCCGCGGAGCGCTTATGTCAGCTTTAAAAATTACCGTTTTGCAGGAGACGCTGAGCTGGATGGATGGCGAGGCCAACCTGCGCCATTTTGACGCGCAGCTGGCCGGATTCACCGGACGCGATCTGATTCTGCTGCCAGAGATGTTTACTACCGGCTTCGCGATGGAGGCGGCAAAGAGCTCCCTGCCAGAGGCGCAGGTGGTTGAATGGCTGCATCAGCATGCCCGTCGCACCGATGCGCTGATCGGCGGCAGCGCGGCAATCCAGACCGAAAACGGCGCGGTAAATCGTTTCCTGCTGGTCGAGCCGGACGGCACGCTGCATCAGTATGACAAGCGTCACCTGTTCCGCATGGCGGACGAGCATCATCACTATCTGCCTGGTGAGCAGCGTCAGGTCTTTGAGTGGCGCGGCTGGCGCATCCTGCCGCAAATCTGTTACGACCTGCGCTTCCCGGTCTTCTCGCGCAACCGCAACGATTACGATCTGGCGCTCTATGTCGCCAACTGGCCTGCGCCACGCGCGCTGCACTGGCAGGCGCTGCTGTTAGCGCGGGCGATTGAAAATCAGGCGTATGTGGCAGGCTGTAACCGCGTCGGCAGTGACGGCAATCAGCATCACTATAGTGGCGACAGCCAGATTATTTCGCCGCAGGGCGAGATCCTTAGCGCAGCCGAGCCGCATCAGCGCGCCCGACTGGATGCTGAGCTGTCGCTGGACGCACTTAATGCTTACCGCGAGCGTTTTCCGGCCTGGCAGGATGCGGATCGTTTTTCGCTGTAAATCGCAGGCGCGGCCATCAGCCTTTAACTGCCGCGATAAGTTGACCACGACCAGGGCGAAATCAGAAACGGCAGGTGAAAGTGGCTGCCCGCCTCGGCAATGACAAAATCGATCTGCGCGCTGACGTAGAGCGCATCCCGACCGGCGACGGCAAAATAGTCGCCAATTTCCGCCGTTAAACGGTAATGACCCGGCGTAAGCGGCTCAGGCGTCAGATCTTTCAGACGTCCGTCGCTGTCCGTTTCACCCTGAGAAATCGGAAACCACCCTTCCGGGCTGTTCTGCTCCAGTGAAATCGCCACGCCGCTGGCCGGTTTGCCCAGCGCCGTGTCAAGAATATGGGTCGTCACGGTACTCATTGCATCGTCTCCTTCAGGCGTAACAGAGTAATTTCACGCAGCTGGTCCAGCGCCTCCTGCTGCTCGGTAACCTCACTATTCTGCAACCGGCGCTGCAACTCTGCCAGCATCTGCTCGCCGCTGCGCCCTCTGGCGCGTATCAGGAACACCCGGCCAAAACGCGCTTCATATGCCTGATTGCCCTGCTGCATCGCCTGTTGCAGAGCGTGATCGGCCTGCTGCATTGCAGACTGCTCGCCGCGCGACAACGCGGCTTCTTTATCTGCACCGTTTGCGCGTTCACCGATGCGCGGATGTGCCGACAGTGCGGCCTCCAGTTCAGGCTGCTGCCACTGACGCGCCAGCGCATCGGCAGTTGCCAGTAATGCATCGGTGGTGGCAAAAGGCCGGGCCGCCACCAGCGCCTGTTGCCAGTGCGGGAGCGCCACACAGTGCCGGATGGCCGCCTGCGCTTCGACAGCGGAAAGCTGATTAAATGCGGCTAATTCCATGTTCAGCTCCGTCCGGCAATCAGCGAGACCGCCTGTAAATAAGCCTGCAGCGCAGGTGCCACATCTTCCACCGCCACCGACTCCGCCGGATGATGGCTGATGCCGCGATGGTTACGCACAAATAACATGCCGACCGGCCAGCGTTCAGCGATGGCGATAGCGTCGTGCCCGGCGCCGCTCGGCAGCGACAGGCTGCGACCCTGCACCGTTTCAACCGCATGGCTCAGCGCCTGTTGCAGCGCAGAGTCACAGGCGGTGGCACCGATGCGATAATATTCGTTCGACTCGAAGCGAAGTCCACGGCGAAGCGCAATCGCCTCGGCCTGGGTTAACAGGCTGGAGAGTAGCGTCTCCAGCGGATTATCCAGCGGACCACGCACGTCCAGCGACAGTGATATCTCACCCGGAATGACATTGACCGCCCCCGGCGCGCAGTTAATCGTGCCGACGGTGGCGACCAGCTGCGGGTCCTGCTCACGCGTCGTCTGCTCGATAAACACCATCCACTCGGCAGCGGCGGCCAGCGCATCTTTGCGATGGGTCATCGGCACGGTGCCCGCATGGCCCGCTTCTCCGGTAAAACGGCAGTTGAGCCGGCGCGCACCGTTGATCGCCGTAACCACGCCCAGCGCCAGATCCTCCTGCTCCAGGCAGGGGCCCTGCTCGATGTGCAGCTCAAGATACCCGACGATATCGTCAACCCGCCGTGCCGCAGAGGCGATTCTGTCGCTATCGAGCCCGACATCGGCCATCGCCTGCGCTACGGTGATGCCGTTGCCGTCAGGATGGGTCACCCAGCTTTGCGGCCAGCTGCCAGTAATGCCACGACTGCCGAGCAGCGTAATGCCAAAACGGGTGCCCTCTTCGTCGCCGAAACCAATCACCTCAATCGCCAGCGGCAGGCGGCACTGATGTTCGTTAAGCCACTGCACGGTTTCAATGGCGCTGAGTACGCCCAGCATTCCGTCGTAGCGACCGGCGTTGCGCACCGTGTCGAGATGCGAGCCAAGCAGCAGCGCAGGCGCACCCGCTTCTGCCGCCTCGTAGCGCCCGCAGATATTGCCGACCGCATCCTGCCACACCTGCATTCCCGCCGCCTGCATCCATTCACCGACACAGGCGTTGGCGCGCAGATGTTCTGGCGAGAGGTAGACGCGGGTCAGCCCCTCAGCCGTTTCGCTGATCGCCGCCAGCGCATCGCAGCGCGCCATAACGCGCTGTGCAGCGGCCTGGGCTTCGCTGGCGCTCATCATCATGCGTGGCTCCCGTAGTGATCCCAGGCGGCCTGCGCGGCGGCACCCTGTGGCGTGCGATAGCCGACATAGGTCAGCACCGTTTCCAGCGCGGACAGCGTCTGCATCACGCAGTCTTTGCGCGCGTTGTAGCCCATGGTGCCGATGCGCCACACCTTGCCATGCAGCGGGCCAAACGAGGTGCCAATCTCAATGCCGAAATCTTCCAGCATCAGTTTGCGCACCTGATCGCCATTCACGCCAGACGGGATCATCACGCCCAGCACGTTGTTCATTTTGTTTTTCAGGTCGCCGAAGGTCTTCAGCCCCATCCCCTGAATGCCTTTCAGCATCGCTTCACCGTGCAGTTTGTGACGGGCGATGCCGTTATCCAGCCCCTCCTGCAGGATCAGACGGGCGCACTCGCGCGCGCCAAACAGCGCACTGGTGGCTTCGGTATGATGGTTGAGCCGCTCCGGGCCCCAGTAATCCATGATCATGCCGAGATCAAAATAGTTGGAGTAGATCATCTCCTCTTCGCCATCCTGATGTGCTTCGGTGCGGATCCCCTGCTCTACGCATTTGCGTTTGCGGATCACGGCTTCCATCTCTGCGCTCAGGGTGATCGGCGAGGTACCCGATGGGCCGCCCAGGCATTTCTGCATCCCCGCCGAGACGGCATCCAGTCCCCAGGCGTCCGTTTCCAGCGCGTTACCCGCCAGCGACGCGGTAGCATCGGTGTAGAACAGCACGTCATACTGTTTGCAGATTGCGCCTAACTGCGCCAGCGGCTGCAGCATGGTGGTCGAGGTGTCACCCTGCACGGTCAGCAGCAGGCGCGGTCGCACTTTTTTAATCGCATCTTCGATCTGGTCCGGGGTAAAGACTTCACCCCACGGCACTTCAATGGTGTGGACTTCCGCACGACAGCGGCGGGCAATTTCGCACAGCAGATGACCGAAGCGGCCAAACACCGGCACCAGCACTTTGTCGCCAGGCCGGATCGATGACAGCAGAATGGCTTCGATACCGGCGCGGGAGGTGCCGTCAATCAGCAGCGTCCAGCGGTTCTCTGTGCGAAACACGCCGCGATAGAGCGCCATCACTTCATTCATGTAGTGGGTCATCGCGGGATCGTACTGCCCCAGCAGCTGACTCGACATGGCGCGCAGCACGCGGGGATCCGCGTTGATCGGCCCAGGTCCCATCAGCAGACGCTGTGGCGGATTGAGTTGCGGGTAGTGATTGATATCCATCTTCCTTTCCTTTTTCAGAATCAGAGGCGAACCGAAGAGATAAACTGCTTAAGTTCCGGCGTCTGCGGCTGGGCGAACAGCGTTTTACTGTCGCCCTGCTCCCAGACACGCCCCTGATGCATAAAGACCACACGATCGCCCACGTCGCGGGCGAAGTTCATTTCATGAGTGACGAGGATCAGCGTCATTCCCTCTGCCGCCAGCTGCTCAAGAACTTTGAGCACTTCGCCCACCAGTTCGGGATCGAGCGCGGAGGTGATCTCATCACAGAGTAAAACTTTCGGCGTCATCGCCAGCGCACGGGCAATCGCCACGCGCTGCTGCTGACCGCCGGAGAGGCTGGCAGGATAGTAGTTAAGGCGTTCGCCCAGCCCGACCTTCTCCAGCATCTGCGCAGCCAGCGCCCGGCACTCGGCCTCGCTTTTCTTCAGCACACGGCGTGGCGCCAGCATGACGTTCTCCAGCGCCGTCATGTGCGGGAACAGGTTGAAGCTCTGAAACACCATCCCGACCGAGCGGCTGATTTCACGCGCCTGCGAATCGCGGTCGGTGATCGTCATCCCGCCGAGCTTGATGCTGCCCTCCTGATAGCCTTCCAGACCGTTCATGCAGCGCAGCAGCGTGCTTTTACCCGATCCGCTGCGACCGATGATCGAGATCACTTCGCCCATGTCGATATCCAGATCCACGCCTTTCAACACATGGTTGTCGCCGTAATATTTTTGCACCTGATTAATGGTGATGAGCGGCATTGAATTTTTTCTCCAGATACTGGCTGTAGCGAGACAGCGGATAACACATCAGGAAGTAGCCCAGCGCCACCAGCCCAAAGACTTTAAACGGCTGATAGGTCACGTTGTTCAGAATGGTGCCGGCTTTAGTCAGCTCGATGAAGCCGATAATTGACGCCAGCGCGGTGCCCTTAATCACCTGGACCGCGAATCCTACGGTCGGGGCGATACCGATGCGGATCGCCTGCGGTGCCACTACCCGCCATAGCGTCTGACCGAAGGTCAGGCCGAGGCAGCGCGACGCTTCCCACTGCCCTTTCGGCAGGGCGCGGATGCTGCCGTACCAGATGTCGACCAGAAAGGCGCTGGTGTAAAAGGTCAGCGCCAGCGAGGCGGCGGTCCAGGGCGCGACATCAATACCAAACAGGCCGACGCCAAAAAACGCCAGGAACAGCTGCATCAATAGCGGCGTGCCCTGAAACAGCGCGGTGTAACCGCGTACCGCGCGTGTCAGCCACTTACGCTGCAGCAGTCGCAGAAACAGCAGCGGCAGCGTCACCAGCGTGCCGCCGACAAAGGCCACCAGCGACAGCAACAGAGTCCAGCGCGCCGCCAGCAGCAGATTGCGCAGGATGTCCCAGTCGGTAAAGGTCGTCATCATGATGCCTGCACTCCAAACCATTTACGGCCAATCGCCAGCAGCAGATGGCGCATCGCAATCGACAACGCCAGGTAGATCAGCGTGGTCACCAGATAGACCTCAAAACTTAAGAAGGTGCGCGACTGAATCAGGTTGGCTGCGAAGGTCAGCTCCTCATAGGAGACCTGCGACACCACCGACGAGCCCAGCATGACGATGATGCACTGACTCACCAGCGCCGGATAAATGCGCTGCAGCGCAGGCGGCAGCACGACCCGCAGAAAGGTCTGGCTGCGGGTTAATCCCAGCACCCGTCCCGCTTCCCACTGCCCTTTGGGCGTCACCTGGATCCCGGCGCGGATGATCTCGGTGCTGTAGGCGCCAAGATTGATCAGCATCGCCAGCAGCGCCGCCTCACCCGCAGTGAGTTTCAGCCCCAGCGCAGGCAGACCAAAAACAATAAAGAACAGTTGCACCACAAACGGCGTATTGCGGATCAGCTCGACATAGATGCCCCACAGACGGCTCATCCAGCTCGGTTTGCCGCTGCGCAGCGCGGCGCCCGCAATGCCCAGCGCCACGCCACCGGTGGTCGCCAGCACCGTCAGCTGGATGGTGACCCACAGACCGGAGAGCAGCTCCGGCCAGTAGGGCCACAGGGCGGGAAAGTTAAGTTGCCCGATCATGAATCCGTCCTCAGGCGCCGAGGTTCGCAGGCAGCGGTGCTTTCAGCCACTCTTCAGAGAGTTTATTCAGCGTGCCATCTTTAATGCCCTGCTCAATCAGTTCATTCACTTTCGCTTTCAGCGCAGGCTCATCTTTCTTCAGGCCGATAAAGCAGGGTGAATCTTTCAGCATAAACTGCGCGACGGGCGCTTTGGCCGGATTCTGGCGCGCAATGGCGGCGACGACCAGGTTGCCGGTCGCAACATACTGCACCTGACCGGAGAGATACGCAGACAAGGTGGTGTTGTTGTCTTCATAGCGTTTCACCTGCGCATCTTTCGGGGCCACTTCGCTGAGCACCATGTCCTCTACCGCACCGCGCGTGACGCCAATCGACTTGCCGCTCAGAGCCGACGCCGCTTTAATTTCATCGCCTTTCGGACCGAAGACGCCCAGAAAGAACGGCGCATAGGCGCGGGTAAAGTCGATCACCTTTTCACGCTCGGGGTTTTTACCCATGCTGGAGATAACCAGATCGACCTTGTCGGTTTGCAGATAAGGCACGCGGTTGGCACTGCTGACCGGCACCAGCTGCAACTTAAGTTTCATCTGCTTTGCCAGATATTTCGCCGTGTCGATGTCATATCCCTGCGGCTGCAGGTCAGTGCCGACCGAGCCAAACGGCGGGAAATCCTGCGGCACGGCGACGCGGATGACGCCGCGCTTCTGGATATCCTGCAATTGATCGGCCAGCGCACTGCCCGTTTGTGCCATCAGTAATGCCGCTGTCGCAACCGCCATCAAAACTTTTTTCATTATGCACCCCGGTGAGATTAACGTGAAACAAAAGATTCTTTGACAAGCAATCTGCAACTAATGTGCCAACCCGGGCGGCAACAGAAAAAGGGTTAAGCGACAGAGAGTTCTACGGAAATAGGGCGTAATCGGGGCAATCACGCCGCGGAAGGGGTGTTCTGAAATGGGGCAAAGCACCAAAACGGTGCCTGTTAACGGTGCTCCAGCTCGTCAAACTGCTGGTAAAGGTCGGCGATCTGATGAATCCGCTGGCGTCCCTGTGCCAGCATTTCATGCAGCAGCGCATTGGCGATCAGGTTAACCAGGCTCATGGCGGCACTGTAACTGTCGAAGGCGGAAACGCTGTCGAGCGGCGTACAGAGCTGCCAGCGTGCCAGCGCAATCACCGTCTGCGCCTGTGGCTCACACAGCGCCAGCAGCGGGATGCCAGCCGTCTGCAGCTGCTGCATCAGTGGGCGAATGATGCGCGGACGACGACGAAACGCCATCACAATGACCATATCGTCCGGCGTGATATCCACCAGCTCCTCAGCCAGCGTCTGGCCCGGCTGCGGCAGAATATGCACCTGCGAACGCGCCTGTACCAGCTGCTGTCGCAGATGCAGCGCTACCGGATAGGCGTTGCGCATGCCGATGATAAAGAGACGTTTAGCCTGCGCCAGCTGCTGAATCACCTCGTTAAAGTGCCGGGCATCCAGGCTGTTTACCCACTGCGTCAGATTAGCCATCTCCTGCTTGTAATGACGTGCCAGCAGCGTATTGCCCTGCACCGCATCCCGGTTATCGGTCAGCGGCATGCCGCTCTGGCGCAGGATGCGAAGCTCATCACGCATATCCTTGTACTTCTCATAGCCCAGACGCTTAAACAGTCGACTGACTGTGGCTTTCGACACGCCACTGAGCCGCGCCAGCTCGGCGCTGTTGTAGCTGATCAGATCATCGAAGTGGTCAAACACGAAGTCGGCAATACGCTGCTCCTGCGGAGAGAGCTGGGCATAGTGACTTCTGAGTCGTTCATCAAGCTGTTTCATAAGGCGTCCTGTAACTTTTGTTTCAGCAGAAGCTAGCACAATTTACGCCAGGTTAACCGGTGCATCGTCAGCGGAGCATGAAAACTGGAACAGCTCTTGCTTTGTTATGGGTTCTGTCACCCAAAGAACGAGAAAAAGATGATTCAAAGCAATATGGCCCCGCAGGGGATGGCGGTAACGCCACACCATCTGGCGAGTGAAAGTGCGCTCGCGGTGCTGCGTGATGGCGGTAATGCCATTGAAGCGATGGTAGCCGCTGCCGCGACTATCGCTGTGGTCTATCCGCACATGAACGGACTGGGCGGCGATGGCTTCTGGCTGATTCTGCCGCCCGGCGGCGGCCCTGTCGCTATCGACGCCAGCGGTGCCGCCGGTTCGCTGGCTCACCGCGATTTTTACGCCGATCACCCGAAGATCCCCCATCGTGGGCCGAAAGCGGCGCTGACGGTGGCCGGTACGGTCAGCGGCTGGCAGGAGGCCCTGACGCTCTCTGCGGAGATGGGCACCCCGCCACTGCCGCTGGCCCGTCTGCTGCGGGATGCGATTCGCTACGCCGCCGACGGCATTCCGGTGAGCGCCTCACAGACCGCCGCGACCACGAACTTCCGCAGTGAGTTGCAGCATCAGCCCGGCTTTAGTGCCCATTTTATGCCCGACGGCGATGTGCCGCAGCCGGGCAGCCGTTTTACCCAGCCCGCGCTAGCGAATACCCTGAGCCAGCTCACCGAAGAGGGACTCGACAGCTTTTATCGCGGTCCGCTGGCTCACCATATGGCCGACGAGATGGCGACGCTGGGCATGCCGGTGACGCTGTCCGATCTGCAGCAGCATCGCGCCCGTCGCACGACTCCGCTGCATCTCGCCCACAGCGAAGGCGACATCTGGAATATCGCTCCGCCGACCCAGGGCGTCGTGTCGCTGGCGATCCTCGGCATCACCGATCGCCTGGAGATGGCCGAGGCTGACGACGCACAGACGGTGCACCGCATCGTTGAAGCCACCAAAAAAGCCTTTGCCCTGCGCGACAAACACATCACCGATCCGCGTCACGTCACCGAAGATTTGCAGGCGCTGCTGGAAAGCGATCACCTCGCCACGCTCGCCAGCCAGATCGCCGATGGCGAGGCCGCCGCCTGGGGCAGCGGACGCGGACCGGGCGATACGGTCTGGATGGGCGTAATGGAAAGCAGCGGTCTGGCTGTCTCTTTTATTCAGAGCATCTATCACGAGTTTGGCAGTGGTGTGGTGCTGCCCGGCACGGGCGTTACCTGGCAGAACCGGGGCGCGGCGTTCAGCCTCGACCCTGAGCATCTGCTGGCCCTTGCGCCCGGCAAGCAGCCATTTCATACCCTGAATCCCGCCGCCGCACGGCTGAAAGATGGCCGGACAATGGTGTATGGCGCGATGGGCGGCGATGGACAGCCGCAGACCCAGGCGGCGATTTTCACCCGCCATGTGATTCAGGGCCTGCCGCTGCAACAGGCGGTCAGTGCGCCGCGCTGGCTGCTGGGCCGTACCTGGGGGCAATCGTCAGACTCGCTGAAACTGGAAGGCCGCTTTGACGATGAAACGGTATTGATGCTGCGTCTGTGGGGCCATGAGGTGGAAATGCTGCCGGATTTCAGCGAATCCGTGGGCCATGCGGGCGCGATTGTGCGCCACAGCAACGGCATGTTCGAGGGCGCAAGCGATCCGCGCAGTAACGGCAGCGCCGCCGGTTTTTAACAGGAGCGAATCATGAATCAACACGAGTGGGCCAGCTACATCGGCCATATGGAGCAGATCCTGCAACTGGAACTGGATGACGCCCGCCGCGCTGAACTGCTGATCCAGCTGTCGCGTATCGCGGTGATGGCTGCGCCGCTGATGGCGTTTCCGCTGGATGATCGACTGGAAGTGGCAGGAGTATACCAGGCATGAGATTAGGTGACGTTTCAATTCAGACGCTGCAACAGGCTATCCAGCAGGGTGAGATCAGCGCACTGGAAGTGGCGAAGCGCACGCTGCAGGCAGTTGAGCAGCATAATCCGGCGCTGAATGCCTGGACGGAGGTCACCGGGCCGCGCATGTTAAAAGAGGCCAGCGCCATTGATGCGCAGCGGCAGCGTGGCGAAAAGCTGCCCCCGCTGGCGGGCATCCCGTATGCGGTGAAAAACCTGTTTGATGTGGCGGGTCACAGCACGCTGGCCGGTGCCAGCCTGTTCCGCGATCGCCCTGCGGCACAGGCCGATGCGTTTGCCGTCGGAAAACTGCGGCATGCTGGCGCGCTGCTGTCGGGCATGCTGAACATGGATGCCTACGCGTATGGTTTTACCACCGAAAACAGCCATTATGGTGCGACCCACAATCCGCGCGATCTCAGCCGCGTGGCGGGCGGTTCGTCAGGCGGTTCGGCCGCCGCGGTAGCCGCCGGGCTGGTCCACTTTTCGCTCGGCACCGACACCAACGGTTCGATTCGGGTGCCCGCGTCGCTGTGCGGTATTTTTGGTCTTAAGCCGACCTTTGGCCGGTTATCTCGCAGCGGCAGTCATCCGTTTGTTGCCAGCCTCGATCACATCGGGCCGCTGGCGCGGCGGGTTGAAGACCTGGCGCTGGTATATGATCTGTTACAGGGCGCAGACCACACCGATACGTTTCAGGCCGATCGTCCGGTGGCCGCGACGCTGCCGGGGCTGTCACTGGGCAGCGAAGGATTACGCTGCGGCGTGCTGGGTGGCTTTTTTGCCCGCTGGTGCGATGAGGATGCCCGCGCTGCCGTCGCGGTGGTTGCGGCAGCGCTTGAAGCCCAGGAAGAGGTGCTGATGCCGGACGCAGAGGTGGCCCGCTCGGCGGCGTTTATCATGACCGCCGCAGAAGGTGGCAATCACTATCTCCCTGCCCTGCGTCAGATACCGGAGCAGTTTGAACCAAACTCCCGTGAGCGTCTGCTGGCGGGTGCCATGATGCCAGGTGCCTGGTACGTGCAGGCGCAGCGCTTCCGTCGTCATTTCCAGCAGCAGGTGTTACCGCTGTTTGATCGCTTCGATGTGCTGATCGCGCCGGCGACGCCCTGCAGCGCGATCACTATCGGTCAGCAGACCCTGACGATTCAGGGCGAATCGCTGCCTGCTAAGGCGAGCATGGGGATGCTGACGCAGCCGATCTCCTTCCTGGGATTACCGGTCTGTACCGTGCCGCTGGCGACCCGAAGTGGTCTGCCGATTGGATTACAGCTTATCGCCCGTCCGTTTAACGAAGAGGCGGTGTTACGTGCCGCCTGGACACTGGAACAATGCGGCATCACGATGCCGCAAATCAATATGGCAGGAGCCTGATGAACAGAGAGATTAATTTACCGCAGGTGCTTACCGAGGTGACGGCGCAGTTTTATCGCTACGAGCAGGCGCTGGTCAGCAATGATGTGGCCGAACTGGATGCCCTGTTCTGGCACGACCCGCGAACCGTGCGCCTTGGCGCGGGTGAGAACCTGTATGGCATTGATGAGATTCGGGCCTTCCGTGCCGCGCGTCCGTCAGCCGGGCTGAACCGGACGCTGCGCAACACCGTGATTACCACTTTTGGTGAGAATTATGCGGTCTGCAGCACTGAATTTACCCGCACCGGTAGCGATAAAATTGGCCGTCAGCAGCAGACCTGGGTGCGAATGCCCCACGGCTGGTGCATCGTGGCGGCGCAGGTCAGTCTGATGAGCTGACACTGTCCGGCGCTTCGCCCGCTCAACAGGGGCAAGCGCCGGAACCGGCTTACGGTGCCGGGTGCGTGGTGATCCAGTGGTCGGCGATCTGCTGGCGGGTACAGATCCAGACATCGTCATGCTGCTGGATGTGATCAAGGAAGTTCTGCAGCGCGCGGAATTTGCCAGGACGGCCCAGCAGGCGACAATGCATGCCGATCGACATCATCTTCGGCGCGGTTTCACCCTCTTCATACAGCACATCGAACGTATCACGCAGATAGGTAAAGAACTGTTCGGCGGTGTTAAACCCCTGCGGCGAGGCAAAGCGCATGTCGTTGCACTCCAGGGTATAGGGGATAATCAGGTGCGGTTTCACCGTGCCATCCTGACAGGTGACCTGGGTCCAGAACGGCAGATCGTCGCCGTAGTAGTCGCTGTCGTAGCTGAAACCGCCCTGCTCCACCACCAGCCGACGGGTGTTCGGGCTGTCGCGGCCGGTGTACCAGCCGGTCGGCGCTTTACCAAACAGATCCACCAGCACATCGACCGCCTGCTGCATATGCTGACGTTCAGTTTTTGCATCCATACCCTGATAGTGGATCCAGCGCCAGCCGTGGCTGACCACATCGTAATCCGCCTGTTTAATCGCCTCAACGACTTCCGGATGACGTGCCAGCGCCATCGCCACGCCAAACACGGTTAATGGCAGACCGCGTTTCTGAAATTCATTGTGGATGCGCCAGAATCCGGCGCGGGAGCCGTACTCATACAGCGACTCCATCGACATGTGCCGATCGGTATAGCTCGCTGCACCGATGATATCGGAGAGAAACTGCTCCGAGCCGGCATCGCCATGCAGCACGCTGTTTTCAGCGCCTTCTTCGTAGTTCAGAACAAACTGCACCGCCACACGGCTGTTGTTGGGCCAGGCGGCGTGTGGCGGATTAGCGCCATAACCGATTAAATCGCGCGGATAGTTTTTGTTAAAGCTGTACTCTTTCTTCTCTGCAGCGTCAGTCATCACTGGCTTCCTTTCTGGATTCGGGAAAGTTCCGTTAGTTTAGATGCTGAAACGCACCTGAGAGAGGTTTCTGCAAAGGCCAGGCCAGATCGCCATGTTTGCTGGTGCCAAAGCCAAGCGCCACCAGCGATTCGACCATTTTTACTGCTGCACTGACACCATCGATCACTGGCAGGCCCAGTTCCTGGGTCAGTGAAGCAGCCAGCGTCGCCATTCCGCCACAGCCCAGCACAATCGCCCCGCTGCCATCTTCCCGCTTCGCCTGAATGCAGCGCTGCCGCACTTTTTCCTGCGCCAGGCCGCTGCCATCCTCCAGTGCCAGTACTGGCAGATCGATGGCATGCAGCGCGGCACAGTGATGGGTAAAGCCATACTGCTGCAGCAGATGACGCGCAATCACCAGGGTGCGCGGCAGCGTGGTGACAATAGAGAAACGCGTCGCCAGCAGCGTGGCGGTGTGCATCGCCGCTTCCGCAATGCCAATCACCGGTCCGCTGGCCAGCTCACGTGCTGCCAGTAAACCCGGATCGCCAAAGCAGGCGATGACGTGACCGCTGACGCCCTGTTCCCTGCCGAGCCTGATCTGCTCCAGCACACCGATGGCGGCGATCGCCTCATCGAAGTGGCCTTCAATGGAGGGCACACCCTGCGACGGCGAAACCGCCAGAATTTCGGTACCCGGCGCGGCGACGGCACGGGCGGCCTGGCCGATGGTTTCGGTCATCGCCAGGCTGGTGTTGGGGTTAATCACCTGAATCAGACTCATGAGGCAGCTCCAGAGTTTGCGGCAAACAGTCGGGAGAAATCGGGCAGGGTTTCCCCGCTGCGCTCAAAGTGCAGGCTGGAGACGATATGCTCAAAGTGATGTTGTAGCGCCTGCGTCAGCGGTTCCTGCGCGCGCGCGCGCAGTAACTTCAGCAGATTGTCGTGATCGTCACAGCGGCAGCCGCGCTGCCAGGGCGCGCCATAGGCGGCGATCACCAGCGAGGAGCGCTGCGTCAGGCTGGTCACCATGCCGGTAAGCACCTGATTGCCGGAGATCGCCTGCAGCTGGATATGAAATGCCGCAGAGAGCCGGATCGCTGCCGGACCATCCTGATCGGCAAGCGCCTGGTTCTCCTGCTCGATGAGCTGCTCCAGCGCCACCAGATGGGGAGGCTGCAGATGCGCCAGTACCGCGGGCAGATTAGCGCACTCCATTAAACTGCGGGTTGAGAAGATGTCCCGCGCCTCTTCAACTCCGGGTGTCGCCACCTGCGCACCACGTTTGGGCGTCAGCGTCACCATCTGCACCGCCGCGAGGCGTTGCAGCACTTTACGGATGCCGGTGCGGCTTACACCAAAGACCCCGGAAAGGGCCTCTTCCGGCAATTTGCTGCCCGGCGGTAGCTGATGTTCAACAATGGCGTTCATTAACGCCTGATAGATCCCTTCATCCTTATCCTGCAGCCTGGTGGCGTCTCGCTGGCCTGTTTTACTCGTCATTACCTGCTCCGGTCACTCGCTGTGTGCTACATATCGTATACGTGAAAATTAAATATTGTATACAAGAAAAGAGATCTGGCCTGAATCCTGCAATACCGTCCTACCAGATTATTCATTCCACTTTCAGGTACAGGAGCAGGTTTCATGCCAAATCAATCAACGGTGGCCAGCACGGCCTCTGAAGCCAGTGCCCATTACAGCCCACGGCTCTGTAACGACGACCTGGCACCGACACGCGATCAGAACTGGTCGTGGTACAACATTTTCTCTTTCTGGATGTCCGATGTGCACAGTATGGGCGGCTATGTGGTGGCCGCCAGTTTCTTCACGCTGGGACTAGCCAGCTGGCAGGTGTTGCTTTGCCTGCTCGCCGGGATCTGCATCGTGCAGATCTGTGCGAATCTGGTGGCGAAACCGAGCCAGATGGCGGGCGTGCCTTATGCGGTGATTTGCCGTCAGGCGTTTGGCGTATTTGGTGCCAATATTCCAGCAGTCATTCGCGGGCTAATCGCCTTCGCCTGGTATGGCATCCAGACTTATCTGGCGGCGAACGCCCTGATGCTGGTGCTGCTGAAGTTCGTGCCTTCTCTGACGTCGATGACCGTGCCGCACTGGCTGGGCCTGTCGCTGCTGGGCTGGTGCTGTTTCGGGGTGATGTGGTTACTGCAGGCGATGGTGTTCTGGCACGGCATGAACGCCATTAAACGGTTTATCGATGTCGCTGGACCAGCGGTTTATGTGGTGATGGTCGCGCTGGCGGGCTGGATTGTATACAAGACCGGCTTTGACGGGATCTCCTTTACCCTGGCAAGCAAATCGCTGACCGCGGGCGAGCAAACGTGGCAGATGATTACGGCCACGGCGTTGGTGGTCTCCTACTTCTCCGGGCCGCTGCTGAACTTCGGTGACTTTTCACGCTACGGCAAGAACATGTCAGAGATTCGCCGCGGCAACCGCTGGGGCCTGCCGTTTAACTTCCTGCTGTTCTCTGTGGTGACGGTGGTGATTGTGTCAGGCACGCAGTCGCTGTTTGGCAAAATAATTACCGATCCCATCGAAACCGTGAGCATGGTTGGCAACGATCTGGCCGTTGCGATCGGTCTGCTGACCATGATTACTGCCACTATCGGCATCAATATCGTGGCGAATTTCGTTTCACCCGCTTTTGACTTCTCCAACTGTTCACCGCAGAAAATCAGCTTCCGTACTGGTGGCATGATCGCTGCCGTTGGCTCGGTGCTGTTAACACCATGGAACCTGTTCCAGTCGCCTGAGCTGATTCACTACACGCTGGATGTGCTGGGATCGTTTATCGGGCCGCTGTTCGGGATTCTGCTGACCGATTTCTATCTGATTAAACGTGGACATATTTCGGTCGACGATCTGTTTAACGACACACCTGCAGGCCGTTACTGGTATCGCGGTGGCTTTAACCCTAAAGCGATTGGCGCGCTGCTGCCGTCGGTGGCAATTTGCCTGGTGATTAGCTTTATCCCTTCCCTGCATCAGGTAGCGAACTTCAGCTGGTTTATTGGTGCCGGTCTGGCGGCAGGCTGCTATCGCTTTATCGCCCGTGAAGATCGCGAGGCGGAGGATGTGACCCGCTGGCATAGCGAGGGAATGGCGCAGAAGAAGCAAGCCGCGGCTGAATAGCAGACAGCAAAAAGCCGATTCATTTCTGAATCGGCTTTTTTAAAGAGATTGGCGGAACGGACGGGGCTCGAACCCGCGACCCCCTGCGTGACAGGCAGGTATTCTAACCAACTGAACTACCGCTCCGCGCTTTGTTCCCCGTCGGGAACGAGGCGCATAGTAATGGCAGCCTGTTACGGCGTCAATGCTTTTTCCGACCGAACAGATCGTTTGCTGTTTTTTTCAGCTTGCCGCTGATTTTCTCAACAAAATCACGCAATTCAGCCGCGCCACAGACAGCTGCCGCCTTTTTTCATCACCAGATCCAGACGGGATTCATGAGCAACCACCTCTTCTTCGCTGGCCGTGACCACACGCAGTGCAGAAGCGGGACGCACGATGCGCTGGATGCTCTCTCCCTGAGCCTGTCGGGCGCTTTCACTCTCCGATAAAAAGGAGAGAGAGGTCTGCCCGCCGGTCATGGTCAGGAACACTTCTGCCAGAATCTCGGCATCGAGCAGTGCGCCGTGCAGGGTTCGTTTGGTGTTGTCTATTTCGTAACGTGAGCAGAGCGCATCAAGGCTGTTACGCTTGCCGGGAAACATTCGACGCGCCAGTGCCAGGCTGTCGGTAATTTTGCAGAAGGTTTCGGTTTTCTCAATGCCGCGATTCAGCTTTGAAAATTCGTAATCCATAAAGCCGATATCAAACGGCGCGTTATGGATGACTAATTCGGCACCGCGAATATAGTCGAGAAACTCATCGGCGATTTCGCTGAACGCGGGCTTGTCGGCCAGAAACTCATCCGCAATCCCATGTACACCAAAAGCTTCAGGATCGACCAGCCGATCGGGCTTGAGATACATATGGAAATTGTTGCCGGTCAGGCGACGGTTAATCACCTCTACCGCACCAATCTCAATGATGCGGTGCCCCTCATAATGTACCCCGATCATATTCATGCCGGTGGTTTCAGTATCGAGAACGATCTGGCGGTTATTTGCAGTGCTCATAAGACCCGTTTTATGTCAGACTTGGCGCTTTTGAGAGGAAGTCTACCAGAGATGCGCAAACAGGTAGAAATATTCACCGATGGATCCTGTCTTGGAAATCCCGGTCCCGGCGGTTACGGGGCGATTTTACGCTACGGTCAGCATGAGAAAACCTTTAGCGCGGGCTATTACCTTACCACTAACAACCGGATGGAGCTGATGGCGGCGATTGTCTCGCTTGAAGCGCTGACCCAGCCGTGCGATGTGGTGCTCAGCACCGACAGTCAGTATGTGCGTCAGGGGATCACCAGCTGGATCCATAACTGGAAAAAGCGTGGCTGGAAAACCGCCGATAAAAAGCCGGTGAAGAATGTCGATCTCTGGCAGCGTCTCGACTTAGCCCTCAGTACCCATAAGATTCAGTGGGAGTGGGTTAAAGGCCATGCCGGACACCCGGAAAACGAGCGCTGCGATGTGCTGGCCCGCAGCGCGGCGGAAAATCCTGCTTTTGAGGATATCGGCTATAAAGCCGAGTCCTGATCCTCTGCTTTCCGGAACTGACGTGTGGCATTGACCGTCTGACGAATCTTGCTGGTACTCAGGCTCTTCTTTGCCCGGGTCGGCAGCAGCGGGAAGGTTCGCTTGCGCGCCACCACAATATTCAGACACCCCAGCGCCGGTAAGTGGGCGCTGATCAGTTTCCCGCCCTGCTGATGCCATGGCAGCACCTGAAATCGGGTGCGGTAGACCACCTCATAATTCAATAGTCCCAGCCAGTCGAGCAATCGCATCTGGCTGAACATCCGCCCGCTCCAGGGGGCTTTACGAGTTAATCCCGGTACCATTTTACTGACACCGAGCAGGCTGAAAGGATTGAAGCCGCTGATGATCATCCAGCCATCGTCGATTAATACCCTGTCTACTTCGCGTAACACCCGGTGAGGATCCTGACTCCAGGCAAGCGTATGGGCAAGCAGACAGGCATCAATCGATTTCGACTCAAACGGCAATTGCATCGGGTCAGCCCGCACCTGTAATAGCTCGCCTTCGCTGCCCACATTGACCTGATGTGAAATAGCACAGTTTTCGGTGTTGATTTCTGCGCTGAGGTTGCCAAGCTTAAGCATATGAAAGCCATAAAGCTTTCCGAGATAAGGCTGAAGCTGCTGCGTTAGCGCGTCGCGGAAATAATCTCCCCACGGCATGTTACGCCAGGACAGCGGTGCGTTCAGAACCTGGCGTGATTTAGCGGGCTTCATGCTTTACGCTCTTCCTTTTCCTACGACCTGCGAGAGGTGATGATGAATCTTACCAGTATTCCTGCGTTGCAGGACAACTACATCTGGACGCTGAATGATGATGAGGGTAAATGCCTGATCGTTGATCCCGGCGAAGCTCAGCCAGTGTTAGAAAAAATGGCGTCAAACGGCTGGCAGCCAGTCGCCATTCTGTTGACTCACCACCATAACGACCATACGGGCGGCGTGAAAACATTATGTGAGCACTTCCCTGACCTTGAGGTTTACGGCCCTCGGGAAACCGAAGCGAAAGGGGCCAGGACGATAGTCAGCGAAGGCGATAAAGTCACCGTACTGGGCCTGACCTTCAGAGTGATCCATACTCCTGGTCACACTTTAGGACATATCTCATATTACAGCTCGCCTTATCTTTTCTGTGGCGACACTCTCTTTTCAGGCGGGTGCGGACGCCTTTTTGAAGGCACTCCAGAGCAGATGTATGATTCCTTTCAAAAGCTTAACCAGCTACCAGGTGAGACTTTAGTCTGCTGTGCGCATGAATATACTTTATCCAATCTGAAGTTTGCTGCGGCTATTCTGCCCCATGACCCGCAAATAACGGCCGAATACCAGAAAATTAAGGACTTACGCGCCGAAAATGGCATTACTTTGCCAACAAAACTGGCGCACGAACGGTCAATAAATTTATTTCTTCGTACGCAAGATATTGATTTACAAAGGGCATTAAACGTTAACATTACTGATGAACCAGTATGGCGGACATTTGCCGTTCTACGCGAGAAGAAAGACGCTTTTTGATTTTTCGGGTTGTGTTGTGAAAAGTCGTCACGTATAGTTGCTCGTCTTTTAAGCGAACTATTGACACACACATGAAGGCTAAAGCGATCTTACTCGCCTCAGTCTTGCTGGTAGGATGTCAGGCGTCCAGGAACGATGCCAATATCCCCGAACAGCATGCACAGAGTCTGTCTTCAGCTGGTCAAGGTGAAAATGGAAAGTACGGAGACGAGTTTTTGTCGCCGCGATGGCAGGAAGATGGAACTGGCCTCGCAGCAGACGCAGATCTCTGGAGTTTCATTAGTGACGAGTTGAAGATGGGGATTCCGGAAAACCCGGCAATCCGCGAACAAAAAAGTAAATTTTTAAAAAATAAGAGCTATCTCCACGATGTAACATTACGGGCAGAGCCGTACATGTACTGGATAGTCGAGCAGATACAGAAACGTAAAATGCCGATGGAACTGGTACTGCTACCCATAGTGGAGAGCGCTTTTGACCCTCGCGCAACCTCATCCGCCAATGCCGCTGGTATCTGGCAGATTGTTGCAGCTACGGGTCGAAACTATGGTTTGAAACAAAACCAGTATTACGATGGGCGACGTGATGTAGTCGCATCCACGAAAGTTGCGCTGGATATGATGCAGCGTCTTAATACCATGTTTGACGGTGACTGGTTACTGACCATTGCTGCTTACAACAGTGGTGAAGGACGGGTGCTCAAAGCGATTAAGCAGAATAAGGCGCGCGGTAAGCCGACTGACTTCTGGCATTTATCGCTGCCACGCGAAACCACCGTGTATGTGCCTAAAATGTTAGCCTTGAGTGAACTGCTCAAAAATAACAAGCGTTACGGTATCAAACTGCCGACACCGAATGAAAGTCGTGCTCTGGCACGAGTGGAAGTGGGTCAGCAGATACAGCTGACGCAGGCTGCCGAAATGGCGGGTATGTCGCTCACGAAACTGAAGAGCTTCAATACCGGCTACAAAGGCGGTGCAACAGCGCCAAACGGCCCGCACTACATTATGGTGCCAAAGTCGAACGTCGCGAAATTGCGTAACTCACTGGCCTCCGGTGACATCGCAGCGGTACAGCCTGTGCAGCTTGCGAAAGCCAGCGCGAGTGGCGGGTACAAAGTGCGACGGGGTGATACGCTTTCGGGTATCGCCGCTAAACTTGGCGTTAGCGTCTCGACACTGAAGCAGGAAAACAACCTGCGCGGTGCTGATATCCGACCGGGTCAGACGCTGACCATCGGTTCGAACGGCACCCGACTGGCTGATAACGGCAACAGCATCACCTATCGTGTTCGTAAGGGTGATTCTCTTGACAGTATTGCCCGTCATCACGGCGTCAATATCAAAGACGTGATGCGCTGGAACAGTGTGCTGGACAGTGCGAAAGATATTCAGCCCGGCGATAACTTAACGCTGTTTGTGAATAATAACGCTACACCTGATACCTGATACGTTGAAAAGGCTGACAATTGTCAGCCTTTTTCTTTCATCCATCTGCCACGATTTACTCATTACCCTGCCCGCTTCTTCTTCTGCAGGCACATTCAATGCACCGGATTAGCTTCCTGAGCTAAACTCCACCAGTAACGGGTTATGATCGGAAGCGCGCGTCACCAGTACGGATGCCTCACTCACTCTGAGATCGCGATAGAAGACGAAATCCAGCGGGCGACCAAACGCTTTGCGGCGATGATCGGCCGTAAACATCACCTCTTCCAGCTTCATCCGCTGTGCAAACCGGTAGAGCGCATTGATGCGCTGACGGCTCCAGGCATTGAAATCCCCGGCCATGATGACCGGTCCCTGATGATGCATGATCTGCTCGCCGATAGGCCCCAGCTGTTTACTGTAGACGTCGACACCCAGGCTGAAGTTAACCGCATGGATGTTAACCACCATCAGCATTTCTCCCGCAGGCAGAGGATAAGCCGTAACCAGCGCCGATTTTGACAGCCTCAGCAGAGGCTCACGTTCGCGTAAGGGGCAACAATAGACCGGATGGGCAGAAGCGAGGGTCATTACGCCAGAGGGATGCTGAGGCAGCACAAAGGCAGGCACCTGATCGGCAGCCAGATAATTACTGGTGGCAAACTGCACCAGTTCAGGTGTGGTCTGCGCTTCCTGCAGTAACACCAGATGGGCATCCTTACCAAATCCTTCCAGCACTGACATCCAGTCTGCACGCTGCTGCTTGAAGATATTCCATACCAGAACTTTAAGGTTTGGATGCGCGGGCAACGGTGCGCCGGGTGGCAGTGCCTGGCCGAGATGGAGCATCGCGCCAGGTGGAAAAATCTGCTCCACTGGTTGTCCTGCTACATATCGCATTGCATAAGTTTTTTTACGCACTTTCCCGCCTGGCTGATAATTCAAAAATACAGTTAACACCTGTCTGTTATAGGGATTCTAGACCGATGTTTCAATGGATGCAGGTGAATGTCAGAATTCATCACGCTTTTCCAGAATAAGGCGTTACTTTAAGCTCGCTAAGCTAAACGAGGCAGAACCTGGCCACATCAACGGTGTCATCATTGAGGACGCCTGTACTGGAGTTATGCCAGTATAATCGTCCATAAAATAGCTAAATATCTGCGACATGACAGGGAGGAAGAATGAAGGCATCTTCTGACGAACTCAAAGTGTTTGTCAGTGTAGTAAAGAGTGGAAGTTTCAGCCGCGCTGCTGAGCAGTTGCAGATGGCTAATTCTGCCGTCAGCAGAACCATAAAAAAACTGGAAAACAAGCTGGGCATTGCTCTGCTAACCCGTACCACGCGACAGCTGGCACTTACGCAGGAAGGTGAACGCTATTTCCGCCATGTTCAGCATTTTTTGCAGGAGATGACGACCGCAGAAAGCGATTTGATAGAAAGCTTACAGGAGCCCAAAGGGTTACTGCGCGTTGATGCCGCGACACCGGTTATTCTGCATTTGCTGATGCCGATGGTTAAGCCCTTTCGCCAGCGCTATCCCGGGGTGACGCTTTCGTTAATCTCATCTGAGAGTTTTATCAATCTGATTGAACGGAAAGTGGATATTGCGATTCGTGCTGGCAATCTCACGGACTCAACACTACGCGCCAGATTACTGTTCAATAGTTTTCGCAAAGTTGTCGCCTCCCCTGCCTATCTCCATGAGCACGGTGTCCCACAAAAGGTGACCGATCTGGATAACCATCATTGCCTTGGCTTCGAAGAGTCCCCGAGGCTCAATCGCTGGCCCATTGCACGTGAAAGCGGCGAACTTTATGACATCGACTGGGCTATCTCTTCGAATAGCGGAGAGACAATTAAGCAGCTCTGTCTTACCGGCAATGGGATTGCCTGCCTGTCAGACTATATGATTGATCGTGAGGTCGCGGAGGGATCACTGGTGGAAGTGCTGGCCGATCAGCGTCTGCCGGTCGAGATGCCCTTCAATGCGGTCTACTACAGCGATATCGGAGTAAGCCAGCGTGTGCGGGCTTTTATCGATTTTCTCAGTGAGTGGACAGCTGCGCAGCCGTGGCGCACGTGACATCTATAAGAGCAGGCCTTATCGGGGTCTGTTGCTACAGTATGATCCTGGAGATCGAAGATAATCAGCGCGGATACTTTTTCCGCGATGAATTTGCTGCAATGGAAAAAGCCCTGACCGTTAAGTCAGGGCTTTCCAATTAAGTGGCGGAACGGACGGGGCTCGAACCCGCGACCCCCTGCGTGACAGGCAGGTATTCTAACCAACTGAACTACCGCTCCACCGATTCTTTCACGCTTATCAGCAACCGGCTGATAACCGCCTGTTCCCGTTATTTTCCCTGTCAGAGGAAAAGGAACAAATTTGATGCCTGGCAGTTCCCTACTCTCGCATGGGGAGGCCCCACACTACCATCGGCGCTACGGCGTTTCACTTCTGAGTTCGGCATGGGGTCAGGTGGGACCACCGCGCTAAAGCCGCCAGGCAAATTCTGTCTCCGCGCCGCCCGTAAGGCCGCGCAGAATATCCGGAACAGGGCTGAAAATCGTGTCTCTCAAAAACGCCTCTGGCGTTGTAAGGTTAAGCCTCACGGGTCATTAGTACCGGTTAGCTCAACGCATCGCTGCGCTTACACACCCGGCCTATCAACGTCGTAGTCTTCAACGTCCCTTCAGGACTCTCAAGGAGTCAGGGAGAACTCATCTCGGGGCAAGTTTCGTGCTTAGATGCTTTCAGCACTTATCTTTTCCGCACTTAGCTACCGGGCAGTGCCATTGGCATGACAACCCGAACACCAGTGGTGCGTTCACTCCGGTCCTCTCGTACTAGGAGCAACCCCCCTCAATTCTCCAGCGCCCACGGCAGATAGGGACCGAACTGTCTCACGACGTTCTAAACCCAGCTCGCGTACCACTTTAAACGGCGAACAGCCGTACCCTTGGGACCTACTTCAGCCCCAGGATGTGATGAGCCGACATCGAGGTGCCAAACACCGCCGTCGATATGAACTCTTGGGCGGTATCAGCCTGTTATCCCCGGAGTACCTTTTATCCGTTGAGCGATGGCCCTTCCATTCAGAACCACCGGATCACTATGACCTGCTTTCGCACCTGCTCGAGCCGTCACTCTCGCAGTCAAGCCAGCTTATGCCATTGCACTAACCTCACGATGTCCGACCGTGATTAGCTGACCTTCGTGCTCCTCCGTTACTCTTTAGGAGGAGACCGCCCCAGTCAAACTACCCACCAGACACTGTCCGCAGCCCGGATAACGGGCCTACGTTAGAACATCAAACATTAAAGGGTGGTATTTCAAGGTTGGCTCCACGCAGACTGGCGTCCGCGCTTCAAAGCCTCCCACCTATCCTACACATCAAGGCTCAATGTTCAGTGTCAAGCTGTAGTAAAGGTTCACGGGGTCTTTCCGTCTTGCCGCGGGTACACTGCATCTTCACAGCGAGTTCAATTTCACTGAGTCTCGGGTGGAGACAGCCTGGCCATCATTACGCCATTCGTGCAGGTCGGAACTTACCCGACAAGGAATTTCGCTACCTTAGGACCGTTATAGTTACGGCCGCCGTTTACCGGGGCTTCGATCAAGAGCTTCTCCTTGCGGATAACCCCATCAATTAACCTTCCGGCACCGGGCAGGCGTCACACCGTATACGTCCACTTTCGTGTTTGCACAGTGCTGTGTTTTTAATAAACAGTTGCAGCCAGCTGGTATCTTCGACTGGCTTCGGCTCGGGGAGTAAATCCCTCCACCTACGCGCCAGCGTGCCTTCTCCCGAAGTTACGGCACCATTTTGCCTAGTTCCTTCACCCGAGTTCTCTCAAGCGCCTTGGTATTCTCTACCTGACCACCTGTGTCGGTTTGGGGTACGATTCTGTGTTACCTGATGCTTAGAGGCTTTTCCTGGAAGCTGGGCATTTATCACTTCAGCACCGTAGTGCCTCGTCGTCACGCCTCAGCGTTAATAAGGGACCGGATTTACCTGGACCCTCCGCCTACACGCTTAAACCGGGACAACCGTCGCCCGGCTGATATAGCCTTCTCCGTCCCCCCTTCGCAGTAACACCGAGTACAGGAATATTAACCTGTTTCCCATCGACTACGCCTTTCGGCCTCGCCTTAGGGGTCGACTCACCCTGCTCCGATTAACGTTGAACAGGAACCCTTGGTCTTCCGGCGAGCGGGCTTTTCACCCGCTTTATCGTTACTTATGTCAGCATTCGCACTTCTGATACCTCCAGCATGCCTCACAGCACACCTTCGACGGCTTACAGAACGCTCCCCTACCCAACAACACATAGTGTCGCTGCCGCAGCTTCGGTGCATGGTTTAGCCCCGTTACATCTTCCGCGCAGGCCGACTCGACCAGTGAGCTATTACGCTTTCTTTAAATGATGGCTGCTTCTAAGCCAACATCCTGGCTGTCTGTGCCTTCCCACATCGTTTCCCACTTAACCATGACTTTGGGACCTTAGCTGGCGGTCTGGGTTGTTTCCCTCTTCACGACGGACGTTAGCACCCGCCGTGTGTCTCCCGTGATAACATTCTCCGGTATTCGCAGTTTGCATCGGGTTGGTAAGCCGGGATGGCCCCCTAGCCGAAACAGTGCTCTACCCCCGGAGATGAGTTCACGAGGCGCTACCTAAATAGCTTTCGGGGAGAACCAGCTATCTCCCGGTTTGATTGGCCTTTCACCCCCAGCCACAGGTCATCCGCTAATTTTTCAACATTAGTCGGTTCGGTCCTCCAGTTAGTGTTACCCAACCTTCAACCTGCCCATGGCTAGATCACCGGGTTTCGGGTCTATACCCTGCAACTTAACGCCCAGTTAAGACTCGGTTTCCCTGCGGCTCCCCTATACGGTTAACCTTGCTACAGAATATAAGTCGCTGACCCATTATACAAAAGGTACGCAGTCACCCCCGTAAAGAGGGCTCCCACTGCTTGTACGTACACGGTTTCAGGTTCTGTTTCACTCCCCTCGCCGGGGTTCTTTTCGCCTTTCCCTCACGGTACTGGTTCACTATCGGTCAGTCAGGAGTATTTAGCCTTGGAGGATGGTCCCCCCATATTCAGACAGGATACCACGTGTCCCGCCTTACTCATCGAGCTCACAGCGCGTGTGCTTTTGTGTACGGGAGTATCACCCTGTACCCTGCGACTTTCCAGACGCTTCCACTAACACACATGCTGATTCAGGCTCTGGGCTGCTCCCCGTTCGCTCGCCGCTACTGGGGGAATCTCGGTTGATTTCTTTTCCTCGGGGTACTTAGATGTTTCAGTTCCCCCGGTTCGCCTTGCAGCACTATGTATTCATGCTGCAATGATGCACAGAGTGCACCGGGTTTCCCCATTCGGACATCGACGGCTGTAGCGGTTCATATCACCTTACCGTCGCTTTACGCAGATTAGCACGTCCTTCATCGCCTCTGACTGCCTGGGCATCCACCGTGTACGCTTAGTCGCTTAACCTCACAACCCACAGGCGTTTTGCAACGCTGCAGACTGCAAGCATTTGAGAGACTCGAACGTGCCGCGTTTTTCATTCTTATTACGGAGAATGAAAGCGACACGTCGTTTCAATTTTCAGCTTGTTCCGGATTGTTAAAGAGCATAATACTTCGCAGCACACCGTTGCCGGTACGCTCTGAAGTATTCAGAAAAAACAGATAAACGGTATGGTGGAGCTAAGCGGGATCGAACCGCTGACCTCCTGCGTGCAAGGCAGGCGCTCTCCCAGCTGAGCTATAGCCCCATACAGTTACTGCAGAGACCGCTACTACCACTCAACCGAGTACACTTCGTAAGAAATGCAATTCGTGCTCAGGCAGGGCATGTTTCCGCGCAGCATAGTGAACTATGCGAGCCGGAGACATAACGCAGCGTGAGTGCGAATTTGGTAGGCCTGAGTGGACTTGAACCACCGACCTCACCCTTATCAGGGGTGCGCTCTAACCACCTGAGCTACAAGCCTGTAGAGGTTTTTTCTGCTCGTTACTTTTTATCAGACAATCTGTGTGGACACTGCGCCGGAAGGTATCTTCAGGTAAGGAGGTGATCCAACCGCAGGTTCCCCTACGGTTACCTTGTTACGACTTCACCCCAGTCATGAATCACAAAGTGGTAAGCGCCCTCCCGAAGGTTAAGCTACCTACTTCTTTTGCAACCCACTCCCATGGTGTGACGGGCGGTGTGTACAAGGCCCGGGAACGTATTCACCGTGGCATTCTGATCCACGATTACTAGCGATTCCGACTTCACGGAGTCGAGTTGCAGACTCCGATCCGGACTACGACGCACTTTGTGAGGTCCGCTTGCTCTCGCGAGGTCGCTTCTCTTTGTATGCGCCATTGTAGCACGTGTGTAGCCCTACTCGTAAGGGCCATGATGACTTGACGTCATCCCCACCTTCCTCCGGTTTATCACCGGCAGTCTCCTTTGAGTTCCCGACCGAATCGCTGGCAACAAAGGATAAGGGTTGCGCTCGTTGCGGGACTTAACCCAACATTTCACAACACGAGCTGACGACAGCCATGCAGCACCTGTCTCACGGTTCCCGAAGGCACTGAGGCATCTCTGCCAGATTCCGTGGATGTCAAGAGTAGGTAAGGTTCTTCGCGTTGCATCGAATTAAACCACATGCTCCACCGCTTGTGCGGGCCCCCGTCAATTCATTTGAGTTTTAACCTTGCGGCCGTACTCCCCAGGCGGTCGACTTAACGCGTTAGCTCCGGAAGCCACTCCTCAAGGGAACAACCTCCAAGTCGACATCGTTTACGGCGTGGACTACCAGGGTATCTAATCCTGTTTGCTCCCCACGCTTTCGCACCTGAGCGTCAGTCTTTGTCCAGGGGGCCGCCTTCGCCACCGGTATTCCTCCAGATCTCTACGCATTTCACCGCTACACCTGGAATTCTACCCCCCTCTACAAGACTCAAGCCTGCCAGTTTCAAATGCAGTTCCCAGGTTAAGCCCGGGGATTTCACATCTGACTTAACAGACCGCCTGCGTGCGCTTTACGCCCAGTAATTCCGATTAACGCTTGCACCCTCCGTATTACCGCGGCTGCTGGCACGGAGTTAGCCGGTGCTTCTTCTGCGGGTAACGTCAATCGGCGCGGTTATTAACCGCACCGCCTTCCTCCCCGCTGAAAGTACTTTACAACCCGAAGGCCTTCTTCATACACGCGGCATGGCTGCATCAGGCTTGCGCCCATTGTGCAATATTCCCCACTGCTGCCTCCCGTAGGAGTCTGGACCGTGTCTCAGTTCCAGTGTGGCTGGTCATCCTCTCAGACCAGCTAGGGATCGTCGCCTAGGTGGGCCATTACCCCGCCTACTAGCTAATCCCATCTGGGTTCATCCGATAGTGAGAGGCCCGAAGGTCCCCCTCTTTGGTCTTGCGACGTTATGCGGTATTAGCCACCGTTTCCAGTGGTTATCCCCCTCTATCGGGCAGATCCCCAGACATTACTCACCCGTCCGCCACTCGTCACCCAAGGAGCAAGCTCCTCTGTGCTACCGTCCGACTTGCATGTGTTAGGCCTGCCGCCAGCGTTCAATCTGAGCCATGATCAAACTCTTCAATTTAAGTTTGATTTGCTTAAACAAGTTAAGCGGTGCTCATCTGTAAAACGTCATAATGAATTTCATTATGTGTTCACTCGTGAGGCTTTGATATTTTTGTGCGTCCAAAGACGCTGATATCAATCCTGCGAGTGCCCACACAGATTGTCTGATAAATTGTTAAAGAGCAGTGCGAACAGTGCGTTAGCGTCCTGTCGCGAGGTGGCGTATATTACGCTTTCCTCCTGCAGAGTCAACCTCTATTTCAGAAGTTTTCTCCGGCGGCGCAGTCTCCTGTGCCTCTTAACCCGTCATCCCGTTGCCGGTTTGCCGTGTCAGTGGAGGCGCATTATAGGGAACGGCTCAGATAGCGCAAGTGCAAATTGAGACTTTTTTGCTGTTCGTCTGAAATTTGCACAAAAGCGCCGTTTTAGCCCTGTTTAATGCGTGCTGGCAGCTCTGCCAGGCTATTAATCACCCAGTCTGCTGCAGCTTCGCCTTCGGCCGTGACGGGTTTACCACTACGCACCAGCACTTTGGTGCCAACGCCCGCAGCCTTTCCTGCCAGCATATCTTCCAGCTTGTCACCCACCATATAAGAAGCAGCCATATCAATATGCAGCTCTTCCTGTGCAGTCAGCAGCATGCCTGGCTGTGGCTTACGGCAATCACATTCCTGACGGAATTCTTCTACGTTTGCTTCAGGATGGTGAGGACAGAAATAAATGCCATCAAGATCGACGTCGCGATCGGCCAGCGACCAGTCCATCCACTCTGTCAGACGCATAAAGGTATCTTCGGTAAACATACCGCGCGCTATGCCAGATTGATTGGTCACGACCACCAGTGCATATCCCATTGCCTTCAGTTTTTGCAGCGCTTCAATTGTGCCGTCAATAAACTGGAAGTCATCAATCTCATGGACATAGCCACTATCGACATTAAGGGTGCCATCACGATCAAGAAAAATAGCGGGGACTTTATTCGCCACGTAGAAACTCCTGCTGTAAAAATTGCCGATCAGTATCGCATGATTGCTATAAAAGGGAGAATGTCAGATTGAATCACTTCCATTGATTTAGACGTCTGGATGCCTTAACATCCATCCAGCTTTTATAGCGACTAAAAGTGACGAGGCTTCCCACACCACGGACAACGCAACACGATAATTAATAACATAATGATTAAACTAGAAAATATTACTAAAGTGTTTCAGCAGGGCTCGCGGACTATTCCGGCATTAACGGATGTCAGTCTGCACGTGCCTGCCGGACAGATTTATGGCGTTATCGGCGCTTCCGGTGCCGGTAAAAGTACATTGATTCGTTGCGTGAATCTGCTGGAGCGGCCTACTTCGGGTCGCGTACTGGTTGACGGAGCCGATCTGACTGCACTTAATGAACGTCAGTTAACCCAGGCGCGCCGCCAGATTGGCATGATATTCCAGCACTTTAACCTGATGAACTCACGCACCGTTGCGGGCAACGTTTCTCTGCCACTGGAACTCGGTAATCTCTCCCGCGCCCAGATCAACGCTCGTGTCACTGAGCTGCTGGAACTGGTGGGATTGTCTGATAAGCATGATGCCTGGCCTGCAAATCTCTCAGGCGGTCAGAAGCAGCGTGTCGCGATTGCCCGTGCGCTGGCCAGTAATCCCAAGGTTCTGCTGTGTGATGAAGCCACCAGCGCACTGGATCCCGCTACAACCCGCTCTATTCTGGAGTTGCTGAAAGATATCAACCGCCGCCTTGGGCTGACGATTCTCCTGATCACTCATGAGATGGATGTGGTGAAACGCATCTGCGATCAGGTTGCGGTCATCAGTCACGGTGAGTTAATCGAGAAAGACAGCGTCAGTGAGGTGTTCTCACACCCTAAGACGCCTCTGGCGCAGCAGTTTATTCAGTCTACCCTGCATCTGGATATCCCGGATGATTACCAGCAGCGTCTTTCAGCCACTGCCACTGAAGGCACCGTGCCGCTGCTGCGGCTGGAATTCACCGGTAAATCGGTTGATGCGCCACTGCTTTCCGAAGCGGCCCGCCGTTACAACGTGAATAACAACATTATCAGTGCCCAGATGGATTACGCCGGTGGTGTGAAGTTCGGCATTATGCTGGCCGAAATGCATGGCGCAGAGAGCGATACGCGCGAGGCGATAGCCTGGCTGAAAGAGAATCATGTGAAAGTAGAGGTGTTAGGTTATGTCTGAAGCGATGATGTGGTTGCTGGGACGAGGCGTATGGGAAACGCTGATGATGACCTTCGTCTCTGGCTTTTTCGGTTTTGTACTAGGCCTGCCGGTCGGCGTTTTACTTTATGTCACCCGTCCGGGCCAGATTCTGCAGAATCAGGGGCTGTACCGCGTGCTCTCCGCGCTGGTGAATATCTTCCGCTCCATACCTTTCATTATCTTACTGGTCTGGATGATTCCTTTTACCCGCGTTATCGTCGGCACCTCCATTGGACTGCAGGCAGCTATCGTTCCGCTGACCGTCGGCGCTGCACCGTTTATTGCGCGTATGGTTGAAAACGCCTTGCTGGAACTGCCTACCGGCCTGATCGAAGCCTCGCGTGCCATGGGTGCAACGCCAATGCAGATCATCCGTAAGGTCCTGTTGCCGGAAGCGATGCCAGGCCTGGTGAATGCGGCAACCATTACCCTGATTACGCTGGTCGGTTACTCCGCCATGGGTGGCGCAGTGGGTGCCGGTGGTCTGGGTCAGATCGGTTATCAGTATGGTTATATCGGATACAACGCCACGGTGATGAATACGGTATTGGTGTTGTTAGTGGTTTTGGTGTATCTCATTCAATTCTGTGGCGACCGCATCGTGCGTGCAGTGTCCCATAAGTAAGCCAGCAATCTCACATTATTAAGAAGGAAAGGATATGTCTTTCAGATTCAAAAAAATTGCCGCTGTGGGTGCACTGATTGGCGCGATTGCGCTGGCAGGATGCGATCAAAAAGAGAAAGACGCTAACCACATCAAAGTGGGCGTCATTGTTGGTGCTGAGCAGCAGGTTGCTGAAGCCGCACAGAAAGTGGCTAAAGATAAGTATGGTCTGGATGTTGAGCTGGTCACATTTAACGACTACGTGCTGCCGAATGAAGCGCTGAGCAAAGGCGATATCGACGTCAATGCTTTCCAGCACAAACCGTATCTGGATCAGCAGATCAAAGATCGTGGTTACAAGCTGGTTTCCGTAGGTAACTCCTTCGTCTACCCGATTGCAGGCTATTCGAAGAAGATCAAGTCACTGGATGAGCTGCAGGATGGCGCGCAGGTTGCCATTCCGAATGACCCGACGAACCTGGGCCGTACACTGCTGCTGCTGCAGAAAGTGGGGCTGATTAAACTGAAAGATGGCGTGGGCTTGCTGCCAACCTCGCTGGATATCACTGAGAATCCTAAGCATCTGAAAATTGTTGAGCTGGAAGCGCCGCAGCTGCCACGCTCACTGGACGATCAGCAGATCGCGCTCGCGGTTATCAACACCACTTACGCCAGCCAGATTGGCCTGACACCAGCCAAAGATGGCATTTTCGTCGAAGATAAAGACTCACCTTACGTGAACCTGATTGTCGCGCGCGAAGATAATAAAGATGCGGAAAACGTGAAGAAATTCGTCAAGGCTTACCAGTCTGACGAAGTTTACGCAGAAGCTAACAAAGTCTTTAATGGCGGCGCGGTTAAAGGCTGGTAATTCAGCTGTTCATCTCTTTAAGGGCGGCGCTATGCCGCCCTTTCTGTTATTGGGTGCCCTGCCCGACTTGTTATTTATTCTTGTCCTTGTTTCAATAACGCCACTTTTTGAAACCTGAGGATGTTGCCATGCGTTTTTTACCGCTCTGCTTGTTAGCATTGATGCTGACAGGGTGTGTTCATGAGTATCACCCGATAAGCAGCGCACCGTCCCGGCCGCAGCAATCCAGCCAACCGACCCGCAAACCTGTGGTACGACCGGCGCCGGTTAAGCTCTATACCGATGCCGCCGATCTGGTCAGTAAACCGTTCCGCGATCTGGGTGAAGTCTCCGCTGAAGATTGCCAGATCAGTAATCAGAACTCCCCGGCCAACATCGCCACAGCACGAAAACGTCTGCAGATTAAAGCATCACAGATGAAAGCCAATGCGGTGCTGCTGCATCAGTGTGAAATCGTCACCGGCACGCCGGGCTGCTATCGTCAGGCCGTCTGCCAGGGTTCAGCGCTGAAAGTCAGCAATCAATGAGTGAATTCGCCTTTGCGCAAATTGGGGTAATCCGCTCACCGTGGAAGGAGAAGTTTGCCGTGCCGCGCCAGCCAGGGCTGGTGCAGGATGGCGGCGGCGAACTGCACCTGCAGCCACCTTACAATCAGCCGGAAGCGGTGCGTGGGCTGGAAGCGTTCAGCCATCTCTGGTTGCTGTTTGTCTTCCATCAGACGATGGCCGGCGGCTGGCGTCCTACGGTTCGCCCTCCCCGACTGGGCGGCAATGAGCGCATGGGTGTATTTGCGACACGTTCAACGTTCCGTCCCAATCCCATTGGCATGTCGCTGGTTGAGCTAAAAGGTATCAGGATTGAAAAACAGCAGGTGATCCTGCAGCTTGGCAGTCTGGATCTGGTCGATGGCACGCCGGTGGTCGATATCAAACCTTATCTGCCCTTTGCCGAAGCGCTGCCTCATGCACAGGCAGGTTTTGCTCAGGCGGCACCTGCCGCTGATATGCCGGTTCGCTTCTCCGCTTTGGCCCAGCAGCAGCTTCAGCAGCAGTCGCGCTACCCCAATCTGGCACGTTTTATCAGCGAAGTGCTGGCACAGGATCCTCGTCCCGCTTACCGACAGAGCGAAACGCAGGCGCGGGAATATGCGGCCTGGCTGATGGATTTTAATGTACGCTGGCGCATTGATGATGCCGGTACTGAAGTAATCGCGATCGACCCGCGTTAAAACCCGCTTTTGAGCCGGTGATCTCACTGGTACACTAGCCGCCAGCAAAATTCTGTCTGTGACTTTCCGATCAACTGGAACCGTAATCAATGCGTACTACTCAATATCTGCTCTCTACTCAGAAAGAGACGCCTTCCGACGCTGAAGTGATCAGCCACCAGCTGATGCTGCGCGCCGGTATGATCCGCAAACTGGCTTCTGGCTTGTACACCTGGTTACCGACCGGGGTTCGCGTGCTGAAGAAAGTCGAAAACATCGTGCGTGAAGAGATGAACAACGCGGGCGCGGTTGAGATTTTAATGCCGGTTGTGCAGCCCGCCGACCTGTGGCAGGAGAGCGGTCGCTGGGAGGAGTATGGCCCGGAACTGTTACGTATTGCCGATCGCCACGAACGTCCGTTCGTGCTGGGTCCGACGCATGAAGAGGTGGTCACTGACCTGATCCGCAATGAGCTGAGCTCTTATAAGCAACTGCCACTCAACCTCTATCAGATTCAGACCAAATTCCGTGATGAAGTCCGTCCGCGCTTTGGCGTGATGCGTTCACGCGAGTTCATCATGAAAGATGCTTACTCATTCCATACGTCGCAGGAATCGCTGCAGGAAACCTATGACGCGATGTACCGCGCTTATAGCCAGATTTTCAGCCGTATGGGCCTGGATTTCCGTGCCGTGCAGGCCGACACTGGCTCTATCGGCGGCAGCGCATCACATGAGTTCCAGGTACTGGCGCAGAGCGGTGAAGATGATGTGATCTTCTCTACCGATTCTGATTACGCCGCCAACATTGAGCTGGCCGAAGCCGTTGCCCCCGCGGGTGAACGTGCCGCGCCATCGCAGGAGATGCAGCTGGTTGAGACGCCAGACGCAAAAACCATCGTGGAGCTGGTTGAGCAATTCAGTGTGCCTGTTGAAAAAACAGTGAAAACGCTGATTGTTAAAGGTGCCGAAGAGAGCGGCCACGCGCTGGTTGCCCTGCTGGTACGCGGCGATCATCAGCTTAATGAGATCAAAGCGGAGAAGTCAGAGATCGTTGCGTCACCGCTGGTGTTCGCGACCGAAGAAGAGATTCGCGCCGCAGTGGGTGCCGGACCGGGTTCAATCGGCCCGGTTGGTCTGCAGATGCCGATCATTGCTGACCGTACCGTGGCGAAGATGAGCGACTTCAGCGCCGGTGCCAACGTCGATGGTAAACACTACTTCGGCATTAACTGGGAGCGCGATCTGCCGCTGGCCAGCGTTGCAGATATCCGTAACGTGGTCGAAGGCGATTTAAGCCCGGATGGCAAAGGTACGCTGCAGATCAAACGCGGCATCGAAGTGGGTCACATCTTCCAGCTCGGCACCAAGTATTCTGACGCGCTGAAAGCCTCCGTTCAGGGTGAAGATGGCCGTAATCAGGTGATGAGCATGGGCTGCTATGGCATCGGCATCACTCGCGTGGTTGCCGCAGCCATTGAGCAGAACCATGACGATCGCGGCATCATCTGGCCAGCCGCACTGGCACCGTTCGAAGTGGCAATTCTGCCGATGAATATGCAGAAATCGTTCCGCGTTAAAGAGCTGGCGGAAGAGCTGTATGCCACCCTGCGAGCCAGGGGCGTTGAGGTTATTCTGGATGACCGTAAAGAGCGTCCGGGCGTGATGTTCGCAGATATGGAACTGATCGGTGTGCCGCACACCATCGTCATCGGCGACCGCAATCTCGACAATCAGGAGATTGAATATAAATCACGTCGTGCCGGTGAGAAGCAGATGATTAAGCAGGATGAAATCGTTGATTTCCTGCTGAAGGCTCTGAATAAGTAAGTTCTTAGCGTTAGTCAAAGCGGGCTGAATCTGGCCGCAACTGATGAGTTCAACGTGAAAGGAACCGGGTCAGAAGAGGAAAGCGGCCATGGATGGCTTTAGCGACTTTCCGGTCTGACCCGGTTCCCTGAGAAAGCTCGGAATCTCTTCAAGGCTCGCCCCTGAAGTTATAAGTACTCAAACGCCCCGCCTGCGGGGCGTTTTTTATTGCACCTTGCCGCGCATCGATTTAGTCGAACTGCGTCGCGCTTTTCCTTCCAGACGACGTTCTTTCGAGGCGCGTGTCGGGCGCGTGGCGCGCCGGGCTTTTTCGACGGTGCTCAGCTCCTGGATCAGATTGACCAGACGTTGCAGCGCCGCTTCACGATTCATCTCCTGACTACGATACTCCTGCGCCTTAATCACCACGACGCCATCACCGGTAATCAGATGATGGCTGGCGGTGAGCAGTCGCTCTTTATAAAACGCAGGCAGTGAAGAGGCCGCAATATCGAAACGCAGATGAATGGCGGTGCTGGCTTTGTTGACATGTTGTCCGCCTGCACCCTGGGCACGAATCGCCGTCAGCTCGATCTCACTCTCCGGAATCTCAACCGAACGGGATAGCATAATCATTAGCGCTCTCCCCATACCTTAATCACGTTGACCTCCGATAACCTGTTCATCAATTTAACCTTTTGTGCTCTGATTCAGTCCGCCTGAGACAGCGGAATCTGTCACTTTAGCAGTGATTCGCGCACTGATCCTGCTTTACACAGGCTGATTTCCTCCAAATGGCTATGATATAGTCGCCAGTTAACCAGAGTATTTACGCTCTGCTGAGGAGGGCCACGTGCAAAATTATTGTGAGTTAGTTCGCCGGAAATATGCCGAAATCGGCAGCGGGGATTTAGGTTACATACCGGATGCGATTGGCTGCGCATTAAAGGCACTTAATGATATTGCCGCAAATACTGAGCTAAACTCTTCTGTCAGGGAACAGGCGGCTTACGCCGCTGCTAACTTATTGGTGAGCGACTATGTTGATAAATGAAGCGTACCAACCTATCAATTGCGATGATTACGATAATCTGGAGCTCGCCTGCCAGAACCACTGGATGCTGTCGCTGGAAATGAAAGATGGCGAGCAGCTCAAGGCAAAGGCTAAAGAGATCTTTTCACGCAAGAATGTGGAATATCTGGCTATCGATCTTTCCGGTGAGCATCGCGAATTACGTCTCGATCATATCGCCAGCTTTACCCATCCCGAACTGGGTACGGTCGTGGTCAGCGCAGAGTAATCCACGCATTCCGGGCGGGACCTTCCCGCCCGTTTAAACATCAGGGCTGTAACGAACTGTAGTACGCCGCCAGATCCGCCATATCGCTATCGCTTAATCCCGCCACAAACGCCTTCATGACCTCAGCCTGACCCCCGCTGCGCTCACCCTTTTTGTAGGCCTGCAGCGCATGCTCCAGATAAGGGGCGTGTTGTCCGGCCAGGTTTGGGTAGAGCGGCACCGCCGCTTTGCCCGCTGCGCCATGACACGCCATGCAACTGGCCGCTTTTTCTGCGCCGCGGTGCGCATCACCCGCCGCCCATGCCGGTAACACGGCGGCCACTAAACAGGCGATAAGCCATTGCTTCATTGTTATTGCTCTCCTGCGCAGGTGTCATGTCCCAGACTATCTGCCAGCCCTGCTGATCACTGGCCGCGCCAGCATGGGTGACAAAGAGATTCGGTAGACAGACCAGCGCCTGGTTGTAAAAAATTAACGGCAGCCGTTCTCGCTGCCACGGCGGTATCTGTAACTCCTGCCAAAGCTTTTTCATTTCTCTTCCGCCATTGCGACCCACCACATGAACGTGACCCTGCGCATGGAACCGCACGCTGATCTGCTCATCCGGCTGAGGATAGCGTAACAGGCTTTGTGACTGGCTGGCTCGCAGCGTGCCGAGATTCTGTGGTAAATCCAGCGGCTGGCGAATATCGGGCCATGCCAGCTCAGTGTCTCGCAGTGACGGGAATAACGGCAGCCAGTAGAGTTGCTGACGGTACCGACGCAATTCAGCCTGACCGAAGCGTAGCCGGGGCTGTGCATCTTCCCGGCTTGCCATCACTTCATCGCAAATACGCTTCAGCGCATCACGGGATGGCATCGCCCCACCCTGTCCGGCGATCCAGCGGCGCAATAACGCGTTAGCACGCAGCGCGCTCATGTTCATTAAAGGTGGAAAATAAAGGCTGCCGTCAGGCTGGATCAGCTCGGCCAGTTGCCCGGCGAGCAGTTCATCCAGCAACTGCTCCTGTTCACTGCACAATGCCGCACTTCGGGCCGTTGCCTCGGCAAAATGGGGCCAGCGCTGATAAAGCTCAGGCAGCAGCCGCTGGCGTAAGAAGTTACGATCGTAGCGAAGATCCTGATTGCTTTCATCATCTATCCACACCAGCTGATGTACGTCGGCGTAAGCTTCCAGCGACTTTCGCGACTGATTCAGCAGCGGACGCACCAGCTGATGGGAACCCAGCATGCGCGATGATGGCATCGCAGCCAGCCCGGCAGGACCACTGCCGCGCTTCAGCGCCAGCAGAAAGGTTTCACACTGATCGTCGAGGTGCTGCGCGGTAAGTAATATCTCGCCCGGCTTGAGCGCGGCGCTCAGCGCCTGATAACGGGCGGTGCGGGCGGCTGCTTCAATCCCGGTTTCCCTGTCATCCACCGTCACGCGCAGCACGTCACATGTCAGCTGCAACTGTTCGCATATCGTCTGGCAATGGGCGGCCCATGCATCGGCATTCGGGCTAAGACCGTGATGCACATGCAACGCCCGCAGGCGCGACTGAGGATGCTGCTGCTGCCAGCCGCGAAGCTGATGCAGCAGCACCGTTGAATCGAGTCCGCCGCTGAATGCGACTACCAGCGCGGCATCAGGTTGCAACAGAGCGTCAAAAGCGGGCAAAGACATAGCGGCATCCGAAAAATCGGGCCACTGAATGTCGCCCGCTGAACGCGCTATTTTACGCCTGATAAAGCTCCAGCGGCAAACCATCCGGATCCGTAAAGAACGTACACTGTTTACCGGTCAGTTCATCAATGCGAATCGGCTCGCAGATAACACCTTTATCGGCCAGCGTGGCGACAGCAGCGACCACATCCGGCACGGTAAAGGCCAGGTGGCGCAGGCCACATGCTTCGGGATGACTGACCCGCGCCGGCGGCTCAGGGAAAGAGAACAGCTCAATGGTATAGCGATCCTGTAAGGCCAGGTCGCCTTTCCAGGAGTCGCGCGCCTCGCGGTAAACTTCGCCCATCAGGCGAAAGCCCAGCACGTCACAATAGAACGCTTTGCTGCGCTGATAGTCGGACGCGATGATGGCGATGTGGTGAATAGCGGTTAACTGCAACATAGTGAATGTCCTGATTCAGGCAGGCTGCCCGCAGACCGCCTGCCGCTGTGAGTGGTTTAAGGGTTTACGCGGGATCGTTTTTTAGCACGCGAACGCGGTACTCGCCCTCTTCCGTCAGGCTGGCACCGTGAATATCGGTTTCGAAGCCCGGATAACGCCGGCCAATGCTGCACAGCATTAGCAGGAAGTCGAGCACAGCACGGCTCTTCTCCGTAATCATCTCGCCCGGCATCACCAGTGGAACGCCTGGCGGATAAGGCAGAATCATGTTGGCCGACACCCGCCCGACCAGTTCACTGAGATCCACCGTTTCGATATTGCCCTTCACCTGCTGCTGAAACGCCTGATGCGGCGTCATCTTCATTTCGGGCAGCACATCAAATGCCTGCAGCATCAGACGCGGCAGATCGTGATGGCGGATCAGCTGATGGATCCCCTGCGCCAGCGTCTGGATACGCATATTTCGATAAAAGTCGGGATCTTCAGCGTAGAGATCCGGCAGCATATTTTTCACCCGCAGATTGAGATCGTAGGCGCGTTTAAACTCGGTCAGACCGCGCAGCACGCTCATCGCTTTGGTTTTGTCGATGCCGATACTGAACAGGAACAGCAGGTTATAGGGGCCGGTCTTCTCCACTACAATGCCGCGCTCATCGAGAAACTTCGCTACCAGCGCGGCCGGGATCCCCTCTTCCGCCATCTCACCCAGCTCGCTCATACCTGGCGTCAGAATGGTGACCTTGATCGGATCGAGGTACATGTGGTCACGATCGGCCTGCGTAAATCCGTGCCACTCTTCGTCGCCGGGCTGGATCGCCCAGCATTGCGCTTCATCAATCTGTTCCGGCTGCCAGATATCGAAGAACCAGCTGTCAGACTCTTCGCGCAGGCGCTGGATTTCCCGACGGAAGTGCAGCGCGCGTTCCACCGAGCGATTGATTAACCGCTTACCGGGGTTACCACGCAGCATGGCGGCGGCAGTTTCAATTGAGGAGACAATAGCGTAATTGGGCGAGGTGGTGGTGTGCATCATGTAGGCTTCGTTAAACGTCTGTTCGTCGTAGTCGCCTTTAATGTGAATCATGGAGGCCTGCGAGAACGCCGCCAGCAGTTTGTGGGTCGATTGCGTCTCGTATATCACCTTGCCCGGAATACGATCGCCACTCATGCCGCTTTTACCGGCATAAATCGGATGGAAATTGGTGTAAGGCACCCAGGCTGAATCGAAATGAATTGACGGCACATCCAGCGTCTCTTTAATGAACTGGGTATTGTAGAGCAGCCCATCGTAAGTGGAGTTGGTGATCACCGCATGCACCGGCCAGGTAGCGCGATCGGTGGTCGCGACCTTCTGCGTAATGCTCTCACGGGTGAACTCGTGCTTCGGGATACCGCCGAGAATCCCCAGCGCATTGCGGGTTGGCTTCAGCCAGATCGGGACCAGATCGCTCATCATCAGCAGATGAGTCAGAGACTTGTGGCAGTTGCGATCGATCAATACGGTGCTGCCCGCCGGGGCCGCATACATGCCGACAATTTTGTTCGACGTTGAGGTGCCATTGGTCACCATATAACTCTGCTCGGCGCCAAACGTGCGTGCGATGTACTCTTCCGCTTCAAGGTGCGGGCCGGTGTGATCCAGCAGCGAACCCAGCTCGGTCACTGAAATGGAGATGTCCGACTTCAGCGTATTGGCCCCGAAGAAATCGTAGAACAGGCAGCCTACCGGGCTCTTCTGAAATGCGGTGCCCGCCATATGGCCCGGTGTGCAGAAGGTGTACTTGCCCTCTTTCACATAGGTGAACAATGCTTTGGTCAGCGGCGGCGTAATGTGGTCGAGATAGTCATCGGTATACTGCCGGATATGCAGCGCGATATCGTCGGCGGCATTCAGCGCATATTCAAAAAAGTGCAGCGGCATGCGCATCTCATTGATGCTGATGTCCATCTGTGAGTGGGTATTAATAAAGGCGTACAGCGGCAGGTATTCGTTGAGCTGATTAATCTCACCACACAGTTCAGGACTGTTGTGTGCATCCCAGTCGAAGATGACGCCGCTGATACGCGGATTGTGTTCAATCAGCTTCAGCAGATCATCACTGTTTTTCGGGTAAAGCAGCTGGAAGCCTTGCAGATTTAACGCCGCGTCGAGTTCGCGTAACGGTTCATCTTTATAAAACACGCCGTGCGCGCCCATGATCGCCAGAATATTCAATGCCCCTCTCCCTGATTGTTGTGGAACCGGACAAGCATAACCGCTAACTCAGGGAAGGTGTAGCAAGGGGACGATCAGATGAGGCTGAAAGGCGTCAGACCGCGTGCGGGGGCTGAACTGGCGGCATAAAAAAAGCGGACCGAAGTCCGCTTTTATTGATGGGCTAAAATCAGGCGTAGCCATAGCTCATCAGACGCTGATAACGACGATCCAGCAGCTCCTCGGTGGTTAATCCATCGAGGTCGGCCAGGTCAGCCAGCAGCTGCTGCTTGAGTGACTGCGCCATATCCACCGGACGACGATGCGCGCCACCCAGCGGTTCAGGGATGACGGAGTCAATCAGCTTCAGCTCTTTCAGACGGTGTGCAGTAATGCCCATCGCTTCGGCGGCAAGCGGTGCTTTGTCAGCGCTTTTCCACAGAATGGAAGCACAGCCTTCCGGCGAGATCACTGAATAAGTGCTGTACTGCAGCATATTCACTTTATCGCCCACGCCAATTGCCAGCGCGCCACCTGAACCGCCTTCACCGATGACCGTACAGATCACGGGTACTTTCAGACCAGACATTTCACGCAGGTTGCGGGCAATCGCTTCAGACTGCCCACGCTCTTCCGCGCCCACGCCCGGATAAGCACCCGGTGTGTCGATGAAGGTGATGATTGGCATTTTGAAACGTTCAGCCATCTCCATCAGGCGCAGCGCTTTGCGGTAGCCTTCCGGTGCGGGCATGCCGAAGTTACGGCGAATCTTCTCTTTGGTTTCACGGCCTTTCTGGTGCCCGATGATCATCACCGGACGTCCATCAAGACGCGCAATCCCGCCGACAATCGCTTTGTCGTCCGCATAAGCACGGTCGCCCGCCAGCTCATCGAAATCGTCGAAGGCGTTGCGAACGTAGTCAAAGGTGTAAGGACGTAAAGGATGGCGTGCCAGTTGGGCAATTTGCCATGCGCCCAAATCGGCGAAGATTTTACGGGTCAGCTCAACGCTTTTCTCACGCAGACGCTGAACTTCTTCATCCAGATTAACGTGTTTATCATCCTGACGACCAATCGAGGTCAGCGAATCAATCTTCGCTTCCAGTTCTGCAATTGGCTGTTCAAAATCCAGGTAATTAAGACTCATAATGTTCCTGTTCTAGTCAAACTCCAGTTCCACCTGCTCCGATCCAATCAACGAGCGCAGATCGTTAAGTAAACGATCGCTGGGCGAAATTCGCCACGCTGCACCAAAGCGCAGCTTCGCTCGCGCGTCGGCTCTCTGATAGTAGAGATGCACCGGAATAGTCCCTGATCGATGGGGTTCCAGGGACTGACGGAGTCGGTTTAATAGCTGGTCATCAATTTGCCTGTCCGTCAGCGAGATAGCAAGTCCGCGCGCGTATTTTTCGCGAGCTTCGTCGATGTCCATGACTTCACGCGCGGTCATTTTAAGCCCACCACTGAAGTCATCAAAGCTGACCTGTCCGCTGACGATCAGGATTCGGTCTTTCTCCAGCAACTGCTGGTATTTATCTAACGCATCGGTAAATAACATCACCTCAAGACGACCGGAGCGATCGTCCAGAGTACAGATACCAATTCGGTTGCCGCGTTTGGTCACCATTACCCGCGCGGCGATCACCAGACCGGCCGCCACGGTAATTTTACCCCGATCGGTAGGATGCATATCTTTCAGCCGCACCCCGCCAACGTAACGCTCAATTTCTTTCAGATACTGATTAATCGGGTGGCCGGTCAGGTACAAGCCCAGCGTTTCCCGTTCACCATCCAGCTGCACCTGCTCAGGCCAGGGTGTGACGCTGGCGTACGATTTCTCAACCTGCTCCGGCTCTTCTGCCAGTACGCCAAACATATCTGCCTGACCAATCGCTTCCGCTTTCGCGTGTTGATCGGCCGCTTTCAGCGCGTCGCTGAGTGCACTCATCAGCGCCGCGCGATGCGGTCCGAGGCGATCAAAGGCCCCGGACATAATCAGTTTCTCCATCACCCGACGGTTGATCTTTTTGGTATCGGTACGGGCGCAGAGATCAAACAGCTCGCGGAAATAGCCGCCTTCGTTACGGGCGTCGATGATCGCTTCGATCGGACCTTCGCCCACGCCTTTGATCGCGCCTATGCCGTACACGATCTCGCCCGCTTCGTTAACATGGAACGGATAGAGACCGGAGTTAATATCGGGCGGCAGGACTTTCAACCCCATCCGCCAGCACTCATCGACCAGGCCGACTACTTTCTCGGTGTTATCCATATCGGCGGTCATAACCGCCGCCATAAACTCAGCCGGATAGTGCGCTTTCAGCCACAGCGTCTGATAGGAGACCAGTGCGTAGGCCGCAGAGTGTGACTTGTTAAAGCCATACCCTGCAAATTTTTCCACCAGATCGAAGATCTTCATCGACAGTTCGCCGTCGATGCCCATGCTTTCGGCACCGTCGCGGAAGACTGAACGCTGTTTGGCCATCTCCTCAGGTTTCTTTTTACCCATGGCGCGACGCAGCATATCTGCACCGCCCAGGGTGTAACCGGACAGGACCTGGGCGATCTGCATCACCTGTTCCTGATAGAGGATGATGCCGTACGTTGGCTCCAGTACTGGCTTCAGGCTTTCATGCTGCCACTGGATGTCGGGATAGGAGATCGCTTCCCGGCCATGCTTACGGTCAATGAAGTTGTCTACCATGCCGGACTGCAGAGGACCAGGACGGAACAGCGCCACCAGTGCGATCATATCTTCGAAGCAGTCGGGCTTAAGACGCTTAATCAGATCTTTCATGCCGCGCGATTCAAGCTGGAACACTGCGGTGGTTTCCGAGCGCTGCAGCATATCGAAGCTTTTCTTATCATCCAGTGGGATCGCGGCGATATCGATCGGCTCCAGTCCCTCTTTTTCCCGGCGCGGATTGATCATCTTCAGCGCCCAGTCGATGATGGTCAGCGTACGCAGCCCCAGGAAGTCGAACTTCACCAGTCCGGCATATTCCACATCATTTTTATCGAACTGGGTGACCGGGAACTGGCCGTGCTCATCGCAATAGAGCGGCGCAAAATCGGTGATCTTCGTTGGCGCAATGACCACGCCACCCGCATGCTTACCGGCGTTACGCGTCACCCCTTCCAGCTTGCGCGCCATGTCGATGAGCGCTTTCACCTCTTCATCTGCGTCATACATCGCAGGAAGTTGTGGTTCAGCAATAAACGCTTTTTCCAGCGTCATGCCGGGATCGGGCGGGATCAGTTTTGAAATACGGTCAACGAAGCCGTAAGGATGACCCAGCACGCGGCCCACATCGCGGATAACCGCTTTCGCTGCCATGGTGCCGAAGGTAATGATCTGTGAAACCGCTTCACGTCCGTACATATCGGCGACATGTTCGATCACCTGATCGCGCTTCTCCATGCAGAAGTCGACGTCGAAGTCGGGCATTGAGACACGTTCAGGGTTCAGGAAGCGTTCGAACAGCAGGTCAAATTCCAGCGGATCGATATCGGTGATTTTCAACGCATAGGCCACCAGCGAACCCGCACCCGAACCACGCCCCGGTCCGACCGGCACACCGTTATCCTTGGACCACTGGATGAACTCCATTACGATCAGGAAGTAGCCCGGGAATCCCATCTGGTTGATAACGTTGAGTTCAATTTCCAAACGCTCATCATATTCCGGGCGTTTTTCCGCGCGCTCAGCCTCGTCCGGGAACAGGAACACCAGACGCTCTTCCAGTCCCTCACGGGATTTCACCACCAGATAATCTTCAGTGGTCATGTCGCCGGTCGGGAACTGCGGCAGGAAGTACTCGCCGAGCCGGACCGTGACGTTACAACGCTTAGCAATCTCTACGCTGTTTTCCAGCGCTTCCGGGATGTCCGAGAACAGCTCGCACATCTCTTCTTCGCTGCGCATATATTGCTGAGGACTGTAGTTGCGCGGACGCTTGGGATCATCCAGCGTATAGCCGTCGTGAATCGCAACGCGAATTTCGTGCGCGTCGAAATCTTCTGCGTTGATAAAGCAGACTTCATTGGTGGCGACGACCGGGATGCCCTCGGCAATGGCCAGCTCAACGGCGGCATGCAGATAGCTCTCTTCGTCCTGACGACCGGTGCGGATCAGCTCCAGATAGTAGCGATCAGGGAAATGCTGCTGGTAAAACGACAGACACTGCGACACCAGGGCGTTATTGCCACGCAGCAGGCTGCGGCCCACATCGCCACGCCGTCCGCCCGACAGCAGGATTAACCCTTCCTGCAACTCAATCAGCCAGTCGCGATCGATGATCGGTCCATCCACGCCATAACCACGCTGATAGGCGCGGGAGATCAGCAGCGTCAGATTCTGATAGCCGGTATTACTTGAAGCCAGCACGGTAAGTTGGGTCAGCTCATCCCCCATCAACTCGCTGGCAACGTTGAAATCGGCACCAATGACCGGCTTTATCCCTGCGCTGTGTGCGCCACCGTAAAATTTCACCAGACCACAAAGGTTAGTGAAGTCGGTAATTGCGATAGCAGGCATGCCAAGGGCAGCTGCCTTCTTGATCAATGGCCCGGTTTTCGCCAGGCCATCAACCATCGAATAGTCACTGTGGACACGGAGATGTATAAAACGGGGTTCAGCCATATCAGTTTCCGGTTAAAACAGCGTCAGGCTATTAAAGCGTAAGGGTCTGGCGGGCAGCCAGTACTTCAGCGTCGAGCAGCGCGTTGCGTACAGGCGCAAAACTGCGACGGTGGTGCGGCGTGGCGCCATACTGCGTCAGTTTTTCCATATGCAGCGCCGTCGGATAACCTTTGTGCTGCGCAAAGCCATACTGCGGGAAAAGCAGATCCAGCTCGGCCATCTCGCGATCGCGCGATACTTTGGCGATGATGGAGGCTGCACTGATTTCGGCCACCAGGCTATCCCCTTTGACGACAGCCTGTGAAGGCATGGGCAGCGCCGGGCAACGATTACCATCAATCAGTACATAGTCGGGCTGGATACTCAGGCCAGCGACCGCGCGCTGCATCGCCAGCATGGTGGCATGCAGGATGTTGAGCTGGTCGATCTCTTCAGGTTCTGCACGTCCCAGACTCCATGCCAGCGCCTTCTCTTTGATTTCGTCATACAACGACAGGCGGCGCTTTTCCGACAGCTTTTTGGAATCAGCCAGGCCGGTAATCGGATTAGCCGGGTCGAGGATGACTGCAGCAGTGACGACCGCGCCGACCAGCGGACCGCGCCCCACTTCGTCCACACCGGCAATCAGCCTGGCGACAGGATAGATAAAATCAGGCATTCACCAGCTCCAGTACCGCATCCGCTGCCTGCTCATCGGCGTGCCAGCGGATCTGTTGATGTAATTCATGAAACGTCTGCAGCAGGGTTTCGCGCTCAGGCCCGGCATGCAGCAGCGGATCTAATGCCGCGGCCAGGGCTTCTGGCTGACACTCATCCTGCAGTAACTCTTTGACCAGCTCACGCCCGGCCAGCAGATTTGGCAGCGAGACGTAAGGCGTTTTTACCAGCCGTTTCGCCAGCCAGAACGTGGCCGGCTTCATTCGATAACCGACGACCATAGGGCATTTTGCCAGCATGCACTCCAGTGCGGCAGTACCTGACGCCAGGAGTGCGGCATCACTCGCAATCATCGCTTCACGTCCCTGACCATCCAGCAGATGCATCGGCAGTTCGGGAGCGACGTCGGCTTTGATTTTCTCAAACTGTTCGCGACGACGGGCATTAACCAGCGGCACCACGATTTCCAGCGCCGGATAGTGACGACGCAACAGTTGAGCTGTTTTCAGGAAATCAGCGCTGAGCATTTCCACTTCCGCACCACGGCTGCCGGGCAGCAGGGCCAGACACAGTGCATCATCGGCAATACCGAGATGACGGCGCGCAGCCAGTTTGTCGGGTTGCAGCGGCATGGCATCCGCCATGGTGTGGCCGATAAAGCGACAGGGAACGTTATAGCGATCGTAGAAAGCTTTTTCAAACGGCAGGAAGGCCAGTACCAGATCGGTATTACGGCCAATCTTAAACACGCGCTTTTGCCGCCATGCCCACACCGAAGGGCTGACATAGTGGATCGTGCGAATGCCCGTGCGTTTGAGATTGCCTTCCAGCGTGATATTGAAATCGGGCGCATCAATGCCGACAAAGACATCGGGTCTGAGTCCGGTAAAGCGCCGGGTGAGATCGCGGCGGATTGTCAGCAGACGTCGCAGGCGACCCAGCACCTCGACAATGCCCATCACCGCCAGCTCTTCCATCTCATACCAGGCTTCGCACCCTTCAGCCTGCATCAGTGGGCCCGCCACGCCGACAAAGCGTGCATCAGGATGACGGGCTTTCAGGGCACGAATGAGACCCGCACCAAGAATATCGCCGGAGGTTTCTCCGGCGACCAGGGCAATCGTTAAAGGACGCGCTGACATGGATTAACGAATTAATCCACGGGTTGAACGGGTGAAGAAGTCGTAGAAAGGCTGCACTTCGCTGTGCTGCTGCGCGATGGCTTCAATCTCCGGCTTCACTTCTTCCAGCGTTCTGCCGCTGCGGTAGAGCAGCTTGTAGGCGTTGCGAATGGCGTGCAACGACTCTTTGCTGAAGCCACGGCGCTTAAGACCTTCAATATTGATTCCGAACGGCGTCGCGTGGTTGCCCTGCGCAATAACGTAAGGCGGCACATCCTGCGCCACGCCGGAACAGCCACCTACCATCACGTGAGCACCGATGATGCACCACTGATGTACCGCTGTCATGCCGCCAATAATGGCGAAATCATCGACCGTCACGTGACCACCCAGGGTGGCGTTGTTAGCGAAGATACAGCGGTTGCCAATCACGCAGTCATGCGCAATATGGACATTTACCATCAGCAGATTATCGCTGCCCACGGTGGTGACATGGCCCCCCTGCGTGGTGCCGCGATGAATCGTCACGCTTTCACGAATGCGGTTGCGATCGCCGATCTCAACCCGCGTTGGCTCACCGGCATATTTCAGATCCTGATTCACTTCACCAATCGAGGCGAACTGATAGATCTGATTATCTTTACCGATGCGCGTGTGGCCATTAACCACAACGTGTGACTTCAGTACCGTTCCTTCACCGATCTCCACATTCGCGCCAATAAAGCAAAAAGGGCCAATGTGAACGCGGGCGCCAATAACAGCGCCCTCTTCGATGACTGAACTGGGATGGATAGTGGCGGTTGGATCAATCACGAATTATGCCTCCCGGCTACGGGCACACATCATGGTCGCTTCACAAACGATTTTACCATCGACAGTCGCCACGCCTTTAAAGCGGGTCAGACCACGGCGGGTTTTCTCGAAAGTGACTTCCATGATCATCTGATCGCCTGGTACCACAGGGCGCTTGAAACGGGCACTGTCGATACCGGCAAAGTAATAGAGTTCACCTGGTTCCAGTTTACCTACGCTTTTAAACGCCAGAATACCGGTGGCCTGCGCCATCGCTTCCAGTATCAGAACGCCAGGAAAAATCGGTTTACCAGGGAAGTGCCCCTGGAAAAACGGTTCATTAACAGAAACGTTCTTCACTGCACGCAGGTATTTGTGCTCTTCAAATTCCAGCACGCGGTCTACCAATAGAAACGGATAGCGGTGCGGCAGCAGCTCTAAAATCTCTTCAATTTTCAGAGTATGAGTTTCAGTAGTCAAAATACTCTTCCTGTCCTAAAAATCTGATGACGTCAATAACACGGCCTGCACAGATCAAAATGATCTTCCGCAGGCCGCAAATAGGTTCTGTGGCGCCGGGCTTCCCTGCTTAACATTTTTATTATGAAAGCCGGTCAGTTTTGGGATGGCGGTTAGTCGTCTTTGCCGACCTTGCGCTCGATGGCTTTTAAGCGTTTGCTCATATCATCGATGTTCATCACCAGCGCTGCAGTTTTGCGCCAGGTTTTGTTGGGTTGCAGCGGAATGCCTGACGAATAGACACCAGGCTCTGTGATAGGACGCATGACCATACCCATACCGGTCACCGTTACTTTGTCACAGATTTCCATATGGCCGTTAATGACGCTGGCACCGCCAATCATACAGTAACGTCCAATCTTCAGACTACCCGCCATGATCACACCGCCTGCAACCGCAGTATTGTCGCCAATAACTACGTTGTGAGCGATCTGGCACTGGTTGTCTATGATAACACCATTGCCGATCAGAGTGTTATCAAGCGCACCGCGATCGATGGTAGTGCAGGCACCTATTTCGACGCGATCACCGATAATTACCGCGCCTAACTGCGGGATTTTCACCCAGTTACCGCGATCATTGGCGTAGCCAAAACCATCAGAACCGATGACGGTACCTGACTGAATCAGACAATCCTGGCCGATTTCGATCTCGTGATAAACCGAGACGTTGGCCCAGAGGCGGGTTCCGCTGCCGATACGGGTTTTTTTGCCAACAAAGCATCCCGCACCAATGACCACGTTATCACCCAGCTCAACGTCCGCTTCGATCACCGCATTGGCACCAATGGCAACGTTATTGCCAAGTCGGGCTGAGGGATCGATTACCGCGCTTGGGGCGATATTCTGCGCTGGCTGTGGGGTGGTATCGAGTATCTGTGCCATACGCGCATAGGTCAGGTAGGGGTTTTTGACTACCAGGGCTGCGGTTTTGCACCACTCCAGATCCGCTTCCGTCAGCACCACGGCTGAGGCCTTTATCAGGGCGAGTTGCTCGCGGTAACGGCTGTTTGCAAGAAAAGTGATTTGGCCAGTTGTGGCGGATTGCATAGAAGCAATGCCGGAGATGACGATATCGCCATCTCCGTGCAATTCTGCATCCAACTGCTGGGCTAAATCAGCCAGTCGAATAGATGACATGAATTATTTAACCTGTTTCAGCACGTCAGCAGTGATGTCTTTTGCGTTTGATGCATAAGCCACCGCGTTAGCGTCGATCACGACGTCATAACCATCGCTGTCAGCGACTTTCTTAACGGCATCCTGAATACGGCTCAGCAGCTTGTTACGCTCTTCCATCTGACGACGGCGATTATCCTGCTCAAAAGCCTGCGCTTTTGAAGAGAAGGCTTCACGCTGAGACATGACATCTTTTTCCATACGGCTGCGTTCGCTGGCCTTCATGGTAGAACCGTCACGCTGCAGACGCTGCATTTTGGTCTGCAGATCGCGCTCCTGGCTCTGCAACTCAGTTGCACGGCCTTTGAACTCGTTTTCCAGCTGTTTAGCAACAGTCGCACGTTGCGGTAACTGTTGGAAAATGCTGGACACGTTTACCACTGCAATTTTGTCGGCAGCCTGAACACCAGCGGAGACCGCTAAAGCAAGACCCAGACCTGCGGCACACAACAACTTTTTCACTATAAACTCCTTACCATCAACGTTTGTGTCAGCGACACAGTGTTTGCTCCGGAACAGCAACAGGTGCTGCCCGGCAGCAAGACTTCAGCTATGCATCCATGCTCAGAACATTACCAGGTTTTACCAATGTTAAACTGGAACTGCTCTGACTTGTCTCCATCGACTTTCTTAATCGGCTGGGCGTACGAGAACACCAGCGGACCGAGCGGTGACATCCACTGCAGCGCCACACCGCTTGATACGCGGATATTGTTAGGATCGCTGTAGTCGGGAATGTCCGCTGCGCGCGTTTGATCCGTATTTTCCCAATGGGTATCCCACGCGGTACCGGCATCGACAAACACCGAGGTACGCACCGAGTTAGCATACTTTTCGCTCAGGAACGGCGTTGGCGTAATCAGCTCAAGACTGGCAATCGCCATGGCGTTACCGCCCACCGCATCGTCAGACTTACAGACGCCATTCGGATCGGCAATTCGGCAGTTCGACGAGTTGTTATTGTAGTAAGCCGCTTTCGGTCCAATGGTGTTGGACTGGAAGCCACGCACGGTGCTCGAACCACCGGCGTAGAAGTTCTCATAGAACGGCATCTCTTTGCCGTCGAGTCCATCGCCATAACCGACACGACCACGGCCCAGCAGCACCCAGGTACGATCCTGGTTAATCGGCACATACTGCTGAGTGTCCAGCGTGGCCTTATAGAAGCTGTTATCTGAGCCTGGAATCGTTACCTTACCATTCAGGTTGGTACGGTTACCGGATGTCGGGAAGAAGCCGCGGTCCAGCGTGTTGTAAGTCCAGCCGTAGTTAAAGGTGAAGTCATCGGCTGAGAATTCGCCTTTATCATTAAGCTGTTGCGGCTTGTCGACTGAATCCAGATAACGCCACATCGCAACCTGCGGCTGCATGTTTGACAGGTCGTTGTGGACATAGCCAAGACCGACACGCAAGGTGTTGTTTTCGTTAACCGGGAAGCCAAGCGTGCCATCCAGACCATAACTTTTGTTGGTATAGTCAGAAAGGTCCGCATTGTCCGCTTTGAAGTCGTTGTAGAACAGACGACCACCCAGACTCACACCATCAACGGTGAAGTAAGGGTCAGTAAGCGAGAATTCAGCATAGGTCTGATAATCATTTTTGGTCCCGCTGATGCCCACGGTATTACCGGTGCCCAGCCAGTTATCCTGCGTTACCCCGACCTGGAAGCTCACACCACTTTCAGTGCCATAACCGACGCCGAAGTTGAAGGTGCCGGTGTTGCGCTCTTTAACCTTGTAGACCACATCAACCTGGTCCGGCGCACCTGGTACACGCTGCGTATCCACATCAACGGTTTCAAAGTAACCGGTACGGTTCAGACGCTCTTTACCCTGTTCAACCAGATCGCTGCCCAGCCATGCACCTTCCATCTGACGCATTTCGCGACGTAACACCGAATCTTTTGACGTGTCATTGCCTTCGAAACGGACGTTACGCACGTAGTAACGATTGCCCGCATCCACGTTGATATGCAGTTTGACGGTTTTATCGGTGTCATTGATTTCAGGCTGTGTGGCTACGCGCGGATAGGCATAGCCATAGCGGCCCAGCAGTTTCTTGATGTCATCTTCCATTTTCGTGACTTTGGCACCGTTATAAAGCTCGCCTGCCGGAATTTTGGTCAGATGTTCAATTTCTGCTGAATGGCCCGCCATGCTGCCATTGACGATTACACCAGCGATTTTGTACTGATCGCCCTCGGTGATATTCACCGTGATGTAGATGCCTTTTTTATCTGGCGTCAGGCTGACCTGGGTCGAATCGATGTTGAAACGTGCATAACCGCGATCCAGATAGAAGCTGCGCAGGGTTTCGAGGTCGCCCGCCAGTTTCTGCTTCTGGTATTTACGATCGCCCACCACGTTCCACCATGGCACTTCATCGCGCAGCTGGAAGCGGGAGATCAGTTCATCTGAGCTGAAGGCTTTATTACCGACGATGTTGATCTGCTGAATTTTGGCAGAGACACCTTCCGTAAAGACCAGCTTCAGATCAACGCGGTTACGCGGCAGTGGCGTGACCACGGCTTTCACGTTAGCGGTATATTTACCGACGCTGTAATAGAAGTCTTCAAGTCCCTTCTCGATAGAAGAGATAGTAGTACGGTCCAGCGCTTCGCCGACACGGACGCCTGAAGCTTCCAGATTTTGTTTGAGCTGATCCTCTTTCACCGCTTTGTTACCGGTGAAGGTAATGCTGGCAATGGTAGGACGTTCTTTGACCTGGACAATCAGCGTTGTACCGTCTCGCAGGACCTGAACATCCTCAAAGTTGCCAGTAGCGAACAGCGAGCGAATGGTATTTCTGACATCATCGTCATTCACCGTATCGCCAACCCGTACTGGCATGCTCAGCAGAGCCGCGCCGACGGCGACTCGCTGCAGCCCTTCGAAATGAATATCCTTCACCACGAAATCGTCTGCACCGTAAACGGTGGCGCTGCTAAACAGCAGCGACGCTATGAGCAACTTTTTCATCGCCATCGTTGTTATGCGTTTTCCTAACACATCCCTCGAATGTTCGCGTTCCAGCGGTTACAAACGTGAGAAATCATTGAAAAGTGCAAGCCCCATTAACAGCACCAGCAAAATTGAGCCGATGCGATAACTAAAGTCCTGAACTCGCTCGGACACCGGTCCACCTTTGATCTTTTCGATCGCCAGGAACAGCAGGTGCCCACCATCTAAAACCGGCAAAGGGAACAGGTTGATAATGCCCAGGTTGACGCTAATCAACGCCAGGAACATCAGGTAATAAATCAACCCATATTCTGCTGACAACCCTGCACCCTGCGCAATCGAGATTGGCCCGCTCAGATTGTTCAGCTTCACATCACCGGTTATTAACTTGCCCAGCATGGAAACGGTGAGCTTCATCAGCTGCCAGGTTTTTACACTGGCCTCACCGATAGCCGCAAACGCGCCATACTGCCTTACCGTCTTGTACTCTTCGGGCAGCGGAACAATGCGCGGAATCACACCCGCAAAGCCCGCTGTCGTGCCAGCTTTCGCTTCTGGCGTCATCGTCAGCGCAATTGACTCACCGCCGCGATCCACCTCAAGCGTCATGCTTTTGCCGGGATTGTCCCGGACCTGGGTCACAAATGTCTGCCACTGCGATAATGGCTGACCATCGACTTTAACGATCCTGTCGCCTGCTTGCAAACCGGCTTCACTGGCTGGCGAATTCGCCTGTACTTCTGCCAGTGTGGTCTCAATTTGCGGACCGCGAGGCTGAATGCCTAATGCGACGACCGGATCCTGCTTATCAGGCTCAAACTGCCAGTTACGCAAATCCAGCTGCTTCTGCTGAGTCGCATCCTCGCCAAATCGTGCCACCGTTAACGTGGTGCTGCTGTCGCCGATTTTACCCACCAGCGCCATACGCACAGCATCCCAGTCAGGCGTTTCGATACCGTCAACGGCCTTAAGTTCCATGCCGGGCGCAATTTGCGCTTCCGCAGCCACCGAACCGTTTAAAATTTCACCGATCACCGGGCGCACACCCGGCACGCCGTGAATAAACACAACCCAGTAAGCAAAGATGGCAAAGAGGAAGTTAGCGACAGGACCTGCCGCGATGATGGAGGCGCGTTGCCAGACAGCTTTATTATTAAAAGCCTGATGACGCAGCTCGGCTGGTACGCTTTCGACACGTTCGTCGAGCATTTTAACGTAGCCACCAAGGGGAATCAGCGCGATGACAAATTCCGTGCCGTGGCGGTCACGGCGCTGCCAGAGCGACTTACCAAACCCAATGGAAAAGCGCTCAACTTTGACGCCACAGCGACGAGCGACCCAGAAATGGCCAAACTCATGAACGGTAATCAACACGCCCAGCGCAACGATAAAGGCGAAGAAACTCCAGATTATGCTCAACATCTTTGCCTGTCCTTAAAGGGTGCGGAACACCAGCAGCAATAAACAGGCAAACACCGGCACCGCCGCAGTCAGACTATCAATACGATCAAGAATGCCGCCGTGACCAGGAATCAGATTACCACTGTCTTTGATGCCCGCTTCACGTTTAAACATGCTCTCAGTGAGGTCGCCCAGCACGGAGGCCAGCGTCGCGATAATCGCGCAAATCACCAGCGTACCGGTGGAAACCGTCAGTGGCGCCAGCGTCGCAAACAGCACTGCAATCAGCGCCGAGGTGACCAGACCGCCCAGGAAGCCTTCCCAGGTTTTGCCTGGTGAGACCTTTGGCGCCAGCTTGTGCTTGCCGAACATCTTGCCAAACATATAGGCACCTGAATCCGCTCCCCACACCAGCAGCAACACAAACAGCAGCCACCAGGCACCGGCGAAGTGGTCGGTGTCATAGTGATACTGGCGCAGCGCCACCATGCCCCAGAAAAACGGGACCAGCGTTAATACGCCAAACAGTAAGCGAAGGGGACGCGAATGGCGCCAGAAGGCCGCAGAAGCGGGATAGGAGAGCACCAGCAGCAGTGCAGCGCCCCACCACACCAGCGACGCCCAAAGCGATGTCGCGATCTGTGGCAGATGCACCGTATGTTGATAAGGTGGCAGCGTAAACTGCATCAGCGCCAGCAGCAGACCACAAAGTACAGCCAGCCAGACGCGCTGTTGCCGTGATGCCATGCCTGCAAACTGACCCCATTCCCAGGCGGCCAGCATACAGATAACGATGGTAGTGAGAGCAAAGCCCACAGGTGGTAACCAGAACAGTGCAGCGATTACCAGCGGAATTAATATCAACGCGGTAATCAGACGAGACTTCAGCAAAGGTTACCCCCAGATTGCTCAGGCGCCGCCTGGTGCAGCGCCGCCAAAACGACGCTCCCGCAGAGAGAATGCATTCAGTGCACCTTCAAAAACGTGTTCATCGAAATCCGGCCAGAGCACATCGGTAAAATAGAATTCAGCATAGGCAATTTGCCACAGCAGGAAGTTGCTAATCCGATGCTCTCCCCCGGTCCTTATCACTAAATCCACTGGCGCCAGCTCCTGCATACAGAGCTGCGACGTCAGGCTCTCTTCGGTAATCTGGTCAGGACGCAGTAATCCTTCCTGCACCTGCTCAGCCAGTTTTTTCACGCCTTCGATAATATCCCAACGGCCGCCATAGTTGGCAGCAATGTTGAGCGTCAGGCCACTATTATTTGCGGTCAGCGTCTCAGAACGGCGAATACGTTCCTGAATACGCGGGCTGAAACGGCTGGTATCGCCAATGACGCGTAAGCGAACATTGTGTTTGTGCAGGCTTTTAACTTCGCTGTCGAGCGCCCAGACAAACAGTTCCATTAACGCGGTGACTTCCTGTGCCGGACGGCTCCAGTTTTCACTGCTGAAGGCGTAAAGCGTCAGGGCTTCAAGATTGTTGCTGACCGCAAAGCTGACGGCACGGCGCACCGATTTAACGCCCGCTTTGTGGCCTGAAATGCGCAATTTTCCCTGATTTTTGGCCCAGCGACCATTGCCATCCATGATGATAGCGACATGGCGCGGACCGTTTCCCTGCTGGTCATCAGTGTTGTTGTGATTGTTAGACGACATAACGCTTAACCAATTCCTTTCATCAGAAATGCTGTGGTTTCTGAATACATTGCGCCCGGTTCAAATCCCGACACGCTTTTGGTGCCGGGCCACACCGAATTCGGTGACAGACCGTGAAACGCGAGCCAGCGACTATACCATTTTCACCTGAAGCGAACAAATGGCCTCATAACGATCGGCTTCACGACGTGAAGCGCGGCAACATTTCTGCCGCCAGCGCGCGCGAGGAGCGATCAATTTCAAGGACAGCGTCCACCGAATCCGGCTCCGGACACACTTGTGCCGCCATCACCGCGCTATTAAGCGCCGCGATGTCGGTGAAGCGGATCTGGTGATTCAGGAAAGCCGCGACGGCAACCTCGTTGGCTGCATTCAGCGTGGTGGTCGCCGCCTGCCCTGCCTCACAGGCATCAATGGCCAGCTTCAGGCAGGGATAGCGACTAAAATCAGGTTCTGCAAAGCTCAGCGCCGACATGCGGGTAAAATCCAGCGGCGTCACGCCTGCTTTGATGCGCGAAGGCCACGCCATGCTATGGGCAATGGGCGTACGCATATCGGGAGAACCTAACTGAGCCAGCACGCTGCCATCGCAGTATCGCACCATGGAGTGAATCACCGACTGTGGGTGAAGGATTACTTCCATCTGCGCTGCGCTGGCATTAAACAACCAACGGGCTTCAATGTACTCAAGACCTTTATTCATCATGGTGGCCGAATCGACGGAGATTTTTCTCCCCATCGACCAGTTCGGATGTGCACAGGCCTGATCTGGCGACATGGCGCTGAGATCTGCTAAATCTGTGTCACGAAAAGGACCACCCGATCCCGTAAGGATAATTGACTCAATGCCATTATCCCGCAGGTCAGCGTAACCTAACTGATGCTGGATGGTAGCCGGTAAACTCTGAAAAATGGCGTTATGCTCGCTGTCGACCGGTAGTAACTGCGCGTTATGATGACGCACCGCCTCCATAAACAAACGGCCGCAGGTGACAAGCGATTCTTTGTTGGCCAGCAGCACCGTTTTACCGGCGCGAATGGCGGCCAGCGTTGGCAGTAAACCTGATGCACCGACAATGGCCGCCATCACCTGATCCACCTCATCCAGCGCAGCCAGCTCACAGGCTGCCTGAACGCCGGAGAGCACTTCAGTATTGACCCTGATTGCTCTCAGTCGCTCACGTAGCGCAGCGGCAGAAGCCTCGTCTGCCATGCAGGCGTAGCGTGGCGTAAAGGCCGCACACTGTTCGGCCATCAGCGCCACGTTATGGCCGGCAACCAGCGCCGTAATCTGATAAAGCTCTGGGTTGGCGCGAACCACCGCCAGCGTACTGGTGCCGATCGAGCCGGTGGATCCCAGCAGAGTTAATCGCTTCATGAGGCTATCCGTGTGAAGTCAGCGTGCCCGCAGGCACAATGTAAAACGCCGCCAGATGTCGCATTCATATGAATACCTCTCTGTACGGCGTTTTGTCCGGCAGTGATGGAATCAGAAATCCATCAACTCCGTCTCTTTTTCTGACAGTGCAGCATCAACTTTCTTGATGTACGCATCGGTCATTTTTTGCACTTCGTCCTGCGCACGACGTTCGTCGTCTTCACTGATTTCTTTATCTTTCAGCAGCGCTTTGATTTTATCGTTGGCATCGCGACGGACGTTACGTACCGACACACGGCCCTGCTCGGCTTCGCCGCGCACGATTTTAATCAGATCTTTACGACGCTCTTCTGTCAGCGCTGGCAGCGGAACACGGATGTCAGTACCGGCTGAACTTGGGTTCAGACCGAGATCAGACTTCATGATCGCTTTTTCGACTGCCGGACTCAGTGAACGATCAAACACGTTGATTTTCAGCGTGCGTGAATCTTCCACAGTGACAGAAGCCAGCTGACGCAGTGGCGTCGGCGTGCCGTAATATTCGACGACGATGCCGTCGAGCAGCGTAGGTGACGCACGACCGGTGCGCACTTTGCTGATGGTCGTTTTGAATGCTTCAACGCATTTTTCCATGCGCGTGTCAGCATCTTTTTTGATGTCGTTAATCACGTTGAAACCCTTGGATTCGGTTTGACCTGGCCAGTTCCGGCATAACCGGAAGCGGGATCGATAATCATCGATAATCCTGACTGGTGCGCGATGCATTCTCATCGCGCTGACAGAATATACCTTATTTTATCTCGCCTCGGGTATTAATGCGTAATCAGGGTACCTTCTTTTTCACCCATCACTACGCGACGCAGTGCGCCAGGTTTATTCATGTTGAAAACACGGATAGGTAATTTGTGGTCACGCGCCAGGGTAAAGGCCGCCAGATCCATCACTTTCAGCTCTTTATCCAGGACTTCGGCATAGGTCAGTTGATCATACAGTGTCGCATCCGGGCTTTTCACCGGATCGGCAGAGTAGACGCCGTCAACTTTGGTCGCCTTCAGTACCACGTCCGCTTCAATCTCAATGCCGCGCAGACACGCCGCAGAGTCGGTGGTAAAGAATGGGTTGCCGGTACCGGCGGAGAAGATGACTACGCGGTTGTTACGCAGCAGGCTGATCGCTTCTGCCCAGCTGTAGTTGTCACAGACGCCATTCAGTGGAATCGCTGACATCAGGCGTGCATTCACATAGGCGCGGTGCAGTGCATCACGCATCGCCAGGCCGTTCATCACGGTCGCCAGCATACCCATGTGGTCACCTACGACACGGTTCATCCCTGCCTGCTGCAGGCTCGCGCCGCGGAACAGGTTCCCTCCGCCAATTACCACGCCAACCTGGATGCCCAGCTCAACCAGCTCTTTTACCTCTTGTGCCATGCGGTCAAGCACACTCGCGTCGATACCAAAACCTTCAGCGCCTTGCAGAGCTTCGCCGCTGAGTTTAAGCAGGATACGTTGATAAACAGGTTTTGCGTTGGTCGCCATGGTCAGTTCTTCCTGGAAGATTGGGTGTAAAGGAGAAGTAAATTCTGATCGATCATCCGCTTACCGCAAAGAAAATGCTATTGGGATGAAACTGAAAACGTGTCTGTTGCGATTCACAGACAAAAAAGAACCGCCATCTGGCGGTTCTTTCAGAGCATTAAGACTGTTTGGACATTGCTGCAACTTCTGCAGCGAAGTCAGACTCAACTTTCTCGATGCCTTCGCCCACTTCGAAGCGGATGAAGTTGATGACGTCAGCGCCCTGCTCTTTCAGAGCCTGGCCAACGGTTTTGCTTGGGTCGATAACGAAAGCCTGCCCCGTCAGAGAGACTTCACCGGTGAATTTCTTCATACGGCCTTCAACCATCTTCTCTGCGATCTCTTTTGGCTTGCCAGACTGCATCGCGATGTCCAGCTGAACCTGGTACTCTTTATCAACCACGTCAGCAGAAACGTCTTCTGGCTTAACGAATTCAGGCTTGCTCGCTGCAACGTGCATCGCGATCTGTTTGATCAGATCTTCGTTAGCGCCTTTCGCTGAAACCAGAACGCCGATACGCGCGCCGTGCAGGTAGCTGCCCAGCTCTGCGCCTTCCAGGATTGCAACGCGACGGATGTTGATGTTCTCACCGATTTTCGCAACCAGTGCAACGCGCTCTTCTTCGAACTGCGCTTTCAGGACTTCAACGTCAGTGACGCGATCAGCGGCAGCCGCATCCAGAACTTTGTCTGCGAACGCCTGGAAACCGCCATCTTTTGCTACGAAGTCAGTCTGGCAGTTCACTTCCAGAATCACGCCATAGTCGCCAACGATTTTGGTTTTGATTACGCCATCAGCAGCAACGTTGCCTGCTTTTTTCGCTGCTTTGATTGCGCCAGACTTACGCATGTTCTCAATCGCCAGCTCAATGTCGCCGTTCGCTTCAGTCAGCGCTTTTTTGCAATCCATCATGCCAGCGCCAGTACGCTCGCGCAGTTCTTTTACCAATGCAGCGGTAATGTCAGCCATTCCAGAATCCTCGGTTCGTGCCTGTGTACATAGGTACCTGCAGACACTTATTTGCGGAAAATTTACTCTGTCCCGCCGTCCGGTTGGGGGCGTAACAGACTGAGATAAATAAAGGGGCCACTATAGGCCCCTTACAGATCACATCTGAATGCTAAGGGCTCTTATGCAGAGCAAACCTTAATTAAGCGTTTTCTAAAGACGCTTCTTCAGCTTGCTCAGCCAGGTCCTGAGAGCGGCCTTCGCGAACGGTGGTCGCAACGGCAGTCAGGTACAGGTTTACAGCACGGATCGCATCGTCGTTACCTGGGATAACGAAATCAACGCCATCTGGATCTGAGTTGGTATCAACGATAGCAAATACCGGGATACCCAGGTTGTTTGCTTCTTTGATTGCGATATGTTCGTGGTCAGCATCAACAACAAACAGCGCGTCTGGCAGACCGCCCATGTCTTTGATACCGCCCAGGCTGTTTTCCAGCTTGGCCAGCTCACGCGCACGCATCAGCGCTTCTTTTTTGGTCAGTTTGTCGAAAGTACCATCCTGAGACTGAGTCTCCAGATCTTTCAGACGTTTGATTGACTGACGCACGGTTTTCCAGTTAGTCAGCATGCCACCTAACCAGCGGTGGTTTACGAAGAACTGGTCGCAGCTCAGTGCAGACTCTTTTACCGCTTCAGCAGCAGCGCGCTTAGTACCTACGATCAGGATCTTACCTTTACGGGAAGCGATCTTGTTCAGTTCAGCCAGAGCTTCGTTGAACATAGGAACCGTTTTTTCCAGGTTGATGATGTGAACCTTGTTACGAGCACCAAAGATGAATGGCTTCATTTTTGGGTTCCAGTAACGGGTCTGGTGACCGAAGTGAACACCAGCCTGGAGCATGTCGCGCATGGAAACAGTTGCCATGATAAAACCTCTAAAGTTTGATTGGGGTTGGGCCTCCATGTATCCCATACGACCGACCTCTTTCAAGGCACCCCGGCGTATGTGTCGATACATGTGTGTTTTAGTACACATAATGAGAGTTATGCGTTTCCTGCTGACCGAAACGGCCATACAGAGAATCGTCGGCGCGCTTTATACCACAACCAGCCCAGTGACGCCAATAAATGATCGCTGACAGAGGCCAGCGCGTTCTCTATTTGGCAGCCCATTTGCTGGCTGCTAACATGGCAGCACAGAACTTATTATTGTCGAAAACTTCGACAACTGCGGATTAATTTAATGGCAATTTCAATTAAAACCCCTGAAGAAATCGAAAAAATGCGCGTCGCGGGCCGAATGGCCGCTGAAGTGCTGGAGATGATCGAACCTTACGTGAAACCGGGTGTGACCACCGGTGAGCTGGACCGCATCTGCCACGAGCATATTACCCAAAAGCAACAGGCAATCTCTGCCTGCCTCGGCTATCACGGCTTTCCAAAGTCGGTCTGCATCTCCGTTAACGAAGTGGTGTGCCACGGCATTCCCAGCGATGATCGCCCGTTAAAAGATGGCGATATCGTCAATATTGATGTCACCGTGATTAAAGATGAGTACCACGGCGACACCTCAAAGATGTTTATCGTCGGCAAGCCGACCATTCAGGGTGAACGCCTGTGCCGCGTCACGCAGGAGAGCCTCTATCTTTCCCTGCGTCTGATTAAGCCTGGCATTCGTCTGCGCGAGCTGGGCCGGGCTATCCAGAAGTATGTGGAAGCGAACGACTTCTCTGTCGTGCGTGAATATTGCGGTCATGGCATCGGCAAAGGCTTCCACGAAGAGCCGCAGGTGCTGCATTACGATGCCGATGATAGCGGCGTGGTACTGCAGGCGGGCATGACCTTTACGGTAGAACCGATGGTCAATGCCGGTGATTACCGCATCCGCACAATGAAAGATGGCTGGACGGTAAAAACCAAAGATCGCAGCTTGTCCGCACAGTATGAGCATACTATTGTGGTGACGGAAAACGGCTGTGAGATTTTAACCCTGCGTAAAGATGACACGATCCCTGCCGTGCTCGTTGCTGAAGGGTAATTTTCCTCACACAGATCAAGCCGGCGATGAGCCGGCTTTTTTTTGGCTAAAAAAGAGAAGAGCTGCATGAGTGTGAGTCTGTCAGAAGAGGTAAAAAACGGTCTGGTCGATTCGCCGGCCGAATGGGGTGACGACCAGCTGACCCGCGACATTCTGAAGCCGCGGCTGGAGCAGTTTCAGCAGCATCTGGCTGCCGCATTTGATACCGGTGAAGCCGTTGAGCCGCTGATTGATGCGCGTACCCTGTTTATTGACCGGCTACTACGTCGCCTGTGGCGCTTCTTTGGCTTTGATGCGATGCCCTCTATCGCGCTGGTCGCCGTGGGCGGCTATGGCCGTGCCGAACTGCATCCGCTCTCTGATATTGATGTGCTAATCCTTAGTCGACAGCCGCTGGACGAACAGGCCGCACAGCGCACCAGCGATCTGCTGACGCTGATGTGGGACCTCAAGCTGGAAGTAGGCCATAGCGTCCGCACGCTGGAAGAGTGTCTGCTGGAAGGACTGTCAGACCTTACCGTTGCCACTAACCTGATTGAGTCGCGGATGCTGACCGGAGACGTGGCGCTGTTTCTGGAGCTGCAGAAAAACATCTTCAGTGACGGCTTCTGGCCCTCATCCACCTTCTTTGCCGCCAAAATTGAAGAACAGCAGGAACGCCACACGCGTTACCACGGTACCAGCTATAACCTAGAGCCGGACATCAAGAGTAGTCCGGGTGGTCTGCGCGATATCCATACGCTGCAGTGGGTCGCCCGACGCCATTTTGGTGCCACAACGCTGGATGAGATGGTTGGCTTTGGTTTCCTCACCGACGCGGAGCGCAGCGAACTCAACGAATGCCAGGAATTTCTCTGGCGCATCCGCTTTGCCCTGCACCTCTCCCTGCCACGCTATGATAACCGCCTGCTGTTTGATCGCCAGCTCAGCGTGGCGCAGCGCCTGAATTACCAGGGTGAAGGCAATGAGCCGGTCGAGCGGATGATGAAAGATTTCTATCGCGTCACGCGGCGCATCGGCGAACTGAATCAGATGCTGCTGCAGCTGTTTGATGAGGCGATTCTGGCGCTCTCTACCAGCGAAAAACCGAGGCCTGTCGATGACGATTTCCAGCTGCGTGGCGATTTGATCGACCTGCGTGACGAAACGCTGTTCACCCGCGAACCGCAGGCAATTCTGCGCATGTTCTATGTCATGGTGCGTAACGACAGCATCAAAGGGATCTACTCCACTACCCTGCGTCATCTGCGCCATGCGCGTCGTCATCTTAAACAACCGCTGTGTCAGATTCCGGAAGCGCGACGCACCTTTATGTCGATTCTGCGCCATCCCGGCGCGGTCAGCCGGGCGCTGGTGCCGATGCACCGTCACAGTGTGTTATGGGCTTACACGCCGCTGTGGGGCCATATCGTCGGGCAGATGCAGTTCGATCTGTTCCACGCCTACACCGTGGATGAGCACACTATCCGCGTGCTGCAGAAGCTGGAAAGCTTTGCCAATGAAACCACGCGTCCGCAGCATCCGCTGTGCGTAGAGTTATGGCCGCGTCTGCCGCAGCAGGAGCTGTTGCTGATGGCAGCACTGCTGCACGACATTGCCAAAGGGCGCGGCGGCGATCACTCTATTCTCGGCGCACAGGATGCGCTCGATTTCGCTGAAATGCATGGCCTGAACTCGCGTGAAACACAGCTGGTGGCCTGGCTGGTTCGCCATCATCTGCTGATGTCGGTGACGGCGCAACGGCGCGATATTCAGGACCCGACGGTGATCCAGCAGTTCGCTGAGGTGATGCAGAATGAGAACCGGCTGCGCTATCTGGTTTGCCTGACCGTCGCCGATATCTGCGCCACCAACGAAAGCCTGTGGAACAGCTGGAAGCAGAGCCTGCTGCGCGAGCTGTTTTTCGCCACCGAGAAGCAGTTGCGACGCGGCATGGAAAACAGTCCGGACCTGCGTGAGCGGGTGCGTCACCATCGTCTGCAGGCACTGGCGCTGCTACGGATGGACAATATCGATGAAGAGCGCCTGCACCAGATCTGGAATCGCTGCCGCGCAGATTATTTCCTGCGCCACACGCCTAATCAGATTGCATGGCATGCCCGCCACTTACTGGTTCACGATCTGAAGAAACCGATGGTGCTGGTCAGCCCGCAGGCCACGCGCGGCGGAACCGAAATTTTCATCTGGAGCCCCGATCGTCCGCACCTGTTTGCCGCCGTAGCTGGAGAACTCGACCGCCGCAACCTCAGCGTCCACGACGCGCAGATCTTTACCAGCCGCGACGGCATGGCCATGGACACCTTTATTGTGCTGGAACCGGATGGCAGCCCACTGTCGCCGGATCGCCATCCGATGATCATTCAGGCGCTGGAGCAGGCGATCACCCAGTCTGACTGGGTGCCGCCGCGTACCCGCCGTCCATCAGCCAAACTCCGGCATTTCAGCGTGGATACAGAGGTCAATTTCCTGCCGACGCATACCGATCGTCGCAGCTACCTGGAGCTGGTGGCGCTGGATCAGCCTGGTCTGCTGGCGCGAGTCGGTGAAGTCTTTGCCGATCTCGGTGTGTCGCTGCACGGCGCACGCATCAGCACCATCGGCGAGCGGGTCGAAGATTTGTTTATTCTGGCCAACAGTGAACGTCAGGCGCTGGATGAAGAAATGCGTAAAGCGTTGCAACAACGGTTGACAGAGGCCCTTAATCCAAACGATAAAGTGTGACCAGACTCGATTTGTAAACATTAATCTCTTTACTTGTGTCGGGTTATTGCCCGGCATCGCACATGACAGATCAGGAAAAAAATATGCAACAGTTACAGAGCGTTATTGAATCCGCCTTCGAACGTCGCGCTGACATCACACCTGCCAGCGTTGACAGCGAAACCCGTGATGCCATCAACCAGGTGATCTCTCTGCTGGACAGCGGTGAGCTGCGCGTTGCTGAGAAGATCGACGGCGAGTGGGTAACGCATCAGTGGCTGAAGAAAGCAGTGCTGCTCTCTTTCCGCATCAATGACAATCAGGTAATGGAAGGTGCAGAAACCCGCTTTTACGACAAAGTGCCGATGAAGTTTGCCGGCTGGGATGAAACGCGTTTCAAAGCCGCAGGCTTCCGCGTCGTGCCGCCTGCGGCAGTGCGTCAGGGTGCCTATATCGCCCGCAACACGGTGCTGATGCCTTCTTACGTCAACATTGGCGCCTTCGTGGATGAAGGCACCATGGTAGACACCTGGGCGACTGTTGGCTCCTGTGCACAAATTGGTAAAAACGTTCACCTTTCTGGCGGCGTGGGTATCGGTGGCGTGCTGGAACCGCTGCAGGCCAACCCGACCATTATCGAAGACAACTGCTTCATTGGCGCACGCTCTGAAATCGTTGAAGGCGTGATTGTTGAAGAAGGCTCAGTGATCTCAATGGGCGTTTACATCGGTCAGAGTACTAAAATTTATGACCGCGAAACAGGCAAAGTACATTATGGTCGTGTGCCTGCTGGTTCCGTCGTAGTTTCAGGTAACCTGCCGTCCAAAGATGGCAGCTACAGCCTCTACTGTGCTGTGATCGTGAAGAAAGTGGATGCGAAAACGCTGGGAAAAACCGGTATCAACGAACTGCTGCGCACCATCGACTGATTGAACTGACGGGCTGGAAACCAGCCCGTCATCTTTTCTTTACACTCATTACCCAATAACATGCTTCGCGCCGCGAATTAACTGGTGCGTTTAGTTTTTATCCAGGTCATAATCCGCGCCAGTTAAATCCTGTCGCGCAATGTTCATCCCGCTTATTTATGTCTACAGTTGACGGACGTCATGAACAAGTCTGCGCGCTTCTCACTTTTGATGGAAACAACGCTATGTATGACAATCTGAAAAGCTTAGGTATCAGTAACCCGGACGACATTGACCGCTACAGCCTGCGTCAGGAAGCCAATAACGACATTCTGAAGATCTACTTCCGTAAAGATAAAGGCGAGTTTTTCGCGAAGAGCGTTAAATTCAAATATCCGCGCCAGCGCAAAACTGTCGTTGCCGATCACGCGACTCAGGGCTACAAAGAAGTTCAGGAAATCAGCCCGAATCTGCGTTATGTCATCGATGAACTGGACCAGATTTGCCAGCGCGATCAGGTTGAAGTGGATCTGAAACGCAAAATTCTGGATGACCTGCGTCATCTGGAAAGCGTGGTCGCCCACAAGATCTCAGAAATTGAATCGGACCTCGAAAAATTAACCCGTAACAGCCGTTAATGTCCTGTCTGACAAGAGAGGCCAGCTTTGCTGGCCTTTTTTATGCCGCAAATCTTCTCCCTACCCCTGCTCATCCAGTTGCAAAGCCACATAGAGCAGTAGCCTGTCGTCAAAATGACCCAGATTCAGTCCGGTCAGCTCAGAAATCCGGTTCAGGCGGTACTCCAGCGTATTACGATGAATGAACAGCGCACGTGCGGTAGCGCTCGGCTGGACGTTATGGGTGAACCAGGCGATTAACGTGCGGCGCAGCAAACCGTTGTTATCCATGCTCTTGAGCTTCGCCAGCGGCCGGGCCAGTTCATTGGCCTGCCAGCCGCCGCGCAGGCTGTCGAGCAGCACCGGCAGCACCAGATCCTGATAAAAATAGCTGCGTACTTCAGGCATACGCTGCTTGCCCACCATCATGGTGGTGCGCGCCGTCCGATAAGAACGTGCAATGCTGCCCGGCCCGGTAAAGAAGTTACCCAGCGCGATACGCATCCGAAGATGACCACTCTCTTTCATCCGCTGCAGCAGCTGCTCGACGCGGCGGCGATGATCATCCTGATCGTAACGTCCATGCCCATTCAGGGCCGGTTTCAGCACCACCATTTCGGTCAGTGACACAATAGCGATCAGATTATCGCGCTCCGGTGTGGTCAGCAGCGTTTGCAACTGCTGTAGCTCTGACATCGCGCTGTCGACGCCAAGCTGACCGCTATCCACCTCCAGAACGGCCACCACACGCGGTTGATTGAGATCGATGCCAAGCCGCTGAGCCCATTCGGTCAGCTGTGGCGACAGGGTATCGCTGCGGATGAGATTCAGCACCAGCTCTTCACGCAGACGGCTGTCCTGTGCCAGCATATGCAGAAGCCGTGCCTGCTCCAGCATCATCTCTGCGGTCATGCAGACCAGCTCGCCATAATGCCGCAATGCCAGCGGCTCGCCGGTCAGGCCAATCACCCCGACGATGTCACCATCAATGCGCAGCGGCAGGTTAATGCCGGGCCGTACGCCATGAAGGTGTTTAGCCACGGCTTCATCGATGTCGACTACGCGGCCCTGCGAAAGCACCAGTAGCGCACCTTCGTGCAACTCCCCAATGCGTTCCCGGTCACCGCTGCCGATAATGCGGCCCCGCGCATCCATCACATTGACATTGCTGTCAATAATTTTCATGGTGCGCGCCACGATATCCTGTGCCAGCCGGGCATCAAGGTGATAGGTAGCCATCCATTACTCCTGAAAAAGAGGGGGAGAAACAGAATACGCATGGAAAGCAGGCAGAACATTGTGCATTTGCACAGAGCCAGGCGGTCATTTGCCGAATTTGCGGTGAGCATCACACTCTGCCAGGGCAAATGCCGGGCATAAAAAAGGCGGACCCTGGTCCGCCTCTTCATCAGTGGTCGTTCCGTTACTGCATCAGCAGGTAGATACTGCTGTCGCCGCGCTTCACATTCAGTGCCAGAACAGCTGGTTTGGTATCGAGAACTTTGCGCAGCTCGCCGAGGTTGGTTACCGGCTGCTGGTTAACGCCCTGAATCACATCACCCTTCTTCAGGCCGATACGCGCTGCGGCACTGCCGGCTTTCACATTATCAACGCGAACGCCTTTATCGCCGGTTTCAACATTGCTGAGGTCAGCCCCTTCAATGCCGTTGTAGATGGTGGCGGACTGCACTTTCGCCTGGCTGCTCTGCTGCAACTGAACAGAAACATCGACCGGTTTGCCGTCACGCAGCAGGCCCAGTTTCAGGGTGGTGCCAACCGGCAGTGAACCGACTTCTGCACGCAGTGAAGCAAAGCTGCTCAGCGGTTTGCCATTCATGGAGACAATCACGTCACCCGCTTTGATGCCCGCTTTCGCAGCTGCAGAGTCTGGCAGTACCTGGCTGACAAACGCACCACGCTGTGCGTCGACTTTCATCGCTTTTGCCAGTTCGGAGTTCAGTTCCGTGCCCTGCACACCCAGCTCGCCGCGTTTCACCTGTCCAAACTCAACCATCTGCGCCGTCAGGTTTTTCACCATGTTGCTCGGAATTGCAAAGCCGATACCGATATTGCCGCCATCCGGTGCCAGAATAGCGGTGTTAATCCCAATCAGTTCACCGTTGAGGTTAACCAGCGCACCACCGGAGTTGCCCCGGTTAATCGCCGCATCCGTCTGGATAAAGTTTTCGTAATTTTCTACATTCAGGCCGCTGCGTCCCAGTGCCGAAACGATACCGGAGGTCACGGTTTCACCCAGTCCATACGGGTTACCGATTGCCACGGTGTAGTCACCGACGCGCAGATTGTCGGAGTCAGCAATTTTCACGGCGGTCAGATTTTTGGCTTCCTGTAGCTGAACCAGTGCAATGTCAGAGCTGGGATCTTTACCGATGACTTTTGCATCATAGCGACGGCCGTCGCTGAGCTGCACCTGAATTTTGGTGGCATTATTTACGACGTGGTTATTGGTCACCACATAGCCTTTTTCGGCATTGATGATCACGCCCGATCCCAGCGCACGGAATTTTTCCTGCTGGGTATCAGGGGCAAGTCCGCTACCGTTACCGCCTGCACCGTCACCGTTCTGGCACAGGGGTGAACCCTGGAACGGTGAACCGTCCTGACAGAACGGCGAATTGTCGCCAAAAAATTGCTGAAACTGCTGTGGCATGCGTGGCGTTTTTACTGTGGTAGTGCCCTCAACGCTGATACTGACCACAGACGGCATCACTTTTTCCAGCATGGGAGCCAGGCTTGGCAGTTGCTGGCTTTCGGAAGAGGCCGTTTGCGCAGCAGAAACAGTAACAGGGGCGAGCGCCATGCTCAGGCTCAATGCCAGCGCACTTAACACTAAAGTCTTTTTTTTCATTTTTCGTTTCTCAATAAGATTACTGTTCAGACCATTGCTGTGGTCGAAAGGTGAGATAAATGTTTTAGCGCGAAGTTCCTTTAAAAGTTTAAGCCAAAGGTAAAAATTTATTCGCGCTCTTTACAATCGGCGGCTTATTCTACTGCCATCAGCCGCCGGTACTCATCCCAGGCATAGAGATCGGTCATACCGCTAATATAATCCTGAATAAGCCGGAAGCGATAATAACGCTCCCACAACAGCCGCTGATATTTATGCTCCACAACCAGATTACGCATCTTGTGCAAATAGGCTTTACGGTGTTTCCCGGAGAGCTTATGGAAAAGCCGCGTTTCAATCGGGTGCTGGCGCAGGAAGTCTTCATTCATCAGCGTGGTAAAGGCTTCATAATTAAGGCGCATCAGCGGCTGATAGATCTCCAGCAGCCCTTTAATCACGCGGTAACCCTGCAGTTCCAGCTGCTCAACTTCGGAGTGATTAAACACCTGCTGGCGCGCAACGGTCTTAAACAGTTGCAGTAAACGCCCTTCTTCACCCTCATCTTCCAGCAGTGCATGGTTAAAACTTCCCTCGAATATTGCAGGCAGATTATCAACAAAACGTTTCACCGCGTAACTGACCAGCACGCTCTGAACATTTACGCGTAATGACATAAAAAATTGATCGCTGCGGCTGCGGCGTTTTTTACTGCAGGCTTCCCGCCAGGCTTCGCCAATAGTCCGGCTAAAGGCGTCATTATTTTTCACCGGCCCCCAGGCTTTACTGAGAAATTCAAACAAACTCTCAACATTAAAAATATCTTTTTCTACAGCGTCGTCCAAATCGGCAATACAATAGGAGATATCATCTGCGGCTTCCATTATATAGGTGAGCGGAAATCGGTGGTGTTCTTCCATATTGGTGGCAGCACGCAGGTCGGCAATATAATCCTGCTCAGAGAGATAAAAACCGGGTTTCTTCATTAACACGCTAAATTCGGCGGGCTTTTCACCCTGCCACCAGGCAGGAGCAGTATATTTGAGGATACAGGCGACCTGAGAATAACTGAGATTGAGTTGCAGCAGCGTATGCACCATACGGATAGCCTGCGCGTTGCCCTCAAAATGGCAGAGATCCTGGCGTATCATGGCGTTCAGCTCATCAAAGGCTTTGCGCTGCGCATCCCCTTCAACGCCCGCCACCAGCGGATCGACCAGCTCGGCAGCGAGGTTCTCTTCAAACCAGTCGTTAATAGCTGCCTCGCCAAAATGACCAAACGGCGGATTGCCCACGTCATGCAGCAGACACGCCATTTCGATCAGGCTTTCAAATGCGCCTTCAAGCTCATCCAGACCATACTGCGCCAGCCCGCCCTGCATCTTCAGGGTTTGCAGGATCTCTTTGGTGATGTAGCGTCCGGTCTGCTGCACCTCCAGCGAGTGTGTCAGTCGGGAACGGACAGCGGCATTGCGCTCCAGCGGAAAAACCTGCGTTTTCTGTTGCAGTCGCCGGATGGCGGCGGAGTTGATAATCCGTCCACGGTCGCTCTCAAAATGGCGGGTAATATAATATTCGCCTTCCGGATCTTTTCGACTGGTATAAGGGCGCGAGAAGCTGATCTTCTTCCTGAAATTGATCGCCGACATGAATTACCCCTGACTTTTTCGTGAATTAATCCCCTGAATGCCATGGTAGACTATGCCCTAAATTTTGATTCTTTACATTAGCGGAACTCACTATGAAAGCAGGCATTATTGGCGCGATGGAGCAGGAAGTCACACTGCTGCGCGACAAAATTGAAAACCGTCAAACGCTGTCGCTGGCGGGTTGTGAAATCTATACCGGCACCCTGCAGGGCGTTGAGGTGGCACTGCTGAAATCGGGCATTGGTAAAACCTCTGCGGCGCTGGGCACCACGCTGCTGCTGCAGCTCTGCAAACCCGATGTGGTGATCAACACCGGTTCGGCGGGCGGTTTATCGCCGTCGCTCAGCGTCGGCGATATCGTGGTGTCAGACGAAGTGCGTTATCACGATGCGGATGTCACCGCATTTGGTTACGAGCCGGGTCAGATGGCGGGTTGTCCGGCCGCATTTGTGGCAGACAGCAAGCTGATTGCTGCGGCGGAAGCCTGCATTAAGCAACTGGACCTGAATGCCGTACGCGGTCTGGTGGTGAGCGGTGATGCCTTTATCAATGGTGCCGAACCGCTGGCACGCATTCGCAACCTGTTCCCGCAGGCGATTGCCGTTGAGATGGAAGCAACCGCTATCGGTCACGTCTGTCATCAGTTCCAGGTACCGTTTGTGGTGGTCCGTGCGATTTCCGACGTGGCCGATAAGGAATCTCACCTCAGCTTTGATGAGTTCTTAAGCGTAGCGGCAAAGCAATCTTCGCTGTTGGTGGAGAACCTGCTGGCGCATCTGGCGCATGGCTAAAACGCTGCTTTTCTGCTGGCTGCTGCTGTTGAGCGGCAGCCTGCTTGCCTCCCCGCCCCGTGTTATCACCCTCGCTCCCCACCTTACCGAACTCGCCTTTGCTGCCGGGATTACGCCGATTGCGGTCAGTGCATGGTCTGACTATCCGCCACAGGCGAAAGAGATTGAACAGGTTGCCAACTGGCAGGGCATCAAGGCCGAACGCATTCTGCAGCTCAAACCGGATCTGGTCTTAGCCTGGCGAGGCGGTAATCCGCAGCGACAGATTGACCAGTTGCAGCAGCTCGGCGTACCGGTTAAATGGATTGATCCGCAGACGCTGGATGACATGTTCACAGCGCTGGCCGATCTGGGCCGCTGGAGCCTCAGCCCGGAACAGGCAAGCAGAGCTGTCCAGGCGTTACGGCAGCAGGAAGCCGCATTGCGTCAGCGCTATACTCACCTGACTGCGGTTCCGCTCTTTTTGCAGTTTGGACAGCAGCCACTCTTTACCGCCGCCAGAGCCACGCTGCAGAATGAGATAATTACATTATGTGGTGGCAGGAATATTTTTGCCGACAGTCGTGTCAGCTGGCCACAGGTCAGCCGTGAGCAGGTACTGATGCGCCATCCTCAGGCCGTTGTGACGGGTGGCAGTGCGCAGCAGGCGGAAAACATCCGTGTGTTCTGGCGACCGCAGCTGGATGTACCGGTGATTGCCATCAACGAGGACTGGCTTAGCCGGCCAGGCCCGCGACTGCTGCTGGCCGCGCAGCAACTCTGTGCGGCTCTGCATCCCGATGAATAAATCGGCGAATTAATTAAAGTCACTGCGATTTTTGCCGTTGATCAATACCAGAGACGAACGCGCCACGTATGCTCGCCGTCCTTTTAGCGCCCCGGCGCTTTTTTAAAACACCAGGAACCTTATATGACCAGAGCACTGCTGCTGGCCATAGGGCTGTCGATCGCCGGTTCTGCCTTTGCAGGATCGATAAATGGCTCTATTGGCGCCAGACTTGTCATCTATTCACGCTGTGAAATCAACACGGCTAACGGTCAGCCCGCGCCACAGATCAACTGCGGCAGACAGGCAAGCGCGCAGCCACGCGTAACCCATAGTCAGATTCAGTCGCAGGGAAGTGTGAAACAGAGTAACCGGCTGGTCACAATCGAGTGGTAAACGAGGCCGTCGCGATGACGGCCTTCATCATCAGATACTAAAGGAAGAGCCACAGCCACAGGTGGTTTTGGCATTTGGATTGGTCACGATAAAGCGTGAGCCTTCCAGACCTTCGGTGTAATCCACCGAACCGCCCACCAGATATTGCAGGCTCATCGGGTCAACCACCAGCGAGACGCCCTGCTTTTCGATCGTCATGTCGCCATCATTCAGTTGATCATCAAAGGTGAAGCCGTACTGGAAACCACTGCAACCGCCACCGGTGATATAGACGCGAAGTTTCAGCGCCGGGTTCTCTTCGTCGGCAATCAGGTTCTTCACCTTGGTGGCTGCGGCGTCGGTAAACTGCAACGGCAGTGCTACTACTTCATCACTCATGTTTTACTCCGGTAAACGCCCAGGTCAGAAAACGACCTTAATAACGCTATTATCAGCCAGCACCTCAGCGCAATCAAGCTCTGCCCTTCGCACTCTGTGCCGCTTTCACCTCTGTTAAGGGCGCCGCGGGTGAATCCGCCTTTCGTCTGCTGCCCCTCTTCCGTAGAATGGTGCAATATTTTTATGAACCGCTGGAGCCGAAAATGAGTAAGTCCGAACAACTGTTTGCCGAGGCACAACGCCTGATCCCGGGCGGGGTAAACTCGCCAGTACGCGCATTTACCGGCGTGGGCGGCGTTCCGCTGTTTATTGAACATGCTGATGGCGCGTATCTCTATGACGCCGATGGAAAAGTCTATATCGACTATGTTGGCTCATGGGGTCCGATGGTGCTGGGTCATAACAACGCGGCGATCCGTAATGCCGTGATCGAAGCGGCCCAGCGCGGCCTGAGCTTTGGCGCACCGACCGAAATGGAAGTGACCATGGCGCAACTGGTGTGTGAGCTGGTGACGTCTATGGAGATGGTGCGGATGGTCAACTCCGGCACCGAAGCAACCATGAGCGCGATTCGTCTGGCGCGTGGCTTTACGGGCCGCGATAAAATTATCAAGTTTGAAGGCTGCTATCACGGTCACGCCGATCATCTGCTGGTGAAAGCGGGTTCCGGTGCCTTAACGCTGGGTCAGCCAAACTCTCCGGGCGTACCGGCTGATTTCGCTAAACACACCCTGACCTGCACCTTTAACGACCTCGACTCGGTGCGCAGCGCCTTTGAGCAATATCCTGACGCCATCGCGGCCATCATCGTTGAGCCGGTCGCCGGCAACATGAACTGCATTCCGCCGCAGCCGGCGTTCCTGCCAGGCCTGCGTGCGCTCTGCGATGAGTTCGGCGCACTGCTGATTATTGATGAAGTGATGACCGGTTTCCGCGTGGCGCTGGGCGGCGCGCAGGCTCACTACAATGTGCGTCCTGACCTGACCTGTCTCGGAAAGATTATCGGTGGCGGGATGCCGGTTGGCGCATTTGGTGGCCGTCGCGACGTGATGGCTGCGCTGGCCCCGACCGGTCCGGTTTATCAGGCGGGTACGCTTTCCGGTAACCCCATTGCCATGGCCGCCGGTTTTGCCTGCCTGACACAGATCGCGCAGCCTGGCACGCACGACAAACTGGATGCCCTGACCCGCCAGCTGGCTGAGGGTCTGCGCGAAGCAGCCCAACAGCAAAATATCCCGCTGGTGATTAATCATGTGGGCGGGATGTTCGGCCTGTTCTTCACCGAGGCTGATAGCGTGACCTGTTATGCCGATGTGACCCGCTGCGATGTAGAGCGCTTTAAAACCTTCTTCCATCTGATGCTGGAGGAAGGTGTTTACTTTGCGCCATCAGCTTATGAGGCAGGCTTTATGTCGCTGGCGCACAGCGAAGAGGATATTCAGCGCACTGTCGACGCCGCGCGTCGTTGTTTCGCGAAGCTGTAATTGCGGCAGCGTTAGAGGCAAAGACCGGCAGCAGCACCCGGTCCAGGATCTCACAGCAACATAAAACTCAACGCGCAGGGAACACGGGCAGAGGAGGAAAGCGTCCCGCGCCTGGGACAAAAACGCCAGGCGTTTTTGAACAACGCAACGCGTTGGCCGGTTTACGGGCGCACCTCAGGGATGAGGTGCGTAATCGCGCGGGCCGAGCGTGTCAGGGATGACGGCTTTTGCGTCTTTACGATCTGACCGTGTTCCCTTCGCAGGCTCAGTCTCACAGCCAATCGGGCCAGACTTTGTTAGTAATCTCAGACCGGTTTGCGCTGGTCTTTTTTTAACCTGAACGCCGCAGCAGCCAGATAAAGTAAGGCGCACCTAAAAAGGTCGCCATCAGCCCGGCTGGGATTTGATCCGGGAATGCCAGCATTCGCCCGCACCAGTCAGCCAGTATCATCAATCCCCCGCCCAGCAATCCCGACAGCAGCAGTTGCGGCAAGGCCCGCCGGAACCCCAGCATCCGCGCCATATGCGGTGCCATCAGTCCGACAAAACTCAGCGGACCGATAGTCAGCGTCGCGCTGGCGGTCAGCGCGGCGGCCAGCAGCAGCAGACTCAGCCGCGCGGGCGTCAACGCCATGCCCGCCGAGCGTGCAGTCGCACTTCCCAGCGGCAGCAGCGTCAGCCAGCGACTGGCCAGCGGGGCCAGTGAGACCAGCACCAGCGCACAGAGGGCACTCAGAATCGCCTGACTGCCGCTGATGTTATAGGTCGAGCCGGAGATCCAGCTCAGCAGCCCGCCCATACGCGGATCGCCGCTGGCCAGCAGCAGCATCAGCAGGGTGACAAAGGCGCTGTTAAGCGCCATACCCGCCAGCAGCATCCGCTCCGGCGAGAAGCCGCCATGGCTGGCTACCGTTATAATCACCAGCAGCGTCAGTGCGGCACCCACAGCACCGGCGGGCAGCAGCCAGGCCATCGCATCGCCTGGCACAAAGAACATCATGACCACTATGCCGCAGGCAGCTCCGGAACTGATGCCCAGCACTTCCGGGCTGGCCATGGGATTGCCGGTCAGCCGCTGAATCAGACTCCCCGCCACGCCCAGCATCAGACCGGTTACCAGCGCCGCCAGCACGCGCGGCGCGCGCCACGGCAGCAGTGATTGCAGCATCTCGCCCGCTGACCAGATCCAACCCTGCGCATCACGTCCAAACGCGAGAGCTCCCCACCCCAGCAGCGCCAGAACAGCGAGACCGATCAGCGCCCAGCGCAGCAGGTTCTGTCGCTCGGCGGGCACATTGTCACCCTGATTCAGCGCGGGCGGCACTGAACCGGTGCGCAGTCGCGGCAGCAGCCACAGCAGAATCGGTACGCCAAGCAGGGCCGTGGCCGTGCCGGTCGGGATATCGCGCCAGTGCGTGCTGAGCCATAACACGCAACTGTCGGCCAGCCACAGCAGCAGCGCGCCAGTCAGCGGTGCCAGCAACATCCGGGTGAGGAGCCGTCGTCCACCCAGCAGCTTCGCCAGCAGCGGTGCAAACAGCCCGATAAAGCCGATGATACCGGCGACATTGACCAGCTGCGCGCTGAGCAGAATCGCCAGTCCAAGGCCGCCAATCCGCGCCACAGAGAGCGCCAGACCCAGGTTTTTCGCGACACCATCATCCAGCCCCATCAGCGTCAGCGGACGCAGCAGCGCCAGCGCCAGCAAAAACCCCAGCAGCAGGCGCGGCCAGAGCTGCTGCACGTTTTCCCAGCTCATCTGATTCAGCGCGCCGGTGCTCCACAGAAACATGTTCTGCAGCTGATCGTGATTGAAGATAGCGAAGATTTGATTGACCGCGCCGCTGTACAGGCTCAGTACCAGCCCGGCCAGAATCAGCGTCACCGGCGACAGACGTTTGCCCCAGGCCACACCGAACACCAGCGCGCCCACCAGCAGCGCCCCGCTAAGCGCAGCAAACTGCTGTGTCAGTGCCCCGCCCGGCAGATGCCACAGCGTCGCGACGGTAATGCCCAGCTGCGCGCCGGAAGAGACACCCAGCGTGGTCGGCTCCGCCAGCGGGTTGCGCAGGATCTGCTGAAACAGCAGACCGGCTAACCCCAGTCCGGCCCCCACCAGCAGCGCCAGCGCCGTGCGCGGCAGCAGGCTGTAGTGAAACACCATCTGCGGCAGGTTATTGACGGCCGGTGACCAGAATGCCTGCCACCATTCAGCCTGAGGCAAGGCGTGGTGCAGATTAACCAGCGTCAGGCTGAGTGAGAGCAGAAAAAGCAGGCTGAGAAGGCCTGCGGGAAACAGAGCATGGCGCATCAGTGCGTCTCCAGCGCGCGTTCCAGCACGCGAACAAAGTGCAGCGCCGAGAGCGTTGCACCGTAATACCAGACCGCCGGGACGCGCTGAAAGCGTCCGGTGCGGACAAACGGCATAGCCTGCCACAACGGACTGCGCATCAGCTGCTGCATCTCCACGTCATTGTCATGATCGAAACAGATAACATCTACCTCCCCGGCCTGCGCCAGCTGTTCGATGCCGATCACTGCGCTGCCCCAGAAGTTGGTTTCGCCCTGCCAGCCATTTTTCAGGCCCAGCAGCGTCATCACTTCCAGGAACAGGCTGTTTTTACCGAAGGTAATGGCGTGACGACTGTCGAGCAGCGACATCAGCAGAAGCGTGCGTCCGGCATAGGGTGCCAGCCGCTCACGCGCCGCCGCCAGCTGATCATCGACCTCGCGCAGATGCTGCTCCGCCCGCTCGCTTAATCCCAGGCGCGCTGCCAGCTGACGCAACGATGCGCGCGCGGCGGTGAAGGGTTTTCCGTCGCCGCTGTGAAGATCAAAGCCCATGATGGGTGCGATGCGCGTCAGTTTCTCTTTGGGCGGGCCGTAGCCATTAGAGCAGAGGATCAGCGACGGCTGCATTTGCGCCATCAGCTCAAGATTGGGTTCGGTGCGCAGGCCGACGTCGATCACGTCCGCAGACAGCTTCGGCTCACCTACCCAGATGTTGTAGTTGTGCAGATCGGCCACGCCCCAGGGCGTAACGCCCAACGCAATCAGCAGTTCGGTGGGTAACCACTCCAGTGCAATAATCCGACCCGGATCCGGCGTGGCAGCACGCAGAGGAAGCGCACAGAACAGTGGCGAGGCCGCCAGCGCCAGCAACAGTCGGCGGCGATAAAGATCGGGCATCATCCTTTCCTTAACAGACAAAACTGACCGGCGCGCCGCCCTGCGGGTGCGGTAAAATGCCCATTGGAATGCCATAAATTGCACCCAGTACCTCAGGCTGCATAATTGCTCCGGCGTCACCTCCGGCAATCATCGCACCCTGACGCAGCGCCACCAGATGATCGCAGTAGCGTGCCGCCATGTTGATATCGTGCAGCACCGCAATCACGGTCAGGCCGCGCTGCTGGCTCAGGTCTTTTATCAGCGCCAGCACCTCCACCTGATGGGCAATATCCAGCGCCGAGGTCGGTTCATCCAGCAGCAGACAGCGGCTGTTCTGCGCCACCATCATCGCCAGCCAGGCGCGCTGACGCTCACCGCCTGACAGACTGTCCACCAGCCGACCGGCAAAGGGCTTTAGCCCGACCTGCGCAATCGCATCCTCTACCCTATCGCGATCCTCCTGAACAAAGCGCCCCAGCGCCCCGTGCCAGGGATAGCGGCCAATCGCTACCAGCTCACGCACCGTCATCCCTTCGGCGGCCGGTAACTGCTGCGGCAGATAGGCCACCTCGCGGGCAAAGGCTTTACTGTTCCAGCGCCCGACGGGCTGCTGATTCAGCAAAACCTCTCCACTGCTGGCCGCATGATGGCGACCCAGCATTTTCAACAGCGTCGATTTGCCCGAGCCATTGTGGCCAATCAGCGCGGTCATTTTACCCGGTGGAAAAGTCAGCGACAGGGGCTGGAGGAGAGTGCGGCCGGGCACTTCGAAACTGGCATTCTCCAGCCTGAAGGTTGCCTCTTCTGCGTGCGGATGCGGCATGGTTATCCCTGTGAACGGGCGCCTAAGCGCCCGGTTAAATCAGAATCTGAAGGTCGCGGTGCCGACAATCTGGCGTTCCGCACCCCAGTAGCAGGCGTATTCACGGTAGCAGCTGGCGACATACTCGCGGTTGAACAGATTGTTAACGTTAACACCCACTGTCGAGCCTGGCAGACCGAAACGACCCAGATCATACTTCAGCGCCGCATCCACCGTGGTGTAACCGGCTACCTTAAAGTTCTGGTTCGAGAGTCCAGCAGAGGTATTAGTTGGGGTTTCAGCATACAGCCCCTGGCTTTCACCCACGTAACGGACCCCAGCGCCGATCGTCACCCCTGACAAAGCTGTCTCGTGGAAGGTGTAGTCGCTCCACAGTGAGGCCATATGTTTCGGCACCTGCACCGGCGTTTTGCCTTTAAGCGACGTGTCTTCAGTATATTCCGCATCGGTGTAGGTGTAGGAGGCCGTCAGGTTAACGTTGGCATTGAGCGCCGCTTTAGCTTCCAGCTCTACGCCCCGTGACCGGATTTCACCGCTCTGAACGCTGAAAAAAGCTCTGTCTGGATCGGGATCGGCAGTCAGATTTTTGGTTTTGGTCAGCTGGTAAAGCGCTGCGGTGAGCACCACCGGACGATCTTTCGGTACATATTTCACGCCCGCTTCATACTGCTTAGCGCGTGACGGATCAAATGCCTGACCCTCATAGGTTGAACCCGCATTCGGAATAAAGGCTTCACTGTAGCTGAAGTAAGGCGCGATTCCGTTATCAAACACATAGTTCAGACCCCCACGCCAGGTAAAGGCCTGATCGTTCTGGCGATCAACGCTATTCGCCACCCGATCGTAAACCGAGGTCATGGCGTAGTCGTAGCGGCCACCCAGTGTCAGCACCCAGCGGTTCCATTCCATCTGATCCTGTGCATAGAGGCCGGTCTGACGCTGCTTATTCAGATGCTGATAAGGATCGGCAAATGGCGTTACGCCGTTATCGCCATATTGCGGATTAACTGCATTCAGGCTGGAAGCAGTGCCAAACTGTGCGTCGATATCATTGCGGGTACGCTGGAAGTCCACGCCCAACAGCAGCGTATGATCAACCTGGCCGGTGGCGAATTTCGCCTGCGCCTGGGTATCGACCGCCAACTGGTTGAGCGTCTCTTCTGAAACTGCCGAACCGCGCGTGATTTGCTGAGTCTCCGGCAGGAAACCATTGCCATAGATACTGCGGTAATCGGTGCGCAGGTCGGCGTAACGCAGGTTCTGGCGCAGCGTCCAGGTGTCGTTAAGGCTGTGCTCGGCGTTATAGCCCACCATTTTGGTAGTGCGTGAAATCTTATTGCTCTGCTCGCCTTCGTCGAAGTCGGTCGGCAGTTTGTACTGGCTGCCATCGGCACGGGTGATCGGCACCACAGTGCCCTGACGCGGCAGCCAGCCGTAATAACCAGTTTCTGGCTCGTTCTGGAAATAGGTCAGCAGATCAATGCGGGTGCGATCGTCGGGACGCCAGCTGAATGACGGAGCGATAGTGTAGCGCTTCTCTTTGTTCATCGACTGCTGCGCATCCTGACTGCGCGCCTGACCGGTCAGGCGATAGCTGTAGACGCCGTTATCATCCAGCGCGCCGCCAAAATCAAAGCCGGTCGAAAAAAGGTTGTCGTTGCCCATCTGGAACTGTACTTCGCGCAGCGTTTCCTGGGTTGGACGCTTGCTCACCAGCGAGACCACACCGCCCGGATTGCTTTTGCCATAGAGCACCGACACCGGACCGCGCAGCAGTTCGGCGCGCTCCAGGAAATAGGGGTCGATGGCAAACTCAGAGTAATTATCTCCCTGCAGCTTCAGGCCATCCAGATACTGATTGGTATTGGTTTCGCTGAAGGCGCGAATGGATAACGCATCAATCACATCTGAGCTGCCACGGTTACCGGTCAGCACGCCAGGCGTATAGTTAAACGCCCCTTTCACGCTGGTCACGTTGCGCATCTCCATCTCTTCGCGGGTAACCACGGAAACAGACTGCGGATTTTTTTCAATCGGTGTGTCAGTTTTGGTGCCCGTGGCGCTGCGTTTCGCCGCCACGGTCGGTGCCGGCCCCCAGGCGCTTTCCGCCTCGACGCCGCTGCCGCCATCCGCCGAGACCACCATAGTCTCCGTCTGCGCAGCATAAAGCGAGGAGCTCAGGCTCAGTGAAATCATGACGCCCAGAAGCGGCCGGGAAAATGTTTTTTTGGTGTTGTCTGCAAAAGTCGTTCGCGCATTCATAAAAAGGTGTCTCTTAAAATAGGCTCAGGCGAGCGAATCGAAACGATAATGATTATTATAACGGATTAGATAATATGCGAACTTCAGCGACGACTGCAAGCAGAAATCCCAGCAGTGACGCCGTTTGCAGAGCCGTTTACCCGTATTGATCAAAAACAAAAAAAGGGCGCCGAAGCGCCCTTTTTAACCTGTCTGACTGATTTATTTGCCAAACATATCTTTTATCCAACCTGCTACGCCGTCGCTGTCTTTCTGCTCCTGCTCCTGCGTTTGCTGGGCCGGTTGCTGTTGCGGCTGTTGCTGCTGTTGCTGGTCAAACAGCTGTTGCTGCTGCTGAACCTGCTGCTGCTGTTGCTGACACAGCGCATTCGGATCCAGCGCCCACACCGGCAGAGAACGCCAGGTGCTGCTGCCCGTGCCACAGACGAAGTTACCGGCCGAATCCACATTCATCAGTGATACATCTTCCGGCGGCGTCAGCTGCAGCGGCATGGGTGCCTGATTGTCGAGGTAGCGACGATAGAGCTGCATCGCACCGCTGGCACCGTAGAGTTTGGTCGGCTGGTTGTTATCACGTCCTACCCAGGTGATCGCCACTTCTTTGCCATCAATACCGGCAAACCAGCTGTCCACCAGATCGTTGGTAGTACCGGTTTTGCCCGCCAGATGCGCATTCGGGAAACGCGCGCCCAGCGCACGGGCGGTACCGTGGTCAGCGACCTGTTGCATGGTGTAGAGCGTCAGATAAGCGGCCTGCGCCGGTTCCACACGCTGCGCCTGCGGATAGCTCTGATAGAGCACGCTGCCATCTTCTGCAATCACCGAACGCACCGCTGACAGCGACGCGCGATTGCCGCCGCTGGCGATCGACTGGAACGCCTGTGCCACTTCAACCGGCGTCAGGTTTAAAGCACCCAGCAGCATCGCCGGAACCGGATGCAGCTGCTCTTTCGGCACGCCCAGCTTGTTCCAGGTATCGACTACCGCATCCAGCCCCAGCGTCATACCGAGGTTAACCGTCGGCACGTTCATGGAGTTGGTCAGCGCGTCCACCAGCATCACTTTGCCGCTGAAGCGACGGTCGTCGTTCATCGGTTTCCAGATGGTGCCATTTGGCTGCTTCAGCGCAATCGGCTCATCGGCGATCCAGCTGTTCAGGCGATAGCTGTTTGGCTGGCTCAGCGCGGTGAGGTAGGTCGCCGGTTTCGCCAGGGAACCAATAGAGCGACGCGCCTGCAACGCACGGTTATAACCGGCATACTGCGGATCGGCACCGCCGACCATAGCACGGACTTCGCCGCTGAAGCGGTCAACCACCACCATTGCGGTTTCCAGATCCTTCAGACCACGCTGTTTTTTCAGCGTCGGAATGCCGTCAACCACCGCTTTTTCGGCCGCATCCTGCGAGACCGGATCCAGCGTGGTAAAGATCTTCACGCCGGAGAGATCTTTAATCTTGTCGCCCAGTTTCGCCTGAAGCTCGTTACGCACCATCTGCATAAAGGCAGGCTGTGGCGTGATCACACCGCCCTTTGGCTGCACGCCCAATGGACGCGCCGACAGCATGTCGTACAGCTCCTGGTCGATCACTTTCTGCTGCTGCAACAGGCGCAGCACCAGGTTGCGGCGTTCCAGCGCCAGTTTCGGGTTACGCCACGGGTTATAGAGCGACGCCCCTTTCACCATGCCAACCAGCATCGCCTGCTGATCCAGACTCAGCTCATCAACCGGACGGCCAAAGTAGTAGAGGCTCGCCAGCGGGAAGCCGCGAATCTGATCGCTGCCCGCCTGACCGAGATAGACCTCATTCAGGTAGAGCTCCAGGATGCGATCTTTGCTGTAGCGCGCATCCATGATCACCGCCATATAGGCTTCACGCGCTTTACGCCACAGCGAACGCTCATTGGTCAGGAACAGGTTCTTAACCAGCTGCTGCGTCAGCGTACTGCCACCCTGCACCGCTTTCCCGGCCGTGATGTTCGCCAGGAAGGCGCGACCAATGGAGTACGGACTGATGCCATCATGCTCATAGAAATGGCGATCTTCAGTGGCGATCAGCGTATCGACCAGCAAATCAGGGAAACCGGTGCGCGGCACGAAGAGTCGCTGTTCACCATTGGGTGACTGCAGCATGGTGATCAGACGCGGATCGAGGCGGAAAAAGCCAAAATCACGGCCGGTTTCGAGGTTTTTAATCTCGCTCAGCTCATCTTTGGTAAAGCTCATGCGCGCGTGGATTTGCCCCTCTTTACTGTCGGGGAAATCAAACGGGCGACGCAGCAGATCAATGGTGTTGCCCTTCACCGAAAACTCGCCAGGGCGGGTGATACGGGAGACTTCGCGATACTGAGTCCCTTCCAGCAGCGCCACCATTTCACTTTTGTTGTAGGCCATGCCCGGTTCCAGGCTGACCATGCGGCCATAGACGGTGGCAGGCAGTTGCCACACCTTACCGTCAATCCGGCTGCGAATTTCCGAGTCGAGGTAGATGCCCCATGCGACCATTACCACCACAAACACCAGGAACAGTTTAATTAACCATCCCAGCCAACGGCGTTTGCCGCGCGGCGGTTTTCCACCTTTACCTTTACGTGGCACCGGCGCTTCCTCCTCGTCATCATTAAAATCGTCCTGATCGATATCCTGTTCGATATCCCTGCGTCGTCCCCGGCCCGCACTGCTGCGCGGCGGCAACGGTTTACCTTTGCGCCCTATTGGTTCGCGATCGTTCCCAGACATTACTTTTCTTCTCCAGGCAGTGCTTACGGCAGCGCCGCTACTCTAACTGCTTTCTCGCGTGCCGCATGGCAGAACCCTCTGAATTCGATCCAGCGGACTCAACCCTGCGGGGACATTTTTTTGGTTCGCCTTGTTGGCAAGGCGGTGGCCGGATCCTCTGGCCAGAGGTGTTTCGGATAGCGTCCCTTCATCTCTTTCCTGACCTCCGGCCAGGCACCGCGCCAGAACGCCGCCAGATCGCGGGTGATCTGCAACGGACGCTGGGCGGGCGATAACAGCTCGAGCACCAGCGGGATGCGTCCTTCCGCCACGGTGGGATTCTGCGCTTCGCCAAACATCTCCTGAATCCTGACTGCCAGCGCGGGCGGCTTATCCGCATCGTAGCGGATTGGCAGCCGGCTTCCGGTCGGCACAGTGTAATGAGTTGGCAGCACAGTATCCAGCCGCTGACGTTGTGACCATGTGAGTAAATGTAAGAGCGCCGTGGTCAGGTTCACCGCCTGCAGGCTGCGCAGATCGCGCACTGCTGACATCTGCGGCAACAGCCACTGCGGCAGGCTCTCAAGCAGGCTTTCGTCATCCATGGCGGGCCAGCTCTCTTCCGGCAGCCACTGCGCCGCACACTGAATGCGCAGGCGCAACTGCCCGGCATCCGGCGTCCAGCCCAATACCGACAGACCTTTTTCGGCGATCCAGCGCAGCATAGCCGCGTGAAGCACGTCCGGCTCCGGGCGCGCCATCGGCTGGGTCTTCAGGATCAGGGCGCCAATCTGCTCACGTCTGAACGCACGCAGCGTGCCCTTCTCTTCATCCCACTCCACTTCGGTCCGACGCTCAATCAGCGCTGGCTGATGCTGGCATAGCGTTTCAATATCGACCGGCAGTGCCAGCAACATCCGGGCATCCGGCGTCGCACTGCCCTGCAACAGGGCGGGTGTAATCAGCCATTCGTTGCGCGTCAGGCCATCCTGCTCATCGAGTCTGGCCCCCAGCCCGTTAGCCAGCTGATAGCGACCGCTCTGGTCGCGACGCCGCGCCAGCCGATCGCCAAACCCTACCGCCAGCAGGCCAGCGAAGCGATCTTCATCGCCCCGTCCGCCCCGAATTTTAAGCCGCTGCTGCCACTGCTGCGCCCGCCGCTGCCATTGGGCCTGTGGCCGATGCAGCGCATCACGCAGATCGGCACTGCCGCTGCGCGGAGGATCTTCCAGAATCGCCACCAGCAGTGCGGCGCTGGCGACCGCATCCGGCTCATCGCCTGCGGCACAGAGCATAGCAGCAAGCCGCGGATCGCAACCCAGCTTTGCCATACGCCGTCCCAGCGTGTTAAGCAGGCCGTTGCTGTCCAGTGCACCCAGACGGGTCAGCTGTTGTTGCGCTGCCATCAGATTTCTGGCGGGCGGCTGATCCAGCCACTGCAGCTGTTGCGGCCCGGTACAGCCCCACTGCAACAGGTCCAGCCACAGCGACGAAAGGTCACTGTTAACCATTTCCGGTTCGCTCTGCGCCGCCGCACGAGACGCCTGCTCCTGCGGCAGAAGATGCAGACAGATCCCCGGCATCAGTCGCCCGGCGCGACCTGCGCGCTGGATCATTGATGCCTGGCTGATGCGCTGCGTCTGCAGACGCGTTACGCCGCTGCGGGCGTCAAACAGGGCGCTGCGTTCCAGCGCACTGTCGACTACCAGACGAATCCCTTCAATGGTCAGGCTGGTCTCGGCGATATTGGTGGCGAGCACCACTTTGCGACGTCCGGCGGCGGCGGGCAGGATCGCCCGTCGCTGCGCCGCCAGCGGCAGTGCGCCATAGAGCGGTGTCAGATCCACATCGTCACTAATGCGTGATTCCAGCTCGCGTTTCACGCGTTCAATTTCCGCCACGCCCGGCAGAAACAGCAGCAGGGAGCCGTCTTCGTCGCGCAGCAGCTGGGCGACTTCACGCGCGACCGCCTCTTCAAAGCGTACGTTCTGATTCAGCGACGCGTAACGCCGTTCAACCGGATAGCTGCGCCCTTCTGAAATAATCAGTGGCGCATCCGGCAGCAGCGCCGCCAGCCGGGCATTATCCAGCGTGGCCGACATCAGCATGATTTTAAGATCGTCGCGCAGCCCCTGCTGCACATCGAGCAGCAGCGCCAGCGCCAGGTCGGCCTGCAGGCTGCGCTCGTGAAATTCATCGAGGATCACCAGCGATACGCCCTCCAGCATCGGATCGTGCTGAAGCATGCGCGTGAGCATCCCTTCGGTGACCACTTCCAGCCGGGTTTCTGGCCCGACGCAGCTTTCGCCACGCATCCGGAATCCCACTGTGGCTCCCGGCTGTTCGCCGAGCTGTTCTGCCAGCCGCTGCGCCACATTACGTGCCGCCAGCCGGCGTGGCTCCAGCATAATGATGCGTCCCGGCAACGCCGCCTGCTGCAACAACTGCAGCGGCAGCCAGGTCGATTTGCCCGCGCCGGTAGGGGCGGCCAGCAGGATTTGAGAGGCGTCACGCAGCGCCGCCAGGATGTCAGGCAGCACCGCGCTGACCGGTAAATCGCTCACAGCAAACTCCGCTTCTGCCTGTGCTAAGATGGCGCGCATTGTAGCACGTGATATTTGCCGGAGAGCGCCATGGCGACACAACGCTTATTTTTTGCCATCAGCCTGCCTGACGAAATGCAGCAACAGCTGGTGCGCTGGCGGGCGGACACCTTTCCTGCAGAGGTCGGCCAGCCAGTGGTCGCAGCAAACCTGCACCTGACGCTGGCGTTTCTGGGTGAGGTCGCACCGGAAACCTCACAACGCCTGCAGACGCTGGCCTCCCGTATCGTCCAGCCCGGTTTCGATCTCGACCTGGATGATGCCGGGCACTGGCCGCGCCCCGGCGTGGTCTGGCTCGGCTGCCAGCGCGCGCCACGCGATCTGTTACAGCTCGCCAGCCTGCTGCGGGCCCAGGCCGCCCGGCATGGCTGTTATCAAAGCCCACAGCCGTTTCATCCGCACATCACGCTGTTACGCCAGGCCACCCAGCCGGTTGCATTACCGCCACGCGGTTTTCACTGGCGTTTTCGCGTCTCCACCTTTTCACTGTTCGCCTCTGACTATGCCAGAGGTCGTACCCGCTATCGCGCTCTGGCCAGCTGGCCGTTAACGTCTCAGGATCCGCATGCACTTCTCTCCGCCCCTTAAATCCGCCCGCCTGATCGCCCGTTACAAACGTTTCCTGGCCGATGTCGAGACGCCTGAGGGCGAGGTGCTGACGATTCATTGCGCCAACACCGGTGCCATGACCGGCTGCGCCACGCCGGGCGATCGGGTCTGGTATTCCACGTCCGACAGCCTGACGCGCAAATATCCCCACAGCTGGGAGCTGACCGAAACGCAACAGGGCCACTGGATCTGCGTGAATACCCTGCGCGCGAATCAGCTGGTGGCTGAAGCGCTGGACCAGGATCGGTTGCCATTGCTGGCTGGTTATTCGCATCGACAGGCGGAAGTAAAATATGGCAGTGAAAAAAGCAGAATTGATTTCCTGCTCAAAGCAGAGGCACGGCGCAACTGCTATATTGAGGTGAAATCCGTAACCCTTTTACATGAAGGTAAAGGCTATTTTCCGGATGCGGTGACGATTCGAGGACAGAAACACCTGCGCGAGCTGGCGACAGTGGCGGCAGAGGGTCATCGGGCCGTTTTGTTGTTTGCCGTTTTGCACTCGGGGATTGAGGACGTTTCCCCGGCACGCCACATTGATGCGGCGTATGCAGAACAACTGGCTCAGGCGCAACGGGAAGGTGTAGAGGTTTTAGCGTATCAGGCAGACTTATCGGCGGAGGGAATGTTTCTTAAATCGCCGATCAACGTAACCTTGTAATATCTTTTGCAATTTTATGTGGTAAGAATGTTCTGAGCTAAGGGCTGATTACGCTGTTCCTCACAGGCTTGTCAAGGTGTGTTCATGAAGAATTGCCAACCCTGACTGCTTCTGTTATTTATAGCGGCCTGTTTTTTTCCCCAATGGGGGATCGATGTACCCCGCAGACGTCAGATGCAGGCCGGCAGCAACGCCCCTGCGGGACGTCAGTCAGAGGGTATAGTGCGTGTTATCCAGGAGAAGCAACATGCAAGAAGGTCAAAACCGTAAAACATCGTCCCTGAGTATTCTCGCTATCGCTGGCGTTGAGCCTTATCAGGTTAAGCCTGGCGAAGAGTATATGAACGACGCGCAGCTGACCCATTTTCGCAAGATTCTGGAAGCCTGGCGTAATCAATTGCGGGACGAAGTCGATCGTACCGTATCGCATATGCAGGATGAAGCTGCTAACTTCCCGGACCCGGTTGACCGTGCCGCGCAGGAAGAGGAGTTCAGCCTGGAGCTGCGTAACCGCGATCGCGAACGTAAACTGATTAAAAAGATCGAGAAGACGCTGAAGAAAGTTGAAGATGACGACTTCGGCTATTGCGATTCCTGTGGCGTTGAGATTGGTATCCGCCGTCTCGAAGCACGTCCTACTGCCGATCTCTGCATCGACTGTAAGACGTTAGCAGAAATTCGTGAGAAACAAATGGCCGGCTGATGCCGCGTCCATCCTGTTACCGCGCAGTGGAACAATGACTTTTTTGTCCACTGCGTGGTCACTTCTGAATCCTATGTCATCCTCCTGCATTGGTCGCTTCGCCCCTTCTCCCTCTGGTGAACTTCATTTTGGCTCGCTGATTGCTGCCCTGGGCAGTTACCTGAGCGCGCGCGCGCAAAACGGCATCTGGCGGGTGAGAATTGAAGATATCGATCCGCCGCGGGAAGTGCCGGGTGCCGCCAGCCGCATCCTGCATCAGCTGGAACACTATGGTTTGACGTGGGATGGCGAAGTGCTGTGGCAGTCGCAACGTCATGAGGCCTACCGTGACGCGCTCGCCTGGCTGCAGCAGCATCGTCAGAGCTATTTCTGCACCTGTCCCCGACGTCGCATTCAGGAGATTGGCGGTTTCTATGATGGTTACTGCCGTGAACGGCAACGCGGACCAGAGAATGCCGCGCTGCGTTTACGCCAGCATGCGCCGGTCTTTGCGTTTGAAGACCGATTACGCGGGTGCGTAGAAGCGGACAGACGTCTGGCACAGGAAGACTTTATTATTCACCGTCGCGATGGTTTGTTTGCCTACAACCTGGCGGTGGTCGTCGACGATCATTTTCAGGGCATTACCGAAGTGGTGCGCGGCGCAGATTTAATTGAGCCGACGGTACGGCAGATTGCACTTTATCAGCAGTTTGGCTGGCCGGTGCCGGCCTGGCTGCACCTGCCGCTGGCGCTTAATCACGATGGCAATAAGTTATCGAAGCAGAATCATGCTCCTTCCCTGCCCGATGGCGATGCCAGACCCCTGCTGGTAGCGGCATTACGCTTCCTCGGGCAGCCTGTTTCAGGTGGCTGGCAGGACTTAACGCAGGACAAACTGCTGTCTGATGCGGTAGCACAGTGGAATATCGCTTTGATGCCGCAACAGAACGCCCTGAAACCGGATGCATAGACAACAGCATTCTCAAACGGTTCTCAACAGGCTATGATTAGCCGCTGATTTTACCTACACCCTAATTGCCACTGTCGAGGTGTCCCATTTTTACCCGAGTAGCTAATTTTTGCCGAAAAGTCCTGAAGCGTGATGAAGAGGAAGCCCCTGCAGAGGTTGAACCAGAACGTCTGATGGCCATTATCCCTCGTGAAAGCCACAACATCTCACGTAAAGACATCAGCGAAAATGCCCTCAAAGTGCTCTATCGCCTGAATAAAGCCGGTTATGAAGCCTATCTGGTAGGCGGTGGCGTGCGCGATTTGCTACTGGGGCAAAAACCTAAAGATTTCGATGTGACCACCAACGCCACGCCTGAGCAGATGCGTAAGCTGTTCCGCAACTGTCGCCTGGTGGGTCGGCGTTTCCGTCTGGCTCACGTGATGTTTGGCCCGGAAGTGATCGAAGTCGCTACCTTCCGTGGCCATCATCAGGTTGAAGAGATCGCAGAAGATCGTAACAGTTCGCAGCGCGCCCAGAGCGGTATGCTGCTGCGCGATAATATCTTCGGCTCCATTGAAGATGATGCCCAGCGCCGCGATCTCACCATCAACAGCCTCTACTACAGCGTGGCTGATTTCAGCGTACGTGACTACGTTGGCGGCATCAGCGATCTCGAACAGGGCATCATTCGCCTGATTGGCGATCCGGAAACCCGCTACCGCGAAGATCCGGTTCGCATGCTGCGCGTCGCACGCTTTGCCGCCAAGCTCAATATGAGCATTGCGCCGGAAACCGCCGAGCCGATTCCACGTCTGGCCTCGCTGCTGCGCGATATTCCGCCCGCGCGTCTGTTTGAAGAGTCGCTGAAGCTATTGCAGGCAGGTTATGGCTACAGTACTTATCTCAAGCTGTGTGAATATCAGCTGTTCCAGCCGCTCTTCCCGACGCTGGCGCGCAACTTCACGGAAAACAGTGACAGCCACATGGAGCGGATGCTGGCACAGGTGCTGAAAAACACCGACAACCGCATTCATAACGATATGCGCGTGAATCCGGCGTTCCTGTTTGCTGCGATGTTCTGGTATCCGCAGCTTGAAGCGGCCGAACGCATTGCGCAGGAGAGTGGCCTGACCTACTTCGAAGCCTTTGCGATGGCGATGAACGATACGCTGGACGAAGCCTGCCGTGCGCTGGCAATTCCAAAACGTATTACCTCGCTGATCCGCGATATCTGGCTGCTGCAGTTGCGCATGTCACGCCGTCACGGTAAACGCGCCTGGAAGCTGATGGAGCATCCGAAATTCCGCGCTGCTTACGATCTGCTGGCGTTGCGTGCAGAAGTGGAAAATAACCCGGAACTGCTGCGTCTGAGCCAGTGGTGGGGGGAATTCCAGGTGGCTGCACCGCCGCATCAGAAAAACATGCTGAATAATCTGGGTGACGATCCGGTGCCGCGCAATAAATCACGCCGTCCGCGCCGCCGCTCTTCCGCACCACGTCGTGACAATCAAAACGTGTCATGACACGAGTTTACCTCGCATTAGGCAGTAATCTGGCCAACCCGCTGCATCAGGTTGATGCAGCGTTGACGGCACTGGATGCATTGCCGCAGACGCAACGCATCGCGACCTCGCCGTTCTACCGTACACCGCCTTATGGCCCGCCCGATCAGCCCGATTTTCTCAATGCCGCCGTGGCGCTGGAGACCCATCTCAGCGCAGAAACCCTGCTTGACCATACCCAGCAGATTGAGCGGGATCATGGGCGGGTGCGTAAGGCGGAACGCTGGGGGCCGCGCACGCTGGATATCGATCTGATGCTGTTTGGCGACGCAGCAATCAACACTGAGCGGCTGATTGTGCCGCACTACGACCTGCTGAATCGCGCCTTTATGCTGGTACCACTGCTGGCGATTGCGCCCGATGCCCGCCTGCCCGATGGCCGCGCACTCAGCTCCGTTCTGGCCACCCTGGACAGTCGCAGCATCACGCTGTGGCATGGCTGATCAGACAAACGTACATCTCTGATTCCGCTCTTTCACGCTATCCAGTAAACTGCGCCCATCAGAATTCCTGAGTTGAGAGCGCCATGAAACCCACCACGATTTCACATCTGCGTCAGGCGAAAGCCAGCGGTAAAAAATTCGCGACGCTGACCGCCTACGATTTCAGTTTTGCCCGCCTGTTCGCCGATGAAGGCATTCAGGTGCTGCTGGTTGGTGATTCCTTAGGGATGACGGTACAGGGGCACGACTCCACCCTGCCGGTCACGGTCAGCGATATCGCCTATCATACCGCTGCCGTGCGCCGTGGTGCGCCACAGGCCCTGCTGCTCGCCGATCTGCCCTTTATGAGTTATGCCACGCCACAGCAGACCTTTGAGAGTGCCGCACAGCTGATGCGTGCCGGTGCCAATATGGTGAAACTGGAAGGCGGCAGCTGGCTGGCTGAGACCGTACAGATGCTGACCGAACGCGCCGTGCCGGTGTGCGGTCATCTTGGCCTGACCCCGCAATCGGTCAATATCTTTGGCGGCTATAAAGTGCAGGGCCGTGATGAAGCCGGTGCCGATCAGCTGCTGGCCGATGCGCTGGCGCTGGAAGCGGCAGGCGCACAGCTGATGGTGCTGGAGTGCGTCCCGGTGTCGCTGGCCCAGCGGATCACCGAGGCGCTCACTATCCCGGTGATCGGCATCGGTGCCGGTAACGTCACCGATGGTCAGATTCTGGTGATGCATGACGCGCTGGGCGTGACCGGCGGGCACATTCCCAAATTTGCCAAAAATTTCCTGGCGGAGACCGGCGATGTTCGCGCGGCGATTCGCCACTATATCGCCGAAGTCGAGGCCGGAACCTATCCGGCGGCAGAGCACAGTTTCCAGTAATTCAGGAGAGTCACCGTGTTGATTATTGAAACGCTGCTGATGCTGCGCAAGGAAGTCCGTCGCTGGCGTCAGCAGGGTAAACGCATTGCGCTGGTGCCGACCATGGGCAACCTGCATGAAGGCCATCTGACGCTGGTGGATGAAGCCCGGTCGCGCGGGGACATCGTCATTGTCTCGATATTCGTCAATCCGATGCAGTTCGATCGCGCCGATGATTTAGCCCGCTACCCGCGCACCCTGCAGGAAGATTGTGAAAAGCTGAACCGTCACCAGGTTGACGTGGTTTTTGCCCCGTCACCGGCTGAAGTCTATCCGCAGGGCGCGCAGAATCAGACCTTTGTTGAGGTGCCGGTGCTCTCTTCCCTGCTGGAAGGCGCGACGCGTCCAGGCCATTTTCGCGGCGTGGCGACCATCGTCAGCAAACTGTTTAATCTGGTGCAGCCCGATATTGCCTGTTTCGGTGAAAAGGATTTTCAGCAGCTGGCTATCATTCGTAAGATGGTAGCTGATATGGGCTTCGACATTGAGATTGTTGGCGTGCCAACAGTGCGGGCCAAAGATGGTCTGGCGCTGAGTTCGCGCAACGGCTACCTGACAGACGATGAGCGTAAGCTGGCACCGGTGCTGAGCCAGGTGATGCATCAGATGGCTCAGCAACTTGAGAACGGCGAGCGTCACATTGAAGAGATTATTGAGGCAGCCCGCGAGACACTGCTGGCACAGGGATTGCGTCCTGATGGCCTGGCAATCTGTGATGCGGACACGTTGCAGCCGCTGACGGTGGACAGCCAGCGTGCGGTGGTGCTGATGGCCGCCTGGCTGGGTAAAGCCCGACTGATTGATAATCAAACTGTTGACCTGACGCTGTAAGTACGCCCGCTGCAGGTTATTTTATTTCTCTGATAAGGTTTCTGGCTATGATTCGCACAGTTCTGCAAGGCAAATTGCACCGCGTAAAAGTGACGCAGGCGGACCTCAATTACGAAGGCTCCTGCGCTATCGATCAGGATTTCCTGGATGCTTCCGGCATTCTGCAATATGAAGCGATCGATATTTATAACGTCACTAACGGTCAGCGCTTCTCTACCTACGCTATCGCGGCTGAGCGTGGCTCGAAAATTATTTCGGTCAACGGTGCTGCTGCCCGCTGCGCCTGCGAAGGCGATATTTTAATTATCTGCTCGTATGTGCAGGTTGAGGATGCCGTCGCGCGTCAATGGCAGCCTAAGGTCGCCTATTTTGAAGGTGACAACCAGATGAAGCGTCTGGCGAAAGCATTGCCGGTACAAATCGCCTGAGTAATCGATCAGCTGACAAAAAAGGGCCGCCATTAAAATGGGCGGCCCTTTTTATTTCTGCTTCTGCAATTAAACCGCTTTGGTTGTCATCGGCTTCGATGACTTTTTCATCGCAGGCAGGTTTCAGGATGATTTCGAGGCCAGGGAGAACCGTCGTTCGGGTTGTTTTTCACTCACCAAAAAAAAGCCACGCCCTTATCGCAGCGTGGCCCGTACTATTCAACGTATTGTCAGGTGCGCAGTCCGCGTCCGCGCTGAATCAGCGCATAGACCAGCCAGTAGAATACCAGAATAAAGGCCACCAGTACCGAGAGCGTAAACACCAGTGGCACATCATTAATGCCCAGGAAGCCATAACGGAATCCGCTAATCATATAAACGATTGGATTCAGTTTAGAGATAGCCTGCCAGATTGGCGGCAGCAGACTCAGCGAATAGAATACGCCGCCCAGATAGGTCAGTGGCGTCAGCACAAAGGTCGGGATCAGGCTGATGTCGTCAAAGGTGCGCGCAAAGACGGCATTGAGCAAACCGGCCAGTGAAAACAGAATCGCGGTCAGCAGCAGCGTAATCGCCACCATCGACCAGGAGTGCACGTGGAACGGCACAAAGAACAGCGAAATAGCCGTCACCAGAATGCCGACGCAGACGCCACGCGCCACACCGCCGCCCACATAGCCGGCAATGATAATGTGGGTCGGCACGGGTGCAACGAGCAGTTCTTCAATGTTGCGCTGGAACTTGGCACTGAAGAAGGACGATGCCACATTGGCGTAGGCATTGGTGATCACCGCCATCATGATCAATCCCGGCACAATAAACTGCATATAGCTGAAGCCGTGCATCTCACCAATGCGCGACCCGATCAGGTTGCCAAAGATGATGAAATAGAGCGTCATGGTGATGACCGGCGGCACCAGCGTCTGGATCCAGATACGGGCGAAACGGTTAACTTCTTTGGCCCAGATGCTTTTCAGCGCCACCCAGTACAAATGTGTCATGCTTTTGCTCCTGTTTTTCCCTGCGTCGTCAGGCCAACGAACAGCTCTTCAAGACGGTTGGCTTTATTGCGCATACTCAGCACCTGCACACCCTGCGCACTTAACTGACTGAACACGCTGTTAAGGCCCTGCTCACGCAGCACTTCCACTTCCAGCGTTGAAGTATCGGTCAGCCGGTACTGGAACCCCTCCAGCCTGGGCAGCGGACTGCGCGGCGCCAGATCCAGGATAAAGGTTTCTGATTTGAGCTTGGACAGCAGTTCTTTCATCGAGGTGTTTTCCACCAGCTCACCGCTCTGGATGATGCCGATGTTGCGGCACAGCATCTCGGCTTCTTCCAGATAGTGGGTAGTGAGAATGATGGTAGTGCCTTTGGCATTGAGATCTTTCAGGAACACCCACATTGAGCGACGCAGTTCGATATCCACGCCAGCCGTTGGCTCATCCAGAATCAACAGTTTTGGCTCGTGCATCAGTGCACGGGCGATCATCAGGCGGCGCTTCATCCCGCCGGAGAGCATGCGCGCACGCTCAGTGCGTTTGCTCCACAGGTCGAGCTGCTTCAGATACTTTTCCGCACGCTCATTGGCTTCACGACGCTCAACGCCGTAGTAACCCGCCTGATTCACGACGATCTGCATCACCGTCTCAAACGGGTTGAAGTTAAACTCCTGCGGCACCAGCCCGAGCTGGCGCTTGGCATTCACCACATCTTTTTCCAGATCGTAGCCAAACACCCGCACGCTGCCTTCGGATTTGTTTACCAGCGAACTGATAATCCCGATGGTGGTCGATTTACCGGCACCGTTTGGCCCCAGCAACGCATAAAAGTCACCCGCTTCAACGTTAAGATCAATGCCCTTCAGCGCCTGCACGCCGCCGGGATAGGTCTTAGTCAGCCGGGAAAGTTCCAGTGCATAAGTCATTCTGCATCCATACCCTGTTTTGATGGCATTGCAATGCCGTTTAAATTTATCAGGCCCTGGCATATAGTACGCGCGCGCACTTTGCGCAGTAACCGGTCGCTCAACGCCATGACAGACATCAATACCCTGATCAGAAACAACCGCGAATGGTCAAAACTGCTGGTTGAAGAAGATCCCAGTTTTTTTGAGCGGCTCGCCCAGGCACAAAAACCGCGCTTCCTGTGGATTGGCTGTTCTGACAGCCGTGTCCCTGCCGAACGTCTGACCGGACTGGAGCCAGGCGAACTCTTTGTTCACCGCAACGTCGCCAATCTGGTAATCCACACCGATCTGAACTGTCTGTCCGTGGTGCAGTACGCTATCGAAGTGCTGGAAGTGGAACACGTTATCGTATGCGGCCACTACGGCTGCGGCGGCGTGCAGGCGGCGATGGATAACCCGGAGCTGGGATTAATCGACAACTGGCTGCTGCACATCCGCGACCTCTGGTACAAGCATAGCGTGTTGCTGGGGGAACTCCCGCCGGATAAGCGCCTGGACAAACTGTGCGAAATCAACGTTATTGAACAGGTCTATAACCTGGGGCACTCGACCGTTCTGCAATCTGCCTGGAAACGTGGCAAGGATGTCTCCCTGCACGGCTGGGTTTACGGCATTCAGGATGGCTGCCTGCGTAACCTGGATGTCACGGCAAACAGCCGGGAGATCCTTGAACAGCGCTATCGTCACGGCATTGCTAATCTGCAGATGAACGGCGAGGCCTGAGCCGATCGCGGCGTAAAGCGCGACATAGCCTACACCAGGCAACCGGTGCAGGCCTTGGAAGAATGTGCGGTCAGAGCAGTATCAGGATTCCAGCGGCACCACTTTGCCGATGTAAGGCAGATGGCGATAGTGCTGAGCGTAGTCGATACCAAAGCCCACCACAAACTCATCCGGAATCGCAAAGCCGACATACTCGACATTGACTTCAACTTCACGGCGCTCAGGCTTATCCAGCAGGGTACAGATCGCCAGTGATTTTGGCTGACGCAGCTGCAGAATCTCACGCACTTTGCTCAGGGTGTTACCGGAGTCGATGATATCTTCGACGATCAGCACATCTTTGCCACGAATGTCTTCATCCAGATCTTTCAGGATTTTCACATCACGCGTGCTGGACATGCCGCTGCCGTAACTGGACGCCGTCATAAAGTCGACTTCATGCGGCACATCAATGGCGCGACAGAGATCAGCCATGAACATGAATGAGCCGCGCAGCAGCCCCACCAGCACCATATCGCTGCCGCTGTCGCGGTAGTGCTCGTTAATCTCTTTCCCCAGTTCAGCGATGCGCGTGGCGATTGCCTGTTCAGGGATCATCACTTCAACAGTGTGTTTCATTGCGTTCAGCCCGGTTACGTCAGAAAAGCCCCGAAGTCTATCACAGACGCCGCAGCGACGACTGTGCGACCCTGCATGCAAACGATTACGTCGCGAAAATTATTACCTGTGGCCTTTAAGTCACTGAAATGCGCATTACCTTAGAACATTCTGGCATTTACCAGCATGATTCGCTGCGTGGTAGCCTTTATCCAACAGATCGTTACCCTACTCGCGCCGCTGGCCGGAGATCACAATGACTTCATCATCAAGCAAAAAGACGCATATCGGCGACAGGCCGTTGCACCCCGAAACCCAGATGCTGAACTATGGCTATGATCCCCGCCTCTCTGAAGGTGCGGTAAAGCCGCCGGTGTTTCTGACATCGACCTTTGTCTTTGACAGCGCCGAAGAGGGACGGGATTTCTTTGATTACGTCTCTGGTCGTCGTGAGCCGCCGGAAGGCAAATCGGGCGGGCTGGTCTATTCGCGCTTTAACCATCCGAACAGCGAAATTGTTGAAGACCGGCTGGCGGTCTATGAGCAGGCAGAGAGCTGTTCACTCTTCTCTTCCGGGATGGCCGCTATCTCCACGGCCCTGCTGACATTTGCCCGCCCGGGCGAGGTGATCCTGCACTCCCAGCCCCTGTATGGCGGCACCGAAACGCTGCTCAGCAAAACACTGCACAATCTGGATATTAAAGCAGTTGGTTTCAGCGACGGGAATGATGAAGTCAGGGTGCGCGAAGCCGCTCAGCAGGCGATGGCCCAGGGCCGGGTCGCGGTCATCCTGATTGAAACACCCGCAAATCCGACTAACAGCCTGGTCAATATCCGCCTGATGGCGCGCATTGCCGATGAAATTGACCAGCAACAGGGTTCACGACCGATTATCGCCTGTGATAACACCCTGCTCGGCCCGCTGTTCCAGCAGCCGCTGACGCTGGGCGCGGATGTGTCACTCTACTCACTGACCAAATATGTTGGCGGTCACTCTGACCTGATTGCGGGTGCCGCGATGGGCAGTAAAGCGCTGATGGCGAAAGTGCGCGCCCTGCGCAGCGCCATTGGTACGCAGCTGGACCCGCACTCAAGCTGGATGCTCAGCCGCTCGCTGGAAACGCTGTCGCTGCGGATGGAGAAAGCCTTTCACAATGCAGAAGCGGTCGCGGCCTTTCTGCGCGATCACCCGAAAGTGGCGAAGCTGCACTGGCTGCCCTATCTGGATGCGGAGAGCGCCGAAGGGAAAACCTATCGCGAGCAGTGCAGCGGCGCGGGTTCGACCTTCTCGTTTGATATCGTCGGCGATCAGCCCGCTGCGTTCCGTTTTCTCAATGCGCTGTCGCTGTTCAAACAGGCGGTGAGCCTGGGCGGAACCGAGTCGCTGGCCAGCCATCCTGGCAGCACCACCCACTCCGGCGTGCCGCAGGCGGTGCGTCAGCGTATTGGTATCACTGACGCCACGGTGCGGCTGTCGATTGGCATCGAGAACGCCGGTGACCTGATTGAAGACATCAGACTGGCGCTGGATCAGGCGTAATCAGCTCACGGTAAAGCCCAGCATCATGCCAGTATCTTCATGCTCCAGCAGATGACAGTGGGCCATGTAAGCGTGTTCGGCGGCAGCGACATAGTTGAAGCGCACCAGCACTTCACTGCGCCAGCCGTCGACATTCACCATATCTTTCCAGCCCTGCCGATGCGGGGCGGGCGGTTTGCCGTTCTCGGAGAGAATGCGGAACTGGGTGCCGTGAATATGGAAGGGATGCAGCATGGCGTCGCCTTCTCCTGAAATCGTCCACTTCTCATAATCACCCAGCTTCACCGCAAATGACGGCTTTGTCATATCAAAAGCCTGGCCGTTGATCTTATTGCCATTGCGGAAATCGTAACTGGCGGGCTTCGCCATGCCGTGCATGCTGTGATCCATCCCTTCCATGTTTTCCATCGGCGGCATCGGCCCGGCAGCCGTTTTCTCCGGCATCGAATGATGACCGCCCTTGCCCATCGCTTTCTCGCCGTAGCGCTGCATCAGCGCCTGCATCCCCTGCTGGTCCAGCTGCGGGTCCATCATCAGCTGCAGCCAGCGTGTCGTCAGTCCGTCGGTGGCGGGAAGCGCAGGCAGCGTCGCCAGCTTATCCGGCAGCGTGGCGCTGGCCATCACCCGCAGCGGCAGGATCTGTACCAGCGGCAGCGGCTGGTCAAACGGCGGCAGCGTCATGCCCATCTGTTCGGTCGGCAGCGTCACCAGATCAAACGCTTTACCGTCAGAAGTATCGATCATCACCTCAAAACGCTCGCCCGGCAGCATCGGCAGTGCGCCGAGCTTCACCGGTTCAGCCAGCAGGCCACCGTCGCTGGCGATCACATAAAGAGGACGTTTATCACTGGCGGCAACGTGCAGCGAACGGGCATTACAGCCGTTCAGCACACGCAGACGCAGCCAGCCGCGCGGCACCGCATGCTGCGGATACTGCACGCCGTTGGTCAGCATCATGTCGCCAAACCAGCCCACGGCTGCGCGCATTACGTCGAGCTGATAATCGATCCGGCCGCCATCTTTACTCAGCTGCTTATCCTGGAAAATCAGTGGCACATCATCCACGCCCCACTGCACAGGCAGGCGCAGTGTGCCGCTCTCCTTATCTTCCAGCAAAATCAGTCCCGCGAGTCCGTGTGCGACCTGATGCCCGGTTTTGCCATGCAGATGCGGATGATACCAGCAGGTTGCGGCGGGCTGGTCAGGGGTAAAAGAGACCTGACGCGAAGCACCAGGCGCAATCACGGCCTGCGGACCGCCATCTACCGCGCCGGGGATTTCCAGCCCGTGCCAGTGCAGGGTAGTCGCTTCGCTGAGTCGATTATGGATGTTCACCGTCACCGGTTTGCCACTCTGCAACTTCAGCACCGGTCCCAGCAGGCTGCCGTTATAGCCCCAGGTCGGCACGGCTTTGCCATTCCACTGCGAGGTGCCCTGCATCGCGGTAAGGCTGTAGCTGCCCCTGGCATCCGCTTCCAGCAGTGATGGAATCGGCAGCAGCGGACGGGTGGCTGCCATCAGTGAACGGCTCCAGAGCGGCAAGGCTCCGGCTGCACTCAGTGCGGCGGTAAGTTTCAGGAAGCGGCGACGTTGCATGGTGATCATCCTTGTGACATCAGAGCGCACAGCCTAAACCCTGACCTTATGGGAAGGTCAAGTGTTAGCCGTGAGAATCTGATGAAAAAAGGCGGTGCAGCGGCTCACAGCGCCAAATTAATCGAAAACCTGAGAATAACTGTGCTAACGTCATGAGCAATATCCATTGAAGAGAACGACTATGAAGCAAAGCATCAAGATCCTGCTGCTGACGGGACTCCTTGGCTTCTCCTCCACCAGTTTTGCCCTGAGCGAATCCGAAGCGGAAGATCTGGCCGATCTCACGGCGGTTTTCGTCTATCTGAAAAATGATTGTGGCTATCAGGATTTACCGGACGCACAGATTCGCAAAGCGCTGGTCTTTTTTGCTCAGCAGAACCGCTGGGATTTAAGCAACTACAGCAACTACAACATGAAAGCCCTGGGTGAAGACAGCTATCGCGATCTCAGCGGCATCGCCATCACCAATGACAAAAAGTGCAAGTCACTGGCCCGTGATTCACTGAGCCTGCTGGCCTACGTCAGGTAATTACTCTGCCCTCTGCTGCCGGACATTGACCGTGCAACCACGGTCAGTGTTAGCTATCATGTGCCGCCCATCTTCATGGCGATGTCATCAGAGGAGAGCACCATGGCCCACAATGAAACGTGGTATGAAACCCTTCATGCCGGTTTTGGCCAGTATTTCACGGTAGATAAAGAGCTGTACCGTGAAAAAACTGCGCATCAGGATTTAATCATTTTCGAAAATGCCGCGATGGGCCGCGTAATGGCGCTGGACGGCGTGGTGCAGACCACCGAACGCGACGAATTTATCTACCATGAAATGATGACCCACGTTCCGCTGCTGGCGCACGGCGCGGCGAAGAGCGTCCTGATCATCGGCGGCGGTGACGGCGCAATGCTGCGCGAAGTGTCACGTCATCCGGAAATCGAAAAGATTACCATGGTGGAAATCGATGCAGGCGTGGTGACCTTTTGTCGCCAGTATCTGCCGAACCACAGCGCAGGTGCCTATGACGATCCGCGCTTTACGCTGGTGATCGATGACGGGGTTAACTTCGTTAATCAGACGCAGGAAAAGTTCGATGTCATCATCTCCGACTGCACCGATCCGATTGGTCCGGGCGAGAGCCTGTTTACCTCCGAATTTTATGCCGGCTGTAAAGCGGCCCTTAATGAAAATGGCATCTTCGTGGCGCAGAATGGCGTCTGCTTCCTGCAGCAGGATGAGGCCGTAAACAGCCATCGCAAGCTGGGCCATTACTTTTCGGATGTCAGTTTCTATCAGGCGGCGATTCCGACCTATTACGGCGGCATCATGACCTTTGCCTGGGCGAGCGATAATCCGGCGCTGCGCCAGCTCGATACCGCCACCCTGCAGGTGCGTTTCGAGGCCGCTGGCCTGGCGTGTCGTTACTACACACCAGCGATCCATACCGGCAGCTTTGCCCTGCCGCAATATCTGTTAAATGCGCTATCGGCCGCGTGCTGACAGTGCATTTTTAAGGGGGTGAACAAAATTGCAAAAGCTAAAACTACATGGCTTCAACAACCTGACGAAAAGCCTGAGTTTTTGTATTTACGATATCTGCTATGCGAATACTGAAGCTGAACGCGATGGTTATATCGCCTACATTGATGAACAATATAACGCCAACCGTCTGACGGAAATCCTGACCGAAACCTGCTCCATTATCGGGGCTAACGTGCTTAATATTGCACGCCAGGATTATGAACCGCAGGGAGCCAGCGTCACGATTCTGGTCAGCGAAGAGCCGATCGATCCCAAAGATATCGATAACTCCGAGCATCCTGGCCCGCTGCCCAATTCGGTGGTGGCGCATCTGGATAAAAGCCATATCTGCGTGCACACCTATCCGGAAAGCCATCCTGAAGGCGGGCTCTGCACCTTCCGCGCGGACATTGAAGTCTCAACCTGCGGCGTGATCTCACCGCTCAAGGCGCTGAACTACCTGATCCACCAGCTGGAGTCAGACATTGTTACCGTCGATTACCGGGTGCGCGGTTTTACCCGTGACGTGAAAGGGATGAAGCACTTTATCGATCACGAGATCAATTCGATTCAGAACTTCATGTCCGACGATATGAAAGCGATGTATGACATGGTGGATGTGAATGTCTATCAGGAGAACATCTTCCACACCAAGATGTTGCTGAAAGAGTTTGACCTGAAACACTATCTGTTTAACACCCGCCCGGAAGATCTCAGCCCGCAGGAGCATAAGCGTATTACTGACCTGCTGTGGAAAGAGATGCGTGAGATCTACTACGGCAGAAATATCCCCTCAGTGGGCCTGAAGACCCTCTGATTATCAGACGCGCAGCGTGACACCCCATAACCTGCGCGTCTCTTCCCGCTTATCCCTCCGACTTCTCATCACGGTAACCGCCGGCATTCCCTGATCGTCAGCAATAATTTGCCGGTCAGAGCGTGCTACTTTCAGCGCTGAACGCTTATTTCTTCATCGACTACAGGCAAAAAAATGGCAAGAATTAACATTATTGATTTCGCTGCCGTCCCGGACGCCACCTCACTTTCCACTCAGGCGATACAGCGCGCGATTGATAGCGCATCAGCAGGCGACACGGTGCTGATCCCGGCAGGCCGCTTTCTGACGGGCGCGCTGTTTCTGAAAAGTGAGATGACGCTGGAGCTGGCGAAAGATGCCGTGCTGCTCGGCAGCGAGCGGCTGGAGGATTACCCAGATATCGCTACGCGCGTGGCGGGGATTGATATGGTCTGGCCCGCGGCAATGCTTAACATCAATCATTGCCGCGACGTCACTGTCTGCGGCAATGGCACGCTCGACGGACACGGTGCCGTCTGGTGGCATAAATTCTGGGGCGAAGACGAAAACAGCGGGATGCTGGCAGACTATACCCGTCGCGGCCTGCGCTGGGTGGTGGATTACGACTGCAAACGTCCACGTAACGTGGTGGTTTATCAGAGTGAATACGTGACGCTGGAGGACTTTACCTCACAGGATTCCGGCTTCTGGAACCTGCACGTCTGTTATTCGAAACAGGTTAATTTGCAGCGGCTACGTGTGATGAACGCTACCGGACCCAGCACCGACGGCATTGATATTGATTCCAGCCAGTTGGTTCGCGTTGAAGGCTGTACGGTCTCCTGCAATGACGACAATATCTGCGTGAAATCGGGTCGCGGCGCGGAAGCACAGCAGCTCGGCAGAACCGCACGCGATATCATTATTCGCGACTGCACTCTGCTGAAAGGCTCGGGCATTACCCTGGGCAGCGAAACCTCTGGCGGTATCGAAAATGTCATCATCGAACACAACCGTTTCTCCGGCACGGGTGTCGGCTTTCGCATCAAGTCAGCCCGTAATCGCGGCGGCTGGATCAAAAACATCGTGGTTCGCCATCTGAAGATGGAGGATGTCTGTTATCCGTTTATGCTGCAGCTGAACTGGTTCCCGCAGTATAGCTACAGTGAGCAGCCCGCCGACACCGAACAGCCGCCACACTGGCGTAAGCTGGCATCGGGCGTCACAGGTGATGCTGGCCTGACGCGGGTTGAGAATATCAGTATCAGTCATATCAGCAGCAGCCTGACTGAGCCTGCGGCGTTTTCCCGCGCCTTTTTTATTGAAGGCACGCCGGAAAATCCGATTGAACGGCTGAGTTTCATCGACATCACACTGCAGGCGCAGGAGTTTGGCAAAATAGCGGGCGTAAGGAATCTGAGTTTTGAACGGGTTACGGTAGACGCGCCGGCAATGACGCGCGAAGAGCATGACGCCTACGCGCGTTAGCGGCAATTGCAGAAGATAAACGCGCGGTGCTGCTCGCGCCCTGCTTCAGGATAAGGTCAGAGAAGCACGGCGCGTTCAGTTCAGGTGGAAGTCAGCGCCAGCGTAATGCCACGCTCGCGCAGCGTGCGGCACACCTCCTGATCTAACCGGCTGTCGGTCACCACATCGGTCAGGTCATCAACCGGTGAGGCGCAGAACAGCGACCAGGAGCCATATTTACTGCTGTCCGCCAGCAGGACCCGGCGCGCCGCATTGGCCAGCAGATCGTGTTTCAGCCCCGCTTTCTCTTCAGTCGGCGTGGTAATGCCGCGCTCAAGGCTCCATGAGTTACAGCTGACAAAGGCGATATCCGGATTGATGCTGCGCAGCAACCGCCGTCCATGTTCGCCCACGCAGGACTGACTGGAGTCATCAATCCGCCCGCCAATAATCGTTACTTCGATCTGCTTAAACTCAGACAGAAACAGCGCAATGTGCAGGTCGGCGGTAATCACCCGCAGCGGCAGATGCGTGAGCTGTCGCGCCAGCTCCAGCATAGTCGTACCGGCATCCAGTACCACCGCATCCCCCGCCCGGACAAAGCTGGCGGCGCACTCCGCGATCGCCTGCTTCTCGGCCAGGTTCCGCTGCATTTTCTCCAGCGTGGTCGGCTGGGCAGGAATAAAACGATTCAGGGTGACGCCGCCATGACTGCGGCTGATCACGCCCTCTTTATCCAGCTTAATTAAATCACGTCGAATCGTGGCGGGTGAGGCGGAAATCGCACTGACCAGTTGCTCAACAGTCACCAGATTATGGCTTTTCAGGTAATCCATAATCTGGTCAAGACGGCTCTGTCCCTTCATATTTCCCTATGCGAGCTGCATCGCGAGTTTAATCGAGATCGCCATGCTGTCAGACTTCGCTTTACCTGTCCAGGCGATATCAAATGCCGTGCCGTGGTCAGCAGAGGTGCGGATAAACGGCAGGCCTGCGGTAATGTTCACGCCATCATAGAAGCCCAGCAGTTTAAGCGGGATGTGTCCCTGATCGTGGTACATCGCCACCACCATGTCATAGCGTCCATCCTGGCACTGCAGGAATACCGTGTCCGGCGGGCAAGGCCCGGAGACATCAATCCCCTCCGCTTTCATCGCTTCAATCGCGGGAGCAACGGTGGTGATCTCCTCATCGCCAAACAGCCCGTTCTCACCGGCGTGCGGATTGACACCCGCGACGGCGATGCGTGGTGCGCTGTAACCGACACGACGCAGGAAGGTGTCCGCCATACCAATCACCGTTTTGATGCGTGTCTGGTTGAGCGTATCGAGGAACTTACGCAGCGCAATATGGGTCGTGACATGAATCACCTTGAGCTTATCGGTATAGAGCACCATAGCGTAATCTTTGGTGTCGGTAAGATGCGCCAGCAGTTCGGTGTGACCCGGGTAGAGGTGGCCCGCCGCGTGCATCGCCTCTTTATTCAGCGGCGCGGTAGCAATCGCATGCACGTCACCGGCCAGTGCCAGTTCGGTGGCACGCTTCACGCCGCGCCACGCCAGATCCCCCGCCTCTTTCTGTACCACGCCAGGTTTCAGCGCGTCGGGATCGGCCAGCGGCTCATCGATCACATTGATAATGCCGGGCGCAAAGCGCGCATCGGCTACCCGATCCAGCACCCGCAGCTCGGCCTGTGGGGTGATGTTCATCGCCATAATGCGGCGCAGCGTACTGGCACAGCCAATCACCACGGCAGGGATGCCATTCAGCTCACCTTCAGAGAGCGCTTTGATGATGATTTCCGGGCTGATGCCCGCCGGATCGCCCATGGTGATCGCAATAATTTTACTCACTCGACTTCTCCTCAATAAAACTAATGGCTGCTACCAGGGTATTTTCATCACCAAAGCCACCCGCTTTGGTCATCACCGGCAGAGTAAATTCACTGTTAAGCAGGACCCCGTGCGGCACACAGCCCGCCACCAGACCCTGAATTTTAAAGCCGCTGGCCCCCAGCGCCTGCGCGACGGCAATCGCCACGTCGCCGCCTGACAGATAGAGCGCATGCGGCAGCCGTGCCCGACACAGACTCAGGGTGATTTCGCCTAGCAGCTGACAGATCGCCTCACCCAGCTGCTGGCGCGTCACGCGGTGCTGCTGGCAAAGATCCTCGATCTCGTGCCGCTGGGATGCATGCTGGCAGGTGCGGATCACCGTATGGCGACCGGCACGCAGTGCGGTGGCCGCCTGTTCGATCCAGCGATCCCGCTCAGGCCAGGCGGACTGCTGAAACAGCTGACGGATATCGACATCGACGACCTCAACGGCGCGCTGAGTACGCAGCGCGGCGATCTGCTGCTCTGCCTGACGACTCATCGATCCCACCATCGCCAGCACAGGTTGCGACGGGCGAACGGAGAGCGCAGCGCCCAGCGCATCGCTTAATCCGGCGGCCCCGACCAGCAGGGGCGTCTCACTCAGCCGCGACGCAGCGGTTATCAGTCGCGCCAGGTCGGCCTCCGTTTCGGCATCCACTACCACGACGCCATCTGCTTCGGCTAACACAGCATCAAGCCGATCGCTATGCAGCGTCGCGAGATCGATCTCCATGCCGTCGATCTGCATCTGATGAATGACGCGGGCGCTGCGGATCGGGGTTTTAGGATCGCTGGCAAATTCGGTGTCTGTCAGTAACCGCTGATTGACCCACACGCTGCCCTCACGTGTGGTGCGGCCCAGACGCGGTACGGCCGGTGCCACCAGCGCCAGCCTTTTGCCGCTGGCGCGCAGTGCCGCCACCGTTTCAGCCCCGATATTGCCGCGCAGCGTGGAGTCTATCTTTTTAAACAGCCAGCCCTGCTGAAGCTGTGCCGCGTAATGCTGCACCACCTGCGTAACGCGCTCTGCAGCCTGAGTGGCACTGACAGCCCGGCTGTCGGTGCTGATTACCAGTACATCCGCCGCCTCGTCGGGTAACGTTGCTGCGGAGCCGAACAGCACATGTACACTGGCACCGGCCTGTGCCAGTCCACTACCTGCATCGTTGGCACCGGTAAAGTCATCGGCGATAACCAGCACCGGGGTTTTCCATACTGATGAGCCCATCCTCACTCCTGTCAGGCTATTGCCGCTGCATTTGATTATATTCAATCATGATTGATTATATGTGAGCAAGTTCAAATTAATCGAAATCGATATGCCTTATAAAATTAGCCACAGAGAGTGACTGACATCGCATTGCGCTGAGCAAAATTAATCATCTGCTCAGACATGACAGAAATAAGGGTATGAAATGAACATTAACAGCACGGTGATCAGCGGTTATCAGGCGTTAAACGACATGCGCTATCTGCTGGATGGGATAGCGACGGCAGTCGTGGTCACTGACCGGAACATTGAGGCGATTCCGGCGGTACAGGCGCTGATGGGGCAACTCCGGGATCAGATCCCGCGTATCAGCGTGGTCAACAGCGTTCCACCTGAACCGAGCCAGCATGATGTGGCCGCGATTATAGAAACGCTCTCGCAGCGCCAGGCCGACATGGTGATTGGCATCGGCGGTGGCAGCGTACTGGATGTGGCGAAGCTGCTCTCGGTGCTGTGCATCAACGGCGCACCGTCGCTGGACGCCCTGCTGGCAGGCGAAAAACCGCAGCGTCGCACCCGTTCAATGCTCATCCCGACCACTGCTGGCACCGGCTCTGAAGCGACCCCGAATGCGATTCTGGCGATCCCGGAGAAAGAGACCAAAGTCGGCATTATTTCACCGGTGATGCTGCCCGATGTGGTGGCGCTGGTGCCGGAACTCACCACCAGCATGCCGCCGCACATCGCCTCGTCTACCGGCATTGATGCCCTGTGTCACCTGATTGAGTGCTTCACCGCCAACGTTGCCAATCCGGTCAGCGACAACTATGCGCTGATTGGGATGAAGAAGCTGTTCGCGAATCTCGAAACCACGCTGCGCGAGCCGGAGAATCTGCAGGCACGGCTGGAGATGCTCTGGGCCTCTTATTATGGCGGCGCATCGATTGCCCATGCCGGGACGCATCTGGTGCATGCGATGTCCTATCCGCTTGGCGGCAAATATCACCTGCCACACGGCGTTGCCAACGCCATTCTGCTGGCCCCCTGCATGCGCTTTGTCCGTCCGGCCGCAGTGAGCAAATTCGCTCAGGCCTATGACCTGCTGCCCGACGCTGACGTCCGTTTAAGCGATAAAGAGAAATCACACGCGCTGGTCGACTACTTCACCGCGCTGGTTGCGCGGCTGCAGTTGCCTGCCAGCCTGGAAGCGCTGGGCATCGGCCCGGATCACCTGCCTTATTTAGTGGAAGCGGCACTCGACGTGCAGCGCCTCATGAAAAACGTGCCGATGGCGGTCACCGCCGATGATGTGCGCGCCGTCTACCTGACGCTGTTCCCTTCCTGCCAGGCGTAATGAGGATTGTCATGAATAAGAAAATCAACGGCGTACTGACCGCCATCGTCACCACCTTTGACCGTGAAGGTGCCTTTGACCCGGTAAGGCAGCGTGAGCAGGTCAGACGCCAGATCAACGCCGGAAACGGCATCTTCTGTGGCGGCACCAACGGCGAGTTCTTTGTGCTGAACGAGCAGGAGAAGATTGCCGTTACCACCACCTGCGTCGATGAAGTCAATGGCCGTGCGGCCATCGTGGCGCATATCGGCGAGATTTCGACCCGTGAAACGATCCGGCTCGGCAAACAGATCGCCCGCCTTGGCGTGGATGCCGTCTCGGCGATCACGCCATGGTTTGTGCCGCTGAAGCAGCAGGAGCTGATCGACCACTATCAGCGCGTGGCTGACGCGCTGACGGTGCCGCTGTTCCTCTACAACATTCCGGCGCGAACCGGCAATACCCTGCAGCCAGAGACCGTTCGTACGCTGGCCGCGCACCCGAACATCATCGGCATTAAAGACTCCGCAGGCAGCTATGAAAGTCTGAGCGGCTTTCTGCAGGCTACCGCCGACTGTGAGGGCTTTGATGTGCTAAACGGCCCTGACTCACTGATTCATCAGGGATTCGTTGATGGCTGCTCCGCCTCCATTTCCGGGCTGGCAAACGTGGCACCGGAAGCAATTAACGCCATCTGGGCGCGCTTCAGTGCCGGTGACATTGCCGGTTCGCATCAGGCACAGGAGAACGTTACCGGCCTGCGCACCGCGCTGTACAGCATCGGTTTCTCACCGGCCGCCGTGAAAAAAGCGGTCAGCCTGCAGGGCTTTGAAGTGGGTGAAAGCCGCTATGCGGTGCAGTTCAGCGCCGACGAACAGCAGCAGATCCGTCAAATTGTGAACCACTACCTGCAATAACGTCCATCGCCTTTGCACCCTATCGGTCAGATGAGAACGAACCTGATGGTCGCCATCTGCCAGAACAATCGAGGTTACGATGAAAGCATTCTCAACTGAGAGCACCTTACTGATCGTCGGCATGGTGGTCGCCTATATCCTGTTCACCACCTGGCTGACATGGCGCTTACGCAGTAAAACCAGCGGCGACTTTATGGAAGGCTCCCGCGCCATGCCGGCCTTTATCGTCGGCATCATGCTGATGTCAGAGTATATCGGGGCAAAATCGACCATCGGCACGGCGCAGGCAGCCTTTGAGGATGGCTTCGCCGCTTCCTGGTCGGTCATCGGTGCCGCGATAGGTTTTCCGCTGTTTGGCCTGATTCTGGTCAAACGCATTTATAACACCGGGAAGATCACGATCTCTGGTGCTATCGCCGAGAAATATGGCCGTTCGACCAGGAACATTATCTCGCTGATCATGATCTATGCGCTGCTGCTGGTGAACGTCGGGAACTACATCAGCGGTGCGGCGGCGATCTCAACCGTGCTGAAGATCGACCTGACGCAGGCGGCCTTTATTACCGCAGTGGTAAGTACCTTCTACTTTGCATTTGGCGGCATGAAAGGCGTTGCGTGGGTTACGCTGCTGCACAGCGCCATCAAGTATATGGGGATTCTGATCATCCTCTATGTGGCACTGAAGATGACCGGCGGCGTCGCTCCGATGATCGAGAAAATGCCAGCGTTCTACTGGACGTGGGATGGCCACGTCGGGGCCAGCACCATTGTGGCCTGGCTGATCGGGACCGTGGGTTCGATCTTCTGTACGCAGTTTGTGATCCAGGCGATCTCATCCACCAAAGATGTGAAGTCAGCGAAACGCGCTACCTGGGTTGCCTTCATTTTCTGCCTGCCGATCGGTCTGGCGATGGCGCTGATTGGTGTGGCGGCGAAGTTTGCGCACCCCGATATCAAGAGCCTCTATGCGCTGCCCGTGTTTCTGCAGGATATGTCACCGTGGCTGGCAGGCATTGTCACCACCTCGCTGGTGGCCTCGATTTTCGTCAGCGTCGGCACCGTTGCGCTGGCCATCGCCTCGCTGGTCGTAAAAGACTTTTACGTGCCCTGGCGTAACCCGACGCCAGAGCGCGAATTCAAAATGACGCGCTGGATTTCGATTGGCATCGGCTTCTTCCCGCTGCTGTTTGTCCTGTTCTTCCCTGAAGTGCTGAAGCTCTCCTTCTTTACCCGCGCAATTCGCCTGTCGATCACCGTGGTAGCGATTATGGCGTTCTATCTGCCATGGTTTAAGAGCACGCGCGGTGCCAACGCCGGTCTGATTGGTGCCTGCGTGGTCACATCCGTCTGGTTCCTGATGGGTAACCCCTTCGGTATCGACAATATGTATGTGGCGCTGATTACACCGGCCATCATTATGGTAATTGACCGCTGTATCCCGTCACGCCAGTCTCAGCCTCAACCGCAACACAATGCACAAAATAGTGGAGCCTAATATGACTCAGGAAACCGTCACCGCAGAACGCACCGGCCTGGTTGCGCCGCACCCGCAGGATAGCGCCCAGCAGATTGCGATGCTGCCCTCCTCCTGCCCGCAAAACCACGCGGCTAACCTGCTGCCGCTGCCCGATGGCGATCTGCTTTGCGTCTGGTTTGGTGGCACGCAGGAAGGGATTGCCGATATCTCGGTCTGGTGTTCCCGGCTGACAAAAGGCAGCGATCGCTGGAGTGACGCGCAGAAGCTGTCTGACGATCCGGGTCGTTCAGAACAGAACCCGGTGCTGTTTCTCGATCCGGACCAGATACTGTGGCTGCTGTGGACGGCACAGAAATCGGGCAATCAGGACACCGCGATTGTGCGCTATCGCCAGTCTCACGATTTCGGCAAGCACTGGGGCGAGATCAAAACGCTGCTGGATAAGCCCGGCACCTTTATCCGCCAGCCGATTGTGGTGTTGCCCAACGGCAACTGGTTGCTGCCGGTGTTCTACTGCCTGACGCAGCCCGGCGAAAAGTGGGTCGGCAGTTATGACGTCAGCGCGGTAAAAATCTCGGAAGATAAAGGCCAGAGCTGGCGCGACGTCAGCGTGCCTGACAGCACCGGCTGCGTTCATATGAACGTCACCCTGCTGGATGATGGTTCGCTGCTGGCTCTCTACCGCAGTCGCTGGGCCGACCATATCTACCAGAGCCGCTCGTTTGATCAGGGTGAAAGCTGGAGTGCGCCTGAGCCGCTGTCGCTGCCCAACAATAACTCGTCCATTCAGGTCACAACGCTGCGCAACGGTCATCTGGCGCTGGTGTTCAATGCCATGAGCGCCGAAGGTGCCAGCGAGCGCCGGTTGTCGCTGTATGACGAAATTGAAGATGATGAAGAGGACAGTGACGTTGCGGTTGCCGCCGAGCCGGTGGTGCACAGCGGGCGGACCGCCTTCTGGGGCGCGCCACGTGCGCCCATGACGCTGGCTATCTCAACGGATGGCGGCAAAAGCTGGCCGCTACAGCGCAATCTGGACGAAGGCGATGGCTACTGCATGACCAATAACTCTCAGCAAAAGTTAAACCGTGAGTTCTCTTACCCCAGCATCAAACAGGGCGTAAACGGCGAACTGCATATCGCCTACACCTGGTATCGCCAGGCGATCAAGTATGTGAGGGTCGACGAGTCCTGGGTGCGGGGGGGTGATGCGTGATTGAAAAGATGGCGCTGGTGACCGGAGCCAGCTCCGGCATCGGTCAGGCGATTGTGGACTGCCTGCTTGATGAGGGCTGGCAGGTTACCGGCCTGAGCCGCTCGGCGATAAATCGGGCAGACGCGGGCTGGCAGAGCCATCAGGTCGACATCAGCGACAGCGCAGCATTGCAGGCTTTACTGGACAAACTGCCGGTGCCGCAGGCGGTGATCCATGCAGCGGGAATGATGCAGGCCGCGCCGCTCGGGGAGCTGGATCTGAACGCCAGCACACGCCTGTGGCAACTGCATGTTGCCGCTGCAGAACAGCTGGCCAATCATTTTGCGCCCCGGATGAGCGCGGGTGGCAGAATCGTGCTGCTGGGCAGCCGCACGTCAGGCGGTGCGTCGGGCCGCAGTCAGTATGTGGCCACCAAATCGGCGATGATCGGCATGGTGCGCAGCTGGGCGGCAGAGCTGGCACCGCTCGGCATTACGGCAAATATTGTAGCGCCAGGCGCCACCGAAACGCCGATGCTGCAACAGCCGGGCCGGGCCAGTTCACCACCGCGCTTGCCGCCAATCGGGCGTTATATTCAGCCGCAGGAAGTGGCCGGGCTGGTCGGCTTCCTGCTTTCGCCGGCGGCAGCGGCGATCACCGGTCAGCAGCTGGTGATGTGCGGTGGTGCGTCGCTGAATTAATTAGCAGGCCGGGCAGCTCAGGTGGCCCGGCCTGTATTAGCGTAAAAATTACCGTACGGGTTTACCATACTGGTTCACAAACTGGCGATAAGCGGCAATCACCAGCTGAAAATCTTCAATACCGCAGAAGGAGAGGCTCTCTTCGTCGTAGTAATTCATCCCCTCTTCCATGCCGTCATCTTCCAGTGCCAGCAGATTAGCGCGAATCATCACCTCTTCCTCATCCAGCAGGATGGTGTACTCGCTGCCGATGCGCTGCCACTGACGCACGCTGCCTTTGACGTCTTCGATTGCGGCTTCCACTTCATCCAGCAATCCTGGATCGTTTTTCACCTCTTCGTTGAACCAGTGGCCGACCGCTTCATGATCCATCGACATACGAACCTTAATCTGTCCGGTCACATCGCGTAAAAATTCATATTCCATCGCCCGTTCCTCTTAACGTCATCGCGTCACCTGATAAGTGTTCGTGCTGCTCTCGCGGCACAGTGTGACACGTCGCGCATTATTACAGGCTGCCTGCCGAAAGCCAGCTTTTGATCGTCTCTCTACCCCATGTACAGACGTAAAAAAGGGGCGAATCATCGCCCCTTAGTCATAACTGACAGGTGAAGAATCAGACCGCGGTCTGGAAAATCACGCCATCAGCTTTGTCGGTGTACTGCGTCAGCTGGTCGAAGTTGAGATAGCGATACGTGTCGCTGGCCGTTTTATCGACCTGCGCCATAAATTGCTGATACTCATCCGGCGTTGGCAGTTTACCAAGCAGAGACGCGACCGCAGCCAGCTCCGCTGACGCCAGGTAGACATTAGCACCGGTACCCAGACGGTTCGGGAAGTTACGGGTCGAAGTGGACACCACCGTCGAACCATCAGCCACACGTGCCTGGTTACCCATGCAGAGTGAACAGCCCGGGATCTCGATACGCGCACCGCTTTTGCCGAATACGCTGTAGTAGCCCTCTTCGGTCAGCTGTGCCGCATCCATCTTGGTTGGCGGAGCCACCCACAGACGGGTTGGCAGCTGGCCTTTGTGGCTATCCAACAGTTTACCGGCAGCACGGAAGTGACCAATGTTGGTCATGCACGAACCGATGAACACTTCGTCGATCTTCTCGCCCTGAACGTCAGAGAGCAGACGGGCATCGTCCGGATCGTTTGGCGCACAGAGGATCGGCTCTTTGATTTCAGCCAGATCGATTTCGATCACGGCAGCATATTCAGCATCCGCGTCCGGCTCCAGCAACTGAGGATCGGCCAGCCATTTCTCCATGCTTTCAACGCGACGCTCAAGCGTACGACGATCGCCGTAGCCTTCTGCGATCATCCACTTCAGCAGCACGATGTTGGAGTTCAGGTATTCGATAATCGGCGCTTTATCCAGCTTGATAGTACAGCCCGCAGCGGAACGCTCGGCTGACGCATCGGACAGCTCAAACGCCTGCTCGACTTTCAGATCCGGCAGACCTTCAATCTCAAGGATGCGGCCAGAGAAGATGTTTTTCTTACCTTTCTTCTCAACGGTCAGCAGACCCTGTTTGATGGCATACAGCGGAATGGCGTGAACCAGATCGCGCAGGGTAATGCCTGGCTCCATCTTACCTTTGAAGCGCACCAGCACTGATTCCGGCATATCGAGCGGCATAACGCCCGTCGCTGCCGCAAACGCCACCAGGCCTGAACCCGCCGGGAAAGAGATGCCGATAGGGAAACGGGTATGGGAATCACCACCGGTACCCACGGTATCCGGCAGCAGCATACGGTTCAGCCAGCTGTGGATAATGCCGTCACCCGGACGCAGTGACACACCGCCACGGTTCATGATGAAGTCTGGCAGTGTATGGTGCGTGCTCACATCCACAGGCTTAGGATAGGCGGCGGTGTGACAGAAGGACTGCATCACCAGATCGGTCGAGAAGCCCAGGCAAGCCAGATCTTTCAGCTCGTCACGGGTCATCGGGCCGGTGGTATCCTGCGAGCCAACCGAGGTCATTTTAGGTTCGCAATAGGCACCCGGACGAACGCCGGTTACGCCACAGGCGCGGCCAACCATTTTCTGCGCCAGCGAGAACCCACGGGTACTCTCCGCAACATCTTTCGCCTGACGGAATACGGTGCTGTGCGGCAGACCCAGCGACTCGCGCGCTTTGGTGGTCAGACCGCGACCGATGATCAGCGGAATACGGCCACCGGCGCGCACTTCGTCAATCACTACTTCGGTTTTGAGCTCGAAGCTGGCCAGCAGCTCATTGGTTTCGTGGTTGCGGACTTCGCCTTTGAATGGATAGATGTCGATCACATCGCCCATGTTCAGGTTGTTTACGTCCACTTCAATGGGCAGTGCGCCCGCATCTTCCATGGTGTTGAAGAAGATGGGTGCAATTTTGCTGCCCAGCACCACGCCGCCGCCTTTTTTATTTGGCACGTTCGGGATGTCGTCGCCCATAAACCACAGCACCGAGTTGGTGGCGGATTTACGTGAAGAACCGGTTCCGACAACATCACCGACATAGGCCAGCGGGAAGCCTTTGGTCTTCAGAGCTTCGAGCTGTTTGATCGGGCCGATATTGCCCGCTTCATCAGGCTCAATGCCTTCACGGGCATTTTTCAGCATCGCCAGGGCGTGCAGAGGAATATCTGGACGTGACCAGGCATCCTGGGCCGGAGAGAGATCGTCGGTGTTGGTTTCGCCAGTGACCTTAAACACTGTAACCGTGATCTTCTCTGCCAGTTCAGGCCGTGACAGATACCATTCCGCATCTGCCCAGGATTGCATCACCTGCTTCGCGTATTCATTACCCGCTTTCGCTTTCTCTTCGACATCATAGAAGTTGTCGAACATCAGCAGCGTGTGTGAAAGGGCTTTCGCGGCAATCGGAGCCAGTTTGCTATCGTCCAGCGCCTCAATCAGCGGATGAATATTGTAACCGCCCTGCATGGTGCCAAGCAGTTCAACCGCTTTTTCAGGAGATATCAGAGGAGAGGTTGCTTCGCCTTTGGCGACAGCCGCCAGGAAACCGGCTTTGACATACGCCGCTTCATCGACGCCAGGTGGGACGCGGTTGACCAATAAATCGGTCAGAAATTCTTCTTCACCCGCAGGTGGATTTTTCAGCAGTTCAACCAGCGCGGCCATCTGGGAAGCCTCTAAAGGCTTAGGTACAATTCCCTGGGCAGCACGCTCGGCAACGTGCTTACGGTATTCTTCTAGCACGACGTTATCCTCGCTCTCATTATGTAGGGCTTTCCGACCACCTTGCTCACTTATGGAGAACACACTTCCCTTTCTCGTCCAGGTTGAGGTGCCCGGTTTCGCGGAGGGCAGAATAGCAGGATTTCGTCTGTTTGTTAATCTGTTTACAAAAATACAACATAATCCACTGCGCCCATTTTACCCGCTTATTATCCCGCATCAGCCAGCTAAGTCAGCTGATTGGCTCTCTCAGCAGCGTACCGCATTCCGCTCAAATGACAGCGCGAGGACGTCAGCTTTGCCGCGGTTTTAACGAAATGATTCAGTGAAATAGATAACTGGCAGGAATAGAAACAGCAGGCGTCTGGTGTACAGTAGAGGAGGGTTCGGGAGCAGATCAACACCAGGCTGCAAATCAGCCTGGTGCTCTTCTCGCGTCAGAGGATTACAACGTGGTTTTCATTTCCCGCAGTGATACCGGCCAGTCACCCGGCCAGACGTAGTGATCTTTCAGAATCCGCGCACTGTAGTCGAGACAGATTTTCACCGGCAGGTTGGGATAGATTCACTCCATCTCCTGCACCAGCTCTTCGCTGTTTTTGACCTTGTGCAGCGTCTTAATGAAATCGTTGATATAGGTGCGGGTAAAGCCTATTGCTGAGGGGCTAAGCGATGGCGTCGTTCGCGAATGGCCAGGGATCAGGACTTTCGGCGCCAGCGCTTCGAGTTTATCCAGACTGCCCATCCATTTCGCCATGCGCTCCGGCGTGCGCATATCGGCAATCCAGACATGTGCATCCGCGAAGACCACATCGGAGGCGATCAATGTTTTCGTCGAGGGGATCCAGAGCGGTGTCACCCGGATGCAATCGCCACTGAGATCGCTCAGGATTTTAATCTCCTGCCCTTCCAGCCAGATCGTATCCTCTTCCAGTTCGGTGATCGCAAACTTAGTGCGGGCACCGTTCTCTTTTAAAACCTGCTTACCCCAGTAATCAATTTTGAAATCAAAGGCGTCATTAACGTCTTCGGCGACCTGCCTGTAAGAGAGAATTTCAGCAGCCGGAAAAACCGACTTAATCACTTCAAGACCCAGAAAATGATCGGGATGCAGATGGGTAATAAAGATGCGTTTCAGGTCGAGACCGGTTTCGATAATCTCAGCGACTAAACGATGCGCATTCGCCAGCGTGAACTGGGCGTCGACTAACATCGCCTCTTTCTCACCCATAATGGTGGAACTGACACCGAAGCCGTCGTGCTGATCGCTGCTGATAAAAACCTTCGTCGATAAATCCATTTTTCGTCCTCATACGTTACACATCAGAAGCTGCACGTCAGAAACAACTAAGCAGAAGAGGTCATGATGACCTCTTCTGTTCACTCTTAATTTTTCAGGTTTTCCGGAAAATTGGCGGGCAGCTGATCAGGCGGACAGTCAATGACGCTTTCGTTGTTTTCACCGACATCGCGGATTACGGTCAGCGTCGCGAACTCATCAATCACTTCGGTTGGATAAGCCGGGCCCGCTTCGCGGAATTTCGCCATCTCTTCCAGATGATCATTCTGGAAGCAGACGGTTTTTTCCGGATTGTTCATGACCCAGCGTGGGAAAAAGATGGTGCCGTGGAAAATTTTATCCGCCAGATTGACGGCCAGGCTGACATCAGTGCCGGTGGGTTCAGTCCAGGAAACTTTATAGACATCCTGTGCCAGGCGAACCACATAAACATGCTGGTTTTTAACCCAGCGATTGCCGACCATGCCACTGTGAATGCGATAGTCGATGGTGCTGGCATTTTTAATGTAGAGCTCGTAGTTCCAGCCGTTGTCATAGGTGTAAACCAGATGTTTGCCAACGATGCCAGACAGGTCATGTTTATCAAAAGTGCTCATAATGAATTCCTCATTTGTTTTCCTTGTGGTGATTATTGCGCGTTACAAAAGCGATGAATAACGCTATTTTTAGCATTAAATAATTCAATTTTTAGATGGATTAACATGTACAAAACAACGCTGGAACAGTGGTATCTGCTCGACGCCGTCGTAAAGGAAGGGAGTTTTGCGCTGGCAGCGGAGAAAAATAATCGTAGCCAGTCCTCATTAAGCTATCAGCTGGGTCTGCTTCAACAACGGCTGGACATGGAACTGCTGGAGCAGGTGGGACGCCGTGCCGTTCTGAGTGCTGAAGGACATCAGTTACTTGCGCAGGTACGTCCACTGCTGGAAGGATTTAGCGCGCTCGAAGCTAAGGCCAGTGCCCTGCGACGGGGTGAGCGTTCGCGCATTGATTTAATGGTAGATGCTACTTTTCCTAAACCTCTGCTGTTTGACGTGCTCAATATATTTCAGCAACGCTATCCACATGTGCGCATCTGGTTCAGCGAAATTGTCCGCAGCGAAACGCCAGACAGGCTGGCGGAACAACAGGCCGATCTCTGGCTGGTGGCGCAATATGGCGCTGAACCATTGGCTGGCGAAAGCCTGATGAGCGTCGATTTCGTTGCCGTGGCGCATCGCCATCACCCGCTGCACAGTGAACCTGCCCCGCTTAATGCTGCCACACTGGCGCGCTGGCCCTGTATTACCATTCTGGATCGCCAGCAACAGCAGCAGTCAGAGGTGAGTGGCGATCAGGCAGAAAACTGGTCATTCACTACCCTGTCGGCAGCAATTGAAGCGGTCCAGCACCAGCTAGGCTATGGCTGGCTGCCGGAACAGAATATCGCGGGGCTCTTAGAGAGCGGTGAACTCCGTCCCCTGCCGCTGCTCCAGGGTCGCCGGCGCAGTAGTACGCTGGTGATGTACATCAATGAAGAGAGGCTGCCCGGCAACAGCGCTATTGCTGAACTGGCGCAGATGTTTGTTGAACGGGTGGCGGCGTGGGAAGTGCGTCGCTGAACGTAAATCGAAGGGCACGCGTACAGCAGCTCTTTCTGGCCGCTCGCTCCTTATAACCCCGCTATTTCGCTAGCTCTCATCATTTCCTTTCGCTAAACTGCGGGGCTGGATTCCTCCCAGCATAAATTGCGCAGAGTAATCCATGACCCGCAAATTCAAGCCTTTCACCTCACTTTCCCGCCGCCACCGTCGCACGCGTGTTCAGCACATCAAAAATCTTATCCATCGCGAGCGTGAGCGCTGCGGTGGGCTACATTACGATGATTGTGATTCTGAAAACGCAGAGGCTATTGCGGCGGGCTGGGTCTGGACCTGGAGTGATGTACTTTTCCTGGATGATCAAGATCCCACCATCTATTGGAACGCTGAGATCGTTACTGCTGATGTCGCTCGCATGGATATCATCGAAAACCGGGTACTCAATGAGGCCACTGCAATGCTTGACCAGACCCAACTGGAGGATGAATTCCGTTTAGAGACAGTGTCCAGCTATGACGCGAAAGGAAAGATTGTCAGCTATAAGCAGGTCAAACGCACCCGCGTTGCTTATCCCCAGTTCGGCGGGATGACATATCATGATTACATTAACAAGCGCGTGGCAGATATTCTCCGCGACACCCCACCCGTAATCACCCCTGGTTATCGCATCCAGCACGGCTATCGTAGTGGTATTGGTCTGCAAATTATCGTCGCAGAGTCAGAGCTGACGCGTGAAGTCATCGATAATGCCATCCGCACATTTCTGGCAGGTAACATGCCTTCTCTTAAATCTATATAGCCGTTCTGATGCCCCACATCCCCTGCCGGGCTTTTTGACACACCGCCTCGCACGTCAGGGGTTAACGGCTTACTGTCATTGCTAGTCCGGCAGCACAAAGGCTGAATATCAGTAATATTGAAGTGCGATTCCGGGCGATTTTCCCTCGGCCTAACGTGTCTGTCAGAGGAATGAATGGCAGAATCTACTGACACTTATGATCAAAATGACAGCGAAAAAAAAGCCCCCATAACGGGAGCTTTCTCTTTGCAGCAGCAGAAACTTACTTCTTCTTCGCTTTCGCGTTAGGCAGATCGGTGATGCTACCTTCGAAGATTTCTGCAGCCAGACCGACTGACTCATGCAGGGTCGGGTGAGCATGGATGGTCAGCGCAATATCTTCCGCATCACAACCCATCTCAATCGCCAGACCGATTTCGCCTAACAGCTCGCCGCCGTTAGTACCGACAATCGCGCCACCGATAATACGGTGCGTCTCTTTGTCGAAAATCAGCTTGGTCATGCCGTCTGCACAATCAGAAGCGATAGCACGGCCTGAGGCAGCCCACGGGAAGGTGGAGGTCTCGTAGCTGATGCCCTTCTCTTTCGCTTCTTTCTCGGTCAGACCGACCCAGGCAACTTCTGGCTCAGTATAGGCAATTGAAGGGATCACTTTCGGATCGAAGTAGTGCTTCAGACCAGAGATCACTTCAGCCGCTACGTGGCCTTCATGCACGCCTTTGTGCGCCAGCATTGGCTGACCGACGATGTCGCCGATAGCATAGATGTGTGGCACGTTGGTGCGCATCTGTTTATCGACGCGGATGAAGCCGCGATCGTCCACTTCCACGCCCGCTTTACCGGCATCCAGACCTTTACCGTTCGGCACACGACCGATAGCAACCAGCACCGCGTCATAACGCTGCGCTTCGCCTGGTGCTTTTTTGCCTTCCATTGAAACGTAAATGCCATCGTCTTTTGCTTCAACGGCGGTCACTTTAGTTTCCAGCATCAGGTTAAATTTCTTGCTGATTTTCTTGGTAAAGACTTTCACCACGTCTTTATCCGCAGCCGGGATAACCTGGTCGAACATCTCAACCACATCGATCTCTGAACCCAGCGCGTGATAGACCGTCGCCATTTCCAGACCGATGATACCGCCGCCCATGACCAGCAGACGCTTCGGCACTTCTTTCAGTTCCAGCGCATCGGTAGAGTCCCAGACGCGTGGATCTTCATGTGGAATGAATGGCAGTTCGATTGGGCGTGAACCCGCAGCGATGATAGCATTATCGAAGTTGATGGTGGTCGCGCCGCCTTCTCCTTCAACCACCAGGGTGTTAGCACCGGTGAATTTGCCCAGGCCATTCACCACGGTGACTTTACGACCTTTTGCCATACCTGACAGGCCGCCAGTCAACTGGTTGATAACCTTCTCTTTCCAGCTGCGAATCTTGTTGATATCAGTAGATGGCTGGCCAAACACAATGCCGTGCTCTTCAAGGGCTTTTGCCTCTTCAATCACTTTAGCAACGTGCAGCAGCGCTTTAGATGGGATACAACCGACGTTCAGACAAACACCACCGAGGGTGCTGTAACGCTCTACCAGTACGGTTTCCAGACCTAAATCCGCACAACGGAAGGCTGCAGAGTAACCTGCAGGACCTGCCCCAAGTACCACGACCTGGGTTTTAATCTCTGTACTCATCATGACCTCTTAATTGATATCCGGCGGGTCAGACGTTCTTATAATGCCCTTGTTCCACCGGGACTTTCACCGCAAGAGTTTACAGAATTGTTAACAAACTGCCAACAGCGGCGCGACGAATCGTTAAAGGAAGGCCGGCATCCGCCGGCCTTCTTCACATTTACATAACTAAACGACGAATGTCAGACAACATATTGCCGATAATGGTGATGAATCGCGCACCATCAGCACCGTCGATCACGCGGTGGTCGAAGGAGAGAGAAATCGGCATCATCAGACGCGGCGTAAACTCTTTACCATTCCACACCGGCTCCATCGCCGATTTAGAGACACCCAGGATAGCCACTTCCGGCGCGTTAACGATCGGCGCGAAGTGTGTGGTACCCAGGCCGCCCAGGCTGGAGATGGTGAAACATCCGCCCTGCATGTCGCCCGCTGTCAGCTTACCGTCACGCGCTTTCTTCGAAATTGCCATCAGTTCACGCGACAGCTCGGTGATGCCTTTCTTGTTCACGTCTTTGAAGACCGGAACAACCAGGCCGTTTGGCGTATCAACCGCCACACCGATGTTGATATATTTCTTCAGCGTCAGTTTCTGCGCATCTTCAGACAGCGAGCTGTTGAAGCGTGGCATCTGCTCAAGCGCCGCCGCGACCGCTTTCATGATGAACACGACAGGCGTGTATTTCACATCCAGCTTACGCTTCTCTGCTTCAGCATTCTGCTGCTTACGGAACGCTTCCAGATCGGTGATATCGGTTTTGTCGAAATGCGTAACGTGCGGGATCATCACCCAGTTACGGCTCAGGTTCGCGCCAGAAATTTTCTGGATACGACCCAGTTCGACTTCTTCGATTTCGCCAAACTTACTGAAATCAACTTTCGGCCATGGCAGCATGCCCGGCAGACCACCGCCGCTTGCCGCAGCAGGCGCTGCTTCAGCGCGTTTCACGGCCTCTTTCACGTAAGTCTGCACGTCTTCTTTCAGAATGCGACCTTTACGGCCGGTGCCTTTGACTTTCGCCAGGTTAACACCGAACTCGCGCGCCAGGCGACGGATCACCGGGGTCGCGTGAACGTAAGCGTCGTTCTCTGCGAACTCACCTTTGCTGTTGGCTTTGGCTGCTGGCGCCGCGGCGGCTGGCTTAGCCTCAGATTTCGCAGCAGGCGCCGGAGCGGCGTCCTGTTTCGCGGCCGCAGGGGCGGCCGGAGCAGCACCTTCGACTTCGAACACCATGATCAGTGAGCCGGTGCTGACTTTATCGCCCGTGGCGACTTTCAGCTCTTTGACAGTACCTGCAAACGGCGCAGGGACTTCCATTGAGGCTTTGTCGCCTTCAACCACGATCAGTGACTGCTCAGCCTCAACTTTGTCGCCAACTTTGACCAGGATCTCGGTAACTTCGACTTCATCACCGCCGATATCCGGAACGTTGACCTCTTTTGCGCCTGCAGCAGCAGCGGGTGCCGATGCTGCTTCTTCTTTCACTTCTGGCTTCGCATCAGAGGCCGGTGCTGCGCCTTCTGCTTCAAAGACCATGATGGCTGAACCGGTGCTGACTTTGTCGCCGGTCGCAATGGTGATCTCTTTGACCACACCCGCGAACGGAGCCGGAACTTCCATTGAGGCTTTATCACCTTCCACCACAATCAGTGACTGCTCGGCTTCAACTTTGTCGCCAACCTTCACCAGAATCTCAGTGACTTCGACTTCATCACCGCCGATATCCGGCACAGCCACTTCTTTGCTGGCCGTCGCCGCAGCAGCGGCTGGCGCAGGCGCCGCGTCCGCTTTTTTCTCTGCGGCCGGTGCTGGTGCTGCTTCCGCAGCGCCTTCAGCATCAAACACCATGATCAGTGAGCCGGTCTCAACTTTGTCACCGGTAGAGATCTTAATCTCTTTCACTACGCCAGCCTGTGGCGACGGCACTTCCATTGAGGCTTTGTCGCCTTCCACGGTGATCAGCGACTGCTCGGCTTCCACCTTGTCGCCAACTTTCACCAGAATCTCGGTGACTTCAACTTCGTCAGACCCGATATCCGGTACCTTAATTTCGATAGCCATTACTCTATTACCTCTTAAGCCAGACGCGGGTTAACTTTATCGGCATCGATATTGAATTTGGTGATCGCATCGGCCACCACTTTCTTCTCGATCTCGCCGCGTTTAGCCAGCTCACCCAGCGCGGCAACCACCACATAAGATGCATCCACTTCGAAGTGATGACGCAGATTCTCACGGCTGTCAGAGCGACCAAAGCCATCGGTACCCAGTACGCGATAATCGCTGGCCGGGACATAGCTACGAACCTGCTCAGCGAACAGTTTCATGTAGTCGGTTGAAGCAACAGCGGGTGCGTCGTTCATCACCTGAGCGATGTAAGGTACGCGCGCTTCTTCAGTCGGATGCAGCATGTTCCAGCGCTCACAATCCTGGCCATCACGCGCCAGCTCGGTGAACGAGGTCACGCTGTAGACATCAGAGCCGATACCGTAATCTTTCGCCAGGATCTGCGCAGCTTCACGCACGTGACGCAGGATAGAACCTGAGCCCAGCAGCTGCACTTTACCTTTGCTGCCTTCTACCGTTTCCAGCTTATAGATACCCTTACGGATACCTTCTTCAACGCCCTGCGGCATTGCTGGCATATGGTAGTTTTCATTCAGCGTGGTGATGTAGTAGTAAACGTTCTCCTGCGCTTCGCCATACATACGCACCAGACCGTCATGCATGATGACTGCGACTTCATAAGCGTAAGATGGATCGTAAGAGATACAGTTCGGGATAGTCAGAGACTGAATATGGCTGTGACCATCTTCATGCTGCAGACCTTCGCCGTTCAGCGTCGTACGGCCTGAGGTACCGCCGACCAGGAAGCCGCGCGCCTGCTGGTCGCCCGCCAGCCACATCAGATCGCCAATACGCTGGAAGCCGAACATCGAGTAATAGATGTAGAACGGGATCATCGGCAGGTTGTTGGTGCTGTATGAGGTCGCCGCAGCCAGCCAGGATGAACCTGCGCCCAGCTCGTTGATCCCTTCCTGCAAAATCTGGCCTTTCTCGTCTTCTTTGTAGTAGGCAACCTGCTCGCGGTCCTGCGGGGTATACTGCTGACCGTTCGGGCTGTAGATACCGATCTGACGGAACAGACCTTCCATACCAAAGGTACGCGCTTCATCGGCGAGGATCGGAACCAGACGATCTTTGATCGACTTGTTCTTCAGCATCACGTTCAGGGCACGCACAAAGGCGATAGTGGTCGAGATCTCTTTGTTCTGCTCATCCAGCAGCGCACTGAACTCTTCGAGTGCTGGCATTTCCAGCTTTTCAGTGAACTTCGGCTGACGCGTTGGCAGGTAACCGCCTAACTTCTCACGCTGACCGTGCAGATAAGTATGCTCTTCTGAGCCTTTCTCAAAGGTGACGTACGGCAGTTCTTCGATTTTATCGTCAGCAACCGGCACGTTAAAGCGATCACGGATATAGCGTACGCCATCCATGTTCATCTTCTTCACCTGGTGGGCAATGTTTTTGCCTTCCGCGGTGTCGCCCATACCATAACCTTTGATGGTATGCGCCAGGATCAGTACTGGCTTGCCTTTGGTATCCTGCGCTTTTTTCAGTGCCGCATAGATTTTCTTCGGATCGTGGCCGCCACGGTTCAATGCCCAGATTTCATCATCGGACATATCTTTAACCAGCGCCGCGGTTTCCGGATACTTGCCAAAGAAGTGCTCACGCACGTAGGCACCATCACGGGATTTGAAGGTCTGGTAGTCACCGTCAACGGTTTCGTTCATCAGCTGAATCAGCTTACCGCTGGTATCTTTGCGCAGCAGCTCGTCCCAGCGACCGCCCCAGATGACCTTGATCACTTCCCAGCCAGCACCGGCAAAGATGCCTTCCAGCTCGTTGATGATCTTGCCATTACCGGTTACCGGGCCATCCAGACGCTGCAGGTTGCAGTTGATAATGAAGACCAGGTTATCCAGTTTTTCACGGGTGGCGATGGTGATCGCACCTTTTGATTCCGGCTCATCCATCTCACCGTCACCCAGGAAGGCGTAAACGGTCTGGGCAGAGGTGTCTTTCAGGCCACGGTGTTCCAGATACTTCAGGAACTTCGCCTGATAGATCGCTGACAATGGACCCAGACCCATTGATACGGTCGGGAACTGCCAGAACTCCGGCATTAATTTCGGGTGCGGATAAGAAGAGAGGCCTTTGCCATCAACTTCCTGACGGAAGTTGTTCATCTGATCTTCGGTCAGGCGACCTTCAAGGAACGCACGGGCATAGATACCCGGAGAGATGTGGCCCTGGAAATAGACCAGATCGCCGCCATCCTTCTCACTGCGCGCGCGGAAGAAGTGGTTGAAGCACACTTCATAAATCGTCGCAGAAGACTGGAAGGAGGACATGTGGCCACCGAGTTCCAGATCTTTCTTCGACGCGCGCAGCACCGACATGATGGCGTTCCAGCGGATTGCGGAACGGATACGACGTTCAAGAGAGGTGTTGCCCGGATAATCGGGTTCATCTTCAACGGCAATAGAGTTGATATAGTTGCTGATTGCAGACGAACCTGCAGCCACTTTTACGCCGCCTTTGCGGGCTGCACCCAGTACCTGATCAATCAGATACTGTGCACGTTCAACACCTTCTTCACGGATGACCGATTCGATCGCCTGTAGCCAGTCACGAGTTTCAATCGGATCCACGTCATTGTGTAAACGTTCTGACATGGGTGTGTTCCTTATCTGTGTCTAATACGTTGAATAATCGGGAGCCTGTTAAAGCAGATGCCGGCAGGCTCGTCTGATGTCAGTACGATCTTTGTCGCACGTTATTCCTTACGTTGCTGTAAACGACGCAGGGAGCGTTCCCGACGGCTCTGCTCCCGACTTCTGTCCAGCAAGATTTCCTCTATGAACGCCAGGTGACGGTGTGAAGCCTCGCGCGCTTTTTCTGGCTCACGGGCCACAATCGCCTCAAAGATTCTGGCGCGGTGACCGCTCACTTTTGCCAGCATTTCCCGGCGCGAGTAGAGCAATTCGAAATTCTGACGGACGTTTTGTTCCAGCATAGGGCCCATTGAGCGTAGCAAATGTAAAAGCACAACATTATGGGCCGCTTCTGTGACAGCGATCTGATACTGCATCACTGCGTCCGCTTCGGCGTCTAAGTCGCCGCTGTCCTGCGCCTGCTGGATATTCACATGGCAGTCGCGAATGCGCAGCAGGTCTTCCTCTGTGCCGCGCAGTGCCGCGTAATAAGCCGCGATGCCCTCTAAGGCATGGCGCGTTTCCAGCAGATCAAACTGTGATTCCGGATGGTCGGCGAGAAGCTCAACGAGGGGATCGCTCATGCTTTGCCAGAGATGCTCCTGTACAAATGTTCCGCCACCCTGTCGGCGCAGCAATAATCCTTTGGCTTCTAAGCGCTGGATCGCTTCGCGGAGGGACGGACGTGAGACATCGAATTGTTTAGCGAGTTCGCGCTCAGGCAGCAGCTTCTCTCCCGGACGCAGGGTCCCTTCCATAATCAGCGATTCGAGCTGTTGCTCGATAGCGTCGGAGAGCTTAGGTTGGCGAATCTTACTGTAAGCCATCGTCCCTTCTTATTAAGCCAATCGTCCGGAGTAAATTGGTAATACCAATTGCAAAGAGGTGCCGGTAAAGTAACAAAGTATTCACCTTGTGTCTATATGGTGTCTGCGACATTAACCTGCCCCCAAAGCCTGTGCTGGCGCTAACTTGCGGTTAAAAAAATGAAAAATTCGCGTTGCCACAAATGTTAAATAATTTCACTTTTACCAAACCTTACACCCGCTTAGCGCGTTAGCGCAGCGGCAGGCATAAGTGAAACCTATTCGTCATTAACGGCATTTCATGGCAGAAGTTGCTGTGGGCAGACGTGACCAGGACGGCGTTTTTTCAGTCAACTCTCAGCACGAAAGGCGAAAGCAGGTGCAAAGCGATTCGCTTATCACTATTCTTGTCGCCAGGGTAGCAGATGGCAGCATTCAGCACGCCGGATACCGTAAAATAATCAATACGTTATTGTAACTACTTCATTACAGCGGACTGCGCTGCGAACGAAGAATAAAAACATCACGAGGTTTGTATGGAACAACAGCAAGGCGAAGCGCTGAAACGTGGTCTTAAGAACCGCCATATTCAGCTCATCGCGCTGGGTGGTGCAGTGGGAACCGGGCTGTTTCTGGGCAGCGCATCGGTCATTGAATCCGCCGGACCGGCCGTTATTCTGGGCTATGCGATTGCCGGTTTTATTGCCTTTTTAATCATGCGTCAGCTGGGTGAAATGGTGGTGGAAGAGCCGGTCGCCGGCAGCTTCAGCCACTTCGCGTATAAATACTGGGGCAACTTTGCCGGGTTCGCCTCAGGCTGGAACTACTGGGTCCTTTACGTACTGGTTGCCATGGCAGAACTTACTGCCGTTGGTAAATATATCCAGTTCTGGTGGCCAGACTTTCCTACCTGGGCCTCAGCCGCCATCTTCTTCGTGATGATCAACGCCATCAACCTGACCAACGTGAAAGTGTTCGGTGAGATGGAGTTCTGGTTCGCCATTATTAAAGTGGTCGCGGTCATCGGCATGATCCTGTTTGGTGGCTGGCTGCTGTTCAGCGGTCACGCGGGTCCGCAGGCGACCGTGCGCAACCTGTGGGAACAGGGCGGCTTTTTCCCGCATGGCATCGGCGGTCTCGTCGCGGTCATGGCAATTATCATGTTCTCGTTCGGCGGACTGGAGCTGGTAGGTATCACCGCAGCAGAGGCTGATAACCCGGAAGTGAGCATTCCAAAAGCAACTAACCAGGTGCTGTGGCGTATCCTGATTTTCTACATTGGTTCGTTGGCAGTGCTGCTGTCTCTGATGCCGTGGAGTCGTGTCACGTCAGAAGTCAGCCCGTTTGTCTTTATCTTCCACGAGCTGGGCGATGCCATGGTGGCGAATGCGCTGAACGTGGTGATCCTGACGGCGGCCCTGTCGGTCTATAACAGCTGCGTTTACTGCAACAGCCGTATGCTGTTTGGTCTGGCACAGCAGGGCAATGCGCCGAAAGCGCTGCTGAAAGTCGATCGTCGCGGTGTGCCGGTGTTAACGATTCTGGTCTCGGCTGTTGCCACTGCACTGTGCGTGCTGATCAACTACCTGATGCCGGGCGAAGCGTTTGGCCTGCTGATGTCGCTGGTCGTCTCCGCGCTGGTGATCAACTGGGCAATGATCAGCCTGGCGCACCTCAAGTTCCGTCGTAAGAAAGATCAGCAGGGCGTCACCACCCGCTTCAAAGCGCTGCTCTATCCGGCGGGTAACTGGATTTGCCTGGTCTTCCTGGCGGCGATTCTGGTGCTGATGGTGACCACGCCGGGCATGGCGATCTCTGTCTGGCTTATCCCGGTCTGGCTGGTCATTCTGGGTATTGGTTACTTTATTAAGAACCAGACGCAGAAAGCCTGATCTTTTTGCTCATCCGGTGCGCGCTGTCAGGCGCACCGGCCACTTTAGCTCTATTACTATTTTTATTACTGGCTTGAGATGGTAATTTTTTCCTGCTTCTAACCTGATTAAGGAAAAAATTATTATGCGGGAACTCGCACCATCAGAAATTTTGGCCGTAAGTGGCTGTGGCATGATTCAGGATATTACTACCACCGTGGGTAAGCAGGCCGGTTCATTAATCGGTAACATACTCGGCTCCCTGATCCCGGTGCCATTTATTTCCGGTTTAGTAGGTTCTGTTGCCAGCACTCTCTTTGGCAATATTGGTGGCTGGCTCGGCAGCTTCGTTGGCGGACTGGTTGAAGGCCAGAACAAAAGCGCTGCGTAAACACCCTTTCGTTAAAAATACCCTCTATAAACTAATGTGAACTGGCTCGCTGGTGCGTACCAGTTCACATTTTTTTGCGCCCGCCTGTTTTGTCCATCTTTGTAACCAATTGCTGCTGCGTCACAGACGGCTTCGACCCTAATAATCACTGGCTTCACGGTTTGCAGGAGAAGCAAAATGAAGCCCGCAGCACTCTCATTTAAAGAAAAGCTGGGTTATGGCATGGGCGATGCCGGATGCAACATGATTGGCGGTGCCATCATGTTGTTCCTGAACTACTTCTATACCGATGTTTTCGGGCTGGCTCCGGCGCTGGTGGGGACCCTGTTGCTCTCGGTCAGGGTGCTCGATGCAGTCACCGATCCGATTATGGGTGCCATCGCCGATCGCACCCAGAGTCGCTGGGGCCGTTTTCGTCCCTGGCTGCTGTGGGTTTCCGTGCCCTATGTGGTCTTCAGCGTACTGATGTTCACCACGCCCGACTGGACTTACCACAACAAGGTGATCTGGGCCTTCGTCACCTATTTCCTGATGTCGCTAACTTACACAGCGATTAACATTCCTTACTGTTCTCTGGGCGGCGTGATTACCAACGACCCCGGTGAGCGTGTCTCCTGTCAGTCTTATCGCTTTGTCATGGTCGGCATCGCCACGCTGATACTCTCTCTGTCCCTGCTGCCGATGGCAGAGTGGTTCGGTGGCGAAGACAAAGCGCGCGGCTACCAGATGGCGATGGCGGTACTGGCAACCATTGGCCTGGCAATGTTTCTGTTCTGCTTTGCCACGGTACGTGAACGTATCCGCCCGGCCGTGCCGAGTAATGATGATCTGAAGAAAGACCTGCGTGATGTCTGGAAAAATGACCAGTGGGTGCGCATTCTGCTGCTCACCTTCTGTAACGTCTGCCCTGGCTTCATCCGCATGGCGGCCACCATGTATTACGTGACCTGGGTCATGGGCCAGTCAACGCACTTTGCCACGCTGTTTATCAGCCTGGGAGTCATTGGCATGATGGTCGGCAGCACGCTGGCAAAACTGCTCACCGATCGCTGGTGCAAACTCAAAGTCTTCTTCTGGACCAATATCGCACTGGCCCTTTTTTCCAGCGCCTTCTACTGGATCGATCCCCACGCTACCGTGATGGTGGTGGTCGCCTATTTTGTGCTGAACATTCTGCATCAAATCCCCTCTCCGCTGCACTGGTCACTGATGGCCGATGTGGATGACTACGGCGAATGGAAAACCGGCAAACGCATTACCGGTATCAGCTTTTCCGGCAACCTCTTTTTCCTTAAGGTAGGGCTGGCAGTGGCCGGTGCGATGGTCGGCTTTCTGCTGTCGATCTATGGCTACAATGCGGGCGCTAAGCAGCAGTCACCTGAGGCGATTAACGGCATCATGCTGCTCTTCACCATTATTCCTGGCGTCGGCTATCTGATTACCGCAGGTGTGGTACGACTGATGAAGGTCGACCGCAAAATGATGATTACCATCCAGCAGGATCTCGCGCTGCGCCGCGAAAACTTCCATGAGTTACACACTGTTCGCCTGCGCGACGGTGTTGTCACGCCAACCGGAGATGTTAAATGACCGCAATCTTGCCGAATCCTTTTATCGAGCAGCGTGCCGACCCCTTTATTTTGCGTCATGAACAGTACTATTACTTTGTGGCATCGGTGCCTGAGTATGACCGGCTGGAGATCCGTCGCGCCACGACGCTGGCCGGCCTGCGCAGCGCCGAGCCGGTGGTCGTCTGGCGCAAGCCCGAGAGCGGCCCCTTTAGCGAGTTAATCTGGGCACCTGAGCTGCACTACATTAACGGACAGTGGGTCATCTATTTCGCAGCAGCACCCACACGCGAAATCAAAGAGGGACTGTTTCAGCACCGGATGTATGCGCTGGTGTGTGAGGCGGCAGATCCGTTGCAGGGCGAATGGCAGCCCTGCCGCAGGGTCTTCACCCACCTGGACAGCTTCTCACTGGATGCAACCCACTTCGTGCATCAGGGCAAAAACTGGTATCTCTGGGCGCAGAAAGATCCCCTGATTCCCGGCAACTCTAACCTCTACCTGGATGAGCTGCTGAATCCCTGGACGCTAAAAGGTACGCCCGTAATGCTGAGCCGGCCGGAATATGAGTGGGAGTGTGCAGGGTTCAGCGTTAATGAAGGACCGGCGGTTATCCGTCACGGCGATCGGCTGTTTGTGACCTATTCCGCCAGCGCCACCGATGAAAATTACTGTCTGGGGATACTGTCGATTGCCGCGAATGCCAACCCGCTTGATGTCGCAGCCTGGCAGAAATCAGCGCGTCCGGTATTTGTGACCAGCTGGGACAACCACCAGTACGGGCCGGGCCACAACAGTTTTACCCAGGATGAGGCAGGACGCGACGTACTGGTGTACCACGCGCGTAACTACACTGAAATTGAAGGCGATCCGTTATGGGATCCGAACCGCCATACCCGACTGAAATATTTCAGCTGGCGGGAAGATGGCACGCCTGATTTCGGCGTGCCACCTGCTGATTACACCAGCGTGCCGTAAATCGTCAGCAACGCGACGGCAACAACCAGCACCAGCGAAGTCCGTTTCGCTAACGCCACGGCCACCCGTGGCGTTTCAACTTTATCGGTGTGCGGATCGCGCGACAGTGAGAACTGCGCCAGCGTCGTCAGCACGTGATACTGAGAACGGTGACGATCGGTCAGCGAGGCAAACCAGGCGGGCAGCGCTTTTTCGCCATGGCCCAGCAGCGCGTAAGCGACACCCGCCAGCCGCACCGGGATCCAGTCGAGCAAATGCAGAATCGCATCCACGCCTGATTGCGCTCGCGCCATTGGTGTGCCGAATTTTGCCAGCCAGCCTTGCCAGGCGCGCAGAAACGCGTAACCCACCAGCAGCACCGGCCCCCACGGGCCACCCACCACCAGCCAGAACATCGGGGCGAGATAGAAACGGAAGTTTATCCAGATCAGCGCATTTTGCAGCTCGCGCAGAAACTCACGTTCGCTGCACTCCACCGGCACACCATGGATCAGCGTCAGCTCAGCCGCCATCGCTTGATGTGCCGCGTCGTCGTCATGGCTGGCCGCCTTCAGATAGTTATGGTAGTGCTGACGCACTGAGCCGGCACCGATACAGAGCAGTCCGGCAACAATCCAGAACAGCAACTGCAGCACGCCAAACAGCAATCCTTTCAGACTCCAGACCACCAGTGCGGTCAGCGCCATTGCCAGTAGGGTCATCAGCAAAGTACGCATCATGGAGTAATGGCGACGATGGCGAAAAATCGGCTCCAGCCGGTGTTCGAGCTGCCAGTGCTCGCCCAGTTTAAACAGGCGCTCCCAGCCTAAAACCAACAACAAGGTAAACAACGTCATACTGACTCCGCAAAAATCAGGATTTTTGCTGCGTTAACAGCTGTTTGTAGTAGTCCCAGTCAAAAGCAGGCCCGGGATCGGTTTTGCGTACCGGCGCGATATCGCTGTGCCCCGTGATACGTGCAGGCGTTACCGGATAGTGTTGCAGCAGTAACTGCGTGACCTGCTGCAAGGCCCGATATTGCGCCTCGCTATACGGCTCGCTGTCAGTTCCTTCCAGCTCAATACCGATGGAGAAGTCGTTGCAGTTCTCACGTCCTTCGAACTGCGAAATGCCTGCATGCCAGGCGCGTTTGTCAAAAGGGACATACTGCACGATCTCCCCGTCACGACGAATCAGGCAGTGTGCTGCCACTTTCAGCGCGGCGATATCCGCAAAATAGGGATGGGCATCAGGCGGTAATGTGCCGGTAAACAGTCTGTCGATCCAGGGTCCGCCAAATTCACCGGGTGGCAGGCTGATATTGTGGATCACCAGCAGTGAAGGCACCTCATTGTCAGGGCGTTCATTGCAGTGTGTTGACGGCACGTGACGCACACCGGTCAGCCAGCCCTGTTTGATTTTCATACCGCTTTTCCTTATATCACAAGGCTGAGAATAGCATGAATAATAAAGGATTCTTGCCTCTTAGTGTGTCGGTCCGGTGACATTAAATAGCCCATTGTTAAGGATACTAAACAAAATAGCATCCGTTGCTGGAACCTGATGCCGGTTCAGGCTATTGTGACCGCCTCTGTCCTTTCTGTTTCTGGAGTAAAATGCCTATGTCATCCCGTGGTTATGATCCCGACAATCGCCGTCACGCACTGATTAAACGTAGTGAAAGTGACATTCCGGATGCGGTTGCGCTGGCGTTAAAAGAGGATCTCGGTGGTGAAATCGACGCTGAACGCGACATTACTGCGCAGCTGTTACCTGCTGAAACCCAGGCCCATGCGCAGGTCATCACCCGTGAAGCCGGTGTTTTCTGTGGTAAACGCTGGGTTGAAGAGGTCTTCATTCAGCTCGGCTCGCACGCGACCCTGATCTGGCATGTTGAAGATGGTGATCAGATCGAGGCTGACCAGTTGCTGTTTGAAATCGAGGGGCCTGCCCGGCTGCTGCTGACCGCCGAGCGAACGGCGCTTAATTTTGTGCAGACGCTCTCAGGCGTTGCCACCGAAGTCAGCCGCTATGTCGCGCTGCTGGCGGGAAGCCAGACGCAACTGCTGGACACGCGTAAAACCCTGCCCGGACTGCGGACTGCGCTGAAATATGCGGTACTGTGCGGCGGAGGCAGCAATCATCGCCTGGGTCTCTCTGACGCTTATCTCATCAAAGAGAACCATATTATTGCCAGCGGCTCGATTCAGCAGGCAGTGGAAAGAGCGCAATGGCTGCAGCCCGATGTGCCGGTTGAAGTTGAGGTGGAATCGCTGGAGGAATTATGTCAGGCGCTGGAAGCGGAAGCCGATATCGTGATGCTGGATAACTTCAGCCTGGAAGCGATGCGTGAAGCCGTCGAACTCAACCAGGGGCGGACGCTGCTGGAGGTCTCCGGCAACGTCACCGAAACCACCCTGCCACAGATCGCCCTGACCGGCGTGGACTACGTCTCGGTCGGTGCGCTGACCAAGCATGTGCGGGCGCTGGATCTCTCGATGCGCTTTAAACAAAAATAGCCTGCCTCGCCGTCACTCAATACAGCGATTTTGCGATCCCGCTTCCGGCGCAGTTTCGACTGCGCTGTAAGTCTGAAATCTCTTCACATCATGCTTTCCAGTTCGCCGATCTCTGACTGTCTTTCACCGTCCCCGATTTTTACCCTGTCGCCTTCTTAATACGGAGACGATGTGATGAATTATCAACGTGGATTTACGCTGGTTGAACTGATGATTGTGGTGGGTATTGTGGCAATCTTAAGTGCCATCGGCCTGCCCGCTTATCAAAATTATCTGCAGCGTGCTGCCCTTACCGACATGCTGCAAACCATGGTGCCCTTTAAGACCGCCGTAGAGCTTTGCGCCATGGAGCGCGGCGGCCCGACGCAGTGCCAGGCCGGAGAAGCGGGTATTCCTGCCGCCAGAGGATCGCGCTATGTCTCGGCACTGAGCGTAACCAACGGGGTGATTACGCTGACTGGCCAGGAGAGTCTGAATGGCCTGAGTGTTGAAATGTTGCCAATCTGGGACAGCATAGAGGGCGGCATCAGCTGGCAACGCAGCTGCACCAGCAATAACACCAGCCTGCGGGACAATTGCCGGGAACAATTCCGCTTTGCGGATAAAGGAGCCAGCGATGAGCAATCCTGATGAGACGATTATGGCATTATGCCAGCGCTATCGCGCTCTGGTTCTGCACCATGATGCCAGTCTGCTGCGCGTTGCCGTTGCGGAGAGCGTGCCGCCCGGACTGGCTGAAGCGCTCAATTTTGCCAGCCAGTGTCAGATTGAGATCGAATGCTGGCCGCAGGCCCGGCTTGACCAGCTCCAGCACGCTGATAAAGGGCTGGTGGCGCGCGAAGAGACACCCACCGAGTCAGCAATAGAAGCGACACAGCTCATCCTGCGTCAGGCACTGGAGCGACGGGCCTCCGATGTGCATATCGAACCCTGCCGCGAGGGTCTGCGTGTGCGACTGCGTATTGATGGCGTACTGCATCCGCTCTCTTCACTGCCTTTCACTCAGCCTGCGGCGTTGCTGGCACGACTGAAGATCCTTGGCGGGCTGGATATCGCCGAACGCCGGTTACCGCAGGATGGTCAGTTCAGCATGGAGATTGCCGGTAAACCCGCCTCTTTTCGCCTGGCGACCTTACCCATCTATGGTGGCGAGAAAGCGGTGGTCCGGCTGCTGCAGAGTGAAAGCGCGGCGCTGTCTCTGGATAAGCTCGGCTTACCGGCTGCCCAGTTGCGTCGGTTCTGTGCCGCACTGGCCCAGCCGCAGGGACTGATCCTGGTCACCGGCCCCACCGGCAGCGGCAAGACGTTTACGCTTTATAGCGGACTCAGTGCCCTGAATAAACCAGAAAAAAATCTGTGCAGCGTTGAAGATCCGATTGAGATTCCGCTGCCCGGCATTAACCAGACACAGATCCACACTAAAAACGGTCTTGATTTTAACCGTGTGCTGCGGGCGCTGCTGAGACAGGATCCGGATGTGATCATGGTGGGCGAGATCCGCGATGCCGAAACAGCGGAGATTGCGGTGAAAGCGGCGCAGACCGGGCATCTGGTACTGTCAACGCTGCACACCAACTCCACCGCCGAGACGCTGACCCGGCTGCGACAGATGGGGATTCCCGGTTATCTGCTGGGGTCGGCGCTGAAACTGATTGTTGCGCAGCGTCTGGTGCGGCGCCTCTGCCCCCATTGCCGTCAACCCGCTGAGGCGGTGGCGCACTATCCTGCGGAACTCTGGCCCGGCACCCTGCAAACCTGGCGGGCGTCCGGGTGCGACCACTGCTTTTCCGGTTATTTTGGCCGGCTGGCGCTGTTTGAACTTCTGCCGATCAATGCCAGACTGCAGAATGCGATTGCAGCCGAGATGCCGCTGGAGAATCTCCTCAATCTGGCGAAACAGCAAGGATTGCGCACTTTACTGGTTTCCGGCCTGGAAGCGGTAAGCCGGGGCGATACCTCGCTGGAAGAGATGCAACGGGTGATTGGGCTGGACGATGGCTAACGCAGCTTTATTCAGCTGGCAGGCGGTCGACAGCCAGGGCCAGTTACTCAGTGGTCAGCTACTGGCTGTCGACACTGACAACCTGCTACTCATCCTGGAGCAGCGCGATCTTCTGCCGGTGAGCTGGAAGCGGGAAAAAATCTGGCGTCAGAGGGACTGGACGTGGCAGCACAAAACCGATCTGATTCGTCAGCTGGCTACCCTGCTCAAAGCGGGCCTGCCACTGGCAGAAAGTCTGGCTTTACTGGCTGAGGGGCATCCTCATGCAGGCTGGCGGGCTCTGATGCTCGCCCTTCATCATCGGGTACTCAGCGGTGCCCCTTTTTCACAGGCTTTGCGTGAATGGCCGCAGATTTTTCCGCCGCTCTACCCGGCGCTGATGGAAGTGGGCGAACTGACGGGGCAGCTGGATGTTTGCTGCAGTGAGTTGGCTCAGCAGCAGATCCGCCAGCAGCAGTTATGGCATCAGGTGGCAAAGGCGTTACGCTATCCGCTCTTCATTCTGCTGGTGGCAATCGCTGTCACCTGCGGCATGTTGCTGTTCGTGCTGCCAGAGTTCGTTGCGGTGTATGACTCTTTTGACGCGCCTCTGCCCGCTTTTACAGCCACGGTCATGCAGTTATCTGCCGCACTTCAGGAGTGGGGAGCGGTGTTAGCCATCGGCGTATCGCTGATGCTGGTGGCCTGGCATCAGTTACGACGACGCTCTGTGGGCTGGCAACGCCGTGAGCAGGCGATTTTCCTGCGCATCCCGCTGCTTTCCGGGTTATGGCGTGGCACGCAGCTGACGCAGATCTACACCATTCTGAATCTGACACAGCGTGCCGGGTTAACGCTGTTACAGGGACTGGCTGCTGTTGAAGTCACGCTCTCCTTATTACTCTGGCGGGAAGCGATGGCCGGACTGCAGCAGCATATTGCCCAGGGGAGCCCTCTGCATCAGGCGCTGATGCAGCATCCGCTGTTCACGCCCTTATGTGCTCAGCTGGTTCGGGTTGGGGAAGAGGCGGGCGCACTGGATTTGATGCTGGCCCGGCTGGCGGAATGGCATGAGGCAGAAACACGAGAGCGCGCTGACACACTGGCGGCGTCGCTGGAACCGATAATGATGGTGGTGATTGGCGGCATTGTCGGCACGCTGGTGATTGCAATGTATCTGCCGGTGTTTGGGCTGGGGGATGTAATGCATTAAGGGGCGCGGGCTGCGCCCCGGATGCCTATCGGTTGAAGACCCGGTTCTCCTGCTCGTTAACGCGGATAAAGGTCGTGCGCTTGGTCAGCTCTTTCAGGCGCTCCGCTCCGACGTAAGTACAGGCAGAACGCAGTCCACCCAGAATATCGCGCGCGGTGTCAGCGACCGGCCCCCGCAATGGCAGTTTCACCGTTTTACCTTCGGCGGCACGGTACTGGGCGACACCACCAACGTGACGCTTCATCGCTGATTCGGAACTCATGCCGTAAAAGAGCATAAAGCTTTCGCCATTCTCTTCGACGACCTGCCCTTCACACTCATCATGTGCTGCCAGCATGCCACCCAGCATCACAAAGTCAGCGCCGCCGCCAAAGGCTTTGGCAATATCACCCGGCACGGAACAACCGCCATCACTGACAATCTGTCCGCTTAAGCCATGCGCCGCATCGGCACACTCAATGACTGCAGAAAGCTGCGGATAGCCCACGCCGGTTTTCACCCGGGTTGTACAGACCGAACCCGGGCCAATACCGACTTTGACGATATCCGCGCCGGAGAGGATGAGCTCCTCTACCATTTCGCCTGTGACCACGTTTCCGGCACAGATAGTTTTAGTCGGGAAGGTTTCACGTGCACGCTGCAGGAAATCGACAAAATGCTGTGAGTAGCCGTTGGCCACGTCAATGCAGATAAACTGCAGATCGTCAGACAGCGCCATAATCGCGACCAGTTTAGTGAGGTCGGCTTCTGACGTGCCGGTTGAAACCATCACATGTTTCAATACCGTCGCGGGGACGCGCTGAATAAACGCCCGCCAGTCGTCTGCGCTGTAATGCTTATGGACGGCAGTGAGGATATTGAAGCTGGCCAGCGCCTCAGCCATTGAAAATGTGCCGACGGTATCCATGTTGGCGGCGATGATCGGTACGCCGCTCCAGCTGAGACCTGAATGTCTGAAGGTAAAGCTGCGCTCAAGCTCAACCTGTGAGCGACTTTGCAGCGTTGAACGTTTGGGGCGGATCAAGACATCTTTAAAGCCCAGTTTCAAATCTTCTTCAATACGCATAAACAGTGTCCTGGTAAGTGGCAATGAATCGTCGTTCACGAAGTAAGCACAGCTCCAGTGACGTTATGATACGCGCCTCTCGCTGCGCGACAAGACTGCGAATTACACTTTATTTACGCTACAATCCGTTAAATTTAGTTGTGCTTTATCGGTGTGATCTGCCGCGCATTTTTGCCTTTTTTAGCCAGATCATTACCCTGAACCTATGTCGGAATATGAAGTCAGGTGAGAAACATGCCCTATATCGTCGCGCTTACAGGGGGAATCGGCAGTGGAAAGAGTACGATTGCCCAGGCATTCGCCGCGTCTGGTGTGGAAATTATTGACGCTGACCTGATCGCCCGAGAAGTTGTTGAGCCTGGCACGCCCGCTTTGCAGGCTCTTCAGGCACGCTATGGCGCGTCAATCGTGACGGATCAGGGAATGCTTGATCGTAAACAGCTTCGCGACATTATTTTTCAGCAGCCGGAAGAGAAAAGCTGGTTAAACGCGCTGCTCCATCCGCTGATTAACGCCCGGACACGAGAACTGATCGCCCAGGCCACCTCACCTTATGTGCTCTGGGTGGTGCCATTACTGGTGGAAAATCAGTTACAGCACCAGGCTGATCGGGTGCTGGTAGTCGATGTTGATGAGGCAACGCAGTTAGCGCGCACCCAGCAACGTGACCACCTTTCCGTCGAACAGGCGAAACGTATTCTTGCCGCACAGGCCACGCGCCAGCAGCGCCTCGCCTGTGCCGACGACATTATTGATAACAGTGGTGAGCCCGACGACGCCTTGCCACAGGTTGCCGAACTCCATCAGCGCTATCTCAGGCTGGCGGCAACGAAACAGGATTAATACCATGAGCACACCCGTTCTGTTTGAACACCCACTGAATGAAAAAATGCGAACCTGGTTACGGGTTGAGTTTTTGATTAATCAGTTAGATGAAACGACACCACTGGATAAAACCGTTAATGCGCTGACCTTTTTTCGCCTGATTAGCGAGCTGCTCGATATTTTTGAGCGCGGCGATATGCGGACAGAACTGTTGAAAGAGCTTGAGCGCCAGCAGCAAAAATTACGGGCGTGGGCTGACGTGCCCGGCGTCGATATGACGCTGGTGGATGCCCTGCGCGATAAGATCAAAATTCAGTCAACGCAGTTGATGAATGCCCCACGTATGGGCCAGCAACTCCGCGAGGATCGTCTGATTGCCCTGGTGCGGCAGCGTCTGAGCATCCCCGGTGGATGCTGCAGCTTTGATTTGCCGGGCCTGCACATCTGGCTCCATCTGCCGCAGGAAGCACGCGATGCGCAGGTCGAAGCCTGGATGTTGACGCTGGAGCCACTGCATCATGCGCTGGCGATGATACTGGATCTGATCCGCCAGTCTGGCGCGTTTCATGTGCAGACCAGCCTTAATGGTTTTTATCAGGATAATGCCGAAGGCGCCGATCTGCTGCGACTGCAGTTGTCGCTGGAGGATGCGCTCTATCCACAGGTGTCCGGACATAAAAGCCGCTACGCCATTCGTTTTATGCCGCTTGATAGTGAGCGTGGTGAAGTTCCGGCCCGCCTTAATTTTCAACTGGCCTGTTGTTAGAGGTAAAAATGCAGCAAGAAGTGATGACCGTTTCCTGTCCGCAGTGCGGCAAAGATGTGATCTGGGATGAGCTCAGCCCGTGGCGCCCTTTTTGCAGTAAGCGCTGCCAGCTCATCGATTTAGGGGAATGGGCCGCAGAAGAAAAACGCATTCCCAGCAGCAACGACATGAACGACAGTGACAACTGGAGTGAAGAAGATCGTTGATAAGATGGGGCGCACTGCCCCATTCAGTCAGAGTTCGCTCGCGACCAGTCGCGCAATCAGCTGGTGATTCGCGGGTGGAAACTCCTCCGCCACCAGCGCATGCTGATCAACCCAACGCTGTGGCTGACCCTCTTTGCCCCACGGCTCGCCGTTCCACCCTTCAACCAGAAAGAAATGCAGCGTTACGCGCAGATCGTCATAGCTGTGGTCTGCATGACCAATCGGGCGCGCCTCAGTGACGTCAATCCCGGTCTCTTCGTGTAGCTCCCTGATCAGTCCCTGTTCGGCGCTTTCGCCCGCTTCAATCTTACCGCCAGGAAACTCCCACTTGTTCGCCATGTAAGAGCTTGCCGCGCGCTGGGCAAGGAAAATCTGTTTATTGGCATTGCGAATGATGCCAACTGCAACCTGCAGGTGCTTCATGGAAACTATCCGGTCGTCATAGGTGAATGAAGGCTGATTCTAGAGCATGCCGGAGCGGAAGTTAACCGCTTTAGCTCAGCGCTGGCGCAGAGATTACGTTAGCAGAGCGCATAAAAAAAGGAGCCATTGGCTCCTTTTTCATCAGCATTCAGTCTCAGGCAATACGGCCATGGCACTGTTTGTACTTTTTGCCGGAACCACATGGGCAGGGGTCGTTGCGGCCGACTTTGCGTTCGCCACTCTGCTCCGCCACAGGCTCGGCTGCCAGCAGATCTTCTTCTACATGGCTTAGCTGCTGTTGCTGCGCCAGACGTTCAGCTTCCTCACGACGCTGTTGCTCCATCGCTTCAACTTCTTCTGGCATACGCACCTGCACTTTGCTCAGCGTACTGATCACTTCATATTTCAGTGATTCAAGCATCGCAGCAAACATGGCGAAGGATTCACGCTTGTACTCCTGCTTAGGATCTTTCTGCGCATAGCCGCGCAGATGAATACCCTGACGCAGGTAGTCCATCGCAGCCAGATGCTCTTTCCACAATGAATCCAGCGTCTGCAGCATCACGCCTTTTTCGAAGTTGCGCATCATCTCTGCGCCAACGATCTGCTCTTTCTCAGCGTAGCTTTCCGTGGCGTGGGTCATGATGCGCTCACGCAGCACTTCTTCGTGCAGGTCAGGCTCTTTATCCAGCCACTCTGCAATCGGCAGGTTCAGATCGAAGTCAGCACGCAGACGCTCTTCCAGGCCTGGCACGTCCCACATTTCTTCCAGCGACTGTGGCGGAATGTAGGTATCAATCGTCACTTTGTAAACATCGTGACGAATGCTGTTAATGGTTTCGCTAACATCAGACACATCCAGCAGCTCATTACGCTGACTGTAGATTGCGCGACGCTGGTCATTCGCCACATCATCATATTCCAGCAGTTGCTTACGAATATCGAAGTTACGGCTTTCAACTTTGCGCTGTGCATTGGCAATCGCTTTGGTGACCCATGGATGCTCAATCGCTTCGCCTGGCTTCATGCCCAGTTTACGCATCATGTTGGAGACGCGGTCTGAGGCGAAAATACGCATCAGCGCATCTTCCATCGACAGGTAGAAACGTGAAGAACCAGCATCACCCTGACGGCCGGCACGACCGCGCAGCTGGTTATCGATACGACGTGATTCGTGACGCTCAGTACCGACGATGTGCAAACCACCTGACGCCAGCACCGCATCATGACGAATCTGCCATGCCGCTTTGATCTCTTCGATTTGCGCTTCAGTTGGCTCTTCCAGTTCAGCCACCTCGGCATGCCAGCTACCGCCCAGCATAATATCCGTACCACGTCCGGCCATGTTGGTAGCAATAGTGACCGCACCCGGCTGACCGGCCTGCGCCACGATATCCGCTTCGCGGGCGTGGAATTTGGCGTTCAGGACGTTATGTTTGATACCGGCACGGGTCAGTTCGTTAGAAACCACTTCTGATTTTTCAATCGAGATGGTTCCCACCAGCACTGGCTGACCGTTGGCAGTACGCTCACGGATATCTTCGATAATGGCATCGATCTTCTCTTTCTCGGTCATGTAGACCAGGTCGGCCAGATCTTTACGCACCATCGGACGGTTAGTCGGCACCACAATGGTGTCGAGCTTGTAAATAGAGCTGAATTCGAACGCTTCGGTATCGGCAGTACCGGTCATACCGGCCAGCTTCTCGTAAATACGGAAGTAGTTCTGGAAGGTGATAGAGGCCAGCGTCTGGTTCTCGTTCTGAATCTCAACGCCTTCTTTCGCTTCAATCGCCTGATGCAGACCATCGGACCAGCGACGGCCCTGCATGGTACGGCCGGTGTGCTCATCAACAATCACTACTTCGCCATCTTTCACGATGTAATCAACATCGCGGGTAAAGAGTGCGTGCGCACGCAGCGCCGCAGTGACGTGGTGCATCAGCATGATGTTGGTCGGTGAGTAGAGAGACTCGCCTGCTTCCATGATGCCCTGGCTGACCAGCAGCTCCTCCACTTTCACCAGACCACGCTCAGACATATGAGCCTGACGCGCTTTCTCATCAACCCAGAAGTCGCCTTCACCCTGATGGGTTTCGGTATCTTCTTTATCCTGGCGTACCAGATGAGGGATGATTTTGTTCACTTTGGTATAAAGCTCAGAACTGTCTTCTGCCGGACCGGAGATAATCAGCGGCGTACGCGCTTCATCGATCAGGATGGAGTCGACCTCATCCACCAGCGCATAGTGCAGTTTACGCTGCACGCGCTCTTCCGGGCTGAAAGCCATGTTGTCGCGCAGGTAATCAAAGCCATATTCGTTGTTGGTGCCGTAGGTAATATCAGCAGCGTAAGCTTCACGCTTCGCCACCGCTGGCAGACCCGACATGTTGATACCGATGCTTAACCCCAGGAACTCAAACAGTGGACGGTTGTTTTCCGCATCACGCTGTGCCAGATAGTCGTTGACGGTCACGACGTGAACGCCTTTGCCAGAGAGTGCATTCAGATAGGCTGGCAGCGTTGCGGTCAGGGTTTTACCTTCACCGGTACGCATCTCAGCGATGCAGCGATCGTTCAGCACCATGCCGCCGATCAGCTGCACGTCGAAGTGACGCATACCGAACACACGTTTACTCGCTTCACGCACGGTCGCGAACGCTTCAGGGATCAGGCTTTCCAGCGATTCACCTTTTTTCAGGCGCTCGCGGAACTCGTCGGTTTTCGCTTTCAGTTCATCGTCAGTGAGCTTCTCAAAATCGGGCTCCATCTTATTGATGACGTCCACCACTTTGCGCATACGGCGCAGCGTACGATCGTTACTGCTACCAAAAACCTTGGTCAATATTTTGCTTAACATAGTAAATATATTCTCAATTCAGCCGGCGCATTCCGGACTGCGAAATCTAAACAGAGTGAATAAAACCAAAAATATTAGCAGAACAATCGGGCGGGTCCGGCGCGAATGCCATGCACACTGGCATGCCATTCTACCCATGAGCGGGTAGCGGCCATGAAAAGAGGGGGGGCAGATATCTGCTGCGGTGCAGTGTGCAGCGCAGAATGTGATGTCAGTAAATTATGCAGTGAGTCGATCAGCGCCAGCTTTTGTGCCGCCAGCGGTAATTGCTGTTGCTCCGCCTGCACCTGAGGTGCCAGCGTGAAAGAGAGGTGACGGATAACGGTGCGGATGGCGTGCTGATGCCAGTAATCCACGCTGAAGCTCGGTCGCCGGGATACTTCCTGAAGCCGGATTAAATGATCAAAGCGGGTAGCATTGCCCAGAAAGAGACTGCTGGCCGGCGATTCAGACGAGGCGTTGAGTTCGGAGCTTTGCGCACAGGCTGGCAGGCCAAAGCTGGCCGCTACCATCCCTAACAGGAGATGGGGCCAGAAGTAGCGTCTACCTAATTGTCGCCAGCGCAGAAGAATCCCGATCACAACCTTTCCATCGCGCATGCTCTGTTGCGCTCTTGTTTTCTGGTATCCGCCGCGAGCCGCAACGGATTTCGGCCTGTAAAAGCGCCACAGATAGTAACATTAATGTGGGGCATCCACACCTGGGATTAAAGAGGCGGCGAGAGAAAACGCGTGTGATTGTTCAGCAATTCAGCAGAACAGACAACGCTTTGCGGGCGAGGTCGCCGTTATCAGGTGTGTTATGGAAGGCAATAAAAAAACGGCTGGTGCCGCTGACCGGAGAGGGTGTCAGCATAACCAGCCGTTTCACGTTCTGGGGTAGTTAAGCCAGAACCAGATTCGGTGCTTTGAATGCCAGCGGCAGTTCGGCTTCGTCTTCGAAGGTTGCCCATTCCCAGGCTTCCTGCTTAGCCAGAACTGCTTGCAGCAGCTTGTTGTTCAGCGCGTGGCCCGATTTGAACGCAGTGAATGCGCCAATGATGTTGTGACCACACATAAACAAGTCGCCAATCGCGTCCAGCATTTTGTGACGGACAAACTCGTCTTCAAAACGCAGACCTTCTTCATTCAGTACGCGGAAATCATCCAGACCTATCGCACAATCTAAGCTACCGCCCAGGCACAGGCCTTTAGACTGCAGATATTCGATTTCACGCATAAAGCCAAATGTACGCGCCCGGCTGATTTGACGAACAAAGGCGTCAGCAGAGAAGTTCATCGCATAGCGCTGTGAGCTGGAATCGATAGCCGGGTGCTTGAAGTCGATGGTGAAATCGAGTGAGAAACCGTTGTACGGTTTGATCTCAGCCCATTTGTCACCCTCTTCCACACGCACGGTCTGCTTAACACGCACAAATTTCTTCGCGCTGTTGAGCTGCTCGATGCCCGCATCCATCAGCAGATAGATAAACGGTGCTGCGCTGCCATCCATGATCGGGATTTCTGGCGCATCGACTTCAACAATAATGTTGTCAATACCGAGACCCGCCAGGGCGGCATTAAGGTGTTCAACCGTTGAAATACGCACGCCTTCATCGTTCACCAGGCAGGTACTCAGCATGGTGTCGCGCACGTATTTTGCATCAGCCGGAAAATCTACCGGTGGATTCAAGTCGGTGCGACGATAGATGACCCCGGTATTAGCCGACGCAGGGCGTAATGTCAGTGTGACTTTTTTGCCGGTATGTAAACCGACACCAGTCGCCTGAACAATACGTTTTAATGTCCTTTGTTTGATCATCGCATTATCTCGCAGTATCACCTTTCCGACCGCCAGTATACTTTACCAGCGGACAGACACTTTAGCACAAAGAGCGGAGAATCCCAATTATAGGGTTAATCCTAGTCGGCCTGCTTACGTAAAAAGGCCGGAATATCAAGATAGTCTGGCTCTTTATTCGACTGCGCAGCCTGGTCGTTAACGACTTTGGCAGCAGGCTTCTGCTCCTGCGGCAGCGGTGACATACCGTGCTGCTGATAGCGATGATCCATCACAGGCTGACTGGCTGGCTTGTTCGTCACCAGGGTGATTTCCGGACGCTTGTCCATACCGATACCGGTTGCCACCACGGTAACGCGCAGTTCATCGTTCATTTCCGGATCCAGCGACGTACCGATTACCACGGTCGCGTTGTCAGAAGCGAAGGCGCGGATAGTGTTACCCACGGTTTCGAACTCATCCAGACGCAGGTCGAAGCCCGCAGTAATGTTGACCAGCACGCCACGGGCACCTGACAGGTCGATATCTTCCAGCAGCGGGCTGGAGATCGCCATTTCAGCCGCTTCTTCCGCACGATCTTCACCGCACGCCACGCCTGAACCCATCATTGCATAGCCCATTTCGGACATCACTGTACGCACGTCAGCAAAGTCGACGTTCATCAGGCCCGGACGGGTGATCAGTTCGGCGATACCCTGTACTGCGCCTTTCAGCACGTCATTGGCCGCGCCAAACGCATCCAGCAGGGAAATGCCACGACCCAGCACTTTCAGCAGCTTGTCGTTTGGAATGGTGATCAGTGAATCGACATGCTTGGAGAGTTCAGCGATCCCCTGCTCGGCAAACGCCATGCGTTTCTTGCCTTCGAAGTTGAATGGCTTGGTGACAACCGCCACCGTCAGGATACCGAGATCCTTGGCCACTTCAGCGACCACAGGCGCTGCACCGGTACCGGTACCGCCGCCCATGCCTGCTGCGATGAAGACCATGTCTGCCCCTTCCAGCGCAGCCCGCAGTGCTTCGCGATCTTCTTCTGCAGAGTTACGGCCCACTTCCGGGTTCGCACCCGCACCCAGACCTTTGGTAATGTTATTACCGATCTGGATGGTCTGGCCGACAGCTGTTTTACGCAGCGCTTGCGCGTCGGTATTCACAGCAAAGAATTCCACACCTTCGATACGTTCGCGTACCATGTGCTCTACGGCGTTACCGCCGCCGCCACCGACGCCGATGACTTTAATCACCGCGTCGTTGGTTAATTCCATAGGTTCAAACATGATTTCTCTCCGTTATGTGCCTGTCGCCTGGAGATCACTAAAGAAAACAGCATGATCCCCTTTCACAAAAATTAAAACTCTTTTTTTAACCAACTGTTAATACGCTTGAACCAGTTACCTACTGAAACCCGTTTTTCGGTCTCTGCATCACCGTTCATGTGCGACTCTTTGCCGTAATGCAACAGTCCCACGGCGGTGGAGTAGTACGATTCCTGCGCATAGTCAGTCAGGCCGGTAATATTCAGCGGCTGTCCGATACGCACCTGCGTATGGAATACGCGTTGCGCACAGGCCGCCAGTCCTTCGATTTGCGCTGCACCACCGGTCAGGACAATGCCTGCGGCCAGATGATGTTTCACGCCCTGCTGACGCAGTTGTTCCTGTAACTGCAGAATCTCGTCATTGACCAGATTCAAAAGTTCGGTATAACGCGGCTCAATCACTTCCGCCAGCGTCTGACGTTGCAGGCTGCGCGGTGGACGTCCGCCTACGCTCGGCACTTCAACGTTCTCATCTTTGCCGACAATCGAGCCCAGCGCGCAACCATGGCGCACTTTAATCGCCTCAGCATCCGTTGGTGGTGTACCAAACGCATACGCGATATCGCTGGTGACAACGTTGCCTGCATACGGAATCACCTTAGTGTGCCGTAAAGCGCCGCCGGTATATACGGCTATGTCCATTGTACCGCCACCAATATCGACAACACAGACGCCCAGCTCACGTTCGTCTTCAGTCAGAACCGCAAAACTGGAGGCGAGGCCGGCAAAAATCAGCTGATCCACTTTCAGTCCGCAACGCTCAACGGCTTTAACGATGTTCTTCGCCATATCGTTGTGGCAGGTGATCAGGTGCACTTTTGCCTGCATGCGCACGCCGGACAGTCCGACCGGATTCTTAATCCCTTCCTGATAATCAATTGCGTATTCCTGAGGAATCACGTGCAGGATGCGGTGCTCGTCACGTACTCTTACCGATTTGGCGGTATGTACAACGTTCTCTACATCATCCTGAGTCACTTCCTCTTCCGAAATCGGAACCATCCCGATTTCGTTCTGACAACTGATATGTTTGCCCGATAAAGCAAGGTAGACGGAGGAGATCTGGCAATCTGCCATCAGCTCAGCCTGATCGATGGCGCGCTGAACGCATTTCACCACCGACTCAAGGTCGTTTACGCCACCTTTATCCATACCGCGGGAAGGGCAACTGCCCACCCCAATAATGTTGACCATACCATCGGGCAGAACTTCCCCAACCAGGGCGGCAACCTTTGCAGTGCCGATTTCGAGTCCAACTACCAGTTTTCTGTCCGTTGCCTTGATCATTGTTGTTTAGCCTGTGCCTGGTTCTGTTGCTGATTACTGTCCTGTGGCTCCATCACGACCGGTGTCCAGCCAACAGAAGCGCCAGAGTCGTATCGCAAATCCACGTAGCTGATACGTTTGCTCTCGTTCTGACCTTGCTGTTGCAGCACCGGGTAGAGCTCAATAAAGCGATTCAGTCGTTTCATAGTGTCGCTGCGCCCCAGTTCGATGCGTACATCATCACTGGTAACCAGCTGCCATGAACGACGGGCCGTCATCGACGCCACCTTCAGAGTAAACTTCCGGGCTTTCAGCACATCATCCATGCTGTGATAGCCCGCCAGGACCTCTTTCTCACTCCCTTCAGGCCCATACAACATCGGCATTGTCTCTTTGCCGGCATGACTGGCGGGTACGCTGAAGGAGACACCTTCAGCATCCACCATATGCAAATCGTTCCAGCGCGCCACTGGCGTATACTCCACCAGATGGATTTTCAGTTCGTCTGGCCACTGCTTACGTACGCTGACCTGCTTAATCCACGGCAGTCGCTCAATCTGCTGCTGCAGGATATCCACATCCTGAGACATAAACGTGCCAGGCGGACCCAGCGATAGAATCGCCTGACGGATATCGTCGTGAGTCGTGTAGTGCGTCTGTCCTGTTACCACCAGCTTTGAAAGCGGCAGCCGGGACGCATCGTTCATCCACTTCAACACTACCAGCCCGCCAGCAACCATAATCCCGATAACGATCAGCAGAAAAACAATGCCGAACAGTCGGGCTCCGTTACTGCGCCCGGTGCGAATACGCTCCTGCGGTTCACGGTTTCGAACTCTCATCGCCGCCTGTGACATATCAGTCGGCCAGCTCCAGAATATGGGCAACCAGCTGCGGGAAACTCATGCCCGCCTGTTTCGCTGCCATAGGAACCAGACTGTGACTGGTCATGCCCGGCGAGGTATTGGCTTCCAGTAGCTGGAAATTCCCTGCCCCATCCGTCATCACATCAACCCGTCCCCAGCCACGACAGCCCAGTGCACGCCAGGCCGCCAGCACCAGCTGCTGTAATTCAGCTTCACGTTCAGCGCTTAACCCGGCCGGACAGACGTACTGAGTATCGTCAGAAATGTATTTAGCTTCATAGTCATAGAACTCACTGGCGCTCTTTATTTCAATTGAGGGCAGAATATGATCGCCCACAATCGCGACGGTATACTCCGCGCCGCTGAGAAACGCCTCGACCAGTACGTCATTGTCGTACTTAAACGCCATTTCCAGTGCGGCAGACAGCGCGCTCAGCTCGTTAACCCGGCTGATACCCACGCTGGAGCCTTCACAGGCTGGCTTAACAAACAGTGGCAGACCCAGCGCTGTAATCGCCGCGTTGCTCTCGGCATCCAGCCCGGCATCGAACTGCTGCCGCGTCAGCCAGACAAATTTTCCTGACGGTAATCCGCGACCCTGCCACAGCAGTTTGGTGCGCAGCTTATCCATGGTCACAGCCGATGCCATTACGCCGCTGCCGGTGTAAGGCAGTTGCAGAAACTCCAGTACGGCCTGCATTGTGCCATCTTCTCCGCCCCGGCCATGCAGCGCGATAAAGGCTTTGGTAAAGCCCTGCTCTTTCAGCGTCAGCACCGACACATCGCGGGTATCAATGCCATGCGCATCGATGCCCATTTCACGCAGTCCGGCGACGACGGCCTGACCCGAGTTCAGCGAAACCTCACGCTCTGCTGAGGTGCCGCCCATTAATACGGCAACTTTATCCGCCATGACGATCCTCCGCTTTGCGTTCCGGCTGAAGCTTAGTCTCCGCCAGCTTGCGGGCAACCTTGCCGACGTTACCGGCGCCCTGTACCAGAATCAGGTCATTGCCTGACAGCAGCGGTGCCAGCATCTCCGGCAGCGCGTCATGTTCCGGCACCAGAATCGGATCAACCTTGCCCCGGTTACGAATGGCACGGCACAGCGAACGGCTGTCGGCACCCGGAATCGCGGTTTCACCGGCGGAGTACACATCCAGCATCAGCAACACATCGACATGCGACAGCACGTTGGCGAAATCATCAAACAGATCGCGGGTGCGGCTGTAACGGTGCGGCTGAAACACCATCACCAGTTTTTTATCCGGCCAGCCTGCGCGCGCGGCTTTAATCGTCGCGTCCACTTCGGTGGGATGATGACCGTAATCATCTACCAGCATCGCGCTGCCCGGCTGTCCATTGACCGGCTCTGTCGGGAATTCACCCAGCAGATCAAAGCGACGCCCCGTACCCTGGAAACTCTCCAGCGCAGCCAGTATGGCAGTGTCTTCAATGCCCTCTTCAGTGGCGACGGCGACCGCTGCCGCCGCGTTCAGGGCGTTATGGCGACCCGGCGCGTTCAGCGTAATCTGCAGTGGCGCCTTGTCCTGACGGATCAGGGTGAAATGCCCCTGCGCGCCACTCTGCTCATAATTTTCAATGCGCAGATCAGCATCGTCACTGAAACCGTACGTGGTGATATGACGTCCCACACGCGGTATCAGATCACGGATGACCGCATCGTCCACACACATCACCGCACGACCGTAAAACGGCAGGTTATGCAGGAAGTTAATAAACGTCTGCTTCAGGTTCTCAAAATCGCCCTGATAGGTGTCCATATGGTCAGCTTCGATGTTGGTCACAATCGCCACCATCGGCTGCAGATGGAGGAACGACGCATCGCTCTCATCTGCTTCGGCAATCAGATAGCGGCTGTGACCCAGACGCGCATGAGTACCCGCTGCTTTAACCAGACCGCCGTTAACGAAGGTTGGATCAAGACCCGCTTCCGCATAAATACTCGACACCATCGCCGTGGTGGTCGTTTTGCCATGCGTACCCGCAACGGCGATGCCGTGACGGAAACGCATCAGTTCAGCCAGCATCTCCGCGCGACGGATCACCGGGATACGCTGCTCACGTGCTGCCACCAGTTCCGGGTTATCCTGCGATACGGCGCTGGAGACGACTACGACGCTGGCATCGGTCACATTTTCGGGGCGATGGTTAAAATAAATGGTGGCCCCCAGCGCAATCAGGTTCTGTGTCACCGGGTTAGGGGCCAGATCTGAACCGCTGATATGGTAGCCTTCATTTGCTAACACTTCGGCAATACCGCCCATGCCAGCACCACCGATGCCGACAAAGTGGATGTGCCGGACGCGACGCATCTCAGGCACGATAGAACGCAGTTTTGCCAATTGTTGTGTATTCATCGCTCTCAGTTACCTGCTATTTCAGTTTGTACCCACTCGGGGTACAGGTCAGACACGCTGACCGGAATGATTACTTTGCGGCGCGAGCCACTTCCTGAGCGACTCGTTCAGTCGCATCGGGAATCGCCACCTGACGGGCCTGCTCAGCCATCGTCAGCAGTGTTACGCGATCCCAGTGGCGTAGCAGATCCGCTACAGCCTCCGCAGTAAACTGCGGCTGCTCAAAAATTCTGGCGGCGCCCGCTTTCTCCAGCGGCAGCGCGTTCCAGTACTGCTGGCGATCTTTGTGCTGAAACGGCACGAAAATCGCCGGTAATCCGGCGGCAGCGACTTCGCTCACGGTTAATGCGCCGGAGCGACATACCACCACATCAGCCCAGGCGTAGGCGGCAGCCATGTCATCTATAAACTCAGTGACCTTATGCTGCGTCTGTCCGACCTGCTGATACGCTTTCTCTGTTTCGGGCTGTGCCCCTTTACCCGTCTGATGCCACAGGGTGATCTCATCACCCACCAGCGCCGCAACCTGCGGTAGCGTCTGGTTCAGAATCCGCGCACCCTGACTGCCGCCAATCACCAGTACCCGAATCGGGCCATGACGATCCGCCAGACGTTGCGCGGGCAAAGGCAGAGCCAGAACATCAGTACGAACCGGATTTCCCACCACATCGGCGGCGGGAAACGCGCCCGGAAACGCCTGCAAAACTTTGGTGGCGATTTTCGCCAGCCATTTGTTGGTCAGCCCGGCGATCCCATTCTGCTCATGCAGCACCACAGGAATACCACAGCTCCACGCCGCTAAGCCGCCAGGACCAGAAACGTAGCCGCCCATGCCCAGCACCACATCCGGCTGCCAGGCTTTCATGATGCGACGCGCCTGACGCCATGCATTGAAGATGCGCAGCGGTGCCAGCAGCAGCGCTTTCATGCCTTTCCCGCGTAACCCGCTGATGCGGATGAAGTCGATGTCAATGCCATGTTTTGGCACCAGATCGGCTTCCATACGGTCGGCGGTGCCTAACCAGCGAACCTGCCAGCCCTGTTCCATCAGATGATGGGCGACAGCCAGACCGGGAAAGACATGTCCACCGGTTCCGCCTGCCATCACCATCAATCGCTTACCGCTCATCGACCACCTCGGGTAAACGCCTGCGCTTTCGCCAGGCGCGTTTCATAATCTATGCGTAATAAAAAGACGATGGCGGTCGACATAATGATCAGACTCGAACCACCGTAACTGATCAGCGGTAAGGTCAGGCCTTTGGTCGGTAACATACCGGCTGCAGCCCCGACGTTAACCAGCGCCTGGAAGCTGAACCAGACACCGATTGAACAGGCTAAAAACCCGGAAAAACGCTGATCCAGTTCCAGAGCACGACGGCCAATCGACATCGCACGAAAAGCGACGAAGAATACCATTAAAAGTGCCATTACCACACCGACATAGCCGAGTTCTTCCCCGATGATGGCGAAAATAAAGTCGGTATGCGCTTCCGGCAGATATTCCAGCTTTTGCACCGAGTTACCGAGCCCCTGCCCCCAGAATTCCCCGCGACCAAATGCCATCAGAGACTGCGTCAGCTGGTAGCCGCTACCAAACGGATCTTCCCACGGGTTCCAGAACGAGGTCACACGACGCATACGATAAGGTTCGGCAATAATCAGCAGAATTACCGCAAAAATACCGGAGCCGATAATCGCCATGAACTGCCACAGTTTGGCACCGGCCAGGAACAGCATCGCCAGCGTAGTGACAAACAGCACCACCACCGTACCCAGGTCCGGCTGCGCCAGCAGTAACACAGCCAGCACGACCATCACGCCCATCGGCTTACAGAAGCCCCAGAAGTTGTTTCGCACCTCTTCCACTTTGCGCACCAGGTAGCTGGCGAGATAGCAGAACAGGGAGAGCTTCGACAGCTCCGCAGGCTGGATACGCAGCGGCCCGAGCGCGATCCAGCGCGAGGCACCGTTAACCGAGCTGCCGACGACCAGAACAATCAGCAGCATCGCCACCGTGACCATTAGCATCACGTTGCTGTAGCGCTGCCAGAAATCCATCGGCACCCGCAGCGTGACCAGCGCCATACCTAAAGCCAGCACGATGTAAAACGCATCACGTTTGGCGAAGTAGAAAAGATCGTCATTCAGACGCTGACCTACCGGCATTGACGCCGACGTCACCATCACAAAACCAATTACCGCCAGGCCCAGCGTCAGCCATAACAGTGTGCGGTCATAAAGCACCAGCGATGAGTCATCACTTTCGCGAGCGCCCATCACCCAGTCTTTCAGGCGTCCTGAGAAGTAACCCGCCAGTCCGGCGCCAGGAATACGCATCAGCTCAGCTCCTTCGCCAGTTGCGCGAACTGCTCACCGCGCTGCTCAAAGTTACGGAACTGGTCAAGGCTGGCGCAGGCCGGCGACAGCAGAACCATATCGCCTGCTTTGACCTGCGGCGCGATCTGCTCCATCGCCTGACGCATCGTCTCCGTGCGTACGGCGATCTCAGGACGCAGCGCTGCCAGCGCATCGCCGTCGCGGCCAAAACAGTAGATACGCACATTGTCGCCCTGCAGCCAGGGGATCAGCGGCGTAAAGTCGGCTGACTTACCATCACCGCCCATCAGCAGCCATAGCGTTCCCTCTACCTGCAGACCATTCAGCGCCGCTTCGGTGCTGCCGACGTTGGTCGCTTTGGAGTCATTAATCCAGCGCACACCCTGGTGTTCATGGACCAGCTGGAAGCGATGCGCCAGACCGTTAAAGTGCGTTAAAGCCGCGAGGCTGGAGGCGCGTGGCAGACCCACCGCATCAGCCAGCGCCAGCGCCGCCAGCGCGTTGGTGTAGTTGTGCTGTCCCACCATCTTCATTTCAGCGGTGTTCAGGACTTTCTCGCCTTTTACCCGCAGCCAGATACTGCCCTGCTGCTTATTGAGGTGGTAGTCGCCGAAATCGACACCAAAACTGACGCAGCGCTTATCCGCACCACGTACTGGCATCGTCAGCGCATCATCGGCGTTAACGATGCAGATCTGCGCATTCTCATAGACCCGCAGCTTGGCAGCACGATACTGCTGCATACCCAGCGGATAGCGATCCATATGATCTTCGGTAACGTTAAGCACGGTTGCCGCAGCCGCTTTCAGGCTATGCGTAGTCTCAAGCTGGAAGCTGGAAAGTTCCAGTACATAGAGTTGGGCCGGTGATTGCAGCAGACTCAGCGCGGGCAGACCAATATTGCCGCCGACGCCGGCCTGCCAGCCTGCGGCTTTCGCCATCTCACCCACCAGCGTGGTCACGGTGCTTTTGCCGTTGGAACCGGTAATTGCCACGATGGGTGCCTGCGCCTCGCGGCAGAACAGCTCAATGTCACCGACGATTTCAATTCCGGCTTCAACCGCTTCGCTGAGAATCGGATGCGCCAGCGCGACGCCTGGGCTGGCAACAATCAGATCGGCCGCCAGTAACCAGTCACCATTAATGCCGCCCAGATGGCGTTCAACCTGCCCGGGTAATTTATCCAGTCCCGGCGGCGAGACACGGGTATCCATCACGCGAGGCGTGACGCCCTGCGCTAAAAAGAAATCAACACAGGAGAGCCCGGTAAGGCCCAGTCCGATGATGACGACTTTTCTACCCCGATAGTCAGCCATGATTAACGCACCTTCAGCGTGGCCAGGCCAATCAGCACCAGCATTAGCGAAATAATCCAGAAGCGCACGATAACGCGCGGTTCCGGCCAGCCCTTAAGTTCATAGTGGTGATGGATCGGCGCCATGCGGAAAATACGCTGGCCGCGCAACTTGAACGATCCCACCTGCAGGATCACCGACAGCGTTTCAACCACAAATACGCCGCCCATGATCACCAGTAAAAATTCCTGACGCAGTAACACCGCGATAGTGCCCAGCGCGCCGCCTAAAGCCAGCGAGCCGACGTCGCCCATAAAGACCTGAGCCGGATAGGTGTTGAACCACAGGAAGCCCAGCCCTGCCCCGACGATAGCGGTACAGACAATCACCAGCTCACCGGCGTGACGCAGATAGGGAATATGAAGGTATTCAGCAAACTTCACATTACCGGTTGCCCAGGCAACCAGCGCGAAGCCCGCAGCGACAAAGACGGTTGGCATAATCGCCAGCCCATCCAGGCCATCGGTCAGATTGACCGCGTTACCCGTTCCGACGATCACAAAGTAGGCAAGCAGCACATAAAAAAGGCCAAGCTGCGGCATGATGTCTTTGAAAAACGGCACGACCAGTTGAGTCGCGGGGGTATCTTTGCCCGCCGCATAGAGTCCGAACGCCACACCCAGCGAAATCACCGACATCCAGAAATATTTCCAGCGGGCGATCAGGCCTTTGGTGTCTTTGCGCACCACTTTACGGTAGTCATCGACAAAGCCGATGATGCCAAAGCCGACCAGCACGAACAGCACGCACCAGACATAGGGGTTCGACGGATAGGCCCACATCAGCACCGAAATGGTGATGGAGGTCAGAATCATGATGCCGCCCATGGTAGGCGTCCCGCGCTTACTGAAGTGCGATTCCGGGCCATCGTTACGGACGACCTGGCCAATCTGTAATTTCTGCAGCCAGGCGATCAGGCGCGGCCCCATCCAGAGTGAGATAAATAGTGCGGTCAGCAGGCTGACAATGGCGCGAAACGTCAGATAGGAAAAGACGTTAAAGCCCGAATAAAAAGCGACCAGATGCTCGGCCAGCCAAACTAACATGTTCCTTTCTCCTTTAAGCTCTGTACTACCTGCTCCATGGCGGCACTACGTGAACCTTTTATCAGGACGGTAATTTCTGAGTGTTGGGACAACAATTCTCGTAAACGTTCAGTCAGCGCCGTCTTATCGCTGAAATGTTCACCAACGCCACTGCTTTCACTGATGAAGTGGCTGAATTTTCCACAGGTCAGTACGCGGTCAAGGCCTGCTTCGCGTGCCGCTTCGCCAATTTCGCGGTGGCATTTTTCAGTCTCTTCACCCAGTTCCGCCATATCACCCGCGACCAGCACCTGGTAACCAGGCATCTCTGACAGGACCTGGACGGCGGCGGTCATCGATCCGACGTTAGCGTTGTAGCTGTCATCCAGCAGCAGTTGATGCGCAGAGAGACGTACCGGGAACAGGCGACCTGGCACCGACTGCAGGTTTTTCAGTCCCTGCTGAACGGCGCTAAGCGGCGCATCTACCGACAGAGCCAGTGCCGCCGCCGCCAGAGCGTTAGCGATGTTATGACGACCCGGCAACGGTAATACGATCTCAGCTGTGCCACGCGGTGTGTTCATCACAAAATGGGTGCCATCCTGCGCAATGCGGATATCCCGGGCGGAGAAATCACACTCAGCCGCCTGCGGCGAGAAGCGCCACACGGTTTTGTCCTGCAGCGTGGTCTGCCAGTTTGGCCAGTCGTTGCTCTCCTCGTTGAGAATTGCAATGCCGTGAGCCGGCAGACCCTGAAAGATCTCACCTTTCGCTTTAGCGACACCGGCCAGTGAGCCAAAGCCCTCCAGGTGTGCCGCGGCCAGATTATTCACCAGTGCACTTTCCGGTTTAACCAGGTCAGTGGTGTAGGCGATTTCGCCCTGATGATTAGCACCCAGCTCGATAACCGCGTACTGATGTTCTGCGGTCAGGCGGAGCAGCGTCATCGGTACGCCATAATCGTTGTTGAGATTGCCCGAGGTGTAGAGCGTCTCGCCACACTGACGCAGAATCGCTGCGGTCATCTCTTTAACCGAGGTTTTGCCGGAAGAGCCGGTCAGCGCGACTACGCGGGCGGTCGACTGCTGACGAACCCAGGCACCCAGTCGGCCAAAGGCAACCCGGGTATCCTCAACCACCACCTGAGGCACGGCGACAGGTAAATGCTTACTGACCAGCAGCGCCTGTGCGCCACTAGCAATGGCATCTACGGCGAAGTCATGGGCATCAAAGCGTTCGCCCACCAGCGCGACAAACAGGCTGCCCGCCGTCACTTTGCGGGTATCGGTGGTCACATCATTCAGGGTTAAATCGCTGCCGTGCAGCGTGCCGCCGGTAATTTCCGCCAGGGTCTTTAATGAAACCGGAATCATGCTGCGCCTCCAAGCAGTGCCGCTACTGTGGCACGATCGGAGTAGTCGAGACGACGGTTGCCGATGATCTGATAATCTTCATGGCCTTTACCCGCCACCAGCACGATATCGTCAGGCTGTGCCTGCATAATGGCGTTAGTGACCGCTTGCGCACGACCCGATACCACGCGGGCGCGGCCCGGTTCGAGCAAACCAGTCAGAATGTCTTTTACTATCGCCTGCGGATCTTCGCTACGCGGATTGTCGTCGGTGATCACCACCACATCCGCATATTGCTCAGCAATCGCACCCATTAACGGGCGTTTGCCTTTGTCACGGTCCCCGCCGCAGCCAAACAGGCACCAGAGTTTTCCTTTGCAGTGCAGACGTGCCGCTTCCAGCGCTTTTTCCAGCGCATCCGGCGTGTGGGCATAATCCACTACGACCGTCGGTTTTCCTGCAGCGCTGAAGACTTCCATACGCCCGTTAACCGGCTGTAACCGTGGTGCAACACTGACCAGCGTCGCCAGTGGATAATCCAGTGACAGCAGGGTCGCCAGTGCCAGCAGCAGATTACTGACGTTGAACGCGCCCATCAGCGGGCTGTCGATTTCACCGTTGCCCCAGCTTGAGCTGAAACGGATATGCGCACCGTTGTCGTGATACTCCACCGCATCGGCTTTCAGCCAGCGGCCATGGCAGCCCGGCTGAAGGTTATCCTCCATGGTGACGGCAACCGCATCAGGTAAGCGCGCCAGCCAGCGACGACCAACTTCATCATCAGCGTTAAGAATCGCCTGTCCAACCTGATGCTCAGAAAACAGCAGCCATTTGGCCGACTCATAGCCCGGCATGTCACCGTGGTAATCGAGGTGATCGCGACTGAGGTTGGTGAAGACCGCAGCGGCAAACGGCAGTGCTGCAACGCGATGCTGCACCAGACCGTGTGACGAGACTTCCATCGCGGTCAGGGTCGCTCCTTTTTCAGCGAGTTCGTGCAGCGTATGCTGAACGTCCACTGCTGAACCGGTCGTATTTTCTGCGGCGACTAAGTGCCCCACCAGCCCGTTGCCGACGGTGCCCATCACCGCACTGGTCTCACCCAGCAGCGTCGCCCACTGCGCCAGCAGTTGGGTAGTCGTGGTTTTACCGTTGGTGCCGGTGACGCCAATCAGCGTCTGCTTCTCGCCCGGCTGCTGGTAAAAGCGGCCTGCTAAGGCTGAAAGGCGCTGATTCAACTGCGCCAGATAGATAACCGGTACGCCGTGCATCTCACGGATTTCGCCGTCGGTCGCTTCATCCTCAGCTTCAGCCACTACGGCGGCGACGCCCTGCGCAATCGCCTGCGGAATGAAACGGCGTCCATCGACCTGATGGCCTGCAACCGCGACAAACAGATCGCCAGACGCCGCCATGCGGCTATCCAGGGTCATGTCGCGCAGTGGGCGCGCCGGCGCACCTGGCACCCAGGGGCCGAGTAAGTCGCGCAGGTTACGATCTGTCACTTGATTCCTCACTTCTGTTAGTCACCAACTCATTCCTGTCATTGGTCGTCGGTAATGCGTCCGGCTCGATGTTCATGGTGCGCAGTACGCCGCCCATGATGGCACCAAACACCGGTGCAGAAACCGCACCGCCGTAATACTTGCCGGCCTGGGGATCGTTGATCACCACCACCAGCGCGAATCGGGGATGACTGGCAGGCGCCACGCCTGCGGTATAAGCAATATATTTATTGACGTAGCGTCCATCCGGCCCGACTTTTTTCGCCGTACCGGTTTTTATCGCAATGCGATAACCCTTGATTGCCGCTTTAACGCCACCGCCACCGGGCAGCGCCACGCTTTCCATCATGTGCATCACGGTTTTCACCAGTGACTCATCGAAAACGCGTTGTCCCGCGACGGGCGGATCCACTTTGGTAATCGACAGCGGGCGATTAATGCCATAGCTGCCAATCGTTGCGTAGACTCGCGCTAACTGTAACGGCGTTACCATTAGCCCGTAGCCGAAAGAGAAGGTGGCCCTCTCTATGTCAGACCACCGTTGTTTTTTAGGGTATAAGCCACTGCTTTCCCCGACCAGCCCCAAATTGGTCGGTTTGCCCAGTCCAAAGCGCGCGTAAGTTTCTACCAGCGCTGAGGAAGGCATCGCTAACGCCAGACGTGAAACACCGACGTTACTCGACTTCTGTAAAACCCCTGTCAGGGTCAATTCGTTGTAGCGCGCCACATCTTTGATCTCATGACCATTGACCCGGTACGGCACGGTATTCAGGACGCTATTCTCTCTGACCACGCCGCGCTGCAGCGCGGTCATCACCACCATCGGCTTCACGGTAGAACCCGGCTCGAAGATGTCGGTAATTGCGCGGTTACGCATCAGATCTTTAGGCGTGTTGGTGAGATTATTTGGGTTGTAAGCCGGACTGTTGGCCATCGCCAGCACTTCACCGGTATTCACATCCACCAGCACCGCGGTGCCCGATTCCGCTTTGTTAAAGGCCACCGCATTATTCAGTTCCCGGTAGACCAGCGCCTGTAAGCGCTCATCAATACTCAGAGTCAGGTTATGGGCGGCGCGGCTGTCCACTGACGAGATATCTTCAATAACGCGACCATAACGGTCTTTGCGTACCGTCCGCTCGCCCGGCGCACCGGTCAGCCATTTATCAAAGCTCTTTTCAATGCCTTCAATGCCCTGGCCGTCGATATTGGTAAAGCCAATCAGATGGGAGGTCACCTGCCCGGCAGGGTAGTAACGACGCGACTCTTCGCGCAGATGAATACCGGGAAGTTTGAGTTTTTTGACGTATTCACCGATGGCCGGATTGACCTGGCGCGCCAGATAGACAAAGCGGCCTTTAGGATTGGCATTGACGCGGGCCGCCAGTTGATCAAGCGGAATAGAGAGCGCATCAGACAGCGCTTTCCAGCGGCTGTCCAGCGTTACGCCACCACCGGCATGCAGCTCTTTTGGATCAGCCCAGATGGCATTAACCGGTACACTGACTGCCAATGGGCGGCCAGCGCGATCGCTGATCATCCCGCGTGAAGTCGGCACAGCCTGAACACGCAGCGAGCGCAGATCGCCCTCTTTCACCAGCTTGCCCGGATTGATCACCTGCAGCCAGGCCACACGCGACAGCAAACCGCCCAGCGCCAGTAAAATACAGCCGCACAGCAACGCAAAACGCCAGCTTACAAAGCTGGCTTTATCTTCCGGTTTCTTTAACTTCAGCGTTCTGCCTGTGCCGCTCATTCGCTATCTGAAATCCTTATTTCTGCACCACGATATTTTCTTGTGAAGGATCAACGTGCTGCAGCTGCAGCTTCTCGGTGGCGATGCGTTCAACCCGGCTATGGTCGCCCAGCGCATTCTCTTCCAGAATCAGGTTGCGCCACTCAATATCCAGCGCATCACGCTCCAGCACCAGCTGTTCGCGCTGCGCGGTAAGCAGGCGTGTTTTATGGGTGGTGGTGACCACCAGCACGGCAGACACCACCACAGCGATCAGCAACAGCACCGGAATCTTGCCTTTTCGCAGCAAATCCCCGCCGATGACGGCGGGCAGACTGTGGCGCTCATTGCCGATCATGCGTCGGTTTTCTCCGCGATACGTAATACCGAACTGCGCGCACGTGGATTCTCAGAGACTTCAGCGTCACCTGGCGACATCTTGCCAAGCAGCTTCAGTTCACGCCCGCCCAGGGCTCGCAGCTGCTGTTCAGTCATCGGTATCCCGGCAGGCACCTGTGGCCCGCGACTCTGATCGCGCATGAAGCGCTTCACCAGCCGATCTTCCAGTGAATGGAAGCTGATGACAGAGAGGCGACCTTGTGGTGCCAGCACCTCAACCGCCCCTTTCAGCGCAATATCGATCTCTTCCAGTTCGCTGTTAATCCAGATACGAATTGCCTGGAAGCTGCGTGTAGCCGGATGCTTAAACTTATCTTTCACGGGCATGGCGACAGAGATGACTTCAGCCAGCTCACGGGTGCGAGTCATCGGCTGTTCACGATTGCGCTCGACAATGGCCCGGGCAATACGTTTAGAGAATCGTTCTTCACCGTAGGTCTTCAGGACGAAAGCGATATCCGCTTCTTCCGCGTGCAGCAACCATTCTGCGGCGGAGTGACCGCGCGAAGGATCCATGCGCATATCCAGCGGTCCGTCACGCATAAAGGAGAAGCCGCGTTCGGCATCATCCAGCTGCGGTGATGAAACCCCCAGATCGAGTAAAATGCCGTCAATTTTTCCGACTAAATCCCGTTCAGCGGCATACTCTGCCAGTGCGGAAAAAGGGCCATGAATAATTGAAAAACGCGGGTCGGTGATCTCCGCAGCAGCGGCGATAGCTTGCGGATCGCGATCGATAGCGATCAGCCTTCCCTTCTCTCCCAGTTGCGAAAGAATCAGGCGTGAGTGACCACCACGGCCAAAAGTACCGTCGATGTAAATACCGTCTTCCCTGATATTGAGGCCGTTAACCGCCTCATCCAACAGTACGGTGGTATGTTTAAAATTTTCCTGCATAGCTATAGCGACAAGTCCTGCAACCGCTCAGATAAAGGCTCCTGAGCCGACTGTTCTGCGTCAATATCGTCCCTGACTTGTTGATACCAGGTCTGTTCATCCCACAGCTCAAACTTGTTGAACTGTCCAACCAGCATCACTTCTTTGGTTAATTTTGCATGCTGCCGAAGCGTATTTGCCAGCAGCAGGCGGCCTGCATTGTCCATCTGACATTCACTGGCATGTCCCAGCAGCAAACGCTGCACGCGACGCTCAAGTGGATTCATACTGGAAAGGCGTGCCAGCTTTTTTTCAATGATTTCCCATTCGGGCAGGGTATAAAGCAACAGGCATGGCTGGTGGAGGTCGATGGTACAGACCATCTGCCCCTGAGACTCCCCAATCAGCAAATCGCGATATCGCGTGGGTACGGCGAGCCGCCCTTTGCTGTCGAGATTGACTAACGTTGCTCCGCGGAACATGCCAGTCTCTCCTCCTGGTCACCCATTTACGCCACTTTATCCCACTTTTTACCACGAAACGAGTTTAAGGATCCCATGAAATCCTTGTCAAGCCGGAGCGGTAGTTGAATATCACTCTTTACAGAGCGCAAAATTAATTTCTGGCGACGATATAAACGAATAAAAAAGGAATATAAAAATTAAGCCAATGAATACCTGAATAAAAATAAGGATCCGGGTAAAAATGACTAAAAATGAAACAATGTGAAGCGCTGAATATTTATCGTAGTTTCTGAGACAGCGGCGGCATTTTAGGGGATTTCCGAAAGGAAGCACAGCAGCTTCAGGCCAGACGGGGCAGGAAGTTTGTTGAAGTTGTAAGCAGATAATAAAAATAAGCCTTTCGACTTTGTTAGATTTGATGAGCAGAATTTACGCTTTTTTACGTCGACCTGTTTATTTAATCAGTACATTACGGAAATAAAATGGGCGGGCAGCGTAATACTGCCCGTTACTCATTTAACTTTTCTGCTTAATTGTCCGCGACGGTATAAATTACGACGAATGCGGGTTAAACCCGGTTTCGGTTTTCTGGGTTCATCTAAAGAGGCTAAAACTAATTCCAGTACGCGCTCTGCTACGTCACGATGACGCTGCCCTACCGCCAGGACCGGACACTCAAGAAAGTCCAGTAATTCGTGGTCGCCAAACGTGGCAATGGCCAGCTCGGTCGGCAGTCTTCCGTCACGTTTCAGCGTCACATCCATGACACCCTGCAGCAGACCAAATGAGGTGGTAAACAGCGCCTCCGGCATCGGGTGATCTTCCAGGTATTTTTCAAACAGCGCCGCAGCGGCTGTACGTTCGAAGCTGTTGCAGTAGATATAGTCAATCGGGCGGGGATCGTCTTTCCAGGCATCGCGGAACCCCATCTCCCGCAGAAAACTCACTGAGAGCTCAGGTAACGCGCCAAGGAACAGCACATTTTTAACCTCAAGCTGACGCAATTCAGCGGCCAGCGTCTGTGCATCATCCTGATCGGCACCCACTACGCTGGTGAAATGTTCACGATCCAGCGCGCGGTCTAACGCGATAATCGGCAGGGGATCGTTGATCCACCGCTGATAAAAGGGATGCTCTGGCGGTAACGAGGTAGAGACGATTATCGCATCGACCTGCCGCTGTAACAGATGTTCAATGCAGCGCATTTCGTTATCAGGCTGATCTTCAGAACAGGCAATCAGCAGCTGATAGCCGCGCTGACGCGCCTGTCGCTCCAGATAGTTCGCAATACGGGTATAGCTGGTATTTTCCAGATCGGGAATGACTAACCCAATAGAGCGCGTTCGCCCGGCGCGCAGCCCGGCAGCCACCGCATTAGGGTGATAATTATGCTCACGTACCACCGCCATGACTTTCTCAACGGTTTTGTCGCTGACACGATACTGCCGCGCTTTGCCATTGATCACATAACTGGCCGTGGTGCGCGATACGCCTGCCAGACGCGCAATTTCATCCAGTTTCACGATAACCCCACCATCAAATCCGCTTTAACGGCAAAAATAGCCGCAGTTAAGCTATGGATAACTTATGACTATCATCTAACAGCAGAAAAGTGCGCGGAGCAACCGCTTTTCTGAATGTAACCCGCCTGGCGCATAAAAAATAAAAAAACCCGGCATTTCGCCGGGTTAGGTGAGGATCGATGGTGACGCAGCGTGATTAACGCATGATGCGATCGCCACGTGAAACGCCCACGATACCGGAGCGTGCCACTTCAACAATTTCGGCAACCTCGCGAACGCTATTCAGGAAGGCGTCCAGTTTGTCACTGGTGCCTGCCAGCTGAACCGTGTACAGCGTCGGCGTCACGTCGATAATCTGACCGCGGAAGATCTCGGCGTTACGCTTCACCTCTTCACGGCCATAACCGCTGGCCTGAATCTTCACCAGCATGATTTCGCGCTCAACATAGGCGCCCTGCCCCAGTTCGGTGACACGCAACACATCCACCAGCTTGTGCAGCTGCTTTTCAATCTGCTCCAGCACCTTCTGATCGCCCACTGTCTGAATGGTCATCCGCGACAGTGTCGGATCGTCGGTCGGTGCCACGGTCAGGCTTTCAATGTTATAGCCGCGCTGCGAAAACAGACCGACGACACGGGATAATGCGCCGGATTCGTTCTCCAGCAGAACTGATAAAATGCGACGCATAATTATGTCCTCTCCGTTTTGCTTAACCACATCTCATCCATGCTGCCACCGCGAATCTGCATCGGGTAAACGTGCTCGCTACCGTCAACGGTGACATCCACAAACACCAGACGTCCTTTCGCCAGCGTTTCCAGCGCCAGCGTCAGCTTCTCTTCCAGCTCAGCCGGGTGCTCAATCGCGATGCCGACATGTCCATAAGCTTCCGCCAGACGCACGAAGTCAGGCAGCGATTCCATATAAGACTGGGAGTGACGACCGGAATAGATCATATCCTGCCACTGCTTCACCATGCCCAGCACCCGGTTATTCAGGTTCAGCACCAGCACCGGCAGATCGTACTGCAGCGCGGTAGAGAGCTCCTGAATGTTCATCTGGATACTGCCATCGCCCGTTACACAGATGACGGTCTCTTCTGGCAGCGCCATCTTCACGCCAAGTGCTGCGGGCAGACCGAAGCCCATGGTGCCGAGACCGCCAGAGTTGATCCAGCGGCGCGGTTTGTCGAAAGGATAATAGAGCGCCGCAAACATCTGATGCTGTCCCACATCCGACGTGACGTACGCATCGCCTTTGGTCAGACGGCTGATAGTTTCAATCACGGCCTGCGGCTTGATTTTGTCGCTGGTGCGATCAAACGCCAGACAGTGACGACTGCGCCAGCCCTCAATTGCCTGCCACCACTCGTGCAGGCTCTCAGCGCGCGATGGAGTGTCGCTTTGCGCCAGCAACTCCAGCATCTGCTGCAGCACCTGTTTTGCATCACCCACAATCGGGACATCCGCCGATACCGTCTTGGAGATAGAGGTCGGGTCGATATCGATATGCATCACCGTGGCGTTGGGACAATATTTCGCCAGATTGTTGGTGGTGCGGTCATCGAAGCGAACACCAATACCAAAAATCAGGTCGGTATTGTGCATCGTCATGTTGGCTTCATAGGTACCGTGCATACCCAGCATACCAACGCACTGACGATGGGTACCCGGAAACGCGCCCAGGCCCATCAGCGAGGTCGTTACCGGAATATTCAGGCTCTCAGCCAGCTGTAACAGTTCCGCTTCGCAGCCTGCGGTAATGGCACCGCCACCCGCGTAGATCACCGGCTTTTTCGCAGCCAGCAGCGTCGTCAGCGCACGCTTAATCTGCCCTTTGTGACCCTGAATAGTCGGGTTATAAGAGCGCATGCTCACTGACTCTGGCCAGTGATAAGGCAGTTTATTGGCCGGGTTCAGAATATCTTTTGGCAGGTCGATCACCACCGGTCCCGGACGTCCGCTGGAGGCCAGCCAGAACGCCTTTTTCAGCACGGTTGGGATCTCTTCGGTGCTTTTCACCAGGAAGCTGTGCTTCACCACCGGACGAGAGATGCCGACCATGTCGCACTCCTGAAAGGCGTCATAGCCAATCAGCGACGAAGGAACCTGACCCGACAGAATCACCAGCGGAATCGAGTCCATATAGGCGGTAGCGATACCGGTAATCGCATTGGTTGCACCCGGTCCTGAGGTGACCAGCACCACGCCGACTTCGCCAGTGGCGCGTGCCAGGCCGTCAGCCATATGCACTGCGCCCTGCTCATGGCGCACCAGAATATGATCGATACCCCCGACGGTTTGCAGCGCATCATAGATATCCAGGACTGCGCCACCCGGATAACCGAATACCTGCTTAACGCCCTGATCGATTAACGAACGGACGACCATTTCGGCTCCTGACAACATCTCCATCTTCTGCCTCCAGGCTTGAGGACCCGGCCCGGTTACTACGCCCGTTGGTGCGTAACACGTTGCCCTGGTGCCTGCTTTGCCAATCAAAATCTTATGTTTATGCACGACAGCGAAAACATGTGCCGCTGTCCTGTTACAGAGAAATCTGTTGAGTTCATTGTTATGAGAGTAGGTCAATTACCATAACCGCAGTTAACCGGGCAGGCAAACCACAAACCCGCGTAAATTAAAAGGCCGGGACGTAAAGGCTCTGCCTGATAAGAATTGGCTGCGCGGATTAAACTAATTACGTCGCAGAACCGCAGACGAAAATGCTAAGTAAGAAATTATTTTCAGCGTGATATAAGAAATAACGAAAACTTATTACCGCCTGCAATAGCCCACAATCGCCTGACACTTTTCTTTTCTGGCGTAATTAACCAGTAAATCACGCAAGCGCATTCGATTATGCTAACCGGCAGGTGATAAATCCTGTGACGGCGCTGGACAAAAGACCAATAAAACCTTTTACTTTCAATTAAATAAATCATCAACCAGCCCGTAAAAGAGTGCATTCTGACAATGTTCGCTTCCGCCGCAACTGATGCGCTGTTCATTACGCTGCCGGACCGTTAAATAACAGAATATCTTTCTTCATCGTCCCGGATAATACCCCTGCATTGAAGGTTGACATCCCTGAGCGATTCCAGTACCAATATGTACAGCACAACATTTTATAAGGTTTGAATCCATGTTTCGTTCTGTTCGCCTTCTCGGTCTACTACTAAACGCACTCAGCTTGCGCGGTAGACTTGTGGGCGGAATCAAACACTGATTCAAACCTGCTGAAAGTTAAAAACCCGCGCCTGTCGCGGGTTTTTTTATGCTCGTTGCCAGGCCCGAAAAAGCAAAAGGATGAATACGATGAGCCAGCAAGTCATTATTTTCGATACCACTCTGCGCGATGGTGAGCAGGCATTACAGGCCAGCCTGAGTGTGAAAGAAAAATTGCAGATTGCCTTAGCGCTGGAGCGTATGGGCGTGGATGTGATGGAAGTGGGTTTCCCGGTCTCTTCACCAGGCGACTTTGAATCAGTACAGACCATTGCCCGCACCATCAAAAATAGCCGGGTCTGCGGGCTGGCGCGTTGTGTGGAGAAAGACATCGACGCGGCGTACGAATCACTGCGCGTTGCCGAAGCCTTCCGTATCCATACCTTTATCGCGACGTCACCCATGCACATCGCTACAAAACTGCGCAGTACGCTGCCGGAAGTGATTGAGCGTGCGGTGCATATGGTGAAGCGTGCACGTAACTACACCAGTGACGTTGAGTTCTCCTGTGAAGATGGCGGCCGTACGCCAATTGATGACCTGTGCCGGATGGTTGAAGCGACGATTAACGCCGGTGCGACCACCATCAACATCCC